>DATNBL010000040.1:0-19476 GCA_035571935.1 Pseudolabrys sp.
ATCGATTAGCAATTCTACTGGGCGCTGCGCTTGCGCGGCGGATCGCCCTGCTCGCGCAGGCCCGAGAGCAGCAGGTCGCGCGCCGCATCGGCGCTCATCGGCTCGCCGAAATGGAAGCCCTGCGCGTATTCGCAGCCGAGATGGTAGAGCTCGACCGCGTCGGAATCCGTCTCCGCGCCCTCGGCGACGACGTCCATGCCGAGATCGTGCGCCAGCGCGATGATCGAGCGCAGGATCACCGGCCGCGTGCCACGCGCGGTGGTGCGCACGAAGGACTGGTCGATCTTGATCGTGTCGAACGGGAAGCGCTGCAGGTAGGCGAGCGAGGAATGTCCGGTGCCGAAGTCGTCGAGCGACAGGCCGGCGCCGAGCTCCTTGATGCGGGTGAGCATCTGCGCCGCGTGCTCGGGATTGTCCATCACCAGGGATTCAGTGATCTCGAGCTTCAGCGAGCCGCGCGCCAGCGAGGTGCGGCCGAGCACGCCGCGCAGGTCCTGGATCAGGTCGTGGCGGAGAAGCTGACGCGAGGAGACGTTGACACTGGCGAACAGCGGTTCCTGCGAGCGGCTCGCCTCCGCCTGCCAGGTCGCGAGCTGGCGCGCGGTGCGGTCGAGCACGAACAGGCCGAGGTCGACGATGAGGCCGATCTCCTCGGCGATGGAGATGAACTCGACGGGCGACAGGCGGCCGAGCTTGGGATGTTCCCACCGCGCCAGCGCCTCGAAGCCGGCGATGGCGCGGTCCTCCAGCCGGATGATCGGCTGGTACAGCACCTTGATCTCCTCGCGCTCGATGGCGCGGCGCAGTTCGGATTCGATGGTGAGCCGGTCGGTCTTGCGCGAGCGCATGGCCGGCTTGAAGATCTCGATGCGGTCGCCGCCGATGCGCTTGGCGTGATACATCGCGAGCTCGGCGTCCTTCAAGACCTCCTCCGGCCGCATCGATTGGTGATCGGGCAGCGCCAGCCCGATCGAGGCGGTGAGGAAGATTTCGCGGTCGTTGAAGGCGATCGGCGCGCGCAGCGCGCGGCGCATGGTCTCGGCGAAGCCGACGACGCGGGTCGATTCCCGCTCCGACATCAGGATCAGCGCGAACTGGTCGCCGGAGAGGCGGGCGAGCGTGTCCTGCGGCTTCAGGAGCCGCGACAGCCGTCGCGCGATGGTCAGGAGGATCGAGTCGCCGACCGCCATGCCGACCGAGTCGTTGACCTGCTTGAAGCGGTCGATGTCGATGACGACGACCGATGGCTTCACGTTCGGATCGGACTTTGCAAACGCGAAAGTCGACTCCATGCGGTCGATGAACAATTCGCGGTTCGGCAGGCCGGTGAGGTTGTCGTGCACCGCGTCGAACAGCAGCCGCTCTTCCGAGTTCTTGAAATCCGTCACGTCGGTGAGCGTGCCGACGAGACGCACCACCTCGCCGTCGGAGCCGACGACCGGGCGCGCCTTCAGCGACAGCCACACGTAATGCCCGTCCGACGCCCGCAGGCGGAAGTCCTGATGCAGCCGGCCGCGGCGCTGTTCGACCGCGTTGTCGAGCGCGGCGCGGAAGCGGTCGCGGTCGAGCGGGTGCAGCACGTCGAGCCAGGCGGCGGCGGCGCCCTCGAGCGTGCCGCGCTTGAAGCTCAGCAGGTGCTCGGTCTCCGGGCTGGTGTAGATCTTGTCGCCGGACACGTCCCAGTCCCAGATCATGTCGCCGGCCCCGGTCAGCGCCAGCGCGCGGCGCTCGACGTCCGAGACAATGCCGTGCGTGATGCCGCCGGCGAAGGCGTGCTGCATCACCGTAAATCCGATCAGCATCACGATGAGCACGAGGCCGCCGAGCAGGGCCGGGCCGATGATGTCGTTGGTGACGACGCCGGTGACGCAGAGCCCGGCGGCGAAGGTCCACACGACGAGCAGCAGCCACGTCGGGATTAGCAGCACGGCGCGGTCGAAGCCGTGCGTGGAGAGATAGATCACCAGCGCCAGCCCCGCGACCGCGATCAGCGCCAGCGACAGCCGCGCGATGCCCGATGCGATGGCCGGATCGAACACCGCGACGGCGATCAACGCCGCGAGCGCGGCGAGCCAGGCGATGGTGATGTGCGCATAGCGCACGTGCCAGCGCGACAGGTTCAGGTAAGCGAACAGGAACACCAGCAAGGTCGCCGACAGGATCGCCTCGCCGCAGGCGCGCCAGACGCGCTCGGCGCCGGCGGTCATGTCGAACACCTTGCCCCAGAAGCCGAAGTCGATGCCGATATAGATCAGCACCGCCCAGCCGAGCGCCGCGGCGGCCGGGAACATCATCGAGCCCTTCACCACGAACAGGATGGTGAGGAAGAGCGCGAGCAGGCCGGCGATGCCGATGACGATGCCGTAGTAGAGCGTGAACGAGTTGACCTTGTCTTTGTAAGCGTCCGGCTCCCACAGATAGATCTGCGGCAGGCTGTTGCTGCGCAATTCGGCGACGAAGGTGATGACCGTGCCGGGATCGAGCGTGACGCGGAAAATGTCCGCCGTCGTGCTCGTTTGCCGCACCGGACGGTCGCCGGTCGACGGCGTGATCGAGGCGACGCGGGAGAGGCCGAGGTCGGGCCAGATCAGGCCGGAGCCGGACATGCGATAATGCGGCACGACGATCAACCGGTCGATCTGCTCGTCGCTGTTGTTGGTCAGCGCGAACACGGCCCAGTTGTTGTTGTGCTCGCGGGCGCGGACCTCGATGCGGCGGACGATGCCGTCGGGGCCGGGCGCGGTCGAGACCTGGATGCGGTCGGCCTCGGTGTGCTGGACGTCGGTCGCGGCGGTGAGGTCGATGGCCGGGGCGTCGAGGCGGACGTTCACAGCCTCCACGGCCAGCGCCTCCGGCGCGGCGAGAGCCGCTGCCGCAAGCACGATCAGGCCGGCCAAGGCCGTCACAATCCGCCGATTAACCAAACCCAAGTCCCCCGGCCGCGGCGGCGATTCTGCCCGTCTCTTGAGGCTCCGCCGTCGGTTGATGTCAGTCAACAAGCCCCGCCTTGCCCGCCTTTTCGTCCGACATTGTGCCCATTTCGCGGCCCGGGGGCGAGCGTTTCCGGCCCTCCCGCGGCCGCCATAATCAGACCGTCAGCACGATCTTGCCGATATGGGCGCTCGATTCCATCAGCGCATGCGCGGCGGCCGCCTCGCGCAGAGGGAAAGTCTTGAACAGGATCGGCTTGACCTTCCCGGACGCGAGCAGCGGCAGCACCTTCTCCTCGACGGCGCGGGCAATGGCGCCCTTGTCGGCGACCGAGCGGGCGCGCAGCGTCGAGCCGGTGTGGTGCAGCCGCTTGAGCATGATGCGGCGGAAATCGACGGTCGCCTTCGGCGAGCCCTGGAACGCGATCTGCACGATGCGCCCCTCGACCGACGCCGCCTCGTAATTGCGCTCGATGTAGTCGCCGCCGACCATGTCGAGGATGACGTCGGCGCCCTTGCCGCCGGTGGCGTCCTTCACCGCGGCGACGAAGTCCCCGGTTTTGTAGTTGACCGCGAGATCGGCGCCGAGCTTGCGGCAGGCCTCGCATTTCTCCTCGGAGCCCGCGGTGACGAAGACTTTCGCGCCGAACGCCTTGGCAAGCTGGATCGCGGTGGTGCCGATGCCGGACGAGCCGCCGTGCACGAGCAGTGTTTCGCCGTCCTTCAACCCGCCGCGCTCGAACACATTGTGCCAGACGGTGAAGGTCGTCTCCGGCACCGCGGCCGCGTCGATCACCGGCAGCGTCGAGACGGGCAGCGTGTGCAGCGCGTAGGCGAGGCAGTACTCGGCATAGCCGCCGCCGACGACCAGCGCCATGACGCGGTCGCCTTCCTTCCAGCGCTTGATCGCAGGGCCGCAGGCAGCGATCTCGCCGGCGATCTCGAGACCCGGAATGTCCGGCGCGCCCTTCGGCGGCGGGTAGAGGCCCTTGCGCTGCATGACGTCGGGGCGGTTCACGCCGGCGGCGCGCACGCGGATCAAGAGTTCGCCTTCGCCGGGCGTGGGAACCGGCCGCTCCTCCGGCGCCAGCGCCTCCGGCCCGCCGGGCGTCTTGATGCCGATGGCGGTCATGCGGGTCGGGAGCGTGCTCATGAAAACCTCACTCTGGAACCTCGGCGGCGGGCCTTTGCGGCCCTGTTTAGGCGGGTGGCGGCGGTGTGACAACCCGCGGCGCCGGCTCTAGATTTGGTCCGAAAACGGAGGTTCCAAGGATGCCGGCGATGGACGAGGACGACAGGCCGAAGAAGAAGGTCGCACACGAGATCGGCCAGGACCTGACCCTGCTTTCGGTCGAGGAATTGTCGGCGCGCGTCGCGCTGATGAAGGAGGAGATCGCGCGCCTCGAGACCGATATGGTTAACAAGCGGGCGACGCGCGCCGCCGCCGATCAATTCTTCAAGCGCTAAGGCGTGCCTCGTGCACGAAATTTAAAATACCTTCGCCGCGAATTTTAAGGTCCGATTAAGCTTTCGGGATCATTACTGGCATTGTCCATCTTCATGGACATTGAGTGGCTCCTGTCCACTCTGTTTGACGCCTCCCTGTTATCACCTTCGAGCCGCCGGCAACGGCGGCTCTTTTTTGTCCCGTTTTGGGGCAAGCCAGGGGATAAGGCCGTCTTTCGCCGATCGCGGCAACCATCCCGTAAGCTTTAAAGGCGTTCCGTCTGGACGAGCGGGCCGTGGCGCGCCATGCTTACCCAATCGTTAACGGGCCGGTTGGCTCTGTCCGCGTAGTCGAGGCGTCAGCGTCATGTCCGAGAAGTCCTTGTTGAGCGACAACCTGCCGGTGTCCTTCGGTGAGCGGCTCGCCAACAGCCAGGCTTTCGCCGACCTGTTCCGCACCGGCATGGCGCTGGTCGAGGAGACCGCGACCTATCTCGACGGCCCCGGACGCCAGGAATCCAAGAAGCTCGCCCGCTCCGCCGCGCTCGCTTACGCGACCGAGAGCATGCGCCTGACGACGCGGCTGATGCAGCTCGCCTCGTGGCTGCTGCTGCATCGCGCGGTGAAGGAGGGCGAGATGTCGCTCGCCCAGGCGAACAAGGAAAAGAACAAGGTCAAGCTGTCGTCGGCCGACACGCACGACGCCAACAATCTCGCGCTGCTGCCGGAGCCGCTGAAGGCGCTGATCGACCGCTCGGTCGCGCTGCAGAACCAGGTGCGCCGGCTCGACGCGACGATCCACAACCGCATCACCGAGACGGCCTCGCCGTCGATCAATCCGGTCGAGCACCAGCTCGGCCTGCTCAAGGCCGCCTTCGAGTCCGAGCAGGCGTAACGCCGCTCGCACGCGCTGAAACGCAAAAGCCCCGGCGCAAGGCCGGGGCTTTTTCGTATCGGTTAAGGCCTGCGCTTACTTCTTCGCGGCCTTGTCGAGGAAACCCGAGAACTTCTTCTGGAACCGCGACACGCGGCCGCCGCGGTCCATGATCTGCTGCTGGCCGCCGGTCCAGGCCGGGTGAGACTTCGGGTCGATGTCGAGGTGCAGGGTGTCGCCCGGCTTGCCCCAGGTGGTGCGGGTTTCGAACTCGGACCCGTCGGTCATGACGACCTTGACGGTGTGATAGTTGGGGTGGATGTCGGTTTTCATGGGTTTCGCGTCCAGTCGCTGGCAAGTTCCGGCGCCTCAGGACGCCTCATTTGGGCTGAATTTGCGCGGTCTATACAGGAGCCGGGCGATGCGGGCAAGGTGCCCCGAATTGACCGGGCGCAAAGCCCCGGGGCATTGTCCGCCTTAAGGGTGACGCTAGGGGGCGCGTTTCACAAAGGGCGTCGAGCCGGGCCGGTCTTGATCCACGGCCTTACGAAATTGCCATGCATCGTCAGGAATTTAGAGCGGCCGCATCGCTTGCGGCGGTATTCTCCGTCAGGCTGCTCGGCCTGTTCATGATCTATCCGGTATTCGCGGCCTATGCCGACGGCCTCTCCGGTGCGACGCCCTATCTGGTCGGCGAGGCGCTCGGCATTTACGGCCTGACGCAGGGGATCCTCCAGATCCCGTTCGGCCTTATGTCCGACCGCGTCGGCCGCAAGGTGATGATCGTCGCCGGCCTCGTCCTGTTCGGCCTCGGCAGCGCGGTGGCGGCGATGTCGACCTCGATCGGCGGCGTCATCGTCGGCCGCGCGCTGCAAGGCGCCGGCGCGGTCGGCTCGGTCATCCTGGCGCTGGTCGCCGACCTGACCAGCGAGGAGAACCGCACCAAGGCGCTGGCCACCGTCGGCATCACCATCGGCGCCTCGTTCATGATCGCGCTGGTCGCGGGGCCGATCCTCGCGGCGCTGATCGGCGTCGCCGGCATCTTCTGGCTAATGGCCGTGCTGGCGCTCGCCGGCATCGCCATCACCGAGTTCCTCGTGCCACGGCCGCCCGCGTTGCGCGTGCACCGCGACGCCGAGACGGTGCCGGGCCTGATCGGCGCGGTGCTGCGCAACGGCGAATTGCTGCGGCTCAACTTCGGCATCTTCGCGCTGCACGCGATGCTCACCGCAAGCTTCCTCGTCGTGCCGGGCTTGCTGCGCGCCACGCTCGGCTTGTCGAACCATAACGACTGGATGGTCTACCTGCCCGTGCTCGCCGTCTCGATTGTCGTGCTGGTGCCGGCCATCATCGTCGCCGAGAAATACCGCCGCATGAAGGCCGTGTTCGTCGCCTCCGTCGCCGCGCTCGCCGTCAGCCAGGCGATGCTCTACGCCGGCGCCGGCAATCTCTACGTGCTACTCGCGGCGCTCACCGTATTCTTCTCCGGCTTCAACGTGATGGAAGCGAGCCTGCCGTCGCTGATCACCAAGGTCGCGCCGCCCGACGCCAAGGGCACGGCGATGGGGCTTTATTCGAGCCTGCAATTCCTCGGCATCTTCACCGGCGGTGTAGTCGGCGGCTGGGCCAACCAGCACGGCGGCTCGACGGCCGTGTTCGCGCTGACGGCGGCGATGGCGCTCGCCTGGCTGCTCGCCGCCGCGACCATGAAGCAGCCGAGCTACCTGACCACGCGGCTGGTGCCGATCGGCGAGGGCGCCGACGCCTCGACGCTCGCGGCGCGGCTGCGCCAGGTGCCGGGCGTCGCCGAAGCGGTGGTGATCGCCGAGGAGAAGCTCGCTTATCTCAAGGTCGATTCCAAAGCCTTCGACGCCAAGATGGCGGAGAGCCTCGCCGCGGCGCGCTAGCCTAGGGCCGCCAGTTCATCCTGTTCACCGCAATGCCCGACACCGGGTTCCTGTCTTCGCCCGCATAGGCGAAGCCGTGCTTCTCGTAGAAGCGGATGGCGCGGGCGTTGTCCTTGTTGACCAGCAGGTCGAGCCCGCGCGGCGACAGGCGTTTGGCCTCGTCGAGCAAGACGCGCGCGGCGTCGGTGCCCCAGAATTCCGGCGCGACCACGATCTGATCGAGATAGAGCGTCTTGTCGTCGACGGTGACGAAGCCGGCGAGAGTCCCGCCGATCTCAGCCAGCACGACGTGCGCGACCGGAACCAACTCCTGCCGCCAGCGCTCGCGCCACCACGCGACACGCGCATTGAAATCGATGTGCGGAAAATGATGCGCCCAGGTGCGTCGCCACAGCTCGATCGCCGCGTCCTCGTCGGCCGGCGTATAGGGGCGCAGCGTCACCGTCATGTCACGCGCCTTGCGCCGCCTGGAGGCGCAATTTTCGCACGATCATGACCACGGCGGTGCGGTCGCAGGTTTCAGCGCCGCAGGCGAGCGCGCGTCGCCGCTCGTAGGAGGTCAGGTCGTAATGCGGCGAGGCGGTCTTCGGCGGGCCCTGATAGGACGAGCGGTGCAGGCCGAGCACGCGCGCGAAGCGGTGCAGTTCGTCGATGTCGTCGGCGACGAGATGGCACCACTTGCGCCCCTGGAACGGCCAGATCGCCTGATCGACGTAGACGGTCATTAAGTTGACCCTGTCATCACCGGGTTTGTCCTGGTGATCCCGATTGATTGGCACCGTCGCTGCCCGCCTTGACGGGTTGGCCGGGACAAGCCCGGCCATACGGAGAATGAAAGTCACCGCTCCGTCAGCTTGAACTCGATACGGCGGTTGCGGCGATAGGCGTCGTCGGTGGTGCCGGTGTCGATCGGCTGGAACTCGCCGAAGCCGGCGGCGACCAGCCGCTGCGGATTGACGCCCTTGCCGACAAGATACTTGACCACGGCGATGGCGCGCGCGGCCGAGAGGTCCCAGTTCGACTTGAACTGGCCGCCGGTGATCGGGCGCACGTCGGTGTGGCCGTCGACGCGCAGCACCCACGGGATGTCTTTCGGAATCTGCTGCTCGAGTCCGGTCAGGAGCGGCGCGATCTTGTCGAGCTCGGCGGTCGCCGCCGGTTTCAGGTCGGCCTTGTTGCTGTCGAAGAATAATTCGGATTGCAGCACGAAACGGTCGCCGACGATGCGCACGTCAGGCCGGTTGCCGAGGATTTCGCGCAACTTGCCGAAGAAGTCGGAGCGGTACTTGGTCAGCTCCTGCACCTTCTGCGCCAGCGCGACGTTCAGCCGCTGGCCGAGCTCGGTGATGCGGCTCTGCGATTCCTTGTTCTTCTGCTCGGAGGCGTCGAGGGCCTGCTCGATGGCGGCGAGCTGGCGGCGCAGCGCGGCGATCTGCTGGTTCAGCGCCTCGACCTGCGCCAGCGCGCCGGCGGAAATCTTCTTCTCGCCTTCGAGCGCGGTGTTGAGCTGCACCACCTGGCCCTGCGCCGATGCCGCGCCGGCGCCGGCGGAATCGGCGGCGGCTTTCAGCTTGTCGCGCTCGCTCTCGGTGGTGGTCAGCGTCGCCCGCAGCGCCGCGAGCTGGTTCTCGAGGTCGGATTTCCCGGCCTTCTCCAGCGACAGCAGGCTCGTCAATTCGGCGATCTGCGCGTTGAGCTTGGTGAGCGCGGTGTCCTTGCCGGCGACTTCCTGCTGCAGATAGAACTGCACCACGACGAAGACGGTGAGCAGGAAGATGATGCCGAGGATCAGCGTCGACAGCGCGTCGACGAAGCCCGGCCAGTAATTCATGCCGCTTTCGCCGCGGCGTCGTGCAAGGGGCATTGTTACTCCAACCCAGCCAATCTCTCGGCGTCATGCGCGGGCATAGCCCGTCGAAGACGGGCGTAAGCCGCCCTTATGACCCGCGCATCCATGATGAGTTGCCCGAACGACGGACTTACTAACTCCCACGTTCGGGGAGTCTCATCATGGATGGCCGGGTCAAGCCCGGCCATGACCGCGGATGGACAAGTGCCATCCACGAAACGGATCACCGGTTCACGCTCTCCCGCACCATGATCTCCAGCAGCCGCTTGATCTCGCGCTGCTGCTCGGCCTGGCCGTCGACCCAGTCGCGGATCATCTGCTGCTCGTTGCGCATGTGGTGCACGAGGCCCTGGATCGCCTCGGCGAGATTGACCATCGCGGTCGAGGCGGCCTTGCCGCCGCCGGTCTGGTCGATCGCCGCGCGCAGGCGCTCGATCGCCGAGCTCATTTCGCCGGAGACGGCGACGCCGGCCGCGCCGGGCTCGGCCGCGTGGTCGTAGACGGTGGTCGAGAGCCAGTCTTCGAGTTCCGTGTAGAAGCGGTTCTGCGCCTGGCTCGATTGCAGGTCGAGGAAGCCCAGCACCAGCGAGCCGGCGAGGCCGAACAGCGAGGACGAGAACGAGATGCCCATGCCGGAGAGCGGCGCGGCGAGCCCTTCGCGCAGAGAGTCGAACATCGTGCCGGCGTCGCCGCCGGTCTTGAGCCCCTGAATGACGTTGCCGACCGAACCCACGGTTTCGATCAGGCCCCAGAACGTGCCGAGCAGGCCGAGGAACACGAGCAGGCCGGTCATGTAGCGGCCGATGTCGCGCGCCTCGTCGAGGCGGGTGGCGATGGAATCGAGGATGCCGCGCATCATCTGCGCCGAGATCGCCATGCGGCCGACACGGGAGCCGAGGATCGCGGCCATCGGCGCGAGCAGCACCGGCGGCCGCTCGACGGCGAGGCCGGGATCGGCTAGGCGGAAATTGTTGACCCAGGAAATCTCCGGGTAGAGGCGGATCACCTGGCGGAAGGCGAGTACGATGCCGATGGCCAGCACGCCGAGGATCAGCGTGTTCAGCCCCGGATTGGCCATGTAGGCGACCTGGATCTGCTTGTGCAGCAGGAAGGCGACCAGTCCGCCCAGAATGATGAAAACCAGCATCCGGAATAGGAAGATGCGGGGGGAGGAGAGCTTCAGCGGGTCGATGTCTTTTTTGGCCATGGACGACGAATGCTCGCTCGGATCGGCGAATCGATAATGGCACAGACGCGCGACAAGGCCATAGCGTCGGGCCGGGGCGCCCAACGGTAAAACCGCCGATTGAGTTGAAAATGCGTCGGTAAATGAGGAGGGGCGGCGTCGCTCTTTTCTTCACCTCTCCCATGGGGAGAGGTCGATGCGCGAAAGCGCGTCGGGTGAGGGGTTAAAAAGCCCGAGGGTCAAGAACCCCCTCACCCCAACCCTCGCCCCGCAGGGGAGAGGGAGCCCGCAGTGCCCACTGCGGGGCCGTGCCACAAACCCAACTCACACCGCCTTGAGCACCCGCAGCAGTTCCTTCTGCATGGTCTCGTTGCCGGCGGCAATGTGGCCCTTGGCCAGCATCTCGTCGGCGCCGTCGCAGTCGGCGACGAAGCCGCCGGCCTCGCGCACCATCAGGATGCCCGCCGCCATGTCCCAGGGCTTCAACTCGCGCTCCCAGTAGGCGTCGAGGCGGCCGGCGGCGACCCAGGCGAGGTCGAGCGCGGCGGCGCCGAAGCGGCGCAGCCCCGCGACCTGCTCCTGCACGGCGGCGGTCTCGCGCTGGCCGAGCCCGATATTGCCGCGGCCGATATGCGGCAGCCCGCAGGCGATCACAGCGTCGGCCAGCCGCTTGCGCGCGGCGACGCGGATACGCTGGTCGTTCAAGAACGCGCCCTTGCCGCGCTCGGCGACGAACAGGTCCTCGATCGCCGGATTGTAGATGACGCCGGCGACGACCGTGCCCTCGCGCTCGAGCCCGATCGAGATGGCGAACTGCGGAATGCCGTGCAGGAAGTTGGTGGTGCCGTCGAGCGGGTCGACGATCCACGTGTGCGTCTTGTCGGCGCCCTCGCGCACGCCGCCTTCCTCGCCGAGGAAGCCGTAGCCCGGCCGCGCCTTGGCGAGCTCGTTATACAGCGTCTCTTCCGCCCGCCGGTCGGCGGCGGAGACGAAGTTGGCGGGTCCCTTCATCGAGACCTGGAGCTTCTCGATCTCGCCGAAATCGCGCTTGAGCGCGCGCCCCGCCTTGCGGGCGGCGGCAATCATCACGTTGAGCAGTGCGGAATAGGCCATGAGCAAATTCTTCTTAATCCCTCAGCCGAAGGGGGAGGGTGGACGCGCAAAGCGCGGCCGGGTGGGGGCGCTTAGCACGATTGAGCGACGAACCCTACCCCCGGCGTTGCCGTCAAGACCGCGGCTCGACCAGGGTCGACATCCACTTCTGCGCCGCCTTCTGCGCCGCGTCGCGCACGGCCTGCGGCTGCTTGGACGCGAACACGTCGAGGTCGGGATCGCCGGCGCCGCCCGCCTTGGCGACGATGTGCCATTTGATCGCCTGGATTGGGTCGGCGGGCATGCCGCGGCCGGCCATCAGGATGCGGGCCAGCCGGTTCTGCGCGATCGGGCTGCCGCGCTCGGCGGCCTTCAGAAAGATCTGCGCTGCGGACGTCTCGTTCTTGGCTGTGCCGGTGCCGTTGAATTGGGCGATGGCGAACTCGACCATGGCGTCGACATTGCCGCCGATCGAGGCCTGAGCGAGCAGGCTCGCCGCCTTCTTCGGGTCTTGCGGCACGCCGCGGCCCTCTTTGTACAGGGTCGCGAGGGCGAACTGCGCTTCGGGGCTGCCGGCCTGCGCGGCGTTTCCGAACAGCGCGGCGGCGCGGCCGAAGTCCTGCGTCACATCCTGACCTTGCAGGTAGAGCAGGCCGAGATCGTAGGCGGCGAGAATGTGGCCGAACTTGGCCGCCTGCTCCAGCAGCTTCACCGCTGCAGCGCGGTCGGACAGCCCGCCGCGGCGCGCGATGTTGAACATCGCCAGGCTGAACATGGCGTTGGGATCGCCATGTTCGGCGCCGAGCCTGTACCAATCGGCCGCTTTCTTGTCGTCCTGGCCGACGCCGAGGCCTTGCGCGTAAAGCTCGCCGAGCAGCGTCATCGCCGCCGCGTCGTTCTGCGCCGCGCGCTTGGTCGCCTCGTTGAAGGCGGTGAGATAATAGCCGCGCTCGTACGCGCCGTAGGCGGCGTCGGTATTGGCCGGCTTCGGCTGCGCCGCGGGCGCGGCGGGCGGAGCGGGCGAGGGCGCTTTCGCCGGCTGTGCCAGCGCCGGTGCGGCAAGCAGCAGGGCCAGAATGCCAGCGGCGATGCGTTTCATGCCGCGCCTTCGGGCAGGCGCAGCGCGCGGGCGGCGGCGGCGACGTTCGCGGCGGGATCGCGCCAGACCCAGTCGCCCAGCGCAATGAAGTCGGCGCCCGCCGCGGCGAGGGGTCCGACGTCCTCGAGGCCCCCGGCACAGGCGACGCAGGGCGCCTCGAACACCTCGGCCCACCAGGCGACGCGCTCCTCGATCAGGTCGAAGGCGGGGCGGTGGCCGTCCCGGTCCGGTTCGCCGAACATCACGTAGTCGGCGCCCTGTTCGGCGGCGAGCATGGCGTCGTGGCGGGTGTCGAGGCCGCCGCAGCCGGCGATGCGCTCGGCCGGCTTGAGCGCCGCCAGCGCCCCGGCAAAGGCGTCGACGCCGGTCAGATGCGCGCCGTCGGCGCCGCTGCGGGCGACCAGATCGGCAAGGCCGTCGAGGATCAGCGCCGCGTCGTGCGCCTGCGCCACCGGCGCCAGCAGCTTGACCCAGTTGATCAGGCCGCGCTCGTCGCCCGGCGCGAGGCGCAGCAGAACGGCCGCGACGTCGCCGGCGGCCAGCGCCGCTTCGAGCGGGCCCGCGAAGGCCGCAGCGTCCTCGATGGCGGGCGTCACGAGATAAAGGCGCGGCTGCGGCCGCGGCTCGGCTTGCTTCGGGCGGGAGGCCATGGTCCCCGGATGGTAGCGCAATCGGGCGGAAAATTGACCGGCACGAGCGGCCGGTCAGAGCCACCTAGCGGGCGGCGGCGAGGCCCGCAAGCGCCTCGGCGACGCGGGCGATTACCGGGTCCCAGTCGCCCTCCGGGCCCTGCCGGAACAGGCGCGCGGTCGGGTACCAGGGGTTGTCCGCGCGGCCGATCAGCCAGCGCCAGTCCTGGATGTGCGACAGAAGCACCCAGAGCGGCTTGCCGAGGCTGCCGGCGAGGTGGGCGACGGCGGTGTCGACGGCGATGACGAGGTCGAGCGCGGCAATCGCGGCCGCGGTGTCGGCGAAGTCGCCGAGGGCGTCATCGAGTCGCAGGATGGGCATGTTGGCCAGCGCGGCGAGGTCGGCGTCGCGGTATTCGCGCTGCAGGCTGACGAAGGAAACGCCCGGCACGGCCATGAGCGGCGCCAGCCGGATGGCAAGGATGGAGCGGTTGTGGTCGTTCTTGTGGCTCGGCTTCCCCGCCCAGACGAGGCCGACGCGAAGGCCTTGCGCCCTCGATAGCCGCGCCGTCATGAGCGCGATGCGCTCGGGCGGCGCGCACAGGTAAGGCACGTGCGCCGGCACGGTATCGATCGTCGTGCCGAAGGCGAGCGGCAGGCTCATCAGCGGACAGTGCACGTCGAAGGCCGGCAGCGGCGTGCCCTTGTTGAAGACGGTGACGCCTTCGGCATGCGGCCCGAGCAGCGGCTTGAGGCTGTCCGGCAGTTCGAGCACGACGCGCGCGCCGCGCGCTTTGATGAGCGGCAGATAGCGCAGCATCTGGATCGAGTCGCCGTAGCCCTGCTCGGCGTGCAGCAGGATGGTCCTGCCGGCGATGTCCTCGCCCTGCCATTGCGGCTGCGTGAAGCCGCGTGGGGCGAGTTCGGTGGCGCCGCGCCAGCGCCATTCGTAGCCCTTGAAGCCGGTGTCGAAGTCGCCGAGCGCCAGCGCCAGCAGCGCCTTGTTCCAGTGCGCCTCCGGCAAGGCCGGATCGAGCGCGATGGCCTGATCGAAGCTCGCCATCGCCTCGCCGGTGCGGCCGAGATAGCGCAGCGCGCTGCCGCGGTTAACCAGCGCGAAGGCGAACGGCTTTGCCGCTACCGCCGCGTCGTAATCGCGCAGCGCCTCTTCGTGGCGGTTGAGCTCGATCAGCGCATTGCCGCGATTGTTGTGCGCCTCGACGTAATCAGGCTTGAGCGTCAGCGCGCGCTCGAAGCTTCGCAGCGCCTCGTCGTGTCGCCCAAGCGCCTGCAAAGCGTTGCCGCGGTTGTTGAAGCCGTAGGCGAAGTCCGGCTCCATCGAGAGCGCGCGTTCGTATTCGGCGAGCGCCTCGGCGTGGCGGCCCATCTGATAGAAGACGTTGCCGCGCGCGACGATGGCGTCGGTGAAGTCCGGCTTGAGCGCCAGCGCGCGGTCGTAGGCGGCGAAGGCCTCGTCGTACCGCTTCAGGTCGCGCAGCACGAGGCCGCGATTGGCGTGCGTCTCGTGGTCGGCCGGCGCCAAGACAAGCACCGCGTCGTAACAGGCCAGTGCCTCGGCGAGGCGTTCGCTTGCGCGCAGGCGATGGCCGCGCTCCTTCAGCGCGACCGGATGACGCGGCGCGATCGTCAAGGCGGCCTCGAACGCCGCAAGCGCGTCGTTCTCGCGCTTCATCGCGACAAGGCACTGGCCGCGATTGACGTGCGCGTCGGCATAGGCCGGATTGAGCGTGAGCGCGCGGTCGTAGCTGACAAGCGCCGCGTCGAGGCGTCCGAGCGCGACGAGCGCGTTGCCGCGATTGTTCAGCGCCTCGGGAAAGGCGGGCCGCAGCGCCAGCGCCTGATCGAAGCTTGCCAGCGCTTCCTCCGCGCGGCCGAGTGCGCGCAGCGCATTGCCGCGGCCGTTATGCGCGTCGGCGTAGTCGGGCTTGAGCGCGATGGCGCGCTCGCAGGCGGCGATCGCCTCGTCGTGCCGCGCCAGCACCGACAGCACAATGCTGTAATTGGAATACGCGGCGGGCACATTGGTGTTGGCCTTGAGCGCCTTCGCGATGGAGCGCAGCGCTTCGACCGGACGGCCGCGCTGGTGCAGCAGCACACCGTAGAGATGCAGCGCGTCGAAGTTCTCCGGCGCGTGCCGCAGCGCCTCGAGATAGAGCGCCTCCGCGGCGGCCAGTTCGCCGCGCTGGTGGTGACCGGCGGCGCGGCGGATCAGGTCGTTGACGTCGGTCGCTGGGAGAGGTTTCGGTTCGGCCATCGGCTCGGCGGTTGCGCTGGTCGGTCGGTTGGAACGCAACGCATGCGGCATCGGTAGGCCGCGAATCATTAGCAGGAGGTTAGTCGCCCCGCCGGGCGGCGTCCAAAACGAAACCGCCGGGCGATAACCCGGCGGTCCGTCCGTCTGTGCACGTTCCCGAGCCTCACGGCATCGGGATCGGCCCCATGTCCTTCGGCACCTTGTAGCCGCGCTGCACCGCCGGGCGCGCGGCGATGGTCTCGTACCAGCGCTTCACGTTCGGGTATTGCTTCATGTCGATGGTCTGCCACTCGAAGCGGGAGATCCACGGCCAGATGGCGATGTCGGCGATCGAGTATTCATCGGCGACGAAATCGCGGCCCTCAAGGCGCGTGTTGAGCACCTTGTAGAGGCGGTGCGCTTCTTTCAGGTAGCGCTCCTCGGCATAGGGCGCCTTGCCGGGATTGTACTTCACGAAATGGTGGACCTGGCCGAGCATCGGGCCGGGGCCGCCCATCTGCCACATCAGCCACTCGATCACCTTGTAGCGGCCGGTGCCGGACTTCGGCATCAGTCTGCCGGTCTTGTCGGCGAGATAGATCAGGATCGCGCCCGACTCCATCAGCGATATGCCGGTGTCGCTGTCGACGATCGCCGGGATGCGATTGTTCGGCGCGATCTTCAGGAACGCCGGCGCGAACTGCTCGTCCTTGGAGATGTCGATCGGGTGCACGGTGTAGGGCAGGCCGAGCTCTTCGAGCGCGATGGAGGCCTTGCGGCCGTTCGGCGTGGTCCAGGTGTAGAGATCGATCACGGCTTTGATCCTCGGAGGTGGGACGAAATGAATGCTGGGGGCGTTGTCGGTGCCGGGTTCCCATAGAGGAGGCAACCGTGAAACTCAATGTCCCCGGCCTCGTCCTGACGGCCGCGGCGCTGGTTTCGCTACAGGTGGCCGCTCAAACAACTGTGATCTCGGCGCGCAAAACCGGCTGCGGCGGGGCCTTCGCGATGTGAAATTGCCAGTGGCGAAAGGCACGATGTGAAAAGCCGCGCCCGATGCGGCGCGGCCTTCGTATTTGTGCCCTCTCCCCTTGTGGGAGAGGGTAGCCGCAGAGGTGCAATCAAAAAGAATGGGTGAGGGGTCAAACCCCTCACCCATCAGAATTCGTAGAGAGTCTCTCAATGCCCTCTCCCACAGGGGGAGAGGGCACATCGATTATGGCCGCGTTCGCGGCGAGAAGGCTTACGCCGCCTTCTTCTCCATCTCCGCCTGCCACTTCCCGAGCGCGGCGAGGCTGTTCATCTTGGCCCGGTGCGCGAAGGCGCGCTGGCCGGCGGCAACGTTCTCGGCCTTGCCCGACCACGCCTTCTGCGGCGCCGCCTGCAACGCGCGGCCATAAGAGAAGGTGAGCGGCCAGGGCAGGCCGCCGATCTTGTTCATGGCGTCGAGGTGGGCGGTGGCTTCCTCGTCCGACTGTCCGCCGGAGAGGAAGGCGATGCCCGGCACCGCGCCCGGCACGCAATTCTTCAGAACCCGCACTGTCTTCTCGGCGACCTCCTGCACGCTCGCCTTCTTTGCACTCTTCTTGCCGGCGATCGCCATATTCGGCTTGAGCACGATGCCCTCGAGCGCGACTTTGGCGATGAAGAGCTCCTGGAACGTCTCCTTGAGCACGAGCTCGGTGACCGCATAGCAGCGGTCGATGTCGTGGTCGCCGTCCATCAGCACTTCCGGCTCGACGATCGGCACGATCTGCGCCGCCTGGCACAAGGCCGCGTAGCGGGCGAGCGCGTGCGCGTTGGCGTGGATCGCGCCATAGCTCGGGATGCCGGCGCCGATGTCGATCACTGCGCGCCATTTGGCGAAGCGCGCGCCCTGCTCGTAATATTTGGTCAGGCGATCGGCGAGCTTGTCGAGGCCGATGGTGATGAGCTCGCCCGGATGGTTCGGCAGCGGCTTGGTGCCTTCGTCTACCTTGATGCCGGGGATCGCGCCCATCTGCTCGATGACCTTCACGAGCGGCGTGCCGTCCTTCGCCTTTTGCCAGATCGTCTCGTCGTAGAGGATTACGCCGGAGATGTGGTTCTTCATGGCCTCGGCGGTGCGGAACATCATCTCGCGGTAGTCGCGGCGGCTGTCCTCCGTTGACTCCACGCCGATGGCGTCGAAGCGCTTCTTGATGGTGCCCGAGGATTCGTCGGCGGCGAGAATGCCCTTGCCGGGCGCGACCATGGCGCGCGCCACCTTGTTCAGTGCGTCGAGATTCATGCTTCCCTCCGTTGACACCCCTCGTATCGCCCCTCGGGATGCGGTCGTGACTATTTTACCCTGAGTACTTCCACGCCGGGCAGCGCCTTGCCTTCGAGCCATTCGAGGAAGGCGCCGCCAGCGGTCGAGACGTAAGTGAAACGGCCGGTGGCCCCCGCCGCGTTGAGCGCGGCAACGGTGTCGCCGCCGCCCGCCACCGTGACAAGTTTTCCGGCTTTCGTGAGTTCCGCCGCCGCTTCCGCCACTTCGACGGTGCCGGTATCGAACGGCTCCATCTCGAAGGCGCCGAACGGGCCGTTCCATACCAAGGTCTTGCAGCGCGCCAGCACCGAGACGACCTGCTCGACCGACTTCGGGCCGATGTCGAGGATCATGTCGTATGGGTCGATCGCATCGACCGAAACGGCGCGTGACGGCGCATTCGCTTCGAACTTCTCGGCGACGACGGCATCCACCGGCAGCACGATTTCTTTCTCGGCGGCCTTCGCCTTGTCCATGATCTCGCGCGCGGTCGCGACGAGGTCGCGCTCGGCAAGGCTTTTCCCGACGTTCTTGCCTTGCGCAAGCAAAAACGTGTTGGCCATGGCGCCGCCGATGATCAGCACGTCGACCTTCGCCAGGAGATTGCCGAGCAGGTCGAGTTTGGTGGAAATCTTCGCGCCGCCGACGATCGCCGCGACCGGACGCTGCGGATGCTCGAGCGCCTTGCCGAGCGCATCGAGCTCGGCCTGCATCGAACGGCCGGCATAGGCGGGCAGCACGTGGCCGAGGCCCTCGGTCGAGGCGTGCGCGCGGTGCGCGGCGGAAAAGGCGTCGTTGACCCAGATGTCGCCGAGCTTCGCCAGCGCGGCGACGAAATCCTTGTCGTTCTTTTCCTCGCCGGCGTGGAAGCGCGTATTCTCGAGGCACAGGATGTCGCCCTGCTTCATGGCGGCGACGGCGGCTTCGGCGGCCGGCCCGATGCAGTCATCGGCGAACTTGACCGGCCGCTTGATGACGCGCGCGACTTCCGCCGCGACCGGCTTCAGCGAATTCTTGGCGTCGCGGCCCTTCGGCCGGCCGAAATGCGAGAGCAATATGACCTTGGCGCCCTTGTCGGCGAGCTCGGTCAGCGCCGGCGCGACGCGCGCGATGCGGGTTGCGTCGGTGACGACGCCGTTGTCGACGGGGACGTTGAGATCGACGCGCACCAGAACGCGTTTGCCCTTCACGTCGACGTGGTCGAGGGTGCGGAAATTGGCCATGCTGGGACTTCATCTTGTCCCGGGCGCAGCGCAGCACGAAGTGGTGCGCTGCCGAACCGGGACCCCGGTTGCTAAGAAAGCTGGGTCCCGGATCTGCGGTGCATCGCCAGCGCGCTGCACCGCGTCCGGGACGCGAGGCCCTAGATCAGCTTGCCCATCACCACGGCCGTGTCGGCCATGCGGTTGGAGAAGCCCCATTCATTATCGTACCAGCTCATCACGCGCACGAAGGTGCCGTCCATGACCTTGGTCTGATCCATGTGGAAGATCGAGGAGTGCGGGTCGTGGTTGAAGTCGAGCGACACGTTCGAGTCGTTGGTGAAGGCGAGGATGCCCTTCAGCTGCTGCTCGGCCGCGCGCTTGATGGCGCCGTTGATCTCGTCCTTGGTGGTAGCTCTCTTCGCGACGAACTTCAGGTCCACCACCGAGACGTTCGGCGTCGGCACGCGGATCGAGATGCCGTCGAGCTTGCCCTTGAGCTCGGGCATCACGAGGCCCACGGCCTTCGCCGCGCCGGTCGAGGTCGGGATCATGTTCAGCGCCGCGGCGCGCGCGCGGTAGAGGTCCTTGTGGAACTGGTCCTGCGAGGGCTGGTCGTTGGTGTAGGAGTGCACCGTCGTCATGAAGCCCTTCTCGATGCCGATGGCGTCATGCAGAACCTGCACAACCGGCACCAGGCAATTGGTGGTGCATGAGG
>DATNBL010000041.1:0-90628 GCA_035571935.1 Pseudolabrys sp.
CGCGGGCGCCTCTCGGCGCGCCACAGCGGTGTCGTTGCACGGCGTACGGGCCACGCTTCCGGTACGTGGACCAGCCACGCCCGTCAGCCAGCTCCTGGCGGCAGGTCTTAGTGCCTGCGAGTGGAGCCCCGTCGCCGCCCGGAAGCCCGACCTGCGTTTGGCCGAGCCCGCGGGCACCGCATCCGTTCCCGTCAATCGAGACGCCTCGCGACGACGCCCCCGGCCGGACCGGACGAGAGGATCATAGGCATATATCCTAGGAACGGTCAACACTCCTATTACAAAAGATTTTGTGCTGCGGTGCGGCAGGCGCGGGCAGGAACGAGGTGCTGAACCGGCGATGGCGCGGGCGACTCTCATTCGTCATGGCCGGGCTTGTCCCGGCCATCCACGTCTTGCTTGCTGAATCCAGAAAAGGCGTGGATGCCTGGGACGAGCCCGGGCATGACGAGCGGATAGGGCCTCACCCCCTTCGCCTCACAAACGCCACGCCGGCCTCCCCGCCGAGCCGCCACACCACGCGGCAGGCGCGCTCGATGTCGCCGGCCTCGGCCGAAACCAGCAGCGTGAACACGTCCGGCAGCGGCGTCTCGACGTAGAGCCGCGCGCCCGTCTCGGACAGGTCGACGACGAGGCAGTCGCGCGGCAGCGCGCCGGGCACGGGGATGTACTGCGCCCGGCGGTTGATGGCCTGGCGGACGGCGCCGCGCCGCTCGGCGGGCCGCGGCTTCAGGCGCGCGGTCATCGGACGGGACGGGGATGGTTGAGGCTCATGGCCGCGACGGTAGCGGCGGCCGGTTCAGGCGTGGTTATGGGGAAGGGGAGGATTTGAGGCGAAATGCGCGGGCGCTCTGGCTCCCAGCGGGCGCAGCGACCGACGCGCGCCCAGGTTGCATACGGTGATAGCATCGATTCCGGTGCATCCGGAACGGCCCCCGCCTTGACGAAGTTATCACCTGCTGATAAGTCTAAACGTAAGCGCAGGGACGATCCCTCGCTGCTGCGCCTGCTCGATCTCGACGGCGAGATCATGGAAGTCGGCGGCGGCTTCTGGGTCGCGTTGCGGGTCAGGCGCGTGACGGCGTCCGCGGCAAGGCCGCACGGCATCGCCTATTCGCTGGTGCTGATCGGCCCCGGGGACGAGCGGCTCGTCTGTTACGACAACGCGCATCCGGTGAAGGCCGGGCGCGGCCCCGGCGGACGCAAGGCAGCGGCAGCCGATCACCGCCATGTCCGGAGCCGGATCGCGCCTTATGCCTACACGGACGCCGATGTCTTGATGCGCGACTTCTGGACCGACGTCGAACGCGTATTGAAAGAGGAGGGTGTGCCATGAACAAGACGAAAGTGCTTCGCATCGGCATCGCCTCGCGCGAGCAGATGAAGGCGCGGACGATCGCCGTCGCGCGCGGCACGCACAAGCGTGCGGCCAATGAGCCAAAGGTGTGGTTCACCTCGATGGAATCGCTGGCGCAGGTGCTCTCGACGAAGAACACGCTGCTGCTGGAGCTGATCCGCCGCGCGCGCCCGGCTTCGCTGAAGGAATTGTCCACGCTGTCCGGCCGCGCAGTCAGCAACCTCTCGCGCACGCTGCGAACGATGGAGCGCTACCGGCTGGTGACGCTGACCGAGACGGAGAGCGGCACGCTGGTGCCTGCGGTGCCGTATGACCGGCTGATGCTCGAGCGGGAGTTGGGGTAGGGGGCGGGTCGCAATAGCGACGCGTATTGCGCCGGTGGGGTTCGTCGGCGGATTACGCTGCGCTAACCCGCCCTACGGGCTAGTCAACTGACTCCCAGCTTCTCGTAACATCGGCCGCGACATTGTCGTGCGTGGGCATGAGCCGTGATCGGGAGATCTCTTCACGAGCTAGCATACGTGCCAGCTCCGGCACGTTACTCTTACCTAAGATTATCTTTTGAAGGACGGTTTCCTTAACACCCGACTCCGCCACAAAGGTTTCAAGCGAAGGGCGTCTTCCTGCTCTAACCATGTAGTCAATCCCGGATCCCCGAATTGACGTGAATTGCCCAGACTGAGCCGCAAGGAAGAAATTTTCCCGCATTGGAGTTCGAACGATCTCGATAGTCGGGTGAATTTCATCATAGTTATTATTGTCCTCGACCTTGCCATCAAAGATGACCGGAAAAACAGCGGGTCTGCCTTTGACGGACATTGCTCGCTGCCTATGGATCGCCCAGACCGCAATGTCGGTTGGCGCCTTGTCTGCGCCTGCGCCCTCCGCCGCGAAGAAGGCAGCCTTGACCGGATCATGCGTCCAATCGAGAAGACGCGTCGGTATTCCATGATGTTGCGCCAAAGAAATATAATTTGGTATGTCAGAGAACCGAAAAAAATCATCTCCGACTAGCGGACTTCCTGCGCCCATTAGCCAATCCGGACTCAATGCGAGTTCCGGAGGAAGTTGCGAGATTGGAGTTGCTAGGCCTAACCGATCACAAGCTAAAAGAAAATCGTATACCGGCAGCAATTCAGCTGTCGTTTCGATTGTTAGGCGTCTTTGCAAATCGGAGTCGTCGGAACCGAAACGAGTCGGTCCAGAGTGATGGTTCCCGAATGCCCAGTCTAATCGTTGCGTCGGGTTCGTTCGTTGAAATCGCTTAGTAGCTTCGGCGCGCGCTCCGGCGATAACCTTATTTCCTGGTCGCCATGCCGAGGGCAGTAGTGGCCAATCGGCGTCCTGGTGACCCCGAAATGCCCATGGAAATCGATCGCCCTCCCACCAAGAATCATTCGACCGTCGGAGCGCCGTAAGAAAATCATGGGCATTCGGAGCATGCCAAACAGATATTCCTGGTTCGACCTCAGTCCAAATCGGCTCAGTCATACGCATCCCTGAAGCAATTTAGATCGGTCAAACGTGTCGAGGGGGAACGCAGCGAAGGCCTTAAAGAAGTTGCGGAGAAACCCATCACTTTCGTAAGGGGTTCTCCAACCCAGAAGGTGCGCAGTTTTTTGTCGACTCTCGCTACCGCGCTACTACTTCGCGGCGACGATCTTCTGCCTCTGCTCGCCCAGCCCCTCGATCCCCAGCGTCACCACATCGCCGGGCTTCAAGAACTTCGGCGCCGGCTTCATGCCGAGCGCGACGCCCGGCGGCGTGCCGGTGATGACGATGTCGCCGGCCTCCAGCACCATGAACTGCGACAGGTACCAGACGATGTGCTCGCAATCGAAGATCATCGTCTTGGTGTTGCCGCTCTGGCGCCGCTCGCCGTTGACGTCGAGCCACATCGCAAGGTTCTGCACGTCCTTGATCTCGTCTTTGGTGACGAACCACGGCCCGATCGGCCCGAACGTTTCGCAGGACTTGCCCTTCATCCACTGGCCGCCCGAGCGCTCGATCTGGAAGGCGCGCTCGGACACGTCGTTGCCGACGAAATAGCCGGCGATCGCCGCCTTCGCGTTCTTGCGCTCGAGGTAGCGCGCGCGCTTGCCGATGACGATGCCGATCTCGACCTCGTAGTCGAGCTTGGTCGATTCGCGCGGCTGGATGGTGTCGTCGTTCGGGCCGCAGATCGAGGTCGTCGTCTTGGAGAAGACCACCGGCTCCTTCGGCACCGGCATGCCGGCCTCCGCCGCGTGGTCGGAATAGTTCAGCCCGATGGCGATGAAGTTCTTCACGTTGCCGACGCAGGGGCCGAGGCGCGGGCGGCCGGCCACCGGCTTCATGCGCTTGAGGTTGAGCTTCTTGATTTTGGCAAGGCCGCCGGAGGCGAGCATCGCGCCGTCGATGTCCTTCACGACGCGGGAGAGGTCGCGGATCTTGCCGTCCTCGCCGATGATGCCGGGCTTCTCGCGGCCGGGGGCGCCATAACGGACAAGCTTCATCGTCTCATCTCCTTGGGAGTGTATTTGAGGTGGCGATCGAGGATCGGCCGATCGCCGCGGATCATGCGTCGGCGGGACGCGCGGGGCAAGCCGGGAAGGGGCTTAGGGCGGGGCGCGGGCGCCTAGAGCAGCGGCGGGCCGTCCTTGCCGCGGCAGCGGCGCAGGAGGTTGGGCAGGATGGCCGCGGCGCCGACGAAGACAAGCCCGGAGCCGATCACCAGGAGCCAGTTGGCGACCGAGGGGCCGAGCACGTCGTGCAGCTGGGCGAGCATGAGGAGCGTCCGGGCCGCGGCTCCGGCCGGGGCAGCCGGAACTGTAGGGCAGGCGCGCCGCGGCCAGGCGTAAAATGCCAATAAAATGCGGTGGTTGCAGCGTCACCGCTGTGTGGGGTGCCAGTCATCCGCGGCCCGCCGGGCGGCCGTCAGAACGCGCCGTTGAACAGGCCGCCGTCGATCAGGAGGTTCTGCCCGGTGATGTAGCCGGAATGCGCCGAGCACAGGAACGCGCAGGCCGCGCCGAACTCGTCCGGCTGGCCGAAGCGGCGGGCGGGGATGGTGGCGGCGCGCTGGCCGGCCGCCTCGTCCTCGGAGATGTGCTTGGTCTCCGCGGCCTTCTTGATGGTGCTGCGCAGCCGGTCGGTGTCGAACGCCCCGGGCAGGATGTGGTTGATGGTGACGTTCTTGTCCGCCACCGACCTCGCCACGCCGGCGAGGAAGGCGGTGAGCCCGGCGCGCGCGCCGGACGAGAGGTCGAGGCCGGCGAGCGGCATCTTCACCGAGCCGGAGGTGATGTTGACGATGCGGCCGAAGCGCCGCTCCATCATCGGGGCGATGGTCTTCTGGATCAGCTCGATCGCCACCACCATGTTGGCGGTCACGCCGTCGATGATCTGCCGGCGGGTGAGCTCGCGGAAATCGCGCAGCGGCGGGCCGCCATTGTTGTTGACCAGGATGTCGGGATCGGGACAGGCGGCGAGCAAAGCCTGCTGGCCCTCGGGGCTGGCGAGGTCGGCGGCGACCGCGGTGACCTTCACCTTGTAGCGCTTGCTCATCTCGGCGGCGGTCGCCTCAAGGCGCGCCTTGTCGCGGCCGTTGATCACCACGTCGCAGCCGGCTTCGGCGAGCTTCTCGGCGCAGGCGCGGCCGAGCCCGCGGCTCGAGGCGCAGACAATGGCCTTGCGGCCGGCAATACCGAGATCCATGGGGCGGTCCTTCCGTTCGTCAAACGCAAGGGCCTGTTAGAAAGCGCAAGGCGCGGCCGGTCAAGGGCGGGCGGCGTTGAGCAGCACCCCGATCAGGATGCTCGTCATGACCGCGATGAGCAGCGCGCCGGCGCCATCGCCGCAGATCAGGCCGGTCAGGACGATCAGGCCGGCGGCGGCCGCGCCGATGGCCACGCAGGCGGCGGCGAGGGGACCGGCCTGCCGCGGCGCGTGGCGCGCGCGGCTCGGCAATGCGATCGGCAAAGAGGTCGGCACGGGAAGCCTCCCAGGGACAGCATCGCCTGTGACAGGCGACGCGCCCGAGGCTAGCCCCGGGGCCCCGGCGGCGGATGTGACATAGATCACGGTTTTGCCCTGTCGCCGCGCTGTCGCACAGGGTTGCTAGCTCCTGCCGGGCCGATTTCTTCGATTCGCGGGGGACACGATGCCCGATCCGGCCAGGGACGTGATGGAAAAGGCCTATGCGCGATGGGCGCCGGTCTACGACACGCTGTGCGGGCCGGTGTTTCTCAGCGGACGCCGCGCGGCGGCGGCGGCGGCGCGCGCCGCCGGCGGACGCATCCTCGAGATCGGCGTCGGCACCGGCCTGTCGTTCGACGACTACGACGCGACCACCGAGATCACCGGCATCGACATATCGCGGCCGATGATCGCGCGGGCCCGTGAGCGGGCGGCGAGCGGCCGCTATCCGTTCGTGAAGGAGCTCGCGGTGATGGACGCGGCGGCGATGACCTTTGCGGACGCGACGTTCGACTGCGTCGTCGGCCAGTTCGTCATCACCCTGGTCGAGGATCCCGAGCGCGTGCTGTCGGAATGCGCGCGGGTGGTCAAGCCCGGCGGCGAGATCGTCCTCGTCAACCATCTCTATTCCGAAAAGGGGCTGGCCGCGGCGGTGGAACGCCTGCTGGCCGAGCGGGCGCGCAAGGTCGGCTTGCGTCCGGAGTTTCCGTTCCGGCGGCTGGCCGCGTGGGCGCGGAGCCACGGCGGCGCCGAATTGATCGAGCGTCGGAAGGTGAAGCCGTTCGGCGTCTACACCTTGGTGCGGTTCCGGCGGCTGGCGCAGGAGCGTGTTGCGGCGTGAGCGCTGTCACAAAATTGCAATCGAACGATGCTAGACGCACAGCCAGATGATCGGCATTCGCAAGAGAGCCAGTTCGTGACGGACCTCGCCACGAAGCAGTATCGCGCGCTCTTCATCTCGGACGTTCATCTCGGCACCCGCGGCTGCCAGGCCGACAAGTTCCTCGATTTCCTGCGCTGGCACGACGCCGACACCATCTACCTCGTCGGCGACATCGTCGACGGCTGGGCGCTGCGCTCGTCGTGGTACTGGCCGCAGGCGCACAACGACGTGGTGCAGAAGCTCCTGCGCAAGGGCCGCAAGGGCGCGCGGCTCGTCTATATCCCCGGCAACCACGACGAATTCCTGCGCGGCTATTACGGCACGCATTTCGGCGGCATCGAGGTCGTCGAAAGCGCGGTGCACGTGGCCGCCGACGGCCGGCGCTATCTCGTCGTGCACGGCGACATGTTCGACCTCGTCGTGACGCAGGCGCGCTGGCTGGCTCTGCTCGGCGACAAGGCCTACGACCTCGCGCTCACCGCCAACCGGCTGTTCAACGGCCTGCGCCGCATCTTCGGCGCGCCGTACTGGTCGCTGTCGAAGTGGGCGAAGCACAAGGTCAAGAACGCGGTGAACTACATCGGCGCCTTCGAGAAGGCGCTGGCGACCGAGGCGAAACGGCACGCGGCGGGCGGCGTCGTCTGCGGCCACATTCACACGCCGGCGCTGCACGACGACTTCGGCCTGGCTTACGTCAATTGCGGCGACTGGGTCGAGAGCTGCACGGCCGCGGCCGAGCGGCACGACGGCACGTTCGAGATCATCAGCTGGACGAGGATCGCCGGGGTGCCGGATCACGAGGCGGCCGACGCGGCCGATCTCGCACCGGCGCGGGCGGCGTGAGCGGGCATCAGCGGGAGAGAGTGTTGAACATCCTCATCGCCACCGACGCCTGGCATCCGCAGGTGAACGGCGTCGTGCGAACGCTCGGCCAGATGGCGCAGGAGGCACCGGCGCATGGCGCATCGATCACCTTCCTGACGCCGGGCGAGTTCCGCACCGTGGCCATGCCGGGCTATCGCGAAATCCGCCTCGCGCTGGTCTCGCCCGGCATCGTGGAGCGGCGGATCGACGCGGTCGCGCCGGACGCGGTCCACATTGCTACCGAAGGGCCGCTCGGCCAGGCCGTGCGCCGCATCTGCCTTCGCCGCGGCCTGCCGTTCACGACCAGCTTCCACACCCGCTTTCCCGATTACATCGCCGAGCGATTGCCGCGCGCCGGCCGCTGGCCCGCCGACCTGAGCTGGGCCTGGCTGCGCCGCTTTCACGCACCGGCGGCGGCGGTCATGGTGGCGACGCCGACTTTGGCGCGGGAGCTCACCGCGCGCCGCTTCCGCAATGTCAGGCTCTGGCCGCGCGGCGTCGATGCGGCGCTGTTCCGCCCGCGCGCGGGCGCGGCGCTCGACCTGCCGCGGCCGATCTTCCTCACCGTCGGGCGCGTCGCGGTCGAGAAGAACCTCGATGCGTTTCTCGGGCTCGACCTGCCGGGAACCAAGGTCGTGGTCGGCGAGGGGCCGGCGCGCCGGGCGCTCATGCGGCAATATCCGGACGCGGTGTTCCTCGGCGCGCGCCACGGCGGGGCGCTCGCGGACATCTATGCCGCCGCCGACGCATTCGTGTTTCCGAGCCTCACCGACACGTTCGGGCTGGTCCTGCTCGAGGCGCTGGCGAGCGGCGTGCCGGTGGCGGCGTTCCCGGCCGACGCGCCGCGTGACGTGATCGGTGCGGCGCCGGTCGGCGTGCTCGATGCCGACTTGCGCCGCGCCTGCCTCGCCGCGATCGATTGCTCGCGCGAGGCCTGCCGCGCCTTTGCGCTGACCATGACCTGGGCGGAGAGCGCGCGGCTGTTCCTGACGCACGTGCGCGAAGGCAACACGCCGCAACGGAAAAAGCGCGCCCGCCGCCTGCGCGCCGTCGCGGCGTAGCGGTCCGCCTCATCCTGAGGAGGGCGCGGAACGCGCCCGTCTCGAAGGATGGGGCGGCTCTCATGGTTCGAGACGCGCACCTGCGGTGCGCTCTTCACCATGAGGCAGAGAGACCGCGCGGGGGACGACAGGCCGCCCGGATTGCGCTAGCCTTCGCCCATGACCGCACACGCCCGACCGCTTCCGACCTTCGCCGATGTCGACGCCGCCGCCGCGCGCATTGCCGGGTTCGCGGTGCGCACGCCGCTCGTCAACAATCCCGCGCTCGACGACCGTCTCGGCGCCCGCGTCTTCCTCAAGGCCGAGACGCTGCAGCGCACCGGCTCGTTCAAGTTCCGCGGCGCCTACAACAAATGCGCCTCGATCCCCGCCGACAAGCGCGCCGCCGGCGTCGTCGCCTATTCCTCCGGCAATCACGCGCAGGGCGTCGCCGCCGCGGCCAAGCTCCTCGGCATGCGCGCCACCATCGTCATGCCGGCGGACGCGCCGAAGGCCAAGCGCATGCGCACCGAGGCGCTCGGCGCCGAGGTCATCGCCTATGACCGCAACACCGAAGACCGCGCGGCGATCGCGGCGCGCGTCGTCGCCGAGCGCGGCGCGACGCTCGTGCCGCCTTACGACGATCCGCTGATCGTCGCCGGGCAGGGCACGATCGGCCGCGAGATCGTCGAGGATCTGGCGGCGCTGAATTTGAAGCCCGACATTGTCTTCGTCGGCATGTCCGGCGGCGGGCTTGCCGCCGGCACGGCGCTCGGCATCAAGGCGCAGGTGCCGGAGGCCGCGATCTACGGCGTCGAGCCGGAAGGTTTCGATGACACGCTGCGCTCGTTCAGGAGCGGCAAGCACGAAACCAACCCGCGCATGAGCGGCTCGATCTGCGACGCGCTGATGAGCGCGACGCCGGGCGAGGTGACGTTCCCGATCAACTCGAAGCTGATCGGGCAGGGCTTCGCCGTCAGCGACGAGGAGGTCGGCCGCGCCGTGCGGTTTGCTTTCGAGGAGCTGAAGCTGGTGGTCGAGCCGGGCGGCGCTGTCGGGCTTGCCGCCATGCTCGCCGGCAAATTGGACCTCAAGGGCAGGGTCGTGTGCGGCGTGCTGTCCGGCGGCAATGTCGACCCGGCGATGTTCGCGAAGCTGATCGGGGCTTGACCGGCTCTCGAGTCAGAGACCCTTTGAGGACCGCGCTGTCGCGCGGCCGCCTCAGGGTGACGGGCAAGCGTCACGAAAACAGCGCGAGCCGCTCCTCCTCGCTGAGCGCGACGATCTGCGCCAGCGCGTCGGCGACCGGCGTGCCCGGCGGCGCGGTGTGCTCGGGCGGCACGATCTCGGCCATGACATTTGCCGGCGGTGCCGGTTCTGGCGCCGCCGCGTCGGCCACGGCTTCGGCGCCGGTGAAATCCTCGCCGGAATAATGCGACGGCTGAGGCCCGCTGCCCGCCTTGATCACCTTGACCTGCGGCATGTCGCGCTCGGCGGCCGCGATTGCCTGCGCGGCGATGGCCGCGAGCGCGGTGGGCGGCGCGGCGCCGGGAGCCGCCGGTAGAGGGGCCGCCGCGGCAGCCTGCGCGCGCTGCTCGGCCAGGGTCGCCTCGATGCGCTCGATGGCGCCGAGCAGCATTTCGGTCTCGGCCAGGCGCGAGCGCCGCGCATGCTCGGCCAGGAACGCGCGGCCGCGCGCGCTCGAGGAGAGCACGGCCAGGAAGGCCTTGTATTCGTTGTCGCCGTGGCTCTGGGGCTCACCGGCGAGGGCCTGCGCCTCGTTCGACATGTGCATTCCCCGTCCGGGCAGTTTATCAATCATGCCTGCTGATTCGGCCAGACGGCCTCCCATTCCGGACCGCCTCCCATGCGGCCTCTGCCGGTGCCTCGGTTGAGCTTCGCGCCGCGGCTGGCGGCGCTCTACATCGCGCTTTTCGTCTTTTCCGGCATCCAGTTGCCGTTCTTCCCGATCTGGCTGAAGGCGAAGGGCATCGATGCCTCGCTGATCGGGCTCGTCGTCGCGGTGCCGTCGCTGGTGCGCGTCTTCGGCATCCCGTTTGCCGCGCGCGAGGCCGACCGGCGCGACGCGCTGCGGCTGGCGATCGTCATCTGCGCGTGCGCGAGCGTCGCGGCCTATGTGCTGGTCGGGCTGTCGGCCGGCGCGCTGGCGATCTTCCTCACCTATTCGCTCGCGTCGCTGTTCTACGCGCCGGTGATGCCGCTGACGGAGACCTATGCGCTCATGGGCCTGTCGGCGCGCGGCCGCGCCTACGGCCCGGTACGGCTGTGGGGCTCGGTCGCCTTCGTCGCCGCGAGTTTCGCGACCGGGATTGCCATCGAGGTGATGCCGGCGCGCGATCTCATCTGGATGCTGGTGGCGGCCAGCGTGCCGGTCGCATTCGCGAGCCTCGCGCTGCTTCCGATCGCCACGGATCTGCGCGCGCCGCAGGCCGCGGCGCCGGCCCGGCGCGGCCTCCTGCGCGACCGCGGCTTCCTCGCCGTGCTGGCGGCGGGAAGCCTGATCCAGGCGAGTCACGCCGTCTATTACGGCTTCTCCTCGCTGCAATGGCGCGCCGACGGGCTGGACGGCGGCACCATCGCGGCCCTGTGGGCGATCGGCGTCGTCGCCGAGATCGTGCTGTTTGCGGTTTCAGGGCGGCTGACGATTCCGCCGGCCGGCCTGTTGATGCTCGGCGCGGCCGGCGCGCTCGTCCGCTGGGGCGTGATGATGCTCGACCCGCCGGCGGCGCTGCTGCCGGTCCTGCAAATCCTGCACGCGCTCTCGTTCGGCGCGACGCATCTCGGCGCGCTCACTTACGTGGCGCGGCGGGCGGGGGAGGGCGAGGCGGCGACGGCGCAGGGGCATCTCGCCATCGCGCTCAGCGCGGTGATGGCGGGGGCGAGCGCGCTGGCGGGCCCGCTCTACGCGCATTACGGCGTCAAGAGTTACGCGGCGATGGCGCTAATGGCGGTCGCTGGCGGAGTAGCCGCCCGAATAGCGGGCCGTGCGGGTGCGGACATGCCGCGCGCTTGAGCGCACATGCGTGCGGTGCTCGGCGCGGACGTGATAGACGCGCTCGCCGCCGCAGCTCGCGACCACGCCCTGCAGATCGTCGCCCTGCATGTAGATCATCCGCCGCGTCAGCCCGCCGTGGCGGTTGATCCAGCGGCGCACGTCGGTCGGATAGATGTTCCACAGCGCCTGCGTGCCGAGCGGGCTGGTGATCGGGCGGCCGTCGTCGTCGGGCATCCACGCGGCGTGGAAGCCGAAGCGGGCGCGCGGCGTCGCGCAGATGCGGCTGCGCGGAATGAGACCGAGAACGAGCGTGCAGGCGGAGAGGCAGTTGCCGTCGACGACGACGCGTTCGCCGGAGGAGCGCACCGAGGCGAAGGTTTGCAGGTACTGGCCGATCTGGCCGCCGCGATCTTCGGAGATGCGCATCGTGGCGGATGCGGGCGCGATCGCGGACCCGAACATCGCGGCGCAGAGCAGCAACAGGCTCGCGAAACGCATGACCCCCGTCCCCTCCAGGACCGCCTTTCGGCGGTTGTCATTTGACCAGAAGTGTAGGCCGATCGGGGGACGCTTGGAAAGGTTTGGTTAACCAAAAAAAAGCGCACGTTTGCAGAACAAACTCGGGCTTTTACATTAAATTTTATCGAGCGCGGCGAGTTCCGGGAAAGCGCGATCGCACATCGATGCCGATGCCGCCGGCGCTTTGCTCAATGGACGGCCTTGTGCGCGATTTGCAGCGCGGCCTCGTCGGCGGCGATGGCATCGGCGGCGCGAACGCATTCGTCCGCAAGGCGCACGAGTTCCCGCGCCTTGTCCTCGCTCCAGGTCTCGGCGGCGATATGCCGGTAGAGCCGCGCATGGGCGCGCAGGCGTTCGGCGAGGTGCTGCGGGTCAGTCACGGCGCGATGTCCAGGATTGAGCCGCGCGGACCATGCGCGCCTTCCCGACCGGGCGCCTTGCGGCATATCAAGAAAGTTGTGTTTTGCCTCAGCCCCACAACGCCGGCGTGGGTGGCATGATCAAACTACCGTCGTAGACCAGCGCGTCGGGCCGGTCCTTCGCCAGCAGCAGCGGGCCGTCGAGGTCGATGACCGCCGCGCGCTGCGCCACCAAGAGCGCCGGTGCCATCGACAGCGAGGTCGCGACCATGCAGCCGACCATCAGCGTCAGCCCGAGGCGCTCGGCCTCCGCCGCCATGACCAGCGCCTCGGTCAGGCCGCCGGCCTTGTCGAGCTTGATGTTGACCGCGTCGTACTTGCCGGCGAGCGCCGCGAGCGAGGAGCGGGCGTGCGCGCTCTCGTCGGCGCAGACCGGGATCGGCCGCGCAACGCGCGCGAGCGCGCCGTCACGGCCGTCGTGCAACGGCTGCTCCACCAGGACGACGCCGGCTTCGGCGCAGGCGGCGAGATTGGCCTCCAGATCGGTCTCATCCCAGCCTTCGTTGGCGTCGACGATGAGTTGCGCCTTCGGCGCCGCGCGCCGCACGGCGGCGATGCGGGCGGCATCGCCGTCGCGGCCGAGCTTCACCTTCAGCAGGGGGCGCGCCGAGGCCTGCTCCGCCGCGCGGCCCATCTCCTCCGGCGTGCCGATGGAGATGGTGTAGGCGGTCGTCACAGGATCGAGCGGCGGCAGGCCGGCGAGGTCGGCGGCGCGGCGGCCGCTCATCTTGGCCTCGAGGTCCCAGAAGGCGCAGTCGAGCGCGTTGCGCGCCGCGCCGGGCGGCATCGCCGTCTGCAATCCGGCGCGGGTCAGGCCGGCCTCGATCCGGGGCCTGAGCGCCTCGATCGCCGCGGTGACGCTCGCCACGGTTTCGCCATAGCGCGCGTAGGGCACGCATTCGCCCCGGCCGCGTGCCTTGCCAGCGCCCAATTCGGCGACCACGACCACCGCCTCGGTCTTCGACCCGCGGCTGATGGCGAAGGAACCCGCGATCGGCCAGCGCTCGACGGCGAGGCGGAGAGTGAGTCGGCTGGGTTCTTCCATGCGATGCCCGGGCCGAGCTTGAAGTCCGCCGGCCGGGGTCAAGTACCCACTTTCGCCGCCTCGGGGAAGGCGAAACGTGTATGACCGTATGCCGGTCCTTGTGATGATTCCCGGGTGAGCCCGAAGAGGCCGCGCGCGATGGCGGACGCACTGCTGATCGACACCACGGACGGTGAGACCCTGCGGCTCGCCGCCGCAGGCGCCTGGACCTCGACCAACGCCCAGCCATTGGAGCGCGAGATCGACGCCGCCGCGCGCCGCCACGCCGCGGTCAAGCAGGTGGCGATCGACATGGGCGCGGTCGAGCGGCTCGATACGTTCGGCGCCTGGCTGCTCGAGCGGCTGCTGCGCGACTTCAAGAGCCGCGGCGCGGCGACCGAGGTCGTCGGCCTGAAGCAGGACTATCGCGCGCTGATCGACGAACTGCACCGGATCAAGATCGAGGCGCCGCCGCACCGCCGCGGCGGGCGCCTGGTCGAGGCGCTCGCGGCCGTCGGGCGGAATATCTCGCGCGTCGGCGACACCTTCCTCGCCATCCTCAACATGCTCGGCGCGCTCTCCGTCGCCTTCGGCCGGGTCGCCGCCCACCCCAGCCGCTTCCGCTTCACCTCGCTGGTGCACCAGCTCGACAACGTCGGCTGGAAGGGCGTGCCGATCATCATGCTGATCACCTTCCTGGTCGGCGCCATCATCTCGCAGCAGGGCATCTTCCATTTCCGCAAGTTCGGCGCCGACATCTACGTCGTCGACATGATCGGCATCCTCGTCCTGCGCGAACTCGGCGTGCTGATCGTCTGCATCATGGTCGCGGGCCGCTCCGGCTCGGCCTACACGGCCGAGCTCGGCGCCATGAAGATGCGCGAGGAGGTCGACGCGCTGCGCACCATGGGCTTCGATCCGATCGAGGTGCTGGTCTTGCCGCGCATCCTGGCGCTGATCATCGGCGTGCCGATCCTGACCTTCCTCGGCTCGATCGCCGCGCTCTACGGCGGCGGGCTGGTCGCCTGGCTCTACGGCGGCATCGATCCCGACATCTTCCTGCAGCGGCTGAAGGAGGCGATCGACATCAAGACTTTCGAGGTCGGCATGATCAAGGCGCCGTTCATGGCGCTGGTGGTCGGGGTCGTCGCCTGCGTCGAGGGCATGAAGGTGAAGGGCTCCTCGGAATCGCTCGGGTTGCAGACGACCGCCTCGGTGGTCGAGTCGATCTTCCTCGTCATCGTGCTCGACGGCCTGTTCGCCATCTTCTTCGCCTCGATCGGGATGTGAGCCATGGCCGCAGGCAACGGCAAGGCAAGGGACACGGTGATCGAGGCCCGCGGCGTCAAGGTGGGCTTCGGCGAGCGGCTCGTGCTCAACGGCGTCGATCTCGACGTCTATCGCGGCGAGATTTTGGGCTTCGTCGGCGGCTCCGGCGCCGGCAAGTCGGTACTGATGCGCACGATCATCGGGCTCTTGCCCAAGCGCGGCGGCGCGATCACCGTGTTCGGGCAGGACATGGATGCGGCCGACGATGAGCAGCGCCAGGCGGTCGAGCGGCGCTGGGGCGTGCTGTTCCAGCAGGGCGCGCTGTTCTCCTCGCTGACGATCAAGGAGAACCTGCAATTCCCGATGCGCGAATATCTCGATCTGTCGCAGCGGCTGATGGACGAGCTGGCGCTGGCCAAGCTGGAAATGGTCGGGCTGGACGCCAGCGTGCTCGACAAGATCCCGTCGGAACTCTCCGGCGGCATGACCAAGCGCGTCGCGCTTGCCCGCGCGCTGGCGCTCGACCCCGACATCGTCTTTCTCGACGAGCCGACGTCGGGCCTCGACCCGATCAGCGCCGGCGACTTCGACACGCTGATCGCCACGCTGCAACGAACATTGGGCCTGACCGTTTTCATGGTCACGCACGACCTCGACAGCCTGCACACGGTCTGCGACCGCATCGCGGTGCTCGCCGAGGGCAGGATCATCGCCGCCGGAAACATGGACACGATGCTCGCGTCCGAGCATCCGTGGCTGAAGGCGTATTTCCGCGGCAAACGCTCGCGCGCCGGCCACGCGGCCGAGGCGGCGGGCGCGGCGTGCGTCGCGCCGTAATCGAAAGCAGGGAGCGGTCGATGGAGACCCGCGCAAACTACGTGCTGATCGGACTGTTCACGCTGGCCGTGATCGCAAGCGCGTTCGGCTTCGTGTTCTGGTTCCAGGGCGGCGGCGCCCGGGCCGACCGCGGCTATTACCGAATCGCCTTCGACGGCTCGGTCAACGGCCTGCGCACCGGCAGCGCGGTGATGTTCAACGGCATCCGCGTCGGCGAGGTGACGGGGCTCGCGCTCAACCCGAAGCAGGGGCAGCAGGTGATGGTCACCGTCGCGGTCGACAAGGCGGTCGCCATCCGGCCCGACACCGACATCGGGCTGGAATTCCAGGGGCTGACCGGCATCGCCTCGCTGTCGCTCAAGGGCGGCTCCGGCGCGCCGGTGGCGCCGGGCACCAAGGCTGAGCCGCACGTGCTCGAGGCGCCGGCCAGCGCCTCCACCGACGTGACGCAGAGCGCGCGCGACGTCATGCGCCGCCTCGACCAGTTGATCGCGGAGAACCAGAAGGCCCTGCGCTCGGCCATCGCCAATATCGACAAGTTCTCCGCCGCGCTCGCCAACTCGACCGACAAGATCGATTCCACGCTCGCCAATGTCGACAAGTTCAGCGGCGTGCTCGCCAACAACGCCGAGCGGTTCGATCACATCGCGCAGGGGCTCGAGGACCTGACCGGCGGCAAGGACGGCAAGGGCGGCGAGCTCAACGCCACGGTCAAGTCGGTGCACAGCCTGATCGAGAACGTCGACAAGCGCACCGCCGACATCGCCACCGGCGTGAACCGCATGACCTCGGCCGGCACCAAGCAGATCGAGGTGATGTCGTCGAGCTTCCAGCGCACGCTCTCGACCGCCGACCGCGTGCTGACCAATCTCGACAAGAACCCGAGCCGGCTGATCTGGGGCGGAGCAAGCCCGTCCGCCGCTGCGCAGAAGGGCAGGCAGTAGGGATCGCTCAGCGGCCGGGGCGAGGAGAGGCTACTTGGCTGGCCGTAGGGGTCGGTTAGGGGCCAGGAACTGAAGTCCGATTCAGCTTACTCGACCTTGATGCCTGCCGTTTTGATGATGGGCCACCAGCGGGTGATCTCGGCCTTTTGCAGGCTCCTAAGCGCTTCCGGATTCTGCTGATCGGGCGACGGAATCTCCTGACCCATGGTGGCGAAGCGCTGACGCACGGTGGGATTGGCCAAAGCCTCTCGCACGGCCGCGTTCAGTCTCGCGACGATTTGCGTCGGCGTCCCTTTCGGTGCCCAGAAGCCATGCCAGATTGCGATGTGCAGTCCCGGAGCGCCCGCCTCGTCCACGCTTGGCAATTCAGGCGCCGACGGAGAGCGTGTGCTCGCCGTAACCGCGTATGCCCGAATATTTCCAGCTTTCATCTGCGGAAGAGCAAGCGACGGCTGCACGATCATCAGATCGACTTGGCCGGCGAGGAGGTCCTGCATTCCGGGAGCGCCGCCACGATAGGGCACGAACTGAAACTGCGTGCCGGTGACCTTCTGAAACAGCACGCCGGCAATGTGCGCCGGACTGCCGACGCCGATCGTAGCCATTGTCGCGCTGCCCGGCCTGTCTTTGAGCCAGGCGATCAATTCCGGGAGGGTCTTTGCCGGGACGTCCTTCTTCGAGACGATGAATTGCGGATTTGACGCGATCAATGCGACCGGTTCGAAGTCGCCCACCGGATCGAAGGGCAGATGGTAGATAGCGCCGTTGAAAACGTGCGTGCTGGTGAGTCCGATCCCGATCGTATAGCCGTCCGGGTTGGCCCGCGCGACACGGCTCATGCCGATATTCCCGGCCGCGCCGGTGACATTTTCGACGAGAACGCGCTGACCGAGCGAAGAGCTCATGCGCTCGGCCACGGTGCGCGCCAGCGCATCGGTGGGACCGCCGGCCGACACCGGCACGACGATCGTGATCGGGCGGTCAGGGTAGGTCTGCGCATTGGCGGCAATCGACGTGGCCAGCAGCGCCAAAGTGGCATAGTTCAATGCTTTCCACATCGAATTCGTCCCTTGATTTCAGTTGCTTCTGCCCCATGAACGGAATGCAAGTGAAGATAGGAAGAGATCTTGAGAAAGAAAAATAGATAATTTCCGGGACCGATATAAGATGTACTTATGGAGCTTGAAGCGCGCCTCCGCGCATTCGCTGCTTTCGTGCGTCGGCGGTCCTTCGTCGGCGCTGCCGAAGAGCTTCGCATCAGCCAGCCCGCGGTATCGCAGCATATCGCCGATCTCGAAGCCGACCTTGGCGTCAAGCTCATCGCGCGGCGGTCCGGCGCTCTGACTGCTGGGGGCGACCTGCTGGCCAGCCATGTCCTGCGGGCGGAAGCGCTGCTGGCTCAGGGCGCTTATTGCATCCGAGCGCTCCGCGAGCCGGAGGCAAGTTCACTCTCGATCCGCGCCTCTGGAACGCCAGGTACATATGTGCTGCCGGAGGTGATCGCGAGATTCCAGCAGGCCCACCCCGGCGTCCTCATCGATTTCGGTATCGGCACCGCAGCCGAGGTAGTGCAGTCCATCCGCTCGCACAGCGCCGAAATCGGCGTGGTCGGAGCATTCACCACGGCGCCCGAGATCCAGGTTGAGCCGCTGATCGAAGACGATATCGTCATCATCGGTCCGCCCCGGCTGAAACGCAAACGTATGTCGCGCGACGACATTGAACACCTGACGTGGATAACGCGCGAGCAGGGCTCGGGAACCAGCGCTCTTGCCGACACGATTGTTGGCGAGGTCGGCATTACGCCCCGAACCCGGCTTGCATTGCCATCGTGGGAGGCAATCAAGCTTGCGGTGCGCCGCGGCTTTGGCATTGCGGCCGTGAGCAGGCTCGCAGTCGAGGATGAGCTAGCGGCCGGCTCTCTGACTGTGCTCCCGGTCTTGCCGTCGAAAGCACGACGGCTGTTTTCGATCATCCGCATACGCGAAGCAACGCTAACGCCGACCGCCGAACGCTTCCTAGCCATGTTGCGGGATCATTGCGCAAAGTCGGTCTGATTGACGGACGAAGCTTTCCCCAAGTCTGGTCTGGGCCAGTAGCGGACTTCAAATGCGACAAGAGCCAACAAAAAAGGCCGCACCGAAGTGCGGCCTTTTTCGTGCCGGTTGCGCCGGGCTTCAGTCGAGCCGCCCCGCCGCGTGCGCCAGCATGGTGTAGACCTTGCCGGTTTCCGAGGTGAGGTAGGTGCGGGCCATCACGCCGCTGCGGTCGTCGCGCGAGACTTCCTCGAGCAGGCGCTCGAACTCGCCGACGTAGCGGTCGACCGTCTGCTTGAACTCGCGGTCGGCGCGGTACTTCTTGCGGATCTCGTCGAAGGCCTGCTGGCCCTGCAGCGTGTAGAGCCGGCGCGTGAACACGTTGCGCTCGCCGCGCTTGTAGCGGTCCCACAGGTCGGTGGCCGCGTCGTGGTCGATCATGCGCGCGATGTCGACCGAGAGACTATCGAGCGACTCGATCGAATGTCGCGGCGAACGCTCGTCGCCGTTGCGCTTGTCGGCCTCGCGTGACGGCTCGCGCAGGCGCTCGCGCTCGCGGTTGAAGTCGCGGCCCGGCTCGTCCTCGTCGCGCGAGGCGCGGTTGAGCAGGTCCGTCAGCCAGCCGCGGCCGGCGGGCGGCTGCGGGCCGAGGACGGGCGCGGCGGGTTCCGCCGCGGGGGCGGGGCGGCGCGGGGCGGGGGCGAAGCTCGCGACGTCGCGCGGCGGCGTGCGCGGCTCGGGCCGAGGCGTCTCACGCGCCGGCTCACTGCGCGCGGCGTTGTCGCCGCGGCCGCCGCCGACAGCGAGCGGGGCCTGCTCGTCGCGGCCGCCGCGCCGCACCGGCTCGACCGCGTCGAGGCTGCGGCCGTGGCGGGCGACGATGCGGTTGAGCTCGGCCAGCGCCTCGATCTGGTCGACGATGACGCGGCGCATCTGCGCCGTGCTCTCGGCGGTCTCCTGCGGCAGCTCGAGCACGCCGCGGCGCAACTCGGCGCGCGTCGCCTCGAGCTCGCGCTGCACGTCCTCGCGCGTGCTCTCCAGCTCGCGCTGCATCTCGGACGCCATCTGCTTCATGCCGTGCAGGGTCTCGGCGAAGCGCCCATTGGCCTCCTCGAAGAGGGCCTGCGTCTCGCCGGTCGACTGCTCGAACAGGTCGCGCATCGCCGCCGTCGAGCGGCGGCGCTCGGTCTCGGCCTGCTCGCGCATGCGCTCGAACTGCTCGCCGATGGTGCGGGCGCTCTCGCTGCCGGTCTCCTGCATGGTGCGGGCGACGTCGATACTCTGCTCGCGCACCTGCTCGAACTGGTCGCCGATCGTGCGCGCGCTCTCGGTGGTCGCCTCCGAGACGACGCGGGCGACGTCGCGGGCGCGGTTGGCGGCGGCGTCGAGCGTCTGGTCGATGAGGCCCGAGAATCGCTTGAGCCGCTCGGCGATCTCGTCGGTGCGGATGTCGAGCGCGTTGACCAGCGACTCAAGCTGCACGCGGCGCTCGTTGACCGACTGCTCGGTCGAGCGGTTGCTGGTCTCGATGAGATCGGCCGCCTTGGCGAGCTCCTGGCCGTGCAGGTCGAACGAGCGCGCGAGCTGGCCGAGATCGGTGAGCACCTGGCTCGTGACCTCGCGGAAGCCGCCGATGTTCTGTTCCATGCGGCCGGTCGCATCGCCGGTGGCGACGGTGACCTCGTTCATCGCGCTGACGAACTCGGACACGCGTAGCATCAGCGTGTTCTCGAGCGCGCTCATGTTCTCGTGCGAGCCGGTGAGCACTTCCTGGAGCAGCACGTTGGCCTCGCGCAGGCGGCCGAACAAGGCGGTCGTGTCCGAGCGCAGGATGTTGTGCGTCTCCATAAGTTCGCTGACGGTCGCGGTAGCGGTCTCCTTCGACTTGGCGATCGCCGCTTCGGCGGCCTGTTGCAGGCCGGAGAAGGTGCGGTTGACGGAGTCCGCCGCGGTCTCGCCGGCGGCGTTGATGAGGCGGGCGATCTGCTCGGAGTTCTCGGCGACGGAGCGCGAGAAGCCGTAGCCCCGTTCCTCGATGACCGCCATCGCCTGCTCGGTGGCGCGGGTGATCTCGTTGCCGAACTCGAGGCCCTTGTCGCTGATGGCGGCGAGCAGGCTGCCGCTCTTGTCGGAGAGGATCGTCTCCATCTCGTGCGTGCGGCTCGACACCTCGCTGGCAATGCGGTCGGCCTGGCCGACGAAGCTCTTGGCGACGTCCTCGCCGACCGTGCGCAAGGTGTGCTCGGCTTCGCCCGCGGAGATGCGGATCGCCTCGCTGGTCTTGATCGCGAGCTCGCCGAGATTGCGCTCGGCGTTGGTGGAGTTGACCTGGATGGCGTGGGAAAGCTGCTCGAAGCGGGCGATGAGCGTGTCGGCTGCGGCCTTGGTGCGATTCTCGACCACGTCGGCGACCTTCTCGGTGCGGCCGATGAGCAACTCCTCGAGGCGGCCGTAGCGCACGTCGAGCGTCTCGCCGATGACGTCGGCGCGGGAGCCGATCGTCTGCGCGGCCTCCGCCGCGCGGCTGTCGATTGTGTTGCCGATATCGGCGATGCGGCGGTCGAGCGAGCCGACCATCTCCTTGCCGCCCTCGCTGAGGGTCCTGGCCATGTCGGCGACGCGGGCGCCGAGCAACTCCTCGAAGCGCTCGAGGCGCTTGTCGAGGTGCTCCGAGAGCTCGCCGGTGCGGCCGGTGACGCGCTGGTCGAACGAGTCGAGGTAGGCGCGCATGGCGTCGGCGACGTCCTTGGTGCGGGCGCCGAGGCGCTCGACCAGCTCGCCGCCGTAGGTCTTCACGGTGTGGTCGAACTCGCCGATGTGATGGGTGATGAGGTTGCCGAGGCTGGTGGAGTCGCGCGAGATCTTCTCGGAAAGTTCGCTGCCGTGGCTGTCGAACACCTCCTCGAAGGCCTTCAGGCGCGCGCCGAGCATCTCGCGCATGGCCTCGCCGCGGTTGTCGATGGTCTTGACCAGAACCTCGGCATTGTCGCGGAACGTGTCGGCGACGGTGTTGGAGCGGGCGATGACGGTGTCGGCGACGCGCGTACCGGTCTGTTCGATGCGGCCGACGATCTCGGCGCCGCGGGTACCGAGATCCTGAACCAGCGATATGCTGCGCGCGGCGATCGCGTCGGTGACCGCCTGGCCGGCCTGGGTGATGGCCTGCGTCGCCTGCTGCGAGCGCGTCGCCATGGCGTCCATGGTGCCGCCGGCATTGGTGGCGAAATTCTTCTGCACGGTCTCGAGCCGCGAATTGAGCGTCGCCTCGAGGCGCTTGGCGAATTCGGCGAACTCCTCGTGCACGGTTTCGCTGCGGAAACGAAGGCTGCCGACGAGCTGGTCGCTGGCCGAGGTAATGGCGCTGGTGGCGGTGAAGCTCGTGCTCTCGAGCTTGTCCAGCAAGGTCGAACCGCGCTCGCTCAGCGCATCGACCATGGAATCGCCAGCCTGGCCGAGCGCCAGCGTGATGACCTCGCCCTTCTCGGTGAGCGAGCGGGTGACGCGCTGCGCCACTTCGCTGACCTTGTCGGCGACGAGATCGCCGACCGAGGTGATGTCGTGCGACAAATCAAGATGCACGCTCGAGATGGCGTTGCGCACCTGCTCGCCCTGGCTGACCAGCATTTCGCGCTGGCTGGCTAGCTGGTTGATCAGATCGCGCACGCGCACTTCGTTGTCGTTGTAGGCGCGCTCGATGGCCGAGACCTCGTTGTGCACCAGCGCCTCGAGCTCGGCGGCGCGGGCGAGCGCGCGCTCGACGCCGTCGCCCATGGCCGCGACCTCGCGGCGCACCGCCTGGCCGACCGAGACCACCGCTTCGCGCGCCAAAGTCTCAGGCTGCGCCATGCGCATGGCGACTTCCGCCATGGACTCGGCGACGATGCGCATGTCCTGCGCGCGCGAGAACATCTGCGCCAGCGCGTAGAAGAAGCCGATCGGCACGACGATGCCGGCGGCGATGGCCGCGACGGCTCCGGCGAGCGCCTTCGGGCCGAGGCCGGCGAGTTCGCCGCTAAATGCGTAGACAATGGCGAGGCCGGCGGCGGCCCATGCGACGGCGGCGAGGCCCGCGGCGATCGACGGCGTGCGCGAGGGGCGGCGGCGCAGCGCCTGGAGGATCAGGCCGACCTGCTCGCGGTCGTCATTGGCCGGGGCGCGCAGGCCGACCGCATCGGTCGCCTCGGCGTCGGCCTGGAAGAGGTCGGGGGTGGCCGGCTCGGCGTCCGGGGCGGCCTCGGCGGCGGGTGAGGCGGGGCCGGCGGGCCGGATGTTCAGAGCCTCCTGGATGGCCGACAGTGCGGCTTCGGTCGGGTCCTGGGTCTTCTGCGGATTATTCGCCATTTTCGGTCGTCGCCTCGTCGTTACGCCGGACACCTGCCGCGGCCGAACCGTCACGATCCAGAGAGGCCGCGGGCGCCCCCGCAACCGCCAAGCAAGCCGGATTAACCGCTTCGCTTAAGCCCCAATAGACCGCCGTCCGGCAATCCTATCGCCTTGAGTGTGCGAAAGAAACCACAGCAAGGCGGCAAGTGCGATCATCGTTAACCGTCTGTTAACCATAACAGCAGGGGCTGCCGCGCCGGCCACCCACCATGGCTCGTGAATTACGGCGCCGAGTGGGCGGGTCGCGGCGCCGGGCGCGGGGGCGCTGGCTTACCCCGCCATTAACCAGCGGCGCACGGCAGGGTGGCGGCATTTACCCTCCCTTGGGCCCGCTCCCGGCAGACTGTTCGGGACAAGGAGACAGGGATGGCGCAAGCCGCATTCAAGCCCCCGGAGGAGGCCGCCGGCGCGCCGCCGATCGACCGGGCGCATCTGGCGCGCATGACCTTCGGCGACACGGCGCTCGAACGGGAATTGCTGGAACTGTTCGACCGCCAAGCGGCGCTGCTCGTCGCGCGCATGGGCGAGGCCGACGCGCCGACGGTCAAGACGCTCGCGCACACGCTCAAGGGCTCGGCCGTCGGGATCGGCGCCGGCGAGGTGGCCGCGGCCGCGGCCGCGGTCGAAAACGCGCCGGACTCGGAACGGCTCGCGGCGCTCGGCCGTTGCGTCGAGCGGGCGCGGCTGGCGATCGCCGCGATGCTGGCGCCTCGGGCCGATTGACGTTATAGAGGCGCGCCCGCCCGTTCCGGCGCGGCTCATCCCGTCATTCGTTTCGATTCAAAGCGCGCCGTCCCATGCCGAAAATCACCTACATCGATGCCAGCGGAACCGAACGCACGGTCGAGGCTGAAGCCGGCTCGACCGTGATGGAGACGGCGATCCGCAACAACATTCCTGGCATCGAGGCGGAGTGCGGCGGCGCCTGCGCCTGCGCTACCTGCCACGTCTATGTCGACGAGGCCTGGCGCGCGAAGACCGGCGAGCCCTCGCCGATGGAAGAGGACATGCTCGATTTTGGCTACGACGTGCGCGAGAACTCGCGGCTGTCGTGCCAGATCAAGGTCTCCGACGAGCTCGACGGGCTCGTCGTGCGCACGCCGGACAAGCAGGCGTAAGTCGTTTTCCCTGTTGGGTGGGCTGAGCGCGAGCGAAGCCCACCGGCAGCCGACGTGGTGGGCACGGCGCGAAAAAAGATGCGCGCCTTTGCCCACCCTACGACATCTTCCGCGAGCGCTTGCGGTTGGTTAGCTTGCCGCACATGGCAACTCGCACCCTCACCACCACGTGCTGCATCGCCGGCGGCGGACCCGCGGGCATGATGCTCGGCTTCCTTCTGGCGCGCGCCGGGGTCAAGGTCGCCGTGCTCGAGAAGCACGCGGACTTCCTGCGCGACTTCCGCGGCGACACCATCCATCCCTCGACGCTGGAACTGATGCACGAGCTCGGCCTGCTCGGCGACTTCCTCAAGCTGCCGCATTCGCGCGTCCAGCATCTCTCCGGCCAGGTCGGCGCCAGCACCATTCACTTGGCCGACTTCTCGCATTTGCCGACGCGCTGCAAGTTCATCGCGTTGATGCCGCAGTGGGACTTCCTCGATTTTCTCGCCGCGCACGGCAAAAAATATCCGGGCTTCGACCTGCACATGCGCACCGAGGCGACCGACCTCATCGAGGAGGGTGGGCGAGTCGTCGGGGTGAAAGCGAAGGCACCCGACGGCGATCTCGACATTCGCGCCGACCTCGTCGTCGGCTGCGACGGCCGGCACTCGACGCTGCGCGCGCGCGCCGGCTTCGCGGTCGAGGATATCGGCGCGCCCATCGACATCCTCTGGTTCCGCGTCTCGCGGCGCGAGAGCGACACGGCCGAGACCTTCGGCCACATGGAAGCGGGCATGATGCTGGTCATGCTCAATCGCACCGACTACTGGCAGTGCGCCTACGTCATCCCGAAGGGCGGCATCGACCGCGTCAAGGCAAAGGGCTTTCCGGCCTTCCTCGAGGCCATCGCGTTCATGTCGCCGTTCCTGCGTGACCGCCTCGGCGAGGTGAAGGGCTGGGACGACGTGAAGCTTTTGACGGTGGCGGTCGATCGGCTGCCGCGCTGGCACAAACCCGGCCTGCTGTGCATCGGCGACGCCGCGCACGCGATGTCGCCGATCGGCGGTGTCGGCATCAATCTTGCGATCCAGGACGCGGTGGCGGCGGCGAACATCCTCGCCGCGCCGTTGAAGGAAGGCCGCGTCACCGAGGCGCTGCTCGATCAGGTTCAGCAACGGCGCACGATGCCGATGCGCGTTATCCAGTGGATCCAGGTGCAGATTCAGAACCGCGTGCTGCAGCCGGTGCTGGGCGCGTCCGAGCGGCCGAAGCCGCCCTTCGCTGCCAAACTGTTCAACTGGTTTCCGCCGCTGCGCCGCATCCCGGCTCGCATCATCGGCATGGGCCCGCGGCCGGAGCATGTGCGGACGCCCCATTCTTCCACCTCCCGCTGAAAGGGAGAGGGAAAATGAGGCGCGGGGGGAGGGGCGTTTACTCTCCGCGATATTTCCACGGCTCGAGCTGCACGACGATCTCCGGCGGCAGCGGCCGCGGCTTGCGCGTCGTCGCGTCGAGCGTGACCATCACGGCGCGGCCGGTCGCGGCGCAGTCCTCGCCCTTGAAGATCGCCTGCGCCAAGGTGAACGACGTGCGGCCGAGCGTGACGACGGCGTTGCCGACGACGAGCTCGTCCTGCCAGTGCAATTCGCGCAGGAAGTCGATTTCCTGTCGCACCAGCGCGAAATTGGCGTTGGGCACACCGATGCCGAGATCGCGGGCGCGGAACATGGCGACGCGGCCGGACTCGAAATAGGTGGCGAACTTCGCGTTGTTGACGTGACCCTGCGGGTCGAGGTCGGCGTAGCGCACGATCTCGGTCACGCGGTGCGGAAAATCGGCGAGCTTTGGTAGCGGCCGGCGCGGCCGTTCGGTCGATTGCGTCATGGCAACGTCAGGGCCTCATGCCGGCGGGCGCGACCTGCGAGGCGGTCAGGCCCATCTCGTCGAGCGCGCGGCGCACGAGGCCGGACGCCTTCGCCTCCTCGATAAATTCGCTCACATAGGCCAGCGCCGCCGGGCGGCCCTTCGGCACGCAGACCGCGGTCGAGGAATTCAGAAACGCGTCGGCGAGGATGCGCGAACCGGGGATCGTCTTCGCCAGTCCGCCGAGCGACTCGCGCGACAGCGCGATTGCCTGGATGCGGCCTTCGCGCATGGCCTCCGCCGCCAGATCGACCTTGGCGAATTCGATGTGGGTCGCGTCCGGCGTCGCCTTGATCGCGGCGCGAAAGGTGGCGGTGTTGGCGACGCCGCCGATGCCGGCGGCCTTGCTGTTCGCGTCGGCGACGGTCGCGATCTCGGAGCCGGGTGCGATCAGGAACGTGCTCTGCAACAGGTGATAGCCGTTGCCGAAATCGACGAACTTCTTGCGCTCCTCGTCGACCGGCAGGAAGGCGACGTCCCATTTGTTGTCGGCGGCGGAATTCTGGATCTCGCCCGAGCCGTTGTGCGGCAGGATCGCGGCCTCGACGCCGAGCTTCGCCGCCAGCGCGTTGCCGAGGGTCACGGCCACGCCCTTGATGGCGCCGCCGTCGCGGACGGCGAACTGCGCCGATGGCGTCGGCGCGATCGCCACCGCGACGCGCAGCTTGCCGGTCGGCGCGAGTTGCTTGAGCACGGCGGCATCGGCCATCGGTGAGGGCTCCTGGGTTCAAAAGGCCCGCACGCATAGCACGGCATTTCCGGCGATTGCAGGGGGAGGGCTTGGCTTTGCCGCCGGCATGCCCGGCCTTGTGCCGGACATCCACGACTTCTCTGCTTTTCGACAAACAAGACGTGGATGGCCGGGACAAGCCCGGCCATGACGAGGATTGCTAATAAAACAGCGGCTCGGCGCCCGGCACCGGCTTGACGCGCGGCTTACGCCGCCGTTCCGCAAGCCGCGCGATCGCCATGAGCACGGCGAGGGCGGCGATCCACACCATGCGCGCGCCGTAGCGGTCGTGCGGATTGGACAGCGCGCCGCAGACGAAAGCGTTGCCGAGCAGCGCGACGATGCACATCGCGGCGAACTCGCCGTAGACGAAGGGTAGCGCCTCGAAGAACGCCAGCAGCACGATGAGTGGCAGCAGCGCCATGGCGCCGAGCGCGACGGGATAGTGCAATTTGTTGATCTCGGGGAAGACGTGCGCGAGGCCGTCCGGCCGCCCCTGCTGGCGCGCGGCCTCCATCGCCGGCACGAGCTGCGGCAGGTTGTCCTTGATGATGCCGTAGGTGTGCCAGACGACGTTTTCGACGCCCTCGCCGGTGCGCACCTTGACGAGCTGATCGAGCGTGTCGTGCACGGCGGAGGTGAATTGCAGCATCGGGTATTCGGCGAGGCTGCCGAGCGCGATGCGTTTCATCTCCTTGTTGAGGCCGGCGAAGCGGCCGAGCTTGTCGAACAGCGGTGAGCCCCAGAAGAACTCGTCGGCGTCGCGCGGCAATTCGTCCTTGTACTTGCACAGGCGCAGGTACGGATCGGGGCAGTGCGCGTCGAGATACTTGTTGACGATGCCGGATTGCAGCATGCGGCCGAACGACAGCGCGATGCCGCCGGGCGTCCAGGCGACCTGCCGGGCGATGTAGTAGTTGCCGCCGTAGACCATGACGACGCCGAGCACGAGCGCGGCGGCACCGTTGACGAGCCGCCGCGGCGGCAGCCGCCTGCGGTCGAAATATGCGTAAGCCGCGCCGACGATGAGCAGGCCGCCGAGCACGGCGAGCGTGGCGCTGTGCGTCGCGGCGGAGAAGGCGACGAGCAGGACGAGGCCGGCGCGCTCGATCCGGTTGAGCACGTCGGCGTGCATCAGCAGAAGCCACAGGCCGAGTACGCCGGCGACGCAGAAAATGTCGGTCAGGAGGATCGAGGTGAGCCAGGGCAGGGTGGTCAGCACCGACAGCGCCGCGACGATGCCGGTGAACAGCCACGGCCGATTCCCCAAGCCCACCGCGCGCAAGGTCAGCGCGATGACCCAGGCGGCGACCGCGCTCTGCGCCACGATGTCGGGCCAGAAGGCGAGACTGGAGCCGGCGGTGAGGAACAGGCCGTAGACGGTCGAGCGGCTGATCACCAGCGAGTGCTCGTACCAGCGCGCGATGTAGCCGCCGGTGTCCCATTGCAGCAGCGGGAAACCGTTCCAGACGGCGGGTGCGCTCAGGATGGCAATGGATACGAGACTGGCCAGCGCCCAGCGGGCGCGGTCGCGCGTGAGCATGAAGACGTCCCCGACAACGGACCCTCAGTACCGGCTTGACGTGCGCATGGCCAGAGGCAAATGCTCGGCCATGTTCGTCACCTTCTTCCAGGAACTCAAAGGCGCCGGAATTCCGGTGACTTTGCGGGAATATCTTGACCTGATGCAGGCGATGGAGGCCGACCTCGCCTCGCGCCGGGTCGAGGACTTCTATTACCTGTCGCGCGCGGCGCTGGTGAAGGACGAACGCAACCTCGACAAGTTCGACCGCGTGTTCGGCCACGTGTTCAAGGGGCTGGAAACGGTCGGCGACGCGGCCGACGCAGAGATTCCGGCGGAGTGGCTGAAGAAGCTCGCCGACAAATACCTGACCGAGGAAGAGAAGAAGCAGATCGAGGCGCTCGGCGGCCTCGACAAGCTTCTGGAGACGCTGAAGCAGCGGCTCGCCGAGCAGAAGGGCCGCCATCAGGGCGGCAGTAAATGGATCGGCACCGGCGGCACGTCGCCCTTTGGTAACGCCGGTTACAATCCGGAAGGCATCCGCATCGGCGGCGAGAGTACGCATCGCCGCGCGGTGAAGGTCTGGGACAAGCGCGAGTTCAAGGATCTCGACGACGACGTCGAACTTGGCACGCGCAACATCAAGGTGGCGCTGCGGCGGCTGCGCAAGTTCGCGCGCACCGGCGCGCCCGACGAGCTGGATCTCGACGGCACGATCAAGGGCACAGCGCACAAGGGCTATCTCGACATCCATATGCGGCCGGAGCGGCACAATGCCGTGAAGGTGCTGTTGTTCTTCGACATCGGCGGCTCGATGGACTGGCACATCAAGGCGACCGAGGAACTGTTCTCGGCGGCGCGCGCCGAGTTCAAGCACATGGAGCACTTCTACTTCCACAATTGCCTGTACGAAAAAGTGTGGAAGGAGAACCGCCGTAGATTCCAGGCGACGACGCCCACCTGGGACGTGCTGCACACCTACGGCCACGACTACAAGGTCGTGTTCGTCGGCGACGCCTCGATGTCGCCTTACGAGATCACGGCGCAGGGCGGCTCGGTCGAGCACTACAACGAGGAGCCGGGCGGTCTGTGGCTCGAGCGTGTGACGCGCACGTATCCGGCCGCGGTCTGGCTCAATCCGGTGCCGGAGAAGGAGTGGGACATGACCTATTCGGTCAAGATGGTCCACCAGTTGATGGGCGGGCGCATGTATCCGCTGACGCTCGACGGCCTCGACCGCGCGATGCGGGAACTGGTGCGGTAGGTTGTAAGCGAACCCCCGCAAGCTTCTTCATCCCGGAATTTCAAACCGCCGCCGAATGCCGCTTCTGTCCGGCGGCGAGATACGCGTCGAACGCCGATGCGGCGATGCGCACATAGGGGCGGCCCGCGGGCGCCACGACGATGCGGTCGCCGGCCAGCGTGACGAGGCCGGCATCGGCCATCGGCGTGAGCCGCGCGATCTCGTCGGCAAATGGCGCCGCGCCGCCGAATGCCGCGAGGTCGAGTTCCATGTCGCACATCAGCCGCTCGATCATCGTGGCCCGCAGCCGGTCGTCGTCCGACAGCGCGAGCCCCTTCACGATCGGGAATTCGCCCTTGGCGACGCTGCGCGTGTAGCCGCCGAGATCGGGCGCGTTCTGCGCGAAGCCTTGCGGCAGCCTGCCGATGGCGCTGGCGCCGAGACCGATCAGGGCGCCGGCCTCGTCGGCGGTGTAGCCCTGGAAGTTGCGGCGCAGGCGTTTGCCGCGTGCGGCAACGGCGAGGGAATCCCCGGGCAGCGCGAAATGATCGAGGCCGATCGCCTCGTAGCCGGCCGCGCAAAGCGTGTCGGCGGCGGCCTGCGCCTGCTCGAGACGCTCCGAGACGCCGGGGAGCTTCGCCTCGTCGATCAGCCGCTGGTGCGTTTTGAACCAGGGCACGTGCGCATAGCCGAACAGCGCCAGCCGCTGCGGCTCGAGCGAAGCGGCGCGCGCGGCGCTCTCGCGCACATGCGTGGTGGTCTGCCCGGGCAGGCCATACATGAGGTCGACGTTGAGATCGCGGATGCCGGCCTCGCGCAACCAGTCGGCCGCGCGCGCGGTGAGCGCGAAGGGCTGGATGCGGCCGATCAACCGCTGCACGTCATGGGACACGTCCTGCACGCCGAGACTGGCGCGGGTGACGCCGATCGCTTTGAGCGCGCGCACGAGCGCCTTGTCGACGCGACGCGGGTCGAGCTCGATGGCGTGCTCCTTCAGGCCGGAAACATCGAACAGCGAGGCCAGCCGCGCAGCGATGACCTCGATCAGGCGCGGCCCGAGGATCGACGGCGTGCCGCCGCCCCAGTGCAGATGCGTCAGCGGCCGCCCCTTCAGCATGCCGAGGAGCGAAATCTCCTTCAGGAGTTCGTCGGCGTAGACCTCGACCGGCTCGCGCTTGCGCACGGCGCGCGTATTGCAGCCGCAGTAGTGGCAGAGCTGCTGGCAGAACGGGACGTGGATGTAGAGCGAGAGCGTCGCCGCGCGCGGCAAATCCTCGAGCCATTGCCGGTACAATGCGGGCGTGACCGCCGCGCCGAAATGCGGCGCCGTCGGATAGGAGGTGTAGCGGGGCACGTTGCGCTCGGCGAGCGCGAATGCGCGCGTCATGGATGGCGTGGAGCCCATTCTCGGTCGTCGGCTTTCAGGTAGCTACGTTTCACCGCCGCCCAGGCGATCATGTGCGCGCGCTGCTCCCGATCGGCCTCGCCGGCGTGCGCGGCATAGGCGTGATTGAAGGCCTCGCGATAGATGTCCTGGGCGTGCGACGGCAGGTGGCTTTGCACGGAGGCGGGCAGATCGAGATTGTGACGATATGGCATGTCGCGACGTTTCCGCTGGCCGTCTCCTGTCGGCGCAAGATTGGGCCGATGGCCGATCTTCTCCTTGCGCTAAATCAATGAGCCGACGGTGTGTTCCGTCCGCGCGCCGGGAAAATCGGCGGTGGTATAGGACGGCTGGAAACGAACGCAGTCCCGTGCGACGGTTCTGATGTAAGACCAATTCGTTTTTGCAATGGAGGTTTGCGGAATGGTGCGGAAACTCGCGTTGCTGGCGGCGGTGTTGGCCGCTTTCGGCGTCTTGCCTGGCCCGGCGGAGGCCGCCGGCGGCCACAAGGATGCCAAGGCGGCACTGACCGCGACCCAGATCGGCGTCGGCGCGGCGTCGACCGCGCTCTATTTCGGGATCAACGACTGGAACTGGAAGTGGGACAGTGCCCGCGCCGGCATCACGCAGACCGGCGCCATCGCCGCCACGACGTTGGGCTGCGCCGCCGTCTCGCCGATGGTCGCGACCGCGCTGCTCCAGCGGCCGCTGAAATATCGCGAGGCGCACGAATTGATCGCCGGCTGCATCATCCCGTTCGTCGGCAGTTGGCTGGTCGAGCAGGCGTACGACCACCACATCCTCTGGGCGCCGGACGAAGAGCCGGCCACGCCCAAGAAGAAGTGGACGAAGCACGCCAGGAAGTAGGGCGGGCTCATGGTTCAAGATGCGCACCGAGTGGCGCGCTCCTCACCATGAGGCCTACATTTTCCGCGCCACGAACAATCCCTCGCGCAGGCGGAAGGTCAGCGCGTCGCCGTCGCCTTGCGGATTGAGCGCCGCCTTCGCCTCCGGCGCGGCAAGCGTCAGCATCGAGCGCAAGAGCGCCTGCATCACCGCGTCGTAGCGCGCCGCCCAGGTCTTGAACTCCATCGTCTTGTCGAGCGTCTCCTCATGCCGGACGGAAAGTTTCGCCGCGGCCAGCGCGGCCCGCCATTCCTCTAGTGTCCAGGCGCGCAGATGGCTCGGGTCGCGCAAGCGCTCGAAGGCGTTGATGTAGTCGCCGGCGGGACCGGCCGGCACGACGTTATCGACGATCGCGGCAATCGCGCCCGGCTTGAGCACGCGGTTCACCTCGGCGAGGAATTCCGGGATCGAGTCGAAGTGGTGCGGCGCGATGCGGCAGGTGACGAGATCGAAGCTCGCGTCCTCGAACGGCAGCGCCTCGGCCTTGGCGTAGGCGGCGCGGATATTGGCGAGGCCGCGCTTGGCCGCCTCGGCCGTCACCTGATCGAGCATCTCCTGCGTGACGTCGGTCGCCCAGACGCGCGCGACATGCGGCGCGAAGGCATAGGCGACGTGGCCGCCGCCGGTGGCGATGTCGAGCATGCGCCAGTCCGGTTTCGGCGCGGCAAGCGTCAGCAACCGTTCGAGGCTCTTGCCCTGCGCGTGCACCTTCGAGGTCAGATAGTGCGCGGCGTTCTTGCCGAACTGGTCCTGGACGGCGGTCTGGTTCATGGCGGCGCACCCGTTGTTGGCGGCAGCGCCGTGATAGACCTTTCCGCGCGGCGGTGATACCGGAGCTTTCGCTCCAGTCACTCTTTCCAAAAACGATGGGACGGCGTCCGTGACCGGATGCCGTCCCCGTCGTGCGAAGCGTGGCGCTCTAGAAGTGCCAGTTCACGCCGCCACGCACCATGTGGATATCGCGTTCGACCGCGCTGATCGGCGTGCTCGAGGCTGTGATGGTGTAGGTCGTGGCCGTGCCCGGGAACGTCGCGTAAAGATATTCGACCTTGAAGGACCAGTGCGGCGCGAACATCGTCTCGACGCCGCCGCCGATGGTCCAGCCGGTGCGCCAGTCGTCGCCGCCGGTGACCGCGACGGTTTCCTTGTAGGCCTTGATCTCGCCGTAGGCGAGGCCGCCCGCCGCGTAGATCATCGTGCTCGGAATGACGAGGTAGCCGACACGTCCGCGCGCCGTGCCGAAGCTGCGCAATTCGGTCGGACAGATCTGGTTATGGGCCGGTCCGCAAATCGTCTCTTCGCCCTTGATCCCGGACCAGGCGAGATCGGTCTCGAGGCCCACGACCCAGTCGGCCATCTGCCAGTTGTAGCCGAACGTGCCGCCGGCGAGGCCGCCTCCTTGGCCGTAATAGCCGTCCGACACATTGGTCTTGGTGTTGGTCTGCGCGGCCTGCGCACGCGCCCAGCCGCCCTCGATGCCGACGTACCATCCCGACCAGATTGGCTTTCCGTTTGTTTCAGCGGCCGAGGCGCCGCTCGTGAGTACAACAAAAGACATCGCGGCAACGGCCGCGCATTTCAACCACGACATTGGATGCCACCCCCATGACTCCCGCGCGCACTACAGCGAAGGGAATTCGCGTTTGCGAATATATTGGTCGTAAAAAGAGCTACGCCGGAGAGTTGCGCAGGCCGCCGCCCGTAACTGCGCGTCGCATGTTTTGTCCCTCGGAAAGAAAAAGCCCCGCATCCGAGGATGCGGGGCAGTCTCGCACTGATCCAAGGGAGGCGTCAGTGCACGATCATGCCGGTGAAGACGTAGGCCTGCAGCATCACGAGCACGCCGACCAGGCAGGCCAGCACGATCGAATGCCAGAACACGAACCGCAGGATCGTTCCTTCGTGGCCGAACCAGTTGGTCGCGGTCGAGGCGACGACGATCGACTGCGCGTCGATCATCTTGCCCATGACGCCGCCTGAGGAGTTCGCGGCGCTCATCAGGATCGGCGAGATGCCGAGCTGCGTGGACGTGATCTTCTGCAGGTTGCCGAACAGGATGTTCGAGGCCGTGTCCGATCCCGTCAGCGCCACGCCCAACCAGCCGAGCAGGGTGCCGAAGAAGGGATAGAGCACGCCGGTCGCGGCGAAGGCGAGACCGAGCGTTGCGTCGATACCCGACAGGCGGGTGAGCGTGCCGATCGCGAGCATCGCCGAGATCGTCAGCAGCGAATAGGCGCAAATCCTGAGCGTGCGTCCATAGGCAGCGACGAGCCCGGCGGGCGAGAAGCCCATCAGGAGGCCCGAGATGATCGCGGCGATCAGCATGCCCGAGCCGGTGTAGGAGAGCCACGTGAACGAGAACACGGCGGCTTCCTTCGTCGGCGTTGCCGCGATCGGCGCGACCTTGTTGATCATGTTGTGCAGGTCCGGAACGGCGTAGTTCCAGGTCGCCCACGGGTTGACCGCGCCCTTGAAGGCGTTGGTGCCCCAGATCAGCAGCACGATGCAGACGATGATCCACGGCAGCAGCGCGGTCCACATCTGCGCGGTCGAGACCGGCTTCAGCGGCTTTGCCGTCGGCATCGTCGCCGCGGATTCATCCTTGGTGCGCAGCGCCGCGGACAGCCACAGCTGCTTGGGCTGCCACACCTTGAGGAAGAGGATGAGGCAGGCCATCGAGATCAGCGACGCGCCGATGTCGACGATCCACGGATTGATGAAGTTGGAAATGAGGAACTGCGGGATCGCAAACGAGACGCCCGTGACCAGGATCGCAGGCCACACGCCCATCATGCCGCGCCATCCGGCGAAGGCCCACACGACCCAGAACGGCACGATCAGCGAGAAGAACGGCAACTGGCGGCCGACCATCGCGCCGAGCATGAACGGATCGAGGCCGGTCACGCTGGCAAGTCCCGCGATCGGCGTGCCGAGCGCGCCGTAGGCGACCGGCGCGGTGTTGGCGATCAGCGACAGGCCGGACGCCGCGAGCGGCGAGAAGCCGAGGCCGATCAGGATCGCGCCGGTGACGGCGACCGGCGTGCCGAAGCCCGAGGCGCCTTCGAAGAATGCGCCGAAAGAGAAGGCGATCAGCAGAAGTTGCAGCCGCCGGTCGGTCGTGACGCCGCCGATCGTGTTCTGCAACGTCTCGAACACGCCTTTCTCGACCGTCAGCCGGTAGAGGAAGATGACGTTCAGCACGATCCAGCCGATCGGGAAGAAGCCGGTCACTACGCCCAGGATCGAAGCGCGGATCGACATGCCCGCCGGCATCGTGAAGATGAAGATCGCGACGCAATTGGCGACGACGAGCGCGATCACCGCCGCGATGTGCGCCTTCACCTTGTTCGACGCGATCAGGACAAGAAGAGTCACCACCGGCAATGCGGCCGCGACCGTCGACAGGACGGAATTATTGAACGGATTGTAGACCTGGTTCCACATTGTCACCCCCCGGCGATGAATGCCGCGGGCATTCTCCGCAACCGGACGGCTTCCCGGAATCGGATTCCCGGGTTTTCCCGTAAACATCCCGTAAAAATTGCAGGTGGGTCGCCGCCGGAGCGAAGCGGTTACTCGGGCCGGCCGTCGCCGAAATCGTCATACCCGTGACGCGCGCTGTAAAACATCAGCGCCATCAGTCCGCCGCCGATGGCGAGCGAGAACAGCACGCCGCCGCCGATCGCGAACCAGCCCCAGAACGGCACGACGTCGCCGAGCCGCGTCCACGCCTCGCCCGCGAACCAGAATGCGGCGATCAGCAGGGCGAGCAACGGGGCGACGATCCAGAGCGATTTCATGGCCCTACTATAAGCACCGAAAGAGACCGTGCATGAAGAAACGCCCGGCATGAGGCCGGGCGTTCCGCGATGGGACCGGTTCGCGTCCCGTCACTTGCGCGGGCTGGCCGGATGGCTCATCGGCGAGTCGGCCGGCGAACGCGAACCCATGCCGCCGGCGCTGGAGCCGGTGGTCGTGCCGCTCGACTGCACCTGGTAGTAAGCGAACTTCGGCGCGTTCGTCAGTTGGTCCTTGGTGTAGGTGACCGTGATCTTCTCGATCGAGGACGAGTTCGACTTGCGCTGGATCTGCAAGGCCTCGAACGGCACCGCGACGTCTTTCTGGCCGACGCCGAGGAAGCCGCCGACGCCGATCACCGCGGCCTTGATCGCGCCCTTCTGGTCGACGACCAGGTCGTCGATGCTGCCGATCGACTTGTTGTCCGGACCATAGACGCTGGCGCCGACGAGCTTGGACGAGCGCCACTCGTTCGGATCCTGCTGCTGCACGAAGCCGGCCTGCTTCTTGTCGCCCTTGGTGTCGGCCGCCGCCGATATGTCGGAGGCCGCCTTGTCGGGCATGGCCGCAGGCGTCTTCATCGGCGGCGCGGTCTTCTCCGCCGGAGCGGGCGGGGCCGATTGCGCGGTGGCCGGCGGCTGCGCCGACGGCGCGGTGCTGGTCGACTGCGCGTAGGCCGGGATGGCGAGCACCGTTGCCAGCGCCGCCGCGGTCAAGGTGTGCTTGATCATGGTGCCTCCTTCACGTTTTCCGGGAAGATCCGTTCACAACGGATCGTCGGCGGGCGCGGACGAGGGTCCGCGGCCCGCGATAGGGAAAACGCGGTGGCGCTTGGTCATGTTCCCGGCAGTCCGCGCATGCGGACGCTTCCCGCATGCGGGCCATGCGGGGCGATAAAACGTCGCAGGCGAGGGAACGTCAGGCCTTCTGCGCGGTCGCCGTGGTCACGGCCGGTTCCGCCGTGGCGGGAAGCGCGGCTTCCTCAGGAGCGGCAGGGGCCATCGGCGCGTCGTCGAAGGCGATGCCGCGCCGGATGCTGGCGCGCAACACCGACAGCTCGTTCTGCAGCCGCGCATTGTCCTTGCGCGCGCCTTCGAGCGCGCCCTCGACGACGGCGCGTTCGAGACGCTCGCGCTCGAGGGCGGAGCTGAGATCCTCGACGCGGCGCTCGACGCCGACGCGGCTGACCTGAATGTCGGCCTCGAGCTGGGCGTTGCGCGCGGTCAGCGCGGCGAGCGAATCTTCGGCGCGGGCGAGCGCCATCTCCCGCGTCTTCAGGTTCTTGGCCAGCTCGCTGCTGCGCTCGGCGAGCGTGTTGCGCGCGTTCTCCAGATCGCGGATCTGCCGCTCGCGCGCCTCGTGCGCGGCCTCGATCTGCGCCAGGCGGCGTTCGGCGGCGCCGCGCGCGATCGACGCCTCGACCGCCTTGCGGTCGAAGCCACGCACCTCTTCGGTGCGGGCGATGAGGTTCTGCCGGGTCTCGGCGAGCAGGCGCTCGGCGGTGGCTGCGCGCGATACCAGGCCTTCGAGGCGCATTGTCAGCGTGTTGCGCTCGGCCTGGTATTCTTCCTTGGCCTCGTCGAGGGCGGCGGCGAGGCGGCCGCGCTCGCTGAAGGTCTCGGCGTAGTTCGCCTCGAGCTTGGCGAGCTGGGCGCGGATGGCGGTGACCGTGTTGTCGCTATCGGTGAGACGGCGGGTGAGGCGGGCGGTTTCCGCGAGCGCCTGATCGACGGCGTTCTGCAGCGAGGCCTTCTCGTCCTCGGTGAGGACGAGGCGCTCGCGCGCGGCGGCGAGCTCTCCTTCGAGCTCGACGACGCGCTTGCCGGCCGTGTCGAGATGTTCCTGCAGCGCGCGGCGCGTCTCGCTCAGGGAGCGGCGCTCGGCCGTCTCCTGCTCGAGCTGGCGTTCGAGCTCGGCGACATGCGCGTTGCGCGCCTTCAGGTCCTCGGCCAGTTCGCTGCGCGTGCTCTCAAGCGCGCGCGCGGTCTCGCGGGACAGTTCGAGGTCGCTGCGCAGGCGCGCCGCCTCGGCGTCGAGCCGCGTCGCCTTGCGTTCGACCTCGTAGAACTCGCCGCACAATTTGTCATAGGCGGCGCGCTGCTCTTCGAGGCGGCCGGTGAGGGAGAGGGTGAGCGACTTCTCGGTCTCGAGCGTGCGCAAGGTCGCGTTGAACGGCGTGACCAGCCGGTCGAAAGCCTCCTTGAGCTCGTCGAGCTCGCCGATCTTGCGGCCGGCGTCGGTCAGAAGATTGCGCAGCGCCTCGTTCTCTTCGCCGATGCGCGCGCCGGTATCGGCGGCCGACTCGGGCTCGCCGGCGCTATTGCCGCGCAGGGCCATGGCTGGCAAGGGTATGACCTTGTCGGCGCCGCTTTCGTTCTTGCGGCCGAAAATATCCGACAACTTCGCCATCTGACGCTCCCCCGAACTGACGCTACGACGCCACGAATTCCGTCACGATACCGGAAATTAAGATATTATACACGGATACCGAAGGGAACAATCGCGACGGCACGGACCCGCCTTTGCTCGCGATCAAGCGGCAACATGGTTAACAGCGGGACGCGGGCGCGAAAACACGCTAGCAACGACGCAATGACGCCCGCCGATACCTCCGACGACACAACGCTGTCATATTCCTACAGGCCGTCGCTGCTCGGCGCCGAGTGGAACCTGACGCTCGAGCCCGAGGGCCTCGCCTTCAGCGCCGGGGCGCGCTCCGGCTTCGTGCGCTACGCTGCGATCGCGCGCCTGCGCATGGCCTACCGGCCGACGAGCATGCAGGCGACGCGCTTCGTGACGGAGATCTGGGCGCCGGATCAGCCGCCGCTGCGCATCGTCTCGACGACGTGGAAGAGCATGGTGCTGCAGCCGCGGCTCGATGCAGCTTACACGCGCTTCGTCGGCGCGCTGCACGCGCGCATCGCCGCCGCCAACGGCAACTTCACATGCGAGCGGGGCAGGCCGGCCTTGATCTACTGGCCGGGGCTTCTCGTCTTCATCGGCGTGTCGCTCGGGCTGGCGCTGCTCATCGTGCGGGCGCTTCAGGCGCACGCCGCCGTGCCGGCGGTATTCGTCGCCATCTTCTTCGCGTTGTTTGTCTGGCACGGCGGCACGTTCTTCAGCCGCAACCGGCCCGGCACCTATCGGGTCGGCGCGCCGCCGCGCGATCTCATGCCGGGCTAGTCGGCGCCCTCGAGAATGCGCGGGCTGACGAAGCGCTCGAGCCGCCCCGACTGCGGATGCAGCCGCGTCCAGTCGTCGACCGTGAAGTCGACGATGACGAGGCCCGACGTCGGCAGCTTCTCGTTAAGACGCTCGCGCGCGTCGATATCGCCGGAAGCGATGAGCATCAACGCCACTTCGTGTAAGCCCGGATTGTGGCCGACGACGAGCAAGGTGTGCGCGCTCGCGGGCGTGTCCTTGATCACCGCCAGGATCGCGTGCGGCGTCGCGTCATAGAGCTTCTCGACGGTGGCCGCGCCCGGCGCCGGCTTGAAGGCGGCGGAGAGAAGCTTCCATGTCTCCTGCGTGCGCCGCGCCGGCGACACCAGCACGCGGTCGGGCGTCAGCGCGTGCGTCGCCATGTAGCCGCCGATGCGCGCGGCGTCCTTGCGGCCGCGCTCGATCAGCGCGCGGGACAGGTCCTTCTGGGCCGGGGTGGCCGCTTCGGCCTTGGCATGGCGGAACAGGATGAGGCGGCGCATGGCTCGATAACGGGTTGCGGGGGCGGCGGTTCTGGCCGAAAGAGCGAGGTCGATTTCGAATCTGCGCCAGTCTAGCATGCGGCCTCGCGCGCGAGACCCATCAGGAAAACGCCTTGATGCCCGAGCCATCCACGACCTGGTATGAGGCGACACGCGTCGCCGCGCCGGAGCGCGGGCGGCTCAATTTCGATCTCGACGTCGACGTCTGCGTGATCGGCGCCGGGCTTGCCGGCCTGACCGTCGCGCGCGAGGTCGCCGAGCGCGGCTGGTCGGTCGCGGTGCTCGAGGCCGGCCGCGTCGCCGGCGCTGCGTCGGGACGCAACACCGGCTTCGTGCTGCCCGGTTTCGCCGAGGATGTCAGTGACATGATCGAGCGCGTGGGCCTCGATCACACCAAGCAATTATGGGCGCTGTCGGAGCAGGGGCTCGCTTATGTCCGCCGCACCATCGCGGAGACGGCGATGACCGGTGTCGATCCGGTGCCGCGCTGGCTGTCCGTATCGAAGACCGACAACGCGGCGGCGCAGCGCGCCGAGGTCGAGCGGCTGCGCTGGATCGGCGCCGACGTGGAGTTCTGGCCAAGCGAACAGGTGCGCGCGGTCCTGCCCAATCCGCGCTACTTCAACGCGCTGCATTACGCGAATGCGTTTCACATCCATCCATTGAACTACGCGCTCGGACTTGCCGCGCTCGCCGAGAAGGCCGGCGCGCGTATCTTCGAGGACACGCCGGCGCTCTCGATCGATGCGGCCGGCGTGCGCAAGCGCGTCGTCACGCCAGCCGGCCGCCTGCGCGCCGCGCATGTCGTGCTCGCCGGGAATGTGCATCTCGGGCGTCTGGTGCCGCGACTTTCGGCGACTTTATTGCCGCTGACGAGCTTCGTGCTGGTCACGGAGCCGATCGTCAATCTCGGTGACATCGTCCGCTATCGCGGCGCGGTCAGCGACGGCGCGCGCGCCGACAATCATTACCGCGTCATCGACGGCAATCGGCTGCAGTGGTCGGGACGGATGCGCGCCTGGGAAGCGGAACCGAGGCGCTTTGCGCGGGCGCTCCTCGGCGACATCCGCCGCAACTTCCCGGCGCTCGGCAAGGTTGAGGCGGCGCATGTCTGGCGCGGCACGCTCGGCCGCACCATCCATCACATGCCGCAGGTCGGCGAACTCGAGCCGGGCCTGTGGCTCGCATCGGGCTTCGGCAGCCACGGGCTGAACACCACGGCCATGGCCGGCGAACTGGTCGCCCGCGGCATCATCGAGGCCGACCAGACCTGGCGGCTGTTCGCGCCCTACGAACTGGTCTGGGCCGGAGGCCGCCTGGGGCGGGCGATGGCCCAGGGCGTCTACTGGGGGGCGGGATTGGCCGGCGGCGTCAGCCAGACCTGGTCGCGGCTGCGCGAGCGGCGGCGGTTGCGGGCCACCCGAAAGGCCCCTCCGGCGGAACCGCCTGAGGCGGAAATGCCACAGGCATCAACGTCTTGAGTGGAAACTGAGAACAAGTGCCGCAGGCTGGCACTCATCAGCCGCCGGCGTGCTAGGCTGGATTCCATGGCGCTGCCCCGGCCGGTTGCGTTCGGGTCGTAAAGGGATGGGAATGCAAGCGGTTCGGGTCATTTGCGGCGTTGCTCTCGCAGCCTTTTCGGCGGGCGCCGCGCTGGCCGCCGAGCCGGCGCTCATCACCAAGCAATGGACGGTGACGGTCGGCGTCGAAGGCAGCGTCTTGCCGACCTATGAGGGTTCCGACCGCTACATGCTGCGGCCGTTCCCGCTGTTCGATGTGCGCAAGGCGGGCACGCCGCCGACCTTCCATGCCCCGCGCGACGGCTTCGGCTTCGGCCTCTACGACAACGGCCGCTTCCGCGTCGGCCCGACCGCCAAGATACGCTTTCCCCGGCGCGAGAGCGACGACACCGACCTGCGCGGCCTCGGCGTCGACTGGGCGGTCGAAGTCGGCGCCTTCGCGGATTACTGGGTCATGCCCTGGCTGCGGACGCGCGCCGAGCTGCGCCAGGGCTTCGGCGGTCATCACGGTGTGGTCGCCGACGTGACGGCGGACGTGGTCGTGCCGGTCACGCCGAGCCTGACCTTCTCGGGCGGCCCGCGGCTGACGCTCGCCTCCGACAAGGCCGAAGACCCATATTACAGTGTCACGGCGTCGCAGGCGGTGACGTCGGGACTTCCGGTCTACACGGCCAAAGGCGGCGTGCACTCCTGGGGCCTCGGCGCGCAGGCGCGCTACAGCTGGTCGCCGCAGTGGACGACCTACACCTACCTCGAATACCAGCGGCTGGCCGGCGACGCCGCGGATTCGCCTTTGGTCACGCAGCGCGGCTCGCGCGATCAAATTCAGGTGGGGACGGGCCTGACCTACTCCTTCGACGTGCCGGGCTTGTGGTAGTAGGGCGCCCGCCGGACATCATCGCTCGAGTCTTTCCTTCATGCGCACGATTGCAATCGTCCTGTCGCTGGCCTCGCTGGTCCTCGGCGGCTGCCAGACCGACGGCGTGAACCTCGCCTCCAACGCTTCCGCGCCGAAGCCGAAGGCGGTCGTCGTCACCGACTTCGTCTATTCGCCCGACGTCACCGTGATCGATCGCGGCTACACCGTGAGACTGTCGCGTAAGGAGGGTGGCGATCTGCCGTTCCATCTGCGCAAGGAGCGGACGCTGGAGCGGGTGAACGACGAGATCGTCGCCACCATCGTCGCCACCGTGCGCGCGGCCGGCCTCGAGGCCGTGCCGGGCAGCGGCGACGCCGTCTCGCTCAAGGACGATGCGCTGATCGTCGGCGGCCGTCTCGCGCCCGGCAAGGCCGCCGACAAGAAGAGCAAGGGTGCCGGCATCGGCGACGGGCGCGGCGGTGTCGTCGCCGAGATGAAGATCGAGCGGCAGGGCAGTTTCGGCAGGAAGGCGGTGGCGAGCTTCACCGCCGAGCCGGTGAAGACGAAAGTCGACGGGGGCGCCGTCATTGCCGCGCTGCCGGAGGGGAGCCGCAACACCGGCCGCCTGTCGCCGGACGTCGAGGCGCAGGCGCACGCGCTCGGCCGCGGCATCGGCGACAAGATCGTCGCCTACGCGCGCGAGCAGGGCTGGCTCGGCGAGGCAGTCCCGGCGGCGGCGGGCCCGGACAAGAAGAAGACGGGCGTCTAGCATCCGCTCACCCCCGCGAAGGCGGGGGTCCAGTTAGGCGGCTCGGCGCTGGATGCCCGCTTTCGCGGGCATGAGCGGTAGGAGCTACCGGCCCTCGCGGCGCGCCATGAAGGCGAGGCGTTCGAACAGATGCACGTCCTGCTCGTTCTTGATCAGAGCGCCGTGCAGCGGCGGAATGAGCTTCTTCGGGTCGCGCTCGCGCAGCAGCTCCGGCCCGATGTCCTCGACCAATAACAATTTCAGCCAGTCGAGCAGCTCCGAGGTCGACGGCTTCTTCTTCATGCCCGGCACCTCGCGGATCTCGTAGAACAGGCGCAACGCCTCGGCGACGAGGCGCTGCTTGATGCCGGGGAAGTGCACCTCGATGATCGCGCGCATCGTGTCGGCGTCGGGGAAGCGGATGTAGTGGAAGAAGCAGCGGCGCAGGAACGCGTCCGGCAGTTCCTTCTCGTTGTTCGAGGTGATGACGACGATCGGGCGGCGGCGCGCCTTCACCGTCTCGCCCGTCTCGTAGACGAAGAACTCCATTCGATCGAGCTCGAGCAGCAGGTCGTTGGGGAATTCGATGTCGGCCTTGTCGATCTCGTCGATCAGCAACACAGGGCGCTCGTCGGCGACGAAGGCGTCCCACAATTTGCCGCGCCGGATGTAATTGCGGATGTCCTTGACGCGCTCGTCGCCGAGCTGGCTGTCGCGCAGGCGCGACACCGCGTCGTATTCATAGAGGCCCTGCTGCGCCTTGGTGGTCGACTTCACGTGCCACTCGATCAGCGGTGCGCCGATGGCCTTCGCGACCTCGAGCGCCAGCACGGTCTTGCCGGTGCCCGGCTCACCCTTCACCAGCAGCGGCCGCTCGAGCGTGATGGCGGCGTTGACCGCGATCTTGAGATCGTCGGTCGCCACATAACCGCTGGTGCCCTCAAAACGCATGAGCCAGGTCCTTCCCGTCTTTTCCGGCATTCATATAGGCGGGGAGGGCGGCGGCAAAGGGCCTAGCCGCGGACGGCCTGTTCCAGCAGGGCCTCGAGCGCGGCGACCGGTGCGCGGTCGAAATAGAGCCGGTGCTTCTCGCGCGCCATGCGGGCGACGATCGCGCGCCGCATGTCCGGGTTCCGCGCGAGGTCGACCGCGATGCGGACCACGTCGTCGGGGGTCGCGGCAACGGTCTCCGGGACGCCGAGCATCCGGAGGATCGCCGTGCTGTGACGGCCGCGCATCATCGGCCCGGCGTAAGTGACGATCGGCAGATCGTGGGCGAGGCTTTCCAGCGCCGAGTTGCAGGCCGACCAGCCGATCGAATCGAGCAGGATGTCGGCGAGCCCCGCGGCGGCGACGAATTTGCCCTGGCTCATGCGCGACAGGAATACGCAGTGCCGGTTCACATCGAGATCGTAGCGGGCGAAGGCGCGCGCGAGCCGCGCTTGCACGAACTCGGTCACCGCGCCGCCGTGATGGCGCACGAATACGATCTGGCAGTCGCCGGCGTCCCTGGCGATGCGCGCATAGATGTCGTCGTGCTGCGGCAGGTACTTGTAGAGCGACTGCGCGCTCCAGAACACGGTGGCGGTCTCGCGCAGGCCGAGTTCGGCGCGCGTCACCGGCTCCGGCGGCGTGTTCACCGGCTCGTAGTAGATCGACAGGTTGGGCAGGCGGACGAGTTTCTCCGTGTAATGGTCCTGCGCGCCTTCCGCTTCCATCAGGTCGCTCGACAGGAAGTAATCGAGCGTCGGCAGGCCGCTGGTCTCCGGATGGCCCCACGAGGTCATCTGCACCGGCGCGAGGCGCTGCGCCGCGAGCTGCAGCGATCGCGTGTCCATCAGGAGGCCGGGATAGATCAGCACATGCGGCGCGTCGGCGAGAATCTCCTCGCGCCAGCCTTTGACATCATGGGGGCGGTGCACGAAGCGGTCGCAGAGACGTTCGGCGGCCTCGGTGTTGGCATCGCGCGTGACGCCAAGATGATAGCCGGTGACCTTGAAGCGGCTGCGGTCGAGCTGACCGAGCCAGCCCTTGATCGGGATCTTCCAGTTCGAGTGGCCGAAGAAATGCGCGCTGGCGATGCCAACGCGGATCGGCTCGCCGGGTGCGGGCGGCGGCGGCAAGGCGGGCGGCGTGAAGGCGCGCGCGACGATCGTGTGCACCATGCCGCCGTAGATCTCCTGCAACGGCCGGTCATTGCCGCCCTGATAGGCGAGCAGGAACGGCGCCTGCGCGCCGATGGCGGCGACGAGGTCGCCGTTGAGACGCTCGGCGGCAACGTCGGCGGCGAGCGCCCTCAGCTTGCGCTCGTAGGCGGCGCGGCGGCGGCCGATCTCGGCCTCGTCCGAGTAGACGATGGCGAGCTCGGCGATGCATTCGGCAAAGCGCGCGCCGGCGTGATCGGGTCTCAGCGCCAGCGCCTGCGCGAGGTCGGCGAGCGCCTCGTCGTTGCGGCCGAGGTCGACGAAAAGGCGGCCGCGCAGATACCAGGTTTCGGCGTCGTCGGGCTTGAGTCGCAGCGCGGTGTTGAAAATCTCGACTGCTTCCTCGCCGCGGTCGAGCTGGAGCAGGACGCGGCCGAGGTTCTTCGGCCCCTCGGCGAAGCCGGGGTCGAGCGCGACGGCGCGGGCATAGGCGGCGCGCGCCTCCTCGAGCCGTTGCAAGGCCTCGAGCGAGGCGCCGCGGTTGTTGTGCGCCTTGGCGAAGTCGGGGCGCAGCCTGAGCGAGCGGTCGAAGCTCGCGAGCGCCTCCTCGTGGCGGCCGAGCTCGCGCAGCGCCGAGCCGAGATTGTAGTGCGCGTCGGGATAATCGGCTTTGATCGCGATCGCCCTGCGCAGGGACTCGATCGCCTCGTCCTGGCGGCCGAGCGCCGACAGCACGGCGCCGCGATTATTGTGCGCCTCGGCGAATTTCGATTTCTGCTTCAGCGCCTGGTCGAAGCTTTCTATCGCCTCGTCGCTGCGGGAGAGCGTGTGCAGGATCATGCCGTAGTTGAGCAGGATCTGCGGCGAGGGACGGCGCAGCTTCATCGCCTGCGAGATCAGCCGCAGCGCCTCGGCCAGCTCCCCCCTGGCGTGCTTGACCACGGCGAGCATCTGCAGGGCATCGAAATGGTCCGGCCGCGCGGCGAGGACCGCGGCATAGAGCCGCTCGGCCTCGGCCAGCCGGCCCTGCTCGTGCAGGCGCAAGCCCTCGGCGAAGGCCTGCGCCACGTTGAGCGGCGCGGGTTGCGCGGCGGCTTGCGGGCTCGGCGATGGCGGCATCAGCAGGGCTCCCCTGCAATCGAGGGGTAGAAAAGCGCCGCTGATTCGGAAAGGGCCGCCTCGCACAAGCGTGATGGCCGGTTGAGCCGATGTGAACCGTTCGAGCCGCCGGACCGTTGTAGGAATAGGGGACGGGCGCGTGACCTGGGAGACCGCCGATGACGACCGCACTAGACCGCCGTGCCTTGCTCTCGGGCGCCGCCGCGCTGGCCGTTCTGGCGCTGGGGACCGGACGCGGGGAGGCCGGCAACATGACCACGACCGATACCACCGATTTCAAGGCTCTGTCCGACGCCGAATGGCGCAAGCGCCTGACGCCGGCGCAGTACGGCATCCTGCGCGGCCACGGCACCGAGCGGGCGGGTTCCAGCCCGCTCGACCACGAGAAGCGCAAGGGCATCTTCGCCTGCGCCGGCTGCGACCTGCCGCTGTTCTCCTCCGACACCAAGTTCGACAGCGGCACCGGCTGGCCGAGCTTCTACGAGCCGCTTCCGGGGGCGGTCGGGACTACGACGGACCGTTCCTTCTTCATGAAGCGGACCGAGGTGCATTGCGCCCGCTGCGTTGGTCACCTTGGTCACGTTTTTAATGACGGCCCCCGCCCGACCGGCCTGCGCTACTGCATGAACGGCCTGTCCTTGGCCTTCCACCCGGCCCCCGCCGCGGCCTCCTGACCGGCGCCGGGGGCGGTTAAGGTTTGCTTCACCATTTGGAAAATATGGTGAAAGAACCCTGAACGCGCGAACCGCGTCGTTTCCGCCTTTTCGGGGCAAGGAGGCCGCCGGAGCGAACCGCCGGCCGGGAAGGGCTGCCCATGTGCGGGATCGCTGTCGCCATCAACTGGCCTGACGCGGAGGCGGTGGTCACGCGCCTGATCGGCGGCATCCTGCACCGCGGCGACATTTCAGACCCAGTGCTGCGGCCAAGGCCGGACATCGCCATGGCGACGCGGCGGCTGCGCATCGTCGACGCCGACCATGCGACCCAGCCGCAGCCGTCGTTCGACGGGCAACTGGCCGTCTCGTTCAACGGCGAGATCTATAATCACGAGGACCTGCGCGTCGAGCTGATGGGGCTCGGCGTGCCGTTCCGCACCGAGTCCGACACCGAACTCCTCGCCAATGCGCTCCAGGTGTGGGGCTATGGCGCGCTCGCGCGGCTCAACGGCATGTACGCCTTCGTCGCGCTCGACCTTTCGACCGGCGAGTTCCTCGCCGCGCGCGATCCGTTCGGCGTCAAGCCGCTCTACGTCGTGCAGAACGGGCAGAGCTTCGTCTTCTGCTCGGAAATGAAGCCGCTCATCGACACGATCGAGGCGCATCCCGTGATGTTGTTGCCGCCCGGCTATGCGCTGTCGCGCAAGACCTGCGGCCGCTTCAAGTCGCCGGTGTTTCCGCCATCGGGCGAAGCAGCCGACGCCAGCGCCGAGGCGCTCGACTACATCCTGTCCGAAGCGGTGCGCACGCGCCTGCCGCCCGGCCTGCCCGTTGCGATCCTGTTCAGCGGCGGCATCGACTCGACGCTCGTCGCGCATTACGCGCGCCAGTTCCGGCCCGAAGCGCCGGGCTATTTCGTCGGCAGCGTCAACGCGCCGGATTTCCGCTACGCCGCCGATTACGCGGCGCAAACCGGCTTCGACCTGCGCATCGTGCCGTTCGATCCGGAAAGCGACGCGGTCTTCGACCAGATCGACCGTGTCGTCGCGGTCACCGAGTCCTTCGAGCCGAACCTCGTGCGCGGCGCGGTCTGCTCGCTGATGGCGGCCGAGCGCATGCACGACGACGGCTTCCGCGTCGGCCTGTGCGGGGAGGGGGCGGACGAATTGTTTTGCGGCTATCCGCCGCTCGAGATCGCCTTTGCCGACAACGATCCGAACGCGCGCGCGATCCGCGACGAATGCCTCGGCCTGATGCACCGTGTCAGCCTCCAGCGCGTCGACCGCTGCGCCATGCGCCACCAGGTCGAGATGCGCGAGCCCTATCTCGATCCGGCGGTGGTCAATTACGCGCTCGGTCTCGATGCCTCGGCGCTTGTCAATGGCGCGAACGGCCTGCCGACTGGCAAGATGCCGCTGCGCGAGGTCTACGATCTCTACCCGGAGCAGCTTCCGGCGAGTATCCGCGACCGCGGCAAGGTGCCGTTCGGGGAGGGCGCCGGTCTCGACGTCACGCCGCAGGGTTCAGCCTGGAAGCGGCGCTTCGACGTGGCGATTTCCGACGCCGATTTTCGCGACGGCCAGCGGCAGTTCTCGGGCTTCAACGTGCAGACCAAGGAAGAGCTCTACTACCTGCGCAAGCTGTCGGAGACCATCGACGTGACGCGCGTGCCGCATTTGCGCGACCGCGCCTGGATCTCGTTTTCGTTCGAGCATCATCGCGAAAAGCTCAAGCGCTACGCGCACGCAAGTTTGTAAATTCCCAGACTCGACAGGGGCAGGGCGCGGGCAGGTCCCGCGCCTTTTGCTTTTTGTGGCCCGGCAAAATCTGCCTGCTGCGGCAGAAATGGTCGCCGCCGGAGCGGCGATCAAGCCTTTAAAACACTGAAATCACTAGCATTTTCATGTGGCACATGGATTGCCACGCAGACCGCGGGCTCGTCCGCGCGCCCGATTGCGGGCTGTTCACGCGTGACGACAGTGGAGAAGGGGTCATGGGTCTTTTCGGTGCGATGAATACGGCGGTGAACGGGCTGCAGAGCCAGTCCTATGCGCTGCAGAACATCTCCGGCAACATCGCCAACTCGCAGACGGTCGCCTACAAATCGATCGGCACGAGCTTTGTCGATCTCATCCCGGATTCTCCGCCCGGAAGGCAGATCGCCGGCGGCGTCATCGCCAACTCCGTTTCGACCAACGACGTCCAGGGCGCGATCCAGAACGCCTCGGTGTCGACTTATATGGCGATCAACGGCAGCGGCTACTTCGCGGTGAAGCAGCCCAGCTCGACCAACGGCAGCGGCCCGCTGTTCAACACCTCCGACCTCTACACCCGCCGCGGCGACTTCCAGATGGACCAGTTCGGCTATCTGGTGAACGGCGCCGGCTACTATCTCGAAGGCATCCCGATCGACCCGAAGACCGGCAATCCGGTCGGCAATGCCGTGGCGCCGCTGCAATTCAACAACACGTTCCTGCCGGCGACGGCCACGACGACGATCACCTACGGCGCCAACCTGCCGACCTATCCCAAGACGACGCTCGCGAACACGGCGTTCCCCGGATCCGAGCTGCTCGACCCGAGCGGGTTCCTGGTCAACCCGACCACCTCAGGGACCGGCACCGTGATCGGCTCCGACGTCACGACGTTCCTGAATTCCTCGCTCGATGGCGGCTCCATCACCGCCTACAACACGTCCGGCCAGGCGGTGAACACGCAATTGCGCTGGGCGAAGACCGACTCGAGCAATCTGCCGGCGCAGAACGCCAAGCTGATCGGCTCGTCGCCCCTCGGCGTCGTCGACGCCAGCGGCGGCAATATCACCTTCGACATCAACGGCACGACGGTCACGCTGTCGTCGGTGTTCGCGGGTTCCGGCGGCGCCGGTAAATACAGCGTCACCGAACTCGAGAACGCGATCAACAACACCGTCGGCATCACCGCGACCGCGTCGACCGACGCGGCGGGCCATCTGATGCTCACCAGCACCGGCACGGCGGGCGCGGCCGACACCGTGACGCTCAACAACTTCACCGGCGCGAGCAGCCCCGATGCGACCCTGCTCGGCTATCCCGCCGGCCCCTCGGCAAGCGCCAGCGGCAAGAACGCCAACTCGGGCTCCGACACCTGGAACCTGTTCTACCAGTCCGACTCGACTGCAACCGGCGCGCAGGTCGCCTGGACCAATGTCGGCATGAACTTCACTTTCGACTCGACCGGCAACCTGTCGCCGAGCATCTCGTCCATCCCGCTCTCCGGCGTGACGATCGACGGCACCTCGCTCGGCAACATCGCCATCAAAATCAACGGCCTGACGCAGTTTTCGACCTCGAGCGGCTCGGCCACCGTGACCTCGCTCAACCAGGACGGCTATCCGCCGGGCCAGTTGCAGTCGATCTCGATCAGCAAGGAAGGCCGCATCGCCGGCTCCTTCACCAACGGCAAGAACGTCGATCTGGCGCAGATCCCGCTCTATTCGTTCGCCTCGCCGAACAACCTGAAGAGCCTCGACGGCGGCGCTTTCGCTATCACCGGCGATTCCGGCCCGGCGCTGATGGGCGCCAGCGGCCAGCTCGTCGGCGCGGCGCTGGAAGGCTCGAACGCCGACATCGCCGACCAGTTCACCAAGCTCATCGTCACGCAACAGGCCTACTCGGCCAATACGCGCGTGATAACGACCGCCAACCAGATGTCCCAGGACATGCTGAACATGCTGCGGTAGCGCCTTCGGCGGCAGCGGACATTGACATGAAGTCGGGCGCATGAGTCTCACGCAGGCACTGACAACGGCCCTGAGCGGCTTGAACGCTGCGCAGACCAGCCTGTCGCTGGTCGCCGGTAACGTGGCCAACTCGCAGACGCCCGGCTACGTCCGCAAGGTCGCCGTCCTCACGCAGAACTCGGTCGGCACCGACGGCACGTCGGTGCAGGTCGCGGCGATCAACCGCGTCCTCGACCAGTTCGTGCAGGCGCAGTTGCGCACCGAGTCTGCCGGCGCGGGTTACGCCGACGTGCGGTCCAAGCTCTTCAGCCAGTTGCAGGACGTCTACGGCACGCCGAACACGACCAGCACGCTGGAATCCTCGTTCAACACCTTCACCAGCGCGCTCCAGGCGCTGACCACCAGTCCCGACGATCCGACCGCCAAGTCCGCGGTGCTGACGGCCGCGCAACAGTTCGCCCAGCAGCTCAATACAATGTCGGACGGCGTCCAGGGGCTGCGCCAGCAGGCCGAGCTCGCGCTGTCGGACGACGTCAGCCAGGCGAACAACTGCATGCAGCAGATCGCCCAGCTCAATGAGCAGCTCTCCGCCGCCGGGCAAGATTCGTCGGCCGCCTCGCTCGCCGACCAGCGCGACGCCTATATCAGCCAGCTTTCGAAGCTGATGGACATCCGCGTCATCAATTCAGGCAACAACCAGGTGACGGTGCTGACGAGCTCGGGCGTCGAACTGGTCGGCGCGAAAGCCTCGACGCTGAGCTTCGATGCGCAAGGCGTGGTGACGCCGCAGGCACAGTGGAGCGCCGATCCGGCGAAGCGGACCATCGGCACGGTGACGCTGACCTCGCCGAACGGCGCCAAGACCGATCTCGTGGCGAACGGTGCGCTGCGCGGCGGCGAGATTGCCGGCTATCTCGAAATGCGCGACCAGACTCTGGTGCAGGCGCAGGCGCAGCTCGACCAGCTGGCCGGGGCGATGGCGAGCGCGCTGTCCGACACCACAACCGACGGCACCGGCGTGACGTCCGGCGCACAAGCCGGCTTCGACGTCGATATCGGCGCCTTGCAGGCCGGCAACACGGTGTCGATTACCTATACCGACACGGCGACGAGCAAGCAGCACCAGATCACCTTGATGCGGGTCGACGATCCGTCGGCGTTGCCGCTGTCGAACAACGCGACCACCAATCCGAACGACACGGTCATCGGTCTCGATTTTTCCGGCGGCATGGCCTCGGTGGTCGCCCAGATCAACGCCGCACTGGGCGGCACCGGCATGACGGCGTCGAATCCGGCCGGCACGACCCTGCGCGTCCTCGACGACGGCGCCGCCAATACGGTCGACGTCAACGCCATGAGCGCGACCGCGACCGCCACCTCGCTCACCGGCTCGGTGGCGATGCCGTTCTTCATGGACGGCAGCATCCCATATACGGGAGCGATCACGTCGACCGGCGCGGAGAGCGCCGGCTTCGCCGGCCGCATCGCCGTCAACCAGAGCCTCCTCGACGACCCCTCGAAGCTCGTCGCCTACCAGAGCAGCATCGACGCGGCCGACGCGACGCGGCCGAACTTCCTCTACGACCAGATGGTCAACGCGACGCTCACTTATTCGCCGACCGCCGGCATTGGCACCGCCGGCTCGCCGTTCAGCGCCGACGCCGGCACCTATCTGCGGCAGATCATCAGCGTTCAGGGCGCCGCCGCCGCCAACGCCAGCAGCCTCGCGCAGGGCCAGGACGTGGTCCTGAGCTCGCTGCAGCAGCGCTTCGACAACGGCTCCGGCGTCAATATCGATCAGGAGATGTCGGACCTGCTGTCGCTGCAGAATGCCTACGCCGCCAATGCCCGGGTGATGTCGACGGTCAGGGACATGTTGACGTCGCTGATGCAGATGTGAGGCTGAAATGCCGGTGAACTCGATCTCGTCGACCCCGAACGCGCTGGTGCAGTCCCTGATGGACATGCGCGCGCAGTTCGACGACCTGCAGCGCCAGCTCTCGACCGGCCAGAAATCGGCGACCTATGCGGGCCTCGGCTCCGGCCGCGGCCTCTCGGTCAGCCTCAACGCGCAGCTCTCGCAGCTCTCCGGGTTCGACAATTCGATCGACATGGTCGATACGCGCCTGCAACTCGCGCAGACCTCGCTCGGCGGCATGGCGACGATCGGCAACAACATGAAGGCGCTGGTGGTCCAGGGCGATTCCACCGGCGGCAACGCCTCGAGCGCGCAGCTGACGGCGCAATCCTCGTTGCAGCAGCTGCTCGGGCTGCTCAACGCGCAGGCCGGCGGGCGCTACCTGTTCTCCGGACGCGCCACCGACCAGCCGGCGGTCGAGACCTACGACCACATCGTCAACGGCGACGGTGCCCGCGCCGGCCTGAAGCAGCTCATCGACGAGCGCGCGCAGGCCGACCTCGGCGCCAGCGGCCTCGGCCGCCTCACCGTCGGGACGACCGCCTCCTCGGTGACGGTGGACGAAGACACGGGGCCGTTCGGCTTCAAGCTCGCTTCGGCGAGTTCGGGGCTCAGCAATGCGACCGTCACCGGGCCGACCGGCTCGCCGGCCAATCTCACGGTCAACTTCACCGGCCAGCCCAGCGACGGCGACACGCTAACCTTGCGGCTCAACATGCCGGACGGCACGAGCGAGAACCTCACGCTGACGGCGACGACGCAGTCGCCTCCGGGCAACAACCAATTCACGATCGGCGGCAGCATCGCCGCGACCGTCTCGAACCTGCAAGGCGCGCTGTCGACCTCGCTCGGCACACTCGCCGCCACTTCGCTCAGGGCGGCTTCAGCCGTCACCGCGTCGAACGACTTCTTCAGCGCCGACGTCAACAACCCGCCGCAGCGCGTCTCCGGCCCGCCCTTCGACACCGCGACCGCCATGACGGCCGGCACGACCGCCAACACGGTGATCTGGTACACCGGCGATGCCGGCACGGATCCGGCGCGCGGCACCGCCACGACCCGGGTCGATCCTTCGCTCGTCGTGTCCTACGGCACGCGCGCCAACGAGACCGGCTTACGGACGATGGTGCAGAACGTGGCGACGCTCGCCGCCGTCACGCTGTCGCCGAGCGACCCCAACGAGTCGAACTTCACCTCCGCGCTCGGCCAGCGCGTCGGCACGGGCCTGACCGGCACGCCCGGGCAGCAGACCGTCACAGATATCGAGGCCGAGCTCGCCGGCGTGCAGCAGACCATCGCGTCGGTGAAGTCGCGGCACCAGCAGACCACCGCCACGCTCAACGACATGGTCCAGCAGATCTCCGGCGTCAGCAACGAGCAGGTCGGCTCCGAGCTCCTGACGCTGCAAACGCGCATGCAGGCGTCGATGCAGACGACGGCGATGCTCTACCAGATCAGCCTGGTCAATTACCTGAAATAGCCGGCCGCGCAGCAAAAAGGCCGCGGCATGACCGCGGCCCTTGCCTATCCCGTTCTTGCGGCCTTCAGCGGCCCATCAGGCCGGCGGCCAGCTCGCGGTTGATGTTGATCAGCGGCGCAAGCGCCTCGGGGCGCGGGTTGGCCTGGATCGCCAGCGTCTCGTTGAAGACGAAGATGCCGAGATTGGCGACGTTCTGCCGAACCGCCGGCGGCAGCGGGTTGTCGTTGCTCGTCGCCGAGGTCAGGAAGATCGACCACAGCTTGCGGTTATTGGTGAGCGCGCTGTCGAGTTCGGTCCGGCGCTTTTCCCAGCCGTCGCGGATCGCCTGCAGGCGGGCCGCGGCGTCGAGCAGGAGATCGGCCTCGAGTTCACGCGGATTGGCGGTGTGCTTCGCGACCGCGCCGTAGGTCCTGGCTGCGTGATGCATGGTCGAGCAGTTCCTTCTCGTAGGCGATGAGAGCCTTGGCCGATTTCAACGCCTTGTACATCGAGCCGGTTATGATGTGATTACCGATCGCGTCGATATAGGGCCATGCGCTCGGCACGGCCTCCACCAGTTCGCGCGTCAGCGTGAAATACGTGTCGTGATGCGCGCGCGGGTCGCGCGAGGTGTACATGATCTGGAGCGCGAGATAGATGCGCTTGGCCGGCGTGTCGGCCAGCTCCGGCGTCATGATTTCCTTCTCGCGCAGGATCGCCGCCTGCCCTTCGATCAACAAGCGCGTGCGCTGATCGCCGTTGGTGACCAGGCATTCGCCGAGAATGAGGCGTTCACCGGGCTTGAGTTCGACCTTGAGGCCCATTCTGGTCCGGTCCTTGCGCGTTCGACGGCGCGTTCGAGGCGGCGGCTTACTGGAACAGCCGCAAGACGTTCTGGTCGGCCTGCGCGGCGAGCGACAGGGCCGTGGTCGAGAGCTGCTGGCGCGTCTGCAAGGCGAGCAGGTTCGCGCCCTCCTCGTTCGAGTCGGCCAGCGTCAGGTTGTCGGCGCCGGTCTGCAGCGTGTTGATCATTGCCTTGGTGAAGTCCTGGCGGACCTGCACGGTTTGCAGGTTCGAGCTCAAGGCCTGCGACTGGGAGCGCAAGGTCGTCAGCGCCGCGGTCAGTTGCGTCGAGGCCGCGGTGATGTCGACGGCGCCGGCCCAGTTGTTGGTGGCGCCGTTGATGGCGAGCGCGCTGTTGCTCAGATCCGTGACGCCGGCGACCGCCACCGTCGAGGTGGCCGTCTCGTTCATGGTCACGGTCAGCGTGTCGCCGTTGAGCAGGTTGATGCCGTTGATGCCGGAATCCTGCGCCAACTGGTCGATCTGGCCGCGGATCGAATCGAATTGCGACGACAAGGTGGCCCGGATCGTCGGGTCGGTCGTCTGCTGCGCCTGCGTCACGATCGACTGCGCCGACTGAACGAGCTTGGTGATCGCGGTGATGCCGTTATTGGCCGCCTGGATCGTGTTGATGGCGGTCGACATGGAGTCGAGCAGCGAATTGAGGTCGTTGGCGCGGCCTGAGAGGTTCTGCGCCGTGAAATAGTTTATCGGGTTGTCGAGCGCGGAATTGACGCGCTTGCCGGTCGCGAGACGGTTCTGGGTCTGCGTGATGAGATCCGACGTCTGCTGCAGCTGCAACAGGTTCGACCGCACGCCGGCTGAAAGAACGATGTCGCTCATGGCAATCCCTTGTCTGCCGAGAGGGCGCGGGGGCCCGTCATCGCCGACAATGAATTGTTAAGGTTAACAGGGGCTTAAGGCACCACTACGCGACGGTAGCCGGATGCGGGAGGGGCAAAAAGAAAACGGCGGCCCGAAGGCCGCCGTTCCCCGATCTGTACGGTCCGCGACTTTTACTGGAAGAGGCGCAGCACGTTCTGGTCGGCCTGCGAGGCGAGCGACAGAGCGGTCGTGGACAGCTGCTGGCGGGTCTGCAGGGCGAGGAGGTTCGCGCCTTCCTGGTTCGAGTCGGCGAGCGTGAGGTCGTTCGCGCCGGTCTGGAGCGTGTTGATCGTCGCCTTGGTGAAGTCCTGGCGGATCTGCACGGTCGAGAGGCTGGCGCCCAGGGTCTGGGCCTGCGAGCGCAGGGTGGTCAGAGCCGTGGTCAGCTGGGTCGACGCGGTCGAGATGTCCGACGCACCGGCCCAGTTGTTGGCCGCACCGTTGAGCGAGAGAGCGCCGGCGCTGGTGTCGGTGACGCCCGACACGGTGACGCTCGACGTGCCCGTCTCGTTCATCGTGACGGTCAGGTTGTTGCCGTTGAGCAGGTTGATGCCGTTGAAGCCCGAGTCACCCGCGAGCTTGTCGATCTGCGTGCGGATCGAGTCGAACTGGCTCGACAGGCTGGCGCGGACGGTCGTGTCGGACGTCTGCTGAGCCTGGCTGACCAGCGACTGGGCCGACTGCACCAGCTTGGTGATCGCCGAGATGCCGTTGTTGGCGGCCTGAATCGTGTTGATCGCGCTCGACATCGAGTCGAGCAGGTTACCCAGGTCGCTGGCGCGGTTGTTGAGGCCCTGAGCGGTGAAGTAGTTGTTCGGATTGTCGAGAGCGGAGTTCACCCGCAGACCGGTAGCGAGCCGGGTCTGGGTCTGCGTGATGAGGTCCGAAGTCTGCTGCAACTGCAGCAGGTTCGAACGCACGCCCGCCGAAAGAACGATAGAGGACATAGCAGGTACCTTTCTGGTCTATGTGCCGTACTGGCGTTTAGTCTCGATCCAGTGGATCGGCGACTTTCATCGCATACGCGTCCAAACAGCGACTTAAGGCGTATGGTTAACATTTGGTCACTATTAGCGTGACCGTCGGCGTTTGAATCGAATTGCAACTTATCGGAAATTGAATTTGCAATGATATCGGCACAAGGCGGCCCGGAGAGGCCCGGAGACGCCGCCAAATAGCCACCTTTTGTTAACGACGGCGGCCTATTGCTTCTGCACGGCGCAGAGGCGCGTATGAGTATTATCGGAGCAGGCGGCGCGTCGAACTGGCTCGCGGGCGCCTTTACGGCGATCAAGAACTCGCAGAACCAGGGCGGCATTCTCGGCGCGCTTCAGAAGGCAGGTTCGAATGACGGCAGCATCGGCTCGTTCCTGAGCCAGTCGTCGTCGTTTTCCAACACCTTCGCCTTGATCACCTCGAACAACGTGAGCAGCGCATCGAGCTTCTACGCGCAGATAGCGTCGCAGAACGATCAGGCGCGGCAGCAGAAGCAGTTGCAGGACGCGCTCACTGCGCTGCAGCAGACCCAGCAGCAGGTGCAGCCGACGAATACGCTGGATCCGTTCATCTACTTCGCCGACGGCTCGTATATCGATACGAATTCGAACATCCTGACGATGCAGGACGGCACGCAATTCGACACGACCACGGGCCTGAAATACGTCGATCCCGCGTCGATGGTCGATCTCGGCGGCGGCTCGTTTCTCAATACCAACACCAACGTCATCACCCTGGCCGACGGCACGCAGATCGATGCGACCACCGGCATTAAGGTGACGTGACCGACGCGGCGTCGGGCTGAGCGGAGCCTAGAGCGAGCGGCTGATCGCCAGCGGCTGGCCGGCCCGCGCGCTCGGGCCGTTGGCGCGGCCGCTGGCGCCGTAGGTCGAGGGCGTCTGGCGCCTGGCCAGTTCGCCCGACACGCCGCGGATGATGCCCTCCGAGACGGCATGCGCGGTCGCGATCACCGTCAGGTTGGTCTGAAGCAGCGACTGGAACGCGGCGTGGCGCGTGCGCAGCGCCTCGAGCGCCTGCGGCAGCGACGTCGCGATCGTCTCCTGCGCCAGCTTCACACGCGTGGTTTCGGCGGCGTAACGCGCGGCGAGCTCTTGCTTCTGCGCGTCAAGCGCGAGCGCGTCGCGCAGGCGTCCGCCGCGCATGTGCGCGGTCTCCTGCTCGACGGTCTCGATCAGGCGGTCCATGATCGTGTTGAGGCTCGCGATCGCGCGCTCGGCCTCGGCCGCTGTGCCGATCTCAGGATCCGGGGCGGGAGTGCTCACGAGTGTCCCTCCTGGTGCGCGAGCAGGCTCTGATAGACGTGCGCGGCGATGCCGACGCCGCCGGCTTTCGAGAACTGCCGCGCATATTGATCGGTGAGCATCGAGCGCCACACGCCGGAAGCGCCGGAGCCGCCGAACGGGCCGTCGCCGTCGATGCCGGTCTGCATGCTCTGGAACATGGTGTTGAGGAAGACGGCCTCGAAATTGCGCGCGGCCGCCATCGCCTTGGCCTTGACCGGCGTGTCGATCTTGGCCGCGGCGGCTTGCACGTTGGCGAAGAGGTCGGCGGGCGAGAGGCCTGGGGCGGGCAGGGTGATCGTGCTTGCCATCACATCACCTCGATATCGGCCTGGATCGCGCCGGCGGCCTTGATCGCCTGGAGGATAGCGATGAGGTCGCGCGGGCCGATGCCGAGCGAGTTCAGCCCGTCGACGAGTTGTTGCAGCGACACGCCGTCCTTGACCACCGCGAGCTTCTTGCCGTCCTCCTGCACCCCGATGCGGGTGCGCGGCACGGTGACGGTGGTGCCGCCGCGCGAGAACGGCGTCGGCTGACTCACCTGCGGCGTCTCGGTAATGGTCACGGTGAGATTGCCCTGCGCCACCGCGACCATCGAGACCCGCACGTCGCGGCCCATGACGATGATGCCCGAGCGCTCGTCGATGACGATCTTGGCGGCTTCGTCCGGCTCGACCTGAAGCTGCTCGACCTCGGTCAGGAGCTTGACGACGTTGCCGCGATACTGCTGCGGCACGGTGATACCGACCGTCGCCGGATCGAGCGGCTCCGCCGTCGGCACGCCGATATAGTCGTTGATCGCGGCGGCGATGCGCTTGGCGGTGGTGAAGTCGGGGTTGCGCAGCGCCATGCGCAGCTGGCTCTGGCGATTGAGATTGAACTCGATCTCGCGCTCGATGATGGCGCCGTTCGAGATGCGGCCGACGGTCGGCACGCCGCGCACGATCTTGGCGGCCTCGCCCTCGGCCTGGAAGCCGCCGATCGCGACCGAGCCCTGGCCGACCGCGTAGACGTTGCCGTCGGCGCCGAGCAGCGGCGTCACCAGCAGCGTGCCGCCCTGAAGGCTCTTGGCGTCGCCGAGCGCGGACACGGTGATGTCGATGCGGGTGCCCTGCGTCGAGAACGGCGGCAGGTTGGCCGTGACCATCACGGCGGCGACGTTGCCGGTGCGCAGCGTCTGGCCGCGGATGTTGACGCCGAGGCGCTCCAGCATCGCCTGCAGCGACTGCTTGGTGAAAGGAATGTTGTTGAGGGTATCGCCAGTGCCGTTGAGACCCACCACCAGCCCATACCCGATGAGCTGGTTCTGGCGGATGCCTTCGATATTGGCGAGGTCCTTGATGCGCGACGTCGCCCCGGCGCTACCAGGGGCGAGCATGGCCATCAAAGCTGCGACGAGCGCAGCACGCAGGGTCCTCGTCATCACTGCTCCCCAATGTGACGTATGACTGGCCCTTGCCTTGCGAAGCGCGTGCCAACCGCGGCTCGAGCTTCAACATGCTGATTTGGTTGGTTGAATTGGATTTCGCCCGGCCGCGCCGGGGCCGCGCGGCCCGGCAGAAAGCGGCGAGGGCGGCAAGTTTTGCCGGGCTCTTTACCGAGGGTTAACCATACCGGCGCAGGTTGACGGCATACGGGGGCTTGGCCGCTGGGGGATTGCTGCGATGCGCATCTACGGAGCGACTGGCACCGCGCTGGCCTCGACGCCGGGCGCGGCGCGGCGAAGCACCGGCGCCACCTTCAGTGTCTCCGAACAGGAAGCGGCGCTCAGCACGGGTCAGTCGGCCGGCCTGCGGGCGATCTCGACCGTCGACGCGCTGCTCGCGCTTCAGGGTATCGAGACCGCGACCGAACGGAAGAAGCGCGCGGTCGCCAAGGGCCGTAACGCGCTCGACGTGCTCGACCGCCTCAAGCTCGGTCTCATCGACGGCAGCCTCGACCAGTCGACGCTGGCGCGGCTGAAGGTCGCCGCAGAGGGCCTGACCGACGAGAGTGGCGACCCCGGCCTTGACGCCGTCCTCTCGGAGATCGACCTCAGGGTTGCCGTGGAACTCGCCAAGGCCGGCATCCAGTAGCCCCTCGCTACCGCCAAGGCACGCCGCGGGAACCCGTCGGAGCCTGCGCCCAGGCTACATCAAGTCACTGAAATGTCATAGAAATCCCGCCATGAACAAGGCGCGCGGAAGATATTGTCCGGCCGCGGGCGCGCGTATATAAGCCTGCCGCACGTGGAGGGGTACGACTCTACGCAACGACATAAGAAGACACAGGGGAGTTGAGTGGGATGTTGGCGAAGAACAAAAATTACCGGCCCTCCGACAAGGAGCCGTTCATGAACGAGCGCCAGCGCGACTATTTCCGCGCGAAGCTCATGGCCTGGCGCGAAGACATCCTCAAGGAAGCCAAGGAAACGCTGCAGCACCTTCAGGAAGAGAACCAGAACCATCCCGACCTCGCCGACCGCGCGTCGTCGGAGACCGACCGTGCCATCGAGCTGCGCGCGCGGGACCGCCAGCGCAAGCTGATCGCCAAGATCGACGAGGCGCTGGCGCGCATCGACGACGGCACCTACGGCTATTGCGAGGAGACCGGCGAGCCGATCTCGCTGCGCCGTCTCGAGGCGCGGCCGATCGCGACGCTCTCGGTCGAGGCGCAGGAGCGGCACGAGCGGCGCGAGCGCGTCTACCGCGACGACTGAGCCGGCGATCCGGCATTCGGAATTGCGAAAGCCCGGCCGCCAACGCCGGGCTTTTTGCTTTACGGGGCGGACGCATCGGAAAAACCAGCGGCCCTCGGCAGGGGAGCTACCGAGGGCCGCGGCGTTTACGCCCAACCCGCTCGCGAGACGAGTGGGGCGCGGGAGGTCGGTCGGGCCGGCGCGGGGTCGAGCGCCCGGACGGGGGGGCGCGCGGGCCGGCCCCTTGTGCGCTAGAACGGCAGGAGCACGTCGAGCACCTGCTGGCCGTAGCGCGGCTGCTGCACGTCGGTGATCTGGCCGCGGCCGCCATAGGCGATGCGCGCCTGGGCGATCTTGGTCGAGTCGATGGTGTTGTCGCTCTGGATGTCCTCGGGTCGGACGATGCCGCCGATGATCAACTCGCGGATCTCGAAATTGACGCGGATCTCCTGCCGCCCCTCGACCACCAGGTTGCCGTTGGGCAGCACCTGCGTCACCACGGCGGCGACGTTGGTCTGCAACGCTTCCGAGCGGTTGACCGAGCCCTTGCCGTCCATCTGCGTCGTGGAGTCGGAGGTGAAGATGCGCGTCGGCAGCCCGGCATTCATGATCGGCACCTTGCTCTTGCCGAAGAAGTTGTCGATGCCGGAATCTTCCTTGGTGTCGCGCTGGCGCTGCGTCTCGTTGGCGATGATCGCCTTGTCGGTGATGTTGACCTGCACCGTCAGGATGTCGCCGACCTGGTGCGCGCGCTGGTCCTTGAAGAAAGCGCGCGAGCCGTTGCGCCACAGCGAGTTCGGATTGTACGAAGCCGGCTGCGCCGCCGGCATCGGCATCTGCACCGGCTTGTAGCCCGGCCGCGCCGTCGGGTTGTCGACCGCCGACAAAGGCGGCGGCTGACCGATGGTCTTGAGCCGGTCGACCGCCGCGCAGCCGGAGAGCAGCGAGCTGGCGAGCATCGCGAGAACCGTGGCACGCAGGACGGGAAGGGGTTTCATCGACGTTGCTTTCGCTTGAGGCGCGAGGCGCGCTGGGACTTAACGGACCGGAGTTGACGCGGGCGTCTCACCGCCCACCTGCGGAAGATTGGCGGCGAGCCGCGGTGTGCCGGTCGAGACCGCGACGCGCCCCGGCGCCACGACCACGCCCTGCAAGACGCGCTTGGTCTGCTCGTTGACGATCGAGATGACGTCGCCCTGCGCGCCGCCTTCGGTGGCCTTGCCGCGCACCGTCAGCATGATGCCGGGCATTTCGTAGACGAGCGTCACCATCTCGTTGCGCTGCACGATCTCGGGCCGCATCAGGTCGGTGGTGCGCACGATACGGCCGGCCTGAAGGCTGTCGCGGGCGGCAAGCCCGACCACGCGGTCGCGGTCGGTGATCGACTCGCGGCCGACCTCGGCGCGCGGCCGGCGCTCGATCTCGATGTCGGCATCGCGCAGCACCGTGCCGCGGTCGATGGCGTGCGCGAGCACGACCACCTCGGCGGTCGCCTGCGCCCGGCCGCCGAGCCGCAGCGTGCCGTGGCTCGATGTCCCGGTCGGCAGGTCGATGTCGGCGTCGAAGCGGCCGCCGCGCGCGTCGTAATAGAGCCGCGAAACGCGCGGCTCGCCGATCGCGGCCGGCGACACATACATCGCGCGCAGCGCACGGTCGAAATTGATCGTGATGTCCTTGGCCGGGCCGAGCTGGTACTGCTCGGACAGCGCGCGCGCCAGTTCCTCCTCGACCGCCTTGGCCGGGATCATGCGCGCCGCGCGCGTCACCTTCACCTCGGAAAGGCCAGCGGTATCGAGACCGATCAGCGCGTGAGCGCGCACGGCCTCGGCCACCGCGGCGGCCGGCACCGTGCCGGTCATGCCGAGATCGGGCGCGCGGAAGATCGGCTCGCCGGCGATGATGCCGGCGTTCTCGACCAGGTCTCCGACGCGGACGAGATCGCCGGTGACGGTGGCTTCCGCCTTCAGCACAGGGTGCGGCGGGGTTGTCTCGGCCGCCGCGGAGGCGCCGAGGGCGATGAGTGCGGCGATGGCGAATGCGAACCGGGTCATGGTCATGCCTCAGCGCATCAGGTTGGAGGTCGCCTGCAGCATCTGGTCGGCGGCGGAGATCACCTTCGAGTTCATCTCGTAGGCGCGCTGCGCGGTGATGAGGTCGGTGATCTCGGTGACCGAGTCGACGTTGGACTGCTCGAGCATGCGCTGTTGCAGGTCGCCGGCGCCGTCGGTGCCGGGCAGGCCGTCCTGCGGCGTGCCGGAGGCCGGCGTCTCCTGGTACATGTTGTCGCCGATCGGCAGGAGGCCGGCCGGATTGATGAAGCGGGTCAGCGTCAACTGCCCGAGGATGGTCGGCGTCGTGCTGCCGGATGGAACCACCGAGACCTGGCCTTGCGCGTTGATGGTCAGGCCGGTCGCGTTCGCCGGGATGGTGATCGCCGGCTGCACGACGTTGCCCTGGGCCGTGACGATGCGGCCTTGCGCGTCGGTCTTGAACGAGCCGTCGCGCGTGTAGGTGTAAGTGCCGTCAGGCAGCTGGACCTTGAAGAACCCGTCGCCGCGGATCGCGACGTCGAAGGGATTGGTGGTCTGCGTCAGGTTGCCCTGCTGCATGAGCCGCGCGGTGCCGACCGTCTTGACGCCGGAGCCGAGGTCGATGCCGACCGGCAGCATGTTGCCCTGGGCCGAGGTCTGCGTGCCGACGCGGCTCAGGTGATCGTACAGCAGGTCCTGGAATTCGGCGCGTTGGCGCTTGTACGACGTCGTCGTCATGTTCGCGAGGTTGTTGGAAATGACCTGGACGTTGAGTTCCATGGCCATCATGCCGGTCGCTGCGGTGGAGAGCGCGCGCATGGTTCATTGATCCTTTCGTCAGGCCGGCACTTCGGCCAGCTTGTCGATCGACTGCTGGTTCATGTCGCCCTGCTGTTGCAGGAGCGTCGCGACTTGCGTGTAGGAGCGGGTGATCTCGATCATCCGCGACATCTCGACGACGCCGCGCACGTTGGATTTCTCGATCGCGCCCTGCTCGATGGAAGCCTTGGTCGCCTGCTGCGGCGGGTCGTTGGCGGCCGCCTTGAAGGTGCTGCCGCCGTCCTTCTGCAACTGCTGCGGCTTGGTGAAATTGACGAGCCGCAGCTGGCCGCGCTGGGTGCTGGTCTTCGAGGCGCCCTCGCGAACGCTGATGATGCCGTCCTTGCTGATCGAGATCTCGCGGTCGTTCGGCTGGAACGTGATCGGGCCGCCGGTGCCGAGCACGGCATCGCCTTCGGAGGTGACCAGCTGGCCGGTGGCGTTGAGGTGGAAGGCGCCGTTGCGCGTGTAGCGCTCGCCGCGCTGCGTCTGCACCGCGAAGAAGGCCTCGCCGTCGATGGCGACATCGAGCGGATTGCCGGTGCGCTCGACCGCGCCTGATGTCATATCGTGCCAGATGCCGCGGTCGCGCACGAAGCTGATGCGGCCGCCGGTGTCCGAGCGCGCGCTCGAGGCAAGATATTCCTCGAACAGCGACCCGTCGGCCTTGTAGCCGTTGGTGTTGATGTTGGCGATGTTGTTCGCCACCACGTCCAGTTCGCGGCTGAGTGCGACCTGGCGCGATAGTCCGACCAGAAATGCATTCTGCATCGGCAGCTCCCCTGATCCTGCGGCCGGAGCCCGCCCTCCCGAGGCGCGCGGCGGCCGTTGCATCTACCGCCGCCCGGCTCTCCCAAGCCGCGCGGCTGCCGATGTCTTTGCAGACGCCGTGCCAAGTCTATAATTCTAATAAAACCAGATAGATGGTGGAATTCGCCGTTGACTGCGAGGCGGCAAAAAGCAGATCCGACCCGGCAAAAATTTCCCGCCGGAGGACCCCGGGAAAGGTTCCGTTAACCATGCGGACCTAGCTTCGCCTGAAAGGGGGCACGACGCGCGACGCGGCTCGCAGCAGCGGGCATTTGCCGTCCGTCCCAGGTGGAAGCGGGGTACTTCATGGCTGCCAAACCAAAGAAGAAGGCGGAGGCGGAAGACGCCGAACCGGAGGGCGAAGCCCCAGCCAAGCCGAAATCGAAATTCTCGAAGAAGATGATCATCATGGCCGCGGCCGCGGTGCTCGTGCTCGGCGGCGGTGGCGCCGGCGGCTACTTCTTCTTCCTCGGCGGTCACGGCGCGAAAGAAGAGAAGCCGAAGGAGGCGGCGGCCAAGCCCGCGACCTTCGTCGACTTGCCGGACGTGCTGGTCAACCTGTCGAACGCGGGCACCGACCGCACCCAATATCTGAAAGTGAAGGTCGTGCTCGAACTGCCCGAGGCCGACCTCGTCGAGCGCATCAAGCCGCTGATGCCGCGGGTGATGGACGCCTTCCAGACCTACTTGCGCGAATTGCGTCCGACCGACCTCGACGGCTCGGCCGGCCTCTACCGGTTGAAAGAAGAACTGACGCGTCGCGTCAACGCGGTGTTGGCCCCGAACCACATCACCGCGGTCCTGTTCAAGGAAATCGTCGTCCAGTGACGGTCTAGACCCATGGCCGAAAACACATCGATCGATCAGGACGCGCTGGCCGCCGAATGGGGCCAGGCGCTCGATGCGGAGACCGCGGCGCCCGGCGCCTCGGCGACCGGCAGCGACGAGGCGGCCGCGCAATGGGCCGCGATGGTCGACGACGGCGAGGCGCTGCAAGCCGGCAAGGGCGGCGCCGAGCGCATCCTCAACCAGGAAGAAATCGACAGCCTGCTCGGCTTCAGCCTGGCCGACGTCACGCTCAACGACAATTCCGGCATCCGCTCGATCATCGACTCGGCGATGGTCTCCTACGAGCGCCTGCCGATGCTCGAGATCATCTTCGACCGCCTGGTGCGGCTGATGACCACGAGCCTGCGCAACTTCACCTCCGATAACGTCGAGGTCTCGCTCGACCGCATCACCTCGGTGCGCTTCGGCGATTATCTCAACTCGATCCCCCTGCCGGCGATCCTCGCCGTGTTCAAGGCGGAGGAGTGGGAGAACTTCGGGCTCGTCACCGTCAATTCCAGCCTGATCTACTCGATCATCGACGTCCTGCTCGGCGGCCGCCGCGGGCAGGGGGCCGTGCGCGTCGAAGGCCGGCCCTACACGACGATCGAGTCGAGCCTGGTCAAGCGCATGATCGAGGTCGTGCTGGCCGACGCCGAACTCGCCTTCAAGCCGCTGTCGCCGGTGAAATTCAATATCGACCGGCTCGAGACCAATCCGCGCTTCGCGGCCATCTCGCGGCCGGCCAATGCCGCCATCCTCGTGCGCCTGCGCATCGATATGGAGGACCGCGGCGGCAACGTCGAACTGCTGCTGCCATACGCGACGATCGAGCCGATCCGCGCCACGCTTCTCCAGATGTTCATGGGCGAGAAGTTCGGCCGCGATCCCATCTGGGAAGGCCATCTCGCCACCGAGATCGGGCAGGCGCAGATCGAGGTCGACGCCGTGCTCTACGAGGCGCGGCTGCCGCTGCGGCGCATGATGGAGCTCGAGGTTGGCGACACACTGATGCTGGAACTCAAGCCCGACGCGCTGGTGACGGTGCGCTGCGGCGACGTCAGCATGACCGAAGGCCGCATGGGCCGCGTCGGCGACCGCGTCGCCGTGCGCGTCGGCAAGTCCTTACGCAAACCGCGCACCACATTCGCCATGTTCGAGAAGGCGGACGAGGCAAGTACCCGCATGGAGGCACCGTGAACTACCATTTCGGCTTCGCGATCGAGAGCATGGTCTCGATCCTGCTTTTGCTGACCATTCTTTATTGCGTCCGGCTCAATCGCCAGCTGCGGCTGCTGAAGGCCGACGAGCAGTCGCTGCGCGTGACGATCTCCGAGCTCGTCACCGCGACCGAGATCGCCGAGCGCGCCATTGCCGGGCTGAAACAAACCATGCGCGAGGGTGAGCAGGTTCTCTCGGCCCGTCTCGAGCGGGGCGAGGAGCTTTCCAACGCGATCGATCAGCAGATGAAGGCCGGCGAGGCGCTCATCGCCAAGCTCGTCCGCATCGCCACGGCCGGGCGTCAGCCCGCGGTCGAACTGCCGCCGGCGCCGCCCGACCCGAAGGCGGTCGCAGCCGCGGCACAGGCCTTCACCGAACGGGCGCGCGCCCGCTTGAACGGACTGGCGGCGTGAAACACTTCTGGCGCGATGTCAGGCTGATCCCAGTCGTCCTGCTGGCGACGGTCAGCCTCTTCGTGCTGAAGGTGTCGGGCCTCGTCTTCGACGGCGGCTATACGCTCGGCGAGCGTTTGCAGAACCGCGACACGTCGGGCCTGACGATCACGACGGCCGAGAGCGTCCCGCAATATCCCAAGATCGTCGTCGCCGACGCCGGCGCCGCGAAGGACGCGCGGCGCCCGCAACCGGCGAAGCCGTGGGCGCAGGAGATGTTCAACTTCAACGGCGACAGCCGCGATATCACCGGCTCGGTCGGCGAGAAGAAGGACGAGAAAAAGGACGAAAAGAAAGAAGAGAAGCACGGCGAGAAGACGCCGACCAAAATCGACGGAATGCCGGTCAGCGACAAGCCGCCGGAGGCGACCAAGGTCGAGGTCGGCGGCGCGGTGGTCCAGGGCATTCCCGGGCGCATCGCCTCGCCCGGCGAGCGCGCCGTGCTCGAGCGTTTGCAGGAGCGGCGGCAGGAGCTCGACAGCCGCAGCCGCGAGCTCGACATGCGCGAGAGCCTGCTGAAAGCGGCCGAGCAGCGCATGGACGCCAAGCTCGGCGAGCTCAAGACCATGGAAACGAAGGTCGATCACGCCGCCAGCCAGCGCAAGCAGACCGAGGCCGAGCGGTTCAAGAGCATCGTCACGATGTACGAGAACATGAAGTCGAAGGATGCCGCGCGCATCTTCGACCGGCTCGACATGAAGATCCTGGCCGAAGTCTCGACGCAGATGAAGCCGACCAAGATGGCCGAGATTCTCGGGCAGATGTCGCCGGAATCGGCCGAGCGGCTGACCGTCGAGCTCGCCCGCCGCGCCGACGGCGGCAAGCCGGGAACGGATCAACTGCCGAAGATCGACGGCAGGCCGGCCGCGCATTAGAGCGGATCGGCCGGTCACGGTTAACGGCTCGTTAAACGCGCCATTCTAGGCTTTCGTCAGCCGGCATATTCGCCGGCCGGATCGGCACATGACGGCTCTGCCTCCAGTCCTTGCGGAGATGCGAGACCGCCCGTGGCGCGCGCTTGCGCGGGCGGGCGCGCTTGCCGTCGCGATCGCGCTGCTTTCGCTCGCCCCGGTGGCGGGCGCCCGCGCCGACGAGCCGGTCCGCGGCACCGTCAAGGTCAGCAAGGAAGACGGCTTCTCGCGCATGCTGTTCCGCTTCGATCAGGAGGTGGGCGCAAAGGTCACGACGAACAACCTGATCATGATCATCAGGTTCGCGCGGCCGGTGAATGTCGACGTCGACAAGCTCAACGCCGCCGCGCCCGAGCTGATCAGCGCCGCGCGGCGCGACCCGGACGGCTCGGCGGTGCGGATCGCGCTCACCCACCGGATCAGGTTCAACGTCATGCCGGCCGCGGAGCGGCTGTTCGTCGATCTCCTGCCGGAGAAGTGGATCGGGCCGCCGCCCGGCCTGCCGCAATCGGTGGTCGACGAGCTCGCGGAGCGGGCGCGCATCGCCGAGCGGGAGCTGCGGCAGGAACGCGGCGTCGCCAAGCCGAAGGAAGCCCCGCTCGTCCGCGTCAAGGTCGGAGCGCAGCCGACCTTCACCCGCTACGTGTTCGCGCTGCCGGAGGGCGTCGAGGTCAAGCCCGAGCAGACCCCGGACAAGCTGACGCTGCGCTTCGACCGGCAGATCCGCTGGGACCTCGCCGACGCCATCGCCAGCCTGCCGTCGACGGTGAGCTCGATCGACGCCGATACCGATTTCAACAGCACGACCGTCACCTTCGCGTTCAATCTCATGCCGCAGGTGCGCACGTTCCATGAGGACCATTCCCTAATTGTCGATGTCCCGACCGACGGCGCCGCGCCGAAGGCGGAGGATGCCGCGCCGAAGCCGGAGGGCGCGTCGCTCGTGATCGAGGCGCCGGACACTGTGCCCGCCGGCAAGGCGGAATCGCCGCCGCCATCCGCCGTATCGGCCAAGTCCGTGTCTGCCCCGCCGCCGCCACAGCCACAGGCGCAGCAACCTCAGCCGCGGAGGGAGGACGCCGCGCCCAAGCCTGAAGCGAAAGCTCAGGTTCAGGTCGAGGTTCAACCTCAACCTCAAGAAAAGGCAGGGTCCAAACCGGCGGAGCCGCCGCGCCCGGCCGCCGCCGCGGCGCCGAAGGCGGCGCCGGCAGCGGTGCCGGTCGATCCGAACGCGCCGGTGGCGGTCGGCGTGCAGCGTGCCGGCGACGTGCTTCGCCTGACATTCCCCTTCGCCGCGCCGACGCCGGCAGCCGTGTTTCGCCGCGCCGACATGCTCTGGCTGGTCTTCGACAGCAAGGCCCCGATCGACACCGCTGCGCTGGGCACCCAGGCGCACGTCAAGCGCGCAAGCCTCACCCGCGGCGCCGACGGCGAGGCGATCCTGCGCATCAAGCTCGACCGCCCGCGGCTCGTCAGCGCCGTCGCCGACGGCGCCACTTGGAACGTCACCGTCGCTGACACGATGGTGCGGCCGGCGCAGCCCTTGAGCATGCTGCGCAGCGCCGCCGCCCACAATCGCGGCAACATCGCGATCCCGTTCGAAGGGCCTTCCGCCGTGCACGAGCTGCGCGATCCGGAAATCGGCGACAGGTTGACGGTCGTCACCGCGCAAGCGCCGGCGCGCGGCTTCCTCAAGGACCAGCACTTCGTCGAATTGCGCGCGCTGGCGTCGAGCCAGGGCGTGGTCATCCAGCCGGTCGCCGATGACGTGGCGGTCAAGCTCTCGCCGGACAAGGTCGTGGTGACGCGGCCGGGCGGGCTGTCGCTTTCGGCGACGATCCTTGCCAAGGACGGCGTCATCTCGAACCTTCAGGACGTGAGCTTCGATCCGCAGCTCTGGGGCTTCGACCGCCACGCGGCGTTTCTGCCGCGGCAGACCGAGCTCCTCAACAAGGCGGCAGCGGCCGAGCCGGCCAGGCGCAAGGAGGCGCGCTTCAATCTCGCGCGCTTTTACCTGGCGCAGGGCATGGCGACCGAAGCCAAGGCGGTGCTCGACGTGGCGCTCTCCGACCGCCAGGGCGGCGAGGACATCACCGGCAGCATCCTGCGCGCCGTCTCGGAAATTCTCATCGACCGCCCCGATGAGGCGATCAAGGACCTCGCCGCCCCGCGCATCGGCAACCAGCAGGACGCCGGCCTGTGGCGCGGCGTCGCGCTCGCCCGCGAGGGCAAGTGGAAGGAGGCTCGCGAGCACTTCAAGGATTTCGACGTCGCGCTCGCGACGCTGCCGCTCGAATTGCAGCGGCTGGCGATGAAGGAGGCGCTGCGCGCGGCGATCGAGGTGCAGGACTATACCGGCGCGACGCGGCTACTGAACGAATTCGAGACGATCGGCGTGACGCCGGACATGAAGCCGTCGATCGACGTGCTGCGCGGCCGCCTCGCCGAAGGGCTCGGCTGCAAGGACGACGCGCTGAAGGAATACCGCTCCGCCGTCACCTCCAGCGACCGACGCGCCGCGGCGCAGGGGCGCCTGCGCGAAATCGAGCTTGAATCGTCGGTCGGCGAGATGTCGCGCAAGGACGTGATCGCCGCGCTCGAGACCCTCACCACGGTCTGGCGCGGCGACGAGACCGAGACGGAGGGCCTGCGCCTGCTGGCGCATCTCTACACGCTCGAGGGCCGCTTCCGCGACGCCTTCCACGTCATGAAGACGGCGCTGCTGGCGCATCCGAACTCCGACATCACGCGCAAGATCCAGGACGAGGCCGCGGCCAGCTTCGACAGCCTGTTCCTGCAGGGCAAGGGCGACTCGATGCCGCCCGTCGAGGCGCTCGGCCTGTTTTACGACTATCGCGAGTTGACCCCGATCGGCCGCCGCGGCGACGAGATGATCCGCAAACTCGCCGACCGGCTCGTCTCGGTCGATCTGCTCGAGCAGGCGGCGGAACTGCTGCAACACCAGATCGATCACCGGCTGCAGGGCGCGGCGCGCGCGCAGGTCGCCGGCAAGCTCGCCACCATCTACCTCATGAACCATAAGCCCGAGCGCGCGCTCGCCGCGTTGCAGAAGACGCGCAGCGCCGACCTGTCGAACGAATTGCGCGATCATCGCCTCCTGCTCGAGGCGCGAGCCCTGTCCGAACTCGGCCGCCACGAGCTCGCGCTCGAGCTCATCGCCAACCTCAAGGGCCACGAGTCGACGCGGCTGCGCGCCGACATCCTGTGGGCGGGCAAGCACTGGCGCGAGGCGGCCGAACAGATCGAACTGCTGTACGGCGATCGCTGGCGGCAGTTCTCGCCGCTCGACGAGACCGAGCGTTCCGACATTCTGCGCGCGGCGATCGGCTACGCGCTGAGCAATGAGTCGATCAGCCTGGCGCGGCTGCGCGAGAAATACGCGGCCAAGATGGCGGAGGGCCCCGACGGCCGGGCCTTCAACGTCGTGAGCGCGCCGATCGGTACCGGCAATGCGGAATTCCAGGACGTGGCGCGCCGCGTCGCGTCGATCGACACGCTCGGTGCCTTCCTGAAGGACATCCGCGCGCGTTACGACGACGAGAAGGAGAAGGCGAAGCCGGCCGCCGGCGCCGCCAAAGAGAAGGCGTCGCCGAAGCAGGTGCCGGTCGCGGCCAAGCCTGAGAAGCCCGCGGTCAAGCAGCCGCCGCAGCCGCCGAAGGCGCCGAAGGGCGAGCCGCTGCGGCCCGACCCGGTCCCGACGGGCTCGATCCTCGACAAGCCGAAGCCGTAATTAGTTGTCGTCTCCGCCATAGCGGCGACCCATACTCCGCAGCGCCCCATGTCTGCTGCGGAGTATTTGTCCCGCGCCTCCCTCGCTGCGGTCGGTCGCCCGGGACGACAGGGGATGACGGCCTAGCTTCCATAGCTCTGGATCAGCGACCCGGCGACCAGGCTCCAGCCGTCGACCAGCACGAAGAAGATCAATTTGAACGGCAGCGACACCACGACCGGTGGCAGCATCATCATGCCCATCGACATCAGGACCGACGCGACGACGAGGTCGATGATCAGGAACGGCAGGAACAAGAGGAAGCCGATCTCGAACGCGCGCCTGAGCTCCGAGATCATGAAGGCCGGCACCAGGATGCGAAGCGACATGTCCTCCGGCTTCGCCGGCGGCGCCTCCTTGGCCATGTCCATGAACAGGTTCAAGTCCTGCTCGCGCACATTCTTCTGCATGAAGGCGCGTAGCGGCTCGACGCCGCGCTCGAAGGCCTGTTCCGGCGTGATCTGATTGGCGATGAGCGGCCTGACGCCCGTGTCGTAGGAGCGCTGCAGGGCGGGGCCCATGACGAAGGCCGTGAGGAACAGCGCGAGCGAGACGATGACGGCGTTCGGCGGCGCCGTTGCGGTGCCAAGCGCAGTGCGCAACAGCGAGAGCACGACGACGATGCGCGTGAACGACGTCATCATGACCAGGATCGACGGCGCCAGTGACAGCACCGTCAACAGCGCGATCATCTGGATGACGCGTTCGGTCAGGCCGGAGCCCTGGCCGAAATTGATGCTGACGTCCTGCGCACCGGCAGGCGTCGTCGCGACCAGCACCGCTACCGCTACCCCGGCCGCCACCGTCACAAGACGGACACGGCGGCCGGAACGGCCCGTCACGTTTTCCCGGACGGACGGCCGAGCAAGCTGGCCATCTCCTCTTCGAGATTGTCGTAGAAGTCCTGGCTCTTGAGACCGGACTGCTGCTTCGGCTCCGGCTTGACGTCGAGCTTCGGCTCCTGCCGCGCCGGTGCCTCGAGCTTCGGCTCCGGCTTGATCTCGAACAGCGGCTCGGGCTTGACGTCGAGCTTCAACTCCTGCCGCGGCTCGGCCTTGACGTCGAGCCTGGGCTCGCCGCGCGGCTTAGCAGCCTGGCGCACGTCGGCGGGGCGGTTTTGCGCGAGCGGATCGGTGACCGGCGGCCGGCCTTCAGGGCCGGCGGTGCGGCGAAGCGCCGCTTCGAGTTGATGTGCCATGTCGGCGAGATTCTGGTCGTCGGCGGGCGCGACGTCCGGCGGCTCCGGCGGCACCGGTGTCACTCCGACGCGGGGTGCGGTCGACTCGTGGCGTGGCGGCATCGGCTGAGGTGGCAACTCCGGCGCCGCCAAACGCGACGACAGTTCGGCCGCAAGGCCGCTCAGGTTTTCTGATGGGCGAGGCCGCGCGCCGGGTTCCGGCGGCGTCCACGGCTCCTCGGTCGCGGCGGCCCGCAGCGAACGCGCAGCGGAAGGGGCGGCGGCAGGGGCGGGCGCCGGCGGCTCGTTGAGCGGCTGCAGCGGCCAGCCGGTGTCGGGCGCGCTGCGCGCTGTCTCACGCGGAGGCGTATCGATGCGGCCCGGCTCGCGAGGGGCGCCGGCGGCGCGCACGATATTCGGCTCGATGACGACATCACTCGGGCCGCCGATCATCAGCAGATGCTCGATATTGTCGCGGCGAATCAGGACGAGGCGCCGACGGCCGTCGACGCTGGCGGCATCGATGACGGCGAGACGCGGCTGCCGGCCGCGCGCGGCGCCGCCGCCGAGGCGCGCGGAGCCGAAGCGGCGCACGACCCAGGCGGTCACGCCGATCAGCGCCAGCACCACCACGAAGGCGATGAAGAAACGCGCGGCCAAAGGCAGGCCGAAGAGGGAATCGAACATCAACCAGGCTCCGCGTTCGTGCCGCCGCGCAACGGGCGCGAGCCGCCCGAACTGTTAAGGGACGCAGGCACAATTTGCCTCACCCGCATACTAACAGAGTCTGGATAAATAAAGGGGGTTCTGCCCGGAAAGGCCGCTCCGGCTGCGTCCGCCATGGTTAACGGCGGCGCGGCGTGAAAGGCCGCAAGCGGCCGTTATTTACCGCCTGTTAACCATGCACCCGGCAAAGTCTGCCTACTGCGAGGGGCGCGCAGGGCGGAACTCTCAAAGCCGGACGGTCATGGGGCTCACCGACATCCCGATCTTCTCGATGCTGCGCACGCGGCTCGAATGGGCGCAGGCGCGCCAGCGCGTTCTCGCCGAGAACGTCGCCAATTCCGATACGCCGAATTTCAGGCCGCGCGACCTCGCGCCGCCGAAATTCGATTCGCTGTCCGCCTCCACCGGCCCGGTCAGGCTCGCAACGACGGAGAGCGGGCACCTGCCGGGGCTCGGTTCGGGCGGCGACAGCTTCCGCACCGAAAAGAGGGGCGCCTACGACCTCAGGCCCGCCGGCAACGCCGTCAATATCGAGGACGAGATGATGAAGGTCGCCGCCAACCAGATGGACTACCAGGCGGTGACGGCGCTCTACACGCGCAGCCTCAACCTCCTGAAGACCGCGATCGGCAAGGTCGGGTAGCGGATAGGAGCGGCGAATGGACTTCCTCAAGAGCATGGCGATCGCCGCGACCGGCCTGCGCGCGCAGGCCGGCCGCATGCGGATCATCTCGGAGAACATCGCCAACGCCGATTCGACGCCGTCCGCGCCGGGCGCCGATCCTTACCGGCGCAAGATTCCGACCTTCCAGACCGAATTCGACCGCGCTGTCGGCGCCAGTGTCGTCGAACTCGGCAAGACCGTGACCGACAAGTCCGATTTCCAGCTGCGCTACGAGCCCGGTCATCCGGCCGCCGATAAAAACGGCAACGTCAAGTATCCGAACGTCAATCCGCTCGTCGAAATGACCGACATGCGCGAGGCCCAGCGCTCTTATCAGGCCAACATCAACGTCATCACCGCCACGCGCCGCATGCTCCAGCGCACCATCGACATCCTCAAGGCGTGACGCCCAAGCGAAAGGTCTGAGCCATGGCCACCCCGATCAGCGCCGCCAGCGCCTATGCCAATATCGCCAAGCTGACCTCGGCTTCGCCGCTCGCCGGCGGGGAAGAGGGCGGCTCGAGCTTCGCATCCGTACTGAAGCAGGCGATCGGCGCCGTCGCCGAGACCGGGCAGAAGTCCGACGCGCAGACGCGCGCGGTGGCCACCGGCAAGGCCAACATGGTCGACGTCGTCACCGCGGTGTCGGAGACCGAAGTCGCAATCGATGCGGTCGTGGCGGTGCGCGACAAGATCATCGCGGCCTATCAAGACATCATGAAGATGCCGATCTGAACGAAGGGATGGCGTATGACCGGTCCGGAAGTCCTCGACGTCGCGCGCGAGGCGATCATCACTCTCGTTATCGTCTCGGCGCCGGTCATGCTGGTCGGCCTCGTCGTCGGCGTCGCCATCTCGCTCTTGCAGGCGCTGACGCAGATCCAGGAAATGACCATCGCCTTCGTGCCGAAGATCCTCGCCATCTTCGTGTCGCTGCTCATCGCGCTGCCGTTCATGGCCGAGAAGCTGCACATGGAAATGCTGCGAATCGCGGCGCGCATCGCTACGGGTTGATCGGCGCTGCCGCGCGAGCGCCGTGACGGGGGCGGCATCATGCGCCGGCGAAGGTCTTAGATGCGTATCGACATCTCCTTCCTGCCAGCGCTGGCGGCAGCCTTCATCCTCACCTTCGGCCGCATCGGCGCCATGGTGATGCTGCTGCCCGGCCTCGGCGAGCAGAACCTGCCGGCGCGCGTGCGGCTGGGCATCGCGCTCGCGCTCACCGCGGTGCTCCTGCCGCTGCACCGCCAGGCCTACACCGTCGACCTGACGCAGCTGACGCCGATGATCGTCGAGATGGCGCAGGAGGTTGCGATCGGCATCGTGCTCGGCATCACCGCGCGGCTCGCCGTTTCGGCGCTGCAGACGGCGGGATTCGTGGTGGCACAGCAACTCGGCCTCGGCTTCGTCACCGCCGTCGACCCGACACAGGACCAGCAGGGCGTGCTGGTAGGCAATTTCCTCGCCGTGCTCGGCGTGACGTTGATCTTCGCCACCGACATGCACCATCTGGTGATCGCGGCGATGAATGACAGCTACACGGTCTTCAAGCCGGGCGAGATGCCGCTCACCGGCGACGTCGCCAAGCACATCACAACGATCGTCGCCGCCTCGTTCCGCATCGGCATTCAGCTCGCGGCGCCGTTCATCGCCTTTGGGCTGCTGTTCAATGTCGGCCTCGGCGTGCTGTCGCGGCTGATGCCACAGATGCAGGTCTTCTTCATCGGTCTGCCGCTGTCGATCCTGCTCGGGCTCCTGCTCCTGGTGATGGTGCTCGGCGCGATGATGGGCGTGTTCACGTCGTTCCTGCACGACGTGCTCAGCCAGCTCGTTCCGGCCGGCTAGGGTAGCAAGCGATGGCCGAGACGGGCGACGACAGCGAAAGAACAGAAGAGCCAAGTCAAAAGCGGCTCGAGGAAGCGCTCAAACGCGGCGACGTCGTCAAGAGCCAGGAGGTCAACACCTGGTTCGTCATGGCGGGCGCGACTCTGGTGGTGATGGCGTTCTCGGCCGGCATGAGCCGCGATCTCGCGGCGACGATGCGCGGGCTCCTCGCCAATTCCTGGCAGATACCGGTCGACGGGCCGGCGTTGCCCGCCCTGTTCAAGAAGATCGGCGGCGAGGTCGTTGCCGCGGTGGCGATCCCGTTCCTGGTGCTGATGCTGGCGGCGGTCGCCGGCAATCTCGTGCAGCACAAGCTTGTCTGGTCGTTCGACGGCCTGATGCCGAAGTTGTCGCGCCTGTCGCTGCTCGCCGGCCTCAAGCGCGTGATCTCGATGCAGGGATCGGCCAACTTCGCCAAGGGACTGGTCAAGATCGTCGTCGTCGGAACCGTGCTCGCGGCGCTAATGTGGCCCGAGCGCGAGCATATGGAGGCGCTGGTCCACGCCGACCCGCTGGCGCTGCTGCTCTATATGTTCAAGATCACGTTGAAGCTGATGGGCACCGTCGTCGCCATGCTCGCGGTCGTCGCCGCGGCCGACTATCTGTTCCAGTACCGGCAATGGTACGACAAGCAGAAGATGTCGCTGCGCGACTTGAAGGAAGAGTTCAAGGAGAGCGAAGGCGACCCGGCGATCAAGGGCAAGCTGAAGCAACTGCGCCAGGCGCGCATGCGCAAGCGCATGATGGCCGCGGTGCCGAAGGCCTCGGTGGTCATTACCAACCCGACCCATTTCGCCGTGGCATTGCAATACGAGCGCGGCATGGCGGCTCCAATCTGTGTGGCCAAGGGCGTCGATGCGCTCGCGCTCAAGATCAGGGAGATTGCCGCCGAGCACAGCATTCCGGTGGTCGAGAACCCGCCGCTCGCCCGCGCGCTGCACGCAACCGTAGCGGTCGATCAGGTCATCCCGCCGGAGCACTACAAGGCGGTGGCGGAGGTGATCGGCTACGTCATGCGGCTGCGCCGGGCTGTGGCGCGGCGGTGAGGGCGGAACCGCTTATCCCAAGGGGTGCCGCGTGAGGCCCTTGCGCGGCGGGTGCCCGGTGGGGCACTGAGGGTCGGGAGCTCGCGCCGCGGCGAGAGAAGGTCGCAAAGATCGTCATGGCAGGCCAGGACCGGGCAGGGCAGGGCGCCGCGGAACGCGGCGAGGGGCAGAGGCGCCCCGCCTTCGACAAGAGCCAGACCGTGCCGCGTAGCGGTTCCGTCGGCCTGGTGCTGCTGGTGGCGCTACTCCTGGTCGCCGCCGGCGCCGGACTTGCCTTCGTCGGGCACGAGCACGCGGCCGGCTACATTCTTCTTCTCCTCGCCGCCCTGGGCACCGTCGGGGTGTTCGCGCTGTTCGCGATGGCGTCTGGCATCCTGCGCTTCTCCGGGCGCGACACCGGTCACCCCGTGCTCAAGGCGGTGACCGACAATTCCTCGGACGGCATCCTCGTCACCGACCATTCCGGCCGCGTTTTCTACGCCAACACCGCTTATCTCGATCTCACCGGCGCCGCGGACGACAACGACGTGCGCCCGATCGAGCGCGTCTTCATCGGCGATCCGGACGTCTCGGAATCGATTTACCGGCTCCTGAAGGCGGCGCGCGAGGGCCGCCGCCTCCAGGAGGAGGTGCGGCTCGCCGGATCCGACGCGCAGGCGGCCCGCTGGCTCAGGCTGCGCGTGCAGCCGCTCGGCGATGCGAAGCGTGACGCGCGCATGACGGTGTGGTCGATCGCCGACGTCACGCGCGAGCGCGAGCGGCAGGAGAACGTCTTCCAGGAACTCCAGCACGCCATCGACTATCTCGACCACGCGCCGGCCGGCTTTTTCTCGGTCGATGCGGGCGGGCAGATCGTCTATCTCAACGCCACGCTCGCCGCCTGGCTCGACCACGACCTGGCGCAGGTCGGCGCCGGCGCGCTCAAGCTCGACGACATCGTGGCCGGCGAGGGTGCGAAGTTGTTGACGACGCTTCCGCCGACGCCCGGCGAGGTGACGACCGAGGTGATCGACATCGACTTGCGCGCGCGCGGCGGCAAGCCGGTGCCGGTGCGCCTGTTCCACAAGGTCGCCTTCGGCGTCGACGGTGCGCCCGGCCCGTCGCGCACGCTCGTGCTCAACCGCGCGCGGGACGCCGGCAGCGATCCGGAGCGCGCGGCGGAAGTGCGCTTCATGCGCTTCTTCCAGAACACGCCGATGGCGATCGCCACCGTCGACCGTACCGGCCGTATCGCTCGCAGCAACGCGCGTTTCGCCTCCGCCTTCGAGGGTGCTCTTCGCAACGACGATCGCTCGATCCTCTCGGTCGTGGCAGAGCGCGATCGGCCGGCGCTGGAAGCGGCGATCCGCCAGGCGGCGGAAGGTCATGGCGAGATCGCGCCGGTCGAAGCGGCGCTCACCGACCACGGCGAGCGCTGGGCGAGCTTCTTCGTGCTCGGTGTCGAGGAGGGCGATGCCGACGGCGAGGCGGCGATCGTCTATGCGCTGGAGACCACCGCGCAGCGCACGCTCGAGAATCGCATCTACCAGCAGCAGAAGATGGAATCGGTCGGGCAACTCGCCGGCGGCATTGCTCACGATTTCAACAACGTGCTCTCCGCCATCATGATGGCGACCGATTTCCTCCTGAACGCGCACAAGCCGACCGACCCCTCGTTCAAGGACATCATGCAGATCAAGCAGAACGCCAACCGCGCCGCCGCTTTGGTGCGGCAGCTCCTGGCGTTCTCGCGCAAGCAGACGTTGCGGCCGCAGGTGCTCGACCTCTCCGAGGTGCTGAGCGATCTCGGCATGCTGCTCAAGCGCCTGATCGGCGAGAAGGTCGCGCTCGAAGTCACGCACGGCCGCGACCTGTGGCCGGTCAAGGCCGACATCTCGCAATTCGAGCAGGTCGTCGTGAACCTCGCGGTCAATGCACGCGACGCCATGCCCGACGGCGGCAAGCTCACGTTGCGCACCGCCAATGTCGAGGCGAAGGACTCCGGCGGCTTTGGGGGGAAGGGCATGCCGACCGGGGATTACGTAATGGTCGAGGTGAGCGACACCGGGACCGGCATCCCGCCCGACATCATCGAGAAGATCTTCGAGCCGTTCTTCACGACCAAGGACGTCGGCAAGGGCACGGGCCTCGGCCTGTCGACCGTGTACGGCATCGTCAAGCAGACCGGCGGCTACATCTATGCGGACAGCGAGCCCGGCCGCACCACGTTCCGCATCTTCCTGCCGCGCCATGTGCCGACGGCCGCCGAGAAGCCGCCGGCCGAGCCGACCGCCGTCGCCGGCGCCATGACGGCGGCCGACACGATGGCCAAGGCCGCCGCCGCGGACCTGACCGGCGAGGGCAAGATCCTGCTGGTCGAGGACGAGGAGGGCCTGCGCGCGCTCAATGCCCGCGGCCTCGCCTCGCGCGGCTACACCGTGCTCGAGGCGAGCAACGGCGTCGAGGCGATCGAGGTGCTCGAGCGCGAGGGGCATGTCGACCTCGTCGTCTCGGATGTCGTCATGCCGGAAATGGACGGGCCGACGCTGCTCAAGGAGCTGCGCGTCCGCGAACCGGACCTGAAAGTGATCTTCGTTTCCGGCTATGCCGAGGAGGCCTTCGCCAAGAACCTGCCGAGCGAAGAGCAGTACGCGTTCCTGGCGAAGCCCTTCACGCTCAAGCAGCTCGTGGCCGAAGTGAAGAAGACGCTCGCCGGCTGACGCGCCCGCGGTCAGTGGCAGGCCAGCGCCAGCCGGGTTTTTGAGAAGATTTCGGAATGCAGGCGGCAGGCGAGCGCGCCATGGCTGGAAAGACGCGCCTGCGGCGCCTGGAAATAATCGGATTCGATCATGGCGCCGGCGGCCCCGACGGCGACGGCAAGCTCCGCGGGGGGCGGCGTGAGCCGCGGCGTCTCGACCGGCGAGGGCTTGGCGCCCGCGGTCGCGGCGCAGCTGAAAAAGATGACGACGGCGAGAACGGCTCGCATCGGCCTCCTCCGCATCCGGTCCCAGTGCAGGAGAATGCCCGCCGCCACCGGTAGGTTCCTGATAAGGTTTGACAATTGCGTGACGTGAAATGGGTGTCCCTGCGGCGTCGGCGCCCCTTACAAAGCCGCGGAACCCTGCCTATTTTGGGTGCCGCCATACTTGGCCTGGGAGGTCCGTTCGCATGTTCCGCCATCGTTGGTTGATCGCGCTCGCCGCGATCGCGACTGCACTGGTGCTGGTCTCGGGCGATGCCGCGAACGCGCGGGCCGGTGGCGGCTTCTCCGGCGGCAGCCGCGGCATGCGCACCTTCTCCGCGCCGTCGTCGACGCGCACGGCGCCGTCCGCCTCGCCAATCCAGCGCAGCATCACGCAGCCGCGCGCGACGTCCCCGTTCGGCGGGAGCACCGCCGCGCGCCCGGGCTTCTTCGGCAGCGGCCTGTTCGGCGGACTGGCCGCCGGCTTCCTCGGCGCCGGCCTGTTCGGCCTGCTGTTCGGGCATGGGTTCTTCGGCGGCATGGGTGGCTTCGGGTCGCTCATCGGCCTCGTGTTGCAACTCATGCTCATCTACATCGTCGCCAGGCTGATCTTCGCCTGGTGGCAAAGGCGCAACATGCCGGCCTCGGCCTATGCGGGCCCCGGCGGCGGCTCGGGCTTCGGGTTCTCGCCGCTCGGCGGCGCGGCGACTGGCGGCGGTGCCGCCCCGGAGCCGATCACGATCGCCAAGGCGGATTACGACGCCTTCGAGCGTCTGCTCGGCGATGTCCAGACCGCCTATTCGGCCGAGGATCTCAACGCGCTGCGCGCGCGCGTCACGCCGGAGATGCTGTCTTATTTCTCCGAGCAGATGTCGCAGAACGCCAGCCGCGGCCTGGTCAACAAGGTCAGCGGCGTCCAGCTTCTCCAGGGCGACCTCTCGGAGGCCTGGCGCGAGGGCGACAGCGAATACGCCACCGTGGCGATGCGCTTCGGGCTCACCGACAGCATGGTGGACCGTGCGACCGGCCGCGTCGTCGAAGGCGGGCGGCACGAGGAGGTGACGGAGGTGTGGACCTTCGTGCGCGCGCGCGGCGGCGCGTGGATCCTCTCGGCGATCCAGCAGGCCTGACCGTTCAGTCCGGGGTTTCTTGCTGGCCCGCGCGCTTTGCGGCCTCGGGGTCGTCGGCCGGCTCGAGCACGGCATGCTGGGAGTAGGGCAGGCGGCGCTCGAACTTGACGCCGATCTGGCGGGTCTTGCGCCAAACCACCTGGCAGGTGCGGCGCGCGCTGCCGCTGGTGGTCAGCCACAGTAGGAAACGCTCGGGAACCTTGTCGGGATAGGGGACGTCGAGGCGGGCGCCGGTGTCGGAGATGTCCGACAGCACGCAGCCGACTGGTTTGCCGGGCCTGAGCTCGAGGCGGGCCAGATAGCACACCGGCCGGCGGCGACTCTTGCGCTTGTCCTGGGCCATGTTTCGTGCCGTCCGCGCGCGACGGTTAACGTCTCCCGCACCACACGCGGGAATGATAGACCAGCACCACTTACCAATTGCTGAAGGGGCGGTACCGGCGGCCCGCGCGGGCGATCCGACCCGTTGACCGAGGCCGCAAATCCGTCTATCTGGCCGCGGGCAACCTGGTTTTCGGCCTCTCTTGCTGACACGCTCCCGGCTTTGGGCTGCGACTCAAGTGACCCCCCAAACCTCGGATTGTTGCCGCCGGCACGATGTTCGTGCGGGCGTACAACGAAGAGACGCTTGAAAGGAACTACGAATGGCTACCGGAACTGTGAAGTTCTTCAATACCCAGAAAGGCTACGGGTTCATCCAGCCGGACGACGGCTCGAAGGACGTGTTCGTGCACATCACCGCGGTCGAGCGGGCCGGCATGCGGTCGCTGAACGAAGGCCAGAAGGTCAGCTACGAGATCGTGACCGAGCGTGGCAAGCAGGCGGCGGGTAATCTCCAGCCGATGTGATGCCCGCGGCATCGCGATCGATATCGAAGCCCGGCGGTCACGCCGGGCTTTTTGATTCTGCACGATAAATCCGCGCCTTGATTGCGGCCGAGTGTCGCCGGAATAGCGCGGTCATGACCGGGGTTCATGTTTCCAGCCGCGGTGACGGCATGTCGCCGTCCTCGTCCGGCGGGGGAGACGTCTGCACATGATCACCGTTCGCAATACGGCGCCATTCGCCGCTCTCATCGCCATTCTCTGCGCCGCGCCGGCCGTGGCGCAGCAGTCCAACATGACGTTCTTCGTCACCAGCCAAGGCCCGGGCAAGGGCGCCGATCTCGGCGGGCTCGCCGGCGCCGACGCGCACTGCGCCGCGCTGGCAAAGGCGGCCGGTTCCACCGGCAAGACCTGGCACGCTTATCTCTCGACGCAAGGAGCCGGCGCGGTCAACGCACGCGACCGCATCGGCAAGGGACCGTGGATGAACGCCAAGGGCGTCGTCGTCGCCACCAGTGTCGCCGACCTGCACAGCCCGAACAACAAGCTGAACAAGCAGAACGACCTCTCCGAGAAGGGCGAGATCATCAACGGCCGCAGCGAGAAGCCGAACCGACACGACATCCTCACCGGCTCGCAGCCGGACGGAACGGCCTTCACCGACAGCGCCGACCACACCTGCAAGAACTATACGAGTTCGACGCAGGGCGCGGTGATGCTCGGCCACAACGACCGGGAGGGGTTGCGCGACGACGAGGCCTCGCGCTCCTGGAACTCGTCGCATCCGTCCCGCGGCCCGGATGGCGGCTGCTCGCAGGCCGACCTGCGCTCGACCGGCGGCGACGGCCTCCTGTACTGCTTCGCGGTCAACTGACGTTTCACGGCACGCCCGCGGCAGCGGCTGGTTACAGGCCGTTGCCGCGCGGCCTGCCCCCTCCTTTCGAGCGAATCGCTTCGCGAATTGTTAGCTTGGCCACGATAGTCGATTAGGCTTGCAACTCGCTCGCCGGGAAGCGACCGAGGGGAAGGGCGTCGGCCCGGGCACGCCCCGATTTTGAATGCCGGAACTGACAAACCTGCTGCTCTTGGCCGGTGAGGCCGTCGTCTATTTTGTCGCTCTTGGCGCGCTGCTGCGCGCGCGCAAGCGCATCGGCCTCGGCGCCTTCTTCTGCGCCCTCGGCGTGATGCACTTCCTCGAGACCTATCTCGCCAGCACGCTGTACGTGGCCTTGCCGCTGGGCATTATCGCCTCGCCGGGCTCGACCGTGCTGTTCACCGGCAAATTGATGATGCTGCTCCTCCTCTACATCCGCGAAGACGCGGTCGTGGTGCGGCAGCCGATCTACGGCCTCTTGTTCGGCAACGTGCTCCTGTTCGCGCTCGGCTTCGTCATGCGCCATCACGCCGTGCTGCCGGGCCACACCGCGGATTATGGCCTGATCGACCAGATGGGCGCGCTGATGGTGTGGGGAACGGCGATCCTGTTCTTCGACTGCATCATCATCATCCTGCTCTACGAGCGCTCGCGCGCCTGGTTCGGCGACCGCATCCTGCCGCGGCTGGTGGTGGCAAGCGCGCTGGTGCTGACCTTCGACCAGCTCGCCTTCTTCGCCGGGCTGAGCATGCTCACCGGCGCGGGGCTGCCGCTGCTCATCGGCGGCTGGGCGGCGAAGATGGGCGCGGTCGCGCTCGACAGCGTGATGGCGGCGGTCTATCTCCACCGCTTCGAGCGGCCGCCGATGCGCAGCCGCAACGCGCCGCGCATCGCCGACGTGTTCGATCTCCTGACCTATCGCGAGCGCTACGAGGACCTGCTGGCGCGCACCGGCTGCGACGCGCTGACCGGCGCGCTCGACCGCCATTCGCTCGAGGCGCACGGCCGCCGCTCGGTCGAGCATGCCGCCGCAGTCGGGCGGCCGCTGGCGCTGCTGCTCGTCGACATCGACCACTTCAAGGTTTTCAACGACCGCTTCGGCCATGCCGCCGGCGACCGCATGCTTAAGCGCGTCACGCTCGACATCATGGCGGCGGTGCGGGTGTCGGATTTCACCTACCGCTTCGGTGGCGAGGAGTTCGTGGTCATCGCCGAGGAGCTTGGCCCGGATGAGGCGGCGGCGATGGCCGAGCGCATCCGCCGCCGCATCGCCGGCGTCGCGGCGACGCATTCCGGCGAGGCCGTGACCGTGAGCATCGGCCTGGCGATGTGCCCGCGCGACGGGCGGGACTACGACGCGCTGTTCGAACTGGCCGACAAGCGCCTCTACGAGGCCAAGGACGCCGGGCGGAACCGCGTCGTCGACGGCCGGCCGAAGACGCCGGACGGCCACGTGCGGCTCGTCTCCGGCTGATATAGTCGCGGCACCGGAAACGGAGGTGCCCGCATGCGTTACCAGCTCTTCTACTGGCCGGGGATTCAGGGGCGCGGCGAGTTCGTGCGGCTGGCGCTCGAGGACGCCGGCGCCGATTACGAGGACGTCGCGCGCAAGCCCGGCGGCACCGACCGCATGATGGCGATGATGCGGGGGCCGCGCGAGAAGCGGCCGCCGTTCGCGCCGCCGTTCCTGAAAGCGGGCAAGCTCGTGGTCGGGCAGGTGGCGGAGATCCTGCTCTATCTCGGCCCGCGCCTGAAGCTCGCGCCGAAGGCGGAAGCCGACCGGCTGTGGCTGCATCAGTTGCAGCTCACGGTGACCGACTTCGTGAAAGAGGTGCACGACACGCACCATCCGGTCGGCACCGGCCTCTATTACGAAGACCAGAAGCCGGAGGCGCGGCGTTACGCCGAAGGCTTCCTCGACGCGCGCGCGCCGAAATATCTCGGCTACTTCGAGACCGTGCTGAAACGCAGCGGCGGGCCGTGGCTGATGGGCCGCCGCTTCAGCTACGCGGACCTGTCGATCTTCCAGCTCGTCGAGGGCATGCGCTACGCATTTCCGAAGGGTGCTGCGCGCATCGAGAAGAAGGTGCCGGGCCTTGTCGACGTGCACGGCCGCGTGGCGAAGCGGCCGCGCATCAAGGCCTATCTCGCTTCGGAGCGCCGCATCCCGTTCAACGAGAGCGGCATCTTCCGGTATTATCCGGAATTGGACGGGTAGCTCTTTTTATCCCTCCCCCAAGCGGGGGAGGGATAAGAAAGCCTACCCCTGTGCCGCGAGCGTCTTGCCGCCGGAGGCCACGGGCCTGGCCCCGATCAGCGCGAAGGCGATGACGCAGGGCACCGCGCCGTTATTCACCCAGTCGTGGATCGTGCCGCGCTGGACCATGACGTCGCCGGCTTTGAGCCGCACGGTGCCGGTCTCCATCACCATGTCGATCTCGCCGGAAATGACCACGGCGTAGTCGATCGAGTCGGTGCGGTGGTTGCGCGGCGCGACGCCGGGGCCGAAGCTGACGACGCGAAACACGCTGCCGTCGGCGATCGCCGTCGGGATTGCCTTGTTCGAGGGGTCGTCACTCCCGTCATTGCTGGCCGGCAATTCCTCGGTCGACCAGATGACGCTGTAGGTCGCGCCCGGCCGCGGCGAGTGCTGGTTTTTGACCTGCTCGTCGATCAGCACCGTCGAGCGCCCCTGCGCGTCATGCCCGGTGACCACGCGGCGGATGTTCAGCGTCATAAATCTCTCCCTGATCGCGGCTCAGTCGCGGCAGCCGGCGCAGCGGCAGCCGTCCTTGAAATAGAGTTCGACGTATTCGTCACCATAGTCGACGGTGATCTCGGCGCCCGCGGGAATGATCTCGGTCGCGCGGTAGACCATGCGGCCGCCGGTCAACACCGCCTCGGCGTTGGGCTGGCAGGCGTGGTTGACGTAACGGGCCATGTTTTTCCGCGTCGAGCCGTCGATGGTCCAGCGCTCGTCGATCTCGAACAGGTATTTGTTGCCGCGGCGGCGGTCGATCTCGCGCGCGAGCGCCGTCCGGATGCGGCGTCCGGTATAGGCGACGATGTCCGCATCCTTGTCGATCGTCTCGATGGCGAACAGCCCGAGGCCCGTCGCCGAGCGGCCGACACGATAGGGCTTGCGGCCTGACATGGCGGCTAGCGTCCCGCCCGGGCGGCGCGGCGCTGGCGCGTGGCGCGCAGCTCTCTCGCGCGCTTGGCGCGGCGGCGGCGGCAGCGCGGGCACTTGCAGTTCGACTTGCCGATGACGTTCCTCAGGTAATCGCCGCCGTAATTATAGGTCAGCTCCTCGCCCGGCTTGATGGCGCGCAGCGTGAAGATGAAGACGCGCTTGCCCTGGATGGTGGTGTCGCAATTGGGGTTGCAGGAGTGGTTGAAGTAGCGGGCGAGGTTGTTGCGGCCCTTGCCGTCGATGGTCCAGCGGCTGTTGACCTCGAACAGATAGCGGTTGCCGCGCGTCTCGGCCTTTTCCGCCGCCTCCACGCCGAGCAGGGGGCCTTTGTACTCGGCGAGCCGCACCCGTCGCTTGATCGGCTTTGTCGCGAAGATGCCGAGGCCGGTGAGCGAGCGGCCAAGGCGGAATGGTCTTGAGGGCATGCGTACGCTTGTTCTTGGTCGAAGGCCGGTGAGAGGCGCGGCAATGCCAGATTGAGGCGTGAAGGTCAATGATTCAGGGCACGTGCGCCCGCGTCGACAGAGGCTCGGCGATCTTCTCCAGCGACTGCCGCTCGGCGGCGACGCCGTAGATCGTCTCGATGACCGCGGCGGCGAGCATCAGCACGGCCGCGGCGAGATAGCCGTAGAACACGTTGACGCGCGAGCCGGTGCCGATCAGCGTGCCGAACAGCCAGGGCGCGGCGACCCCGCCCGTCGCGGTGCCCACCGAGACGAACGTCGCGATGGCGAGGCCGCGGGCCTCGAGCGGAAAGGTTTCCGACACCGTCAGATAGGCCGAACTCGCCGCCGGCGAGGCGATGAAGAAGATGGCGGTCCACAGGGCGGTCAGGCTGACGACGGTCAGGGCATCGGCGGCAAACAGCCAGCCGGTGACGACCAGCAGCAGGGCGGAAACGGTGTAGGTCGCCGCGATCATCTGCCGCCGGCCGAGCGTGTCGAAGAAATGGCCGAGCACGAACACGCCCAGCACGTTGCCCACCGCGAAAGGCAGGAGATAGAGGCCGGTCGCACTCGGCGGCGTGCCGTAGAAATGGGTTAGCACCAGCGCGTAGGTGAAGAAGATCGCATTGTAGAGGAAGGCCTGCGCCACCATCAGCGCGAAGCCGACCAGCGCCCGCCGCCAGTAATGGCCGAACATTGTGCGCAGGATGAGCCCGAAGCCGAAGCTCGCGCGCGGATGCACCAGGATCGCGTCGGCCTTATCGATAATGGGCAGCCGCCCATGCACCTCGCGCGCGACGGTGCGCTCGATCCCCGCGACGGTCTCCTCGGCTATGTCCGCATAACCATGAGTGATGAGCCATCGCGGGCTCTCCGGCACCCAATGCCGCACGAACAGGATGCACAGGCCGAGCACGGCGCCGATCCCGAAGCCGAGCCGCCAGCCGAAGTCGATGCCGAACAGGCGCGAATCGAGCAGGACGAGCGTCGCGCCCGAGCCGAGCGCGGCGCCGATCCAGTACGAGCCGTTGATCATGATATCGACCCGGCCGCGCACGCGGGCGGGGATCAGTTCGTCGATGGCCGAGTTGATCGCCGCGTATTCGCCGCCGATGCCGGCGCCGGTGATCATGCGGAACAGGGCGAAGCTCCAGAAGTCCCACGAGAAAGCGGTGAGCAGCACGCCGAGGAGGTAACAGCCGAGCGTGATGAAGAAGAACAGGCGCCGGCCGAAGCGGTCGGTGAGCCAGCCAAACACCAGCGCGCCGATGACGACGCCGGTGAGATAGAACGAGCCGATGAGGCCGATGTCGGCACTGGAGAAATTGAGCGTGCCCGGCTCGGCCAGCACGCCCGAGACCGCGCCCATCAGCGTGACCTCGAGGCCGTCGAGCACCCAGGTGACGCCGAGGCCGATGACGATGAGGGTGTGGAACGGCGTCCAGGGCAGGCGGTCGAGCCGCGCCGGGATGAGCGTGCGGATCGCGGCCGCGGTCACGTCACGCGCTCCAGCGCCCTGGCGATGCTGCGTGTCATTGCGGGCCCTCCGTCGTGTTCCGTGAACCCGGACGGGCAGGGCGATGTTCCGCGTTTGCGGTCATTGCCGGGCCTGACCCGGCAATCCATGATGAGGCCCCGCGCGGCCCGCGGTCGAAGGGTTATACCCGCGGCCACGGATCATGGATGCCCGGGCCGAGCCCGGGCATGACGGTGAATACGATGGGCGCTCCGAACTTCGACCGCTGGCCCGAACTCCCCGCCGACGCCTGGCGCGCGACGCGCGCGACGCTGCACCTGATGACGCAGATTGCCGGCAAGATCCGCCTCGCGCTGACGCCGTGGCAGAACCATTCCTGGCACGTGCCGCTCTATGTCTCGGCGCGCGGGCTGACCACTTCGCCGATCCCGGACCGCGGCCGCACCTTCCAGATCGACTTCGATTTCATCGACCACGTGCTCTGGGTCCGCACCAGCGAGGGCCATTACCGCCAGGTGATGCTGCGGCCGATGCCGGTCGCCGAGTTCTACGCCGAGACGATGTCGGCGCTGGAGCAGCTTGGCATTGCCGTGACGATCCGCACGATGCCGAACGAGATCGCCGACGCCGTTCCGTTCGACAAGGACACCGTGCACGCGTCTTACGACGCCGACGCCGTGCGGCGCTTCTGGCACGTGCTGCTGTCAACCGACGCAGTGTTCAAGCGATTCCGCACCGGCTTCCTCGGCAAGGTGTCGCCGGTGCATTTCTTCTGGGGCTCGTTCGATTTGGCGGTGACGCGCTTTTCCGGGCGCAGCGCGCCGGCGCATCCGGGCGGCGTGCCGAACCTGCCGGACAATGTCGCGCGCGAGGCCTATTCGCACGAAGTCTCGAGCGCCGGCTTCTGGCCGGGCGGCGGCGGTGTCTACGACGAGGCGGCGTTCTACTCCTACGCCTATCCGGGCCCGGCGCGCTTTGCCGAGGCGCGCATCGCACCGAAGGAGGCGGGCTGGTCGAAGGCGCTCGGCGAATTCATCCTGCCTTACGCGGCGATGCGCGCGAGCGAGGACCCCGACACGACGCTGATGACCTTCCTGCAATCGACCTACGTCGCCGCCGCCGATCTCGGCAAATGGGACCGCGCCGCGCTCGAATGCGCGCTTGGTGTGGCGGGGAAGTGCAGGGCGGTGTGAGGGGGCGCTTTCTACGTACTGCATATTGCGGCGCGTTGCTGATTGTCTCTACACTTAAAGCGCGCGACGTCGGGGGGGGACATGGCCGACACAGACGCAATAACGCTTTCTCAAAGCGGTCAGGAGACCCAGCCCGCGTCGCCACCGGCCGAGACGCAGCCGGCTCCCGTTGGGGGGCCGCACTCCGAGCCGCCGCAGGAGGAGACGTCGGAGCCGCGGTGGAAACCGCGTATATCGCTTGACGCGATCGTCGGCGCAGTCGTCGCTGTCCTCGTCATGCTGGTGGCGGCGTGGCTGACGCACATAGAATTTGGCGAGCTGCGGTCGGACATGAGGGCCGGCAAAGTCGATCTCAGCGGAGAAGCCATCCTGCTCGACGGCAAGCCTTACCAGCCACCCAAGGGACCTGTCCGCGTCGAATTCTGGACGCCGTCGCTGCACACCAAGGACACCGCGGGAGTGGCGGATTGGGAGAAGCTCGACGACGAGCGAAGGCTCAACGACTTCGCCGACGCGTTGACGGACAAGAAAAATCCGATTGTGTCCGGTTATCGTCGGTATGAGGTCATGGGGTCCGGCCTCGGTGGACGCAAGGCAGGGACATGGTGGGTGGCGACCGGCGAATTTCAATTCGTCCGGTTTCTGAGACTTTACCACGAGGTGTGGCACCCGGGCCGCGACGATATCTACATGGAGATCACATCCGCGTCGGGCGGCCATAGCCGGTGACGATCACGTGCCGCAAGATGGCCGCGCGCGACGCGAAGGCCGCAGAGGCGCTGCTGTCCGCCTTCCTGCGCGAGGACGCGCACTATCTCGGCACGGCGGGCGTTTACGGCGACAAGGGGCCGCGCGCGCTCAGAGCCGCGCTGCGGATGTTCGTGAAGCGGCCGCGGCTCGGCTTCGTGTGGCTGGCGTTTGCCGACGGGCAGGCGGCCGGCTGCTGCGTCATCTCCTACGCGATCTCGACCTCGATCGGCGCCGTCGTCGGCAAGCTCGACGATGTCTTCGTGGCGGACGGCTTTCGCGGCAAGGGCGTCGGCGAGGCGATGCTGCGCGCGCTGGAGAAGCAATTGAAGAAGGAGAAGGTGAAGCGCATCGACACCGCGGTGGTCACGGACAATGCCGGTGCGGCACGGTTCTATGCGCGGATGGGGTACAGGGCGTTAGGGGAGGAGAGGCTGGCGAAGGTGTTGTGAGGGGGCGTGCCTTGCCTCATTATCGCCCTTTTGCTATATATCTTAAATGCGATGGACGGTCGAAACCCTAGGTGCCGCTGTCGATGCGGAGATCGAGGCGCTGCCGAGCGACATGCGGTCCCGGCTCGTCCGATTGTCCGGCATCATTGCGGAGCATGGGTTCGGCGGTCTGCCGCGCGAGACAGTGAAGCACCTCGAAGGTCGGCTCTGGGAGCTTCGGATGACCGGCCGTGACGGGATTTCACGCGCGATTTACGTGACGGCGGCAGTGCGACGGGTGGTCATCGTTCGGGTGTTCGTCAAGAAGTCTCAAAAAACGCCGCCCCGCGAGCTGGAGCTGGCGCGCCAACGCGCGAAGGAGGTGCCATGACCAAGGTTTCCACGCTGCACAAGAAATGGATGAAGGACCCGGATTATCGGCGGGCGTACGAAGCGCTGGAGGAAGAGTTCGCGCTGATTTCGGCGCGGGCGCGCGCGGGTCTCAGTCAAGCCGAGCTCGCCAAGCGCATGAAGACGACGCAGAGCGCAATCGCGCGGCTGGAAAGCGGGCGGGCGAAGCCCTCGACGCGCACGCTGCAGCGCTTCGCCGAGGCGACCGGGCACCGGCTGAAGATCAGCTTCGAGCCGGTGAAGGGGAAGGCGCAGCGGCGCCCGGCTTCGACGCGATGAGGCGCCGGCGGGTTGTCTGACAATTCGATGCACAGTATGCCGACTTCATAACCACTGGATTCCCCCCATGAACGCCCCATCCTCGTCCCCCCTTCCGCCCTACCACCACACCCCGCTGTTTCCGCTTGGCCCCGACAAGACCAAGTACCGCAAGATCACGGCGGACGGCGTGCGCGTCGAAAAGGTCATGGGCCAGGACGTCGTGGTCGTCGGCGCGGACGCGCTGCGCGCGCTGTCGGAGGCCGCCTTCGAGGACATCAACCACCTGCTGCGCCCGGCGCACCTGAAGCAGCTCCGCGCCATTCTCGACGATCCGCAGGCGACCGCGAACGACAAGTTCGTCGCCTACGATCTCCTCAAGAACGCCAACATCGCCGCCGGCGGCGTGCTGCCGATGTGCCAGGACACCGGCACCGCGATCATCATGGGCAAGAAGGGCCGGTTCGTCTTCACCGACGGCCAAGAATCTAACAGTGACGAGGGCGCGCTCGCCGAGGGCGCGCGCGACGCGTACCTCAAGCGCAACCTGCGCTACTCGCAGGTCGCGCCGCTCTCCATGTTCGAGGAAAAGAACACCGCCAACAACATGCCGGCGCAGGTCGAGATCTATGCGGAGGGCG
>DATNBL010000042.1:0-13435 GCA_035571935.1 Pseudolabrys sp.
TCCGGAAGATGGCGAGATGATCGTCGCCGGCCTCGGCCGCTTCGGGCCTTATGTGAAGCACGGCAAGGTCTTTGCGAGTCTCGAGGATGGCGACGAGGTCATGACCGTCGGCCTCAATCGTGCTGTCACGCTTATTGCCGAGAAGAAGCTCAAGCCGGGACGCGCTCGCTTCGGCGCGGATCCGGGCAAGCCGCTCGGCGATCATCCCGACAAGGGTGGGCCGATCGTGCTCAAGAAGGGCCGCTACGGACCTTACGTCAGCCACGACGGCGTCAACGCAACGCTGCCGACCGATATGGCGCCGGAGTCGGTAACTCTCGAACAGGCGATCGGCCTGATCGAGGCGCGCATCGCCAAGGGCGGCGGCAAGCCGGCCAAAGGCAAGAAGGCCGCCAAACCGAAGCCCGAGCCCAAGGCGGAGGCCGCTGCCAAGCCCGCGAAGGCCGAAGCCGCCGCGCCCACGGCGCGTCGCGCCGCGGGTCGCAAGCAGGCGTCCGGCAAAGCCGCGGCCAAACCGGCCGCGAAGCCGAAGAAGGCCGCGGCCAAACCCGCGCGCAAGGCCAAGGCGGCGGACTGACTCACAGCACCCACGTGAGCAAACGAAAAGGCCACGCGACGTCCCTCCCTGACAAGGCCGAAATCCTCGCCTTCATCCGTCAGCAGCCGGGCAAGGTCGGCACGCGCGAAATCGCCCGCGCCTTCGGCCTGAAGAACGCGCTGCGCGCGGACTTGAAGCGCATGTTGCGCGATCTCGCCGACGGAGGCGCCATCGAGAGACGCCACAAGAAGCTGCATCATCCCGGCGCCCTGTCCTCGACCGTGCTCGCGGACGTCACGTCGCGCGACCGCGACGGCGACCTCATTGCCACGCCGGACGAATGGGACGAGGAGGCGCACGGCGCCGCGCCGAAGATCCGCATCGTCGTGCCGCGCGACGCGCGCCGCGGCACCGCGCCCGGCCTCGGCGACCGCGTGCTGCTGCGCGTTGAGGAGACGGTGGATGAGGACATAGGTCATCGTGCGCGTGTTATCCGCATCATCGACCGGCCGAAGCAGCGCGTGCTCGGTATTTACCGCAAGGGCCCGCGCGGCGGCCGCCTCGAGCCCATCGACAAGAAGATGCTCGGCAAGGACTTGCTCATCCCCGACGGCGCCGCCGGCGAGGCGCGCGACGGCGACCTCGTCGCGGTCGAGACGACGCGATCCGGCCGGCTCGGCCTCGCCTCCGGCCGCGTGGTCGAAAAACTTGGCTCGCTCGCCACCGAGCGCGCCGTCAGCCTCATCGCCATCAACGCGCACGGCATCCCGCACGTCTTCCGCCGCGAGACCGAGGCGGAAGCGGACGCGGCGAAACCCGCAACCATGGCGCATCGGGAAGACTGGCAGAACGTGCCCTTCGTCACCATCGACCCGCCCGACGCCAAGGATCACGACGACGCGGTGCACGCCGAGGAGGCCGGCGACGGTGTATTCATCGTCAACGTCGCCATCGCCGACGTGGCCCACTACGTGCGGCCTGGCTCCGCGCTCGACCACGAGGCCCTGGTGCGCGGCAATTCGGTCTATTTCCCCGACCGCGTCGTGCCGATGCTGCCCGAACGCATCTCCAACGACCTCTGCTCGCTGCGCCCCCGGGTGGCGCGCCCGGCGCTCGCCGTCCGGATGATCATCGGCGCCGACGGCCGCAAGCGCTCGCACACGTTCCACCGCGTCATGATGCGCTCGGTCGCCAAGCTCTCCTACGAGCAGGCGCAAGCCGCCATCTCCGGCCACGGCGACGGCGAGGCGGCGCCGCTGGTGGAGCCGATCCTGAAACCGCTCTACGCCGCCTACGCCACCGTGGTGAAGGCGCGCAACGAGCGCGCGCCGCTCGACCTCGATTTGCCCGAGCGCAAGATCCTCCTGAAGGGCGACGGCACCGTCGACCGGGTCGTCACGCCCGAACGGCTCGATGCGCACCGGCTGATCGAGGAGTTCATGATCCTCGCCAATGTCGCCGCCGCCGAGACCTTGGAGCAGGCGCGGGTGCCGCTGATCTACCGCGTGCACGACGAACCGTCGCTGGAGAAGGTCAACGCGCTGCGCGAATTCCTGAAGACCCTCGACATCTCCTTCGCCAAGGCCGGTGCGCTCCGCCCCGAGGCGTTCAACCGCGTGCTGCACCAGGTCACGGGCCGCGACGCCGAGCCGCTGGTCAACGAGGTCGTGCTGCGCTCGCAGTCGCAGGCCGAATACGCCGCCGAGAACTACGGCCATTTCGGCCTCAATCTGCGCCGCTACGCGCACTTCACCTCGCCGATCCGCCGTTACGCCGACCTGATCGTGCACCGCGGGCTGATCCGTGCGCTCAAGCTCGGGCCGGACGGGCTTGCCGACAATGCCGATCCGGCCGTGCTGAGCGAGATCGCCGCCGCGATCTCGGCGACCGAGCGGCGGGCGATGCTGGCCGAGCGCGAGACCAACGACCGGCTGATTGCGCATTTCCTCGCCGACCGCATCGGCGCCTCCTTCGAGGGGCGCATCTCCGGCGTCACCCGCGCCGGCCTGTTCGTGAAGCTTGCCGGCACCGGCGCCGACGGCTTCGTGCCGGCGCGCACCATCGGCGACGAATACTTCGCTTACGACGAGGCGCATCACGCCATGGTCGGCAAGCATTCGGGCGAGACCTACCGGCTCGGCGACAATGTCACGGTCAAGCTGGTCGAGGCAGCGCCGGTTGCCGGTGCGCTGCGCTTTGAGCTTTTGTCGGCCGGGCGTAAAGGAAGCGCCCGGCAGGATCGGCATGGGGAGCGGCGGCACGAGCGGCGGCCGCACAAGGGCAAGCACAAGGCGGCACGGAAACGGCGATGAACGAAGATCACGGCCACAGGCTCCTCGATCGCATGGCGCAGCAGGAGCGTGACCAGTCACACCCCGACAGCGAGCCGCGCAACGCCGCGACGCTGATGCTGATCGACCGCTCGGGCGCAACGCCGAAGGTGCTGCTCGGCCGCCGCCATCACGGCCACAAGTTCATGCCCGGCAAGTTCGTCTTCCCCGGCGGCCGGCTGGAGCCGCACGATGCCGAGATGAGCGCGATCGGCGGCCTGCATCCCGATATCGCGGTCAAGCTCAACACCCGCGTCGCCGCGCCGGGCGCCGATTTCGCCCGCGCGCTGGCGCTGACCGCGATCCGCGAGACGGCGGAGGAGACCGGCCTCCTGCTCGGCGTGAAACGCGACGCGCCGCCGGCGATCCCCGGCGATATCTGGGCCGACTTCGCGAAGGCGAAGGTGCATCCCGATCTCGGCCAGATCCATTTCATCGCCCGCGCCATTACGCCGCCGCGGCGGCCGAAGCGCTTCGACACCCGCTTCTTCACCGCCGACGCGACCTCCGTCGCGCACACGATCGAGGGCGTGGTGGGAGCGGATTCGGAGCTGGTGGAACTCGCCTGGGCGCCGATCAGCGAGGCGGCGAAGCTCGACGTGCCAACCATCACCGGCGTGATCCTCGAAGAGCTTCTGGCCCGCGTGGAGGCCGGCATGGACCACAAACTGCCGGTTCCGTTCTACTTCATGCAGGACGGGGTGTTTCACCGGGACCTGCTGTAGGCCTCCCCGTCATTCCGGGACGCGAGCCTGGCGAGCGGACCCGGAATCCACGGGTGGTGGTTCTGGATTCCGGGCTCGCCGCTCCGCGGCGCCCCGGAATGACGGAACGGCCCGGGTTTCCTTGACATTTGGCCGTTCGACGCTAGTTTCCGCCCGCAACGACACCCCAGACATCGCCGTTCGCGTTTCCAAGGACTTCAATCCATGGCCAAAGCCATCAGCCTCAAGATCAAGCTCGTGTCGAGCGCCGGCACCGGCCACTACTACGTGACCAAGAAGAACTCGCGCACCCAGACCGACAAGCTGGTCAAGAAGAAGTACGACCCCGTCGCCAAGAAGCACGTCGAGTACCGCGAGGGTAAGATCAAGTAGACCGCGCTTTCAGCGCAGGCCGACGATGAAGGGCGCCCACGAGGCGCCCTTTGTGTTTCTGGGAGGGCTCGGAGCTTGTTATGCGACGGTTCGTGTCCCGGATGCGGCGCAGCGCAAGCGCAAAGCGCGCAGCGATGCGACGCTGATCCGGGACCGCCACACACCGCGACGGTCCCGGGTCTGCAAAGCATCACGTCGCTTCGCGCCGTGCTGCATTGCGCCCGGGACACACATCTCTGGATGTGAAACAAGCTGGCCGGCCGGAAGCGGTGACATGAGGAGGCCACTCACACCGCTTCCGGACCGGCCGAACCCCACGGACCCAGGAGATGCGGCGGACCTGAGCTTCTCCGCAGGGCATTCTGTCGGTTTGCGTCCAGACAACCAAGGCGTGCAATCGCCTCGGCGCCCGATCTTCGGCGACAGGTTAGACCAAGCGCCCTGCCCGGCCAAATTGTTTTTAAGCCATTGTATTTGTTGTGTGAATTATCGCAGGCCCGCGCCCGCCGGTTGGCTTTTCAGCGAATCTGCCGCAACCGGAAGCCGTTTCAGGCTGCGTCCGCGACCACGCGATTGCGGCCGTCGCGCTTGGCGCGATAGAGCGCCTGGTCGGCCCGCTTGAGCATCGCGCCGGCAGTATCGTCGGCGTCGCCGAGGGCGGCGATGCCGATGGACAGCGTCACGTCGAGGAGCCGCATGCCCTGCTGGATCGGGAACGGCTCGCCGGCGATCGAGCGGCGCAGCCGCTCGGCGACCATCGTCGCCACGCCCATGTCGGTTTCCGGCATGACGATGACGAATTCCTCGCCGCCGTAGCGGCAGGCCAGATCGATATTGCGGATCGACTTGCGAATGCGCAGCGCGAATTCGCGCAGCACGTCGTCGCCGGCGTCGTGGCCGTGGCCGTCGTTGATCGCCTTGAAGAAATCGATATCGAGCACCAGCACCGCGAGCGGCTTGGCGCGCGAGGCCGCCTGCTCGACCAGCGAGGAGAGGTGCGTTTCCATGTAGCGGCGATTGTGCAGGCCGGTCAGCGCGTCGGTGATCGCCATTTCAATGGATGCTTGAAAGTTGTCGCGCAAGCGCTCGGTATAGCGCTTCTTTTTGATCTGTGTGCGCACGCGCGCCAGCATCTCGTTGCGGTCGATCGGCCGCATCAGGTAGTCGTTGACGCCGATCTCGAGACCGCGCAGCAGGCGCGCATTGTTGTCCGGTTCCGCGATCGCCAGGATCGAGACGTTGCGGGTGCGGTCGAGCGAGCGGATCTGGCTGCACAGGCGCAGCCCGTCGAAATTGGCGAGCCCCAGCGACACGATGACGAGCTCGTAGTCGCCCTCGGCGGCATGGAACAGCGCCTCGCCCGGCTCCGTCTCGATGTCGACTGTGTGCTCGGTCGCCAGCATCGAGGCGATGCGCTCGTAGGAGCTCTGGCGATCATCGACCAGCAGGATACGGCCGTTGCGGCCGGTTTCGGTGACGGCGTCGCGCTCCGGGCTCTCGATGCCGATCTCGAGCGAGGTCTGCGCGCGCATGCGCAGCTCGTCGGTGACCATCTTCAGCCGCGCCAGCGAGCGCACGCGCGAGACCAGCGCGACGTCGCTGACCGGCTTGGTGAGGAAATCGTCCGCGCCAGCCTCTAACCCGCGCACGCGGTCGGACGGCTGGTCGAGCGCGGTGACCATGACCACCGGGATGTGGTGCGTCGCCGTGCCGGACTTGATGCGGCGGCAGACCTCGAACCCGTCCATGTCCGGCATCATGACGTCGAGCAGGACGATGTCGCACTCGGCGCGCTCGCACATGGCCAGCGCGTCGGCGCCGTTATAGGCCGTGCTGACGTCGAAATATTCGGCCGACAGCCGCGCCTCGAGCAGCTTGACGTTGGCGGGAACGTCGTCGACGACCAGGATACGCGCACTCATCGAACTCGTCCCCTCACGCAGTCCCGAGGAAATGGCGCACCGTCTCGATGAACTTGCCCACCGAGATCGGCTTGGACAGATAGGCCTCGCAGCCGCCCTCGCGGATGCGCTCCTCGTCGCCCTTCATCGCAAAAGCCGTCACCGCCACTACGGGGATCGCCTTCAGCTCGGGATCGTCCTTCAGCCACTTCGTCACTTCCAGGCCGGAGACTTCCGGCAACTGGATATCCATCAGAATGAGGTCGGGCCGGTGCTGGCGCGCGAGGTCGAGAGCCTCGATGCCGTTCCGGGTTCCGACCGTGCCGTAGCCGTGCGCTTCAAGGAGATCGTGGAAGAGCTTCATGTTGAGCTCGTTGTCTTCCACGATCAGGACGGTTTTCGACATGCTCCCCGCCCGTTCTGTCCCCAAAGCGCCACGTGCCCGACGCGGTCGGCGTCGCATTGGCGCGCGCGCTCGGGCATGATCGGTTGCGACCGTAGTGCCGATTTCTTTAGGAAAGGCAAATCGAAGCGATGAAAGAGCGTCCGGCCAAGGTGCGCGAGGCGGCAGAAGCGCTTGCCATTCAGGCGCTTAGCTATATCGCGCAGGATGGTGAACGGCTTGGCCGATTCCTCTCTCTGACCGGCATCGGACCGGCCGAGATTCGCACCGCCGCGCGCGAGCCGGGGTTCCTCGCCGGCGTGCTGGAGTACCTGGCCGGCGACGAGCGGCTGCTGACGGATTTCGCCAAGGAGGCCGGCCACGATCCGGCGACCGTCGAGGCGGCGCGGCTGGCGCTCGGCGGCGGATGGGAGCGCGACGTCCCGTGAGCGGCTTCTGCCGGGACTGCCTGAAGGATGCCGGTGAATCCGCCACACGCTGCCGCGGCTGCGGCTCGCCGCGGCTCGTCCGCCACGCCGAACTCGAAAGGCTCACCATCGCGCACGTCGACTGCGACGCGTTCTACGCCACCATCGAGAAGCGCGACGACCCTTCCCTCGCCGACAAGCCGCTGATCGTCGGCGGGGGAAAGCGCGGCGTCGTCTCGACCGCCTGCTACATCGCCCGCACCTACGGCGTGCGCTCGGCGATGCCGATGTTCGAGGCGCTCGGCCGCTGCCCGCATGCGGTCGTGATCAAGCCGAACATGGCGAAATACGTCGAGGCCGGGCGCGAGGTGCGCAAGCGCATGCGCGATCTGACGCCTTTGGTCGAGCCTCTGTCGATCGACGAGGCCTTCCTCGACCTCACCGGGACCGAACGCCTGCACGGCACCAGCGCGGCGCGCGTGCTGGCGCGCTTTGCCAGCGCGGTGGAGCGCGAGATCGGCATCACCGTGTCGATCGGGCTGTCAGCCAACAAGTTCCTGGCCAAGATCGCCTCCGACCTCGACAAGCCGCGCGGCTTCGCCGTGATCGCGCCGGCGGAGGCGGCCGCGTTCCTGGCGCCGAAGCCGGTCGGCTTCATCTACGGCGTCGGCCGCGTCAGCGCGGAGAAGTTCGCCAATGACGGCTACCGGTTGATCGCCGACCTCCAGCGCGCCGATGAGCGCGACCTGATGCGCCGCTATGGCGAGGAAGGCTTGCGGCTGTGGCGGCTCGCCCGCGGCCATGACGAGCGAAAGGTCGATCCCGAGCGCGAGACCAAGAGCGTGTCGGCGGAGACGACCTTCGACCGCGACATCGCCGACTTCCGCCCGCTCGAGCAGCACCTCTGGCACCTGTGCGAGAAGGTGTCGTCGCGCCTGAAGGCGCAAGGGTTGGCCGGTTCGACGGTGACGCTCAAGCTCAAGAGCGCCGATTTCCGGATCAGGACGCGGGCGCGCTCGGTCGGCAGCCCGACGCAGTTGGCCGCGCGCATCTTCGCGGCCGGCCGCGATCTGTTGAAGAACGAGGTTGGCGCCACGCGCTACCGGCTGATCGGCATCGGCGTCAGCCATCTCGACGAGACCGGCGGCGACGATCTCACCGACATGATCGACCTGCGCACAGCCAAGGCCGAGCACGCGGTCGACGCGCTGCGCTCGAAGTTCGGACGCGATGCCGTGGTGAAGGGCCTGGCGATCGAGGAGGAGTGAGGTTTCCCCTCCGTCATGCCCGGCCTTGTGCCGGGCATCCACGTCTTAAGCCGCAAGCAAGGCGTGGATGGCCGCGACGAGCGCGGCCATGACGAATGCTCTCACTTGCACGGTTTCTCCTTCTTCATCTCCAGCGACGTCATCTCGCCGCTGATGGTGAAGTCGGGATAATAGAGCACGAGCTTGCGCGAGATGCCGTTCTCGTAGAGCTCGAAGGCGATGACGTAGACCGGCGTCTGCTCGCCTTTGCGCCGCTCGCTTTCGGCGAGCTGGTCGAAATAGCTGATCGTCACCGGCCAGCGCGTCAGCTTGGCAAGCGCCGGCACCTTGGCGCCGGCGTCGGCGGGCGGCTTCTCGCCGGGCGCGACCGCTTTCCCGATCAGCGTGAACGTGTTGTAGAGCTTCTCGCCCGTCTCCGAGCCGTCATAGACCGGCAGTTCGAGCATGGTCGTGCCGGCGCGCGCGGCGGCGATGATGCGGCGCATGTGCTCGGTCGGGAACACGGCGTTCGGCGGGATCCGCAGCGCCTTGTGCTTCGGCTTGGTCAGGCTGATCGCCACCGCCTTGGCGCGCCGCTCGGCCTCGCCGTTGACGACGTCGCCGGTCTGCTCGTTCATGCGGTTCTGCGAGGAGAAACGGAACGCCTTGGCGTCGGCGTCCTCCCAGGTGGTCGAGTTCAAGTCGCTCAGCACCGTCTTGCCTTCGCCGGAATCCAGCTCCGACACCTGGCGGAATTTCAGGTCGTAGCCGTCGCAGGCGTTGCCGGAGAAGTCGTAGAGGATGCGCCCGCGCACCGCGGCGAGGCCGCGGCTGCCGTGCGACTTGACGAGCTTGAGGTCGTAGACGGCACGGTGCGGCGCCAGCGAAACGCCGTCGGCGGGCGCGGCCGCGGCCGGAAGCGCCACTGCGGCGAGCGCGGCCGCGAGCATCAAGCGCGGAAGGGCGGGAAACGTCATCGAAGCGGGTGTCTCCGGGGCATCAAGGCCCGACACACAACAAAGCGACGATCGCGGCAGGATAGAGGCCGCCCCCGCGTCCGGCAACGGGCCTGCCCGGGCCCCTGCTTGCGCCGTCCGCAGCGATCGGCCAAGGATCGCGGCGGGCACATCACGAAGAGGGAACGCCATGGCCGGTTCGGTCGAACAGAAGCTCGCATCGCTCGGGATCGTCCTGCCCATGCCGGCGGCGCCGGTCGCCAATTACGTCGCTTTCGTGAAGAGCGGCAATCTGCTCACCGTGTCCGGTCAGTTGTGCTTCGGGAGCGACGGCAAGCTGGTCGCCAAGGGCCAGCTCGGCGGCGCGGTCTCGATGGAGGACGGCGCCAGGGCGGCGCGCGCCTGCGCCGTCAACCTGATCGCGCAGGTCAAGGCCGCGGTCGGCGATCTCGACAAGATCGTGCGCGTCGTCCGCCTCGGCGGCTTCATCAACTCGGCGCCCGGCTACGGCGACGGGCCGAAGGTGATGAACGGCGCCTCCGACCTGATGGTCGAGGTGTTCGGCGACAAAGGCCGCCACGCCCGCTCGACCGTCGGCGTCGCCGCCCTGCCGGCCGACGCCGCGGTCGAGGTCGAGGGCACGTTCGAGGTCGCCTGACGCCTCATGCCGCGGCTCGGCTGGCTCACCGCGCGTCCGGTCGCCCATCGCGGGCTGCATGACGCGTCGCGCGGGCTGATCGAGAACACGGCGTCGGCCTTCGACGCGGCGATCACGGCCGGCTACGGCATCGAATGCGACGTGCAGCGCTCGCGCGACGGCGAGGCCATGGTGCACCACGACGGCCGCCTCGGACGGCTGACCGAGGGCACGGCGGCGCTGGCCGACCTGACCGCGGCGGAGCTCAAGCAGGTCGCGTTCCGGCACACCGGCGACCGGATGCTGACGCTGGCCGAACTCTGCGCGCGCGTGGGCGGGCGCGCGCCGCTCCTCGTCGAGATCAAGAGCCGTTTCGACGGCGATCTTCGGCTGACGCGCCGCGTCGCCGAGGTGCTGGGCGGCTATTCCGGCCCGGCGGCGGCGATGTCGTTCGATCCGGCCGCTCTCGCCTGCCTGCGTGAGAGCGCGCCAGCGATCACCCGCGGCATCGTCGCCGAGAGCCGCTACGACCACGCCGACTGGGCGCGCTTGAGCGCGGCCGAGCGGCGCAGCCTCGCATTTCTGCTGCACGCGCCGCGCACGCGGCCGCACTTCGTCGCCTGGGCGGTGCGCGACCTGCCGGCGGCGGCGCCGCTCGTCGCGCGGCATGTGTTCGGGCTACCGCTGCTGACCTGGACGGTGCGCACCGCGCAGGACCGGGCGCGCGCCTCGCGCTGGGCCGATCAGGCGATCTTCGAGGGCTTCACGCCCTGACCGGCACGGAACACACCGGCCTCTGACGGTGTTTTTCCTCAAGAGCGCTCAAACAGGGATCAGTGCCGTGACCATTCGCCCGTTCATCGCCCTCCTCGCCGCCCTCGCCATCTTGGGCACGGCCCCGGCGCTGGCCAAACCGGCGCAGGCGGACACGGTCACGCTCGCGGCCAAGAAGAAAAAGAAGCACGCGGTTCGCTATCGGACGGAGCCGCAAGGGCAGATCGCCTGCGGGCCGTGGGGCTGCCGCCGTATTCCGCCGAACTGCCGTATCCAGGGGACGGTGCTGGATTGGCGCGGCAATCCGACCGGAATCGACGACGTCCGCTGCCCCTGAGCGGAAAAGTCGGCCCGATTTCCGATTTCAGGCGTAAACTGGGGCTAGAACAGCCCCGATGACCGTCGAACTCCGCATCCGCATCGCGCCTTCCCTCGCCGAGGTCCCGGCCGCCGACTGGGACGCCTGCGCGGGCGCGGCCTTGCCCTCCACTGAATTATCAACACGAGGACAGCCGCCCAACCCTTTCGTTTCGCACGCATTCCTCTCCGCTCTTGAACAGTCGAACTCGGTCGGGCCGCGCACCGGTTGGCAGCCACAGCATCTCATCGCCGAGAGCGCCGACGGCGAGGTCCTCGGCGCCGCGCCCTGCTACGCCAAAGGCCACTCCAAGGGCGAATACGTCTTCGACCACGGCTGGGCCGACGCCTTCGAGCGCGCCGGCGGCGACTACTACCCGAAGCTCCAGGTGGCGGTGCCGTTCACGCCGGTCACCGGCCCACGCCTGCTCGCCCGCCCCGGCCCCCTCGCCGGGCAGGTGCAAGAGGCGCTCGGCGATGCGCTGGCCGAGATCACGCGCGCTAACGGCCTCTCCTCCGGGCACGTGACGTTCCTGACCAGGGCGGAATGGGACCTGCTCGGCGCGCGCGGCTTCCTGCAACGCACCGACCAGCAGTTCCACTGGGAGAACGCGGGCTACGCGACCTTCGAGGATTTCCTCGCCGCGCTGAATTCAAGAAAGCGCAAAACCATCCGCCGCGAGCGCAAGGAAGCCGCCGGTCCCGGCATCACATTGCACTGGCTGACCGGCTCCGACCTCACCGAACAGGTCTGGGACGCCTTCTTCGCCTTCTACATGGACACCGGCTCGCGCAAGTGGGGCCGGCCGTATCTCACGCGCGAATTCTTCTCGATCGCCGGCGCAACGATGGCCGACCGCATCCTGCTGGTGATGGCGAAGCGCGCCGGACGTTATATCGCCGGTGCCATCAACTTCATCGGCTCCGACAAGCTCTACGGCCGCAACTGGGGCGCGGTCGAGCATCATCCGTTCCTGCATTTCGAGGTCTGCTACTACCAGGCCATCGAATACGCGATTGCCAACAAGCTCGCCCGGGTCGAGGCCGGCGCGCAGGGCGAGCACAAACTGGCGCGCGGCTACCTGCCCGCTCCGACTTATTCGGCGCACTACATCGCCCATGCGGGGTTGCGCCGGGCCATCGACGACTACCTCGCCCGCGAGCGCCGCTATGTGGAGGCGGCCGGCGAGGACCTTGCGGCGGCCGGCCCGTTCCGCAAAGATTTGGTCGAGCAGGAATAGGCCGCCACCAAGAGGACCGCCGAGATGCCCGCCTACGACCCGAACAACATCTTCGCCAAAATCCTCCGCGGCGAATTGCCCTGCTTCAAGGTCTATGAGGACGACAAGGCTTTCGCCTTCCTCGACATCATGCCACGCGCGCCCGGCCATACGCTGATCCTGCCCAAGGCGCCGGCGCGCAACCTGCTCGACATCGCGCCCGACGACCTCGCCCACGTCGCCAAGGTCGCGCAGAAGGTCGCCAAGGCGGCCATGACCGCGTTCGGGGCCGACGGCATCACCGTGCAGCAGTTCAACGAAGGCGCCGGCGGCCAGGTGGTGTTCCACCTGCATGTGCACGTCATCCCGCGCAAGGCCGGCGTGACGATGAAGCCGCCGGCTTCCGAGAAGGAAAAGCCCGAGGTGCTGGCCGAGCACGCCAAGAAGCTGGCGGCGGCGCTTGCCTCAGTGGCCTGACAGGTAACCGCCCAGGATCAGCACCGCCTCGGCGACGGCGACGCCGGCGAGCAGCGAGCGGCGGACGCCCACGAAGGCGGCAAAGCCGCAGGCCGCGGCGATGACGCGCACGGCCAGCGGGATGGCGATGAGTTCGCCCGAGGGAAACAGGATCAGCTTGGCGATGACGCCGGCGAGGATCGCAGTCGCCACCGCCCGCGACCACATCACGATCTCGGATTTCTCGTTGAGCCCGCGCGCCAGGACGAGGCCAAGCGCGCGCCAGATCTCGTTCGGCAGGAAGCCGACCAGCACCAGCAGCAGATAGGGCGAGAGCTGGGTCGCGGCGCTCATGCGGCGGCTCCGCGCAGCCGGTGCACGGCATAGGCGACGGTGCCGGCGGAGATGCCGGTCCACATGATGTCGAGCCCGACCTGGAAATAGACCAGCACCGGACCGATGATCAGGCCGAGCACCAGCGCGAGGCGGTCGATCATCGCCGTGGCGTTGCGCGCGGTCGAGATCAGGAACGACACCGGCGTCAGGAACAGGAGGCCGCCGGCGAACAAGGTCGGCAGGCCGGCGGCGAGGTAATAGCCGACAAGGCCGAACACGCTGGCCACCGCCATGAAGCCGGACGAGAGGCCGTTGCAGAAGGCGACGCGATGCTCGCGCTCCATCGACGGCAGCAGCCGGAACGACTCGACCCACATGCTCACCGAGGTGAAATGCGTCGGCAGCAAAAGCTCGCCGAAGCCCCTGCCCGGCCGCCTCAGCAGCGGCAGCAGCGCCACGACCATCGGCAGAAGGCGCATGGCGCTGAGCGTGACCGCCAGCGCCACCTCGAACATGGTGGCGCCGCCGCCGATCGCCGAGACCATGATCACTTGCGCCGGGCCGGCCCAGACCACCACCGTCGACATCGTCAGCCACAACGCCGACAGCCCGGCGTCGTGCGCCAGTGCGCCAATGCCGACATAGGTGCCCGACATGACCATGGCGAACACCGAGGTCCATGCGGTGCGGACGCCGGCTGCGAAGGCGGCGCGCGAGGTCTCGAAGGTGCGGGTGGGCTGCATGGCGGAACGCGAACCTGTCCCATAGCCGCGCCT
>DATNBL010000043.1:0-40223 GCA_035571935.1 Pseudolabrys sp.
AACCAACCAAGCCGCGGGCGCGCCCGATCAGGTCGTGCGTCGGCAGCATTCCCACGCCGCCGTCTTCGACCGGCACGCGGCTGTCGGCGGAGTTGTCGCGGTTGTCGCCCATGACGAACAGGCGGCCAGGCGGCACCGTGACCTCGGCCATGGTGTCGAGCGGCTCCGACGGCGTCAGCTTGAAGATGACGTGCTGCTTGCCGCCCGGCAGCGTCTCGATGTAGCGCGCGGCCGACGTGCGCCCGCCGTCTTCGTTTTCCGACTGGCCGCTGCCGTCCGCCTTCAGCCCGACCGGCGTGCCGTTGATGATGACGCGGCCGTCGCGCAGCGCAATTCTGTCGCCCGGCAGTCCGATGACACGCTTGACCCAGACCTGCGAGCGGTCGCCGGGCCAGCGGAACACGACGACGTCGCCGCGCTTGGGCAGATCGCCGAACACGCGGCCGCTCTGCGGCAGCGTGAAGAAACCGGGTAGCGATGCGGTCGAATAGCCATACGGGTATTTGGTCGCGAGCAGTTCGTCGCCGATCTGCAAGGTCGGCTCCATCGAACCCGACGGCACGTAGAACGGCTCGGCGATCGCCGTCTTCGCCGCCATCACCACGGCGACGATGGCGACGATGTCGACGATGCTCTTGGCCCAGCCCTTCACGCGCGAGGCCGGCGCGGTCTCATCCGTGCTCGCCATCAGGCGGTCCCTCCTACGGTGATCTTGTCCATGCGCAACGAGGGCTGGCCGACGCCGACGGGCACGCCCTGACCGTTCTTGCCGCAGGTGCCGATGCCGGGGTCGAGCGCGAAGTCGTTGCCGATCATGGTGATCCGATTGAGGTCGGTCGGGCCGTTGCCGATGAGCATGGCGCCCTTTACCGGCGCGGTGACCTTGCCGTTCTCGATCTTATAAGCCTCGGTGCACTGAAACACATACTTGCCCGAGGTTATGTCGACCTGGCCGCCGCCGAAGTTCACGGCGTAGAGGCCGTTCTTCACCGAGGCGATCATTTCCTTCGGATCGTGTTGGCCGGCGAGCATGTAGGTGTTGGTCATGCGCGGCATCGGCACATGCGCGTGGCTCTCGCGGCGGCCATTACCGGTCGGCTTCATTCCCATGAGCCGGGCGTTCTGCCGGTCCTGCATGTAGCCGACGAGGATGCCGTCCTCGATCAGCACGGTGCGGTTGGTCGGCGTGCCCTCGTCGTCGATTGAGAGCGAGCCGCGCCGATCCTGCATCGTGCCGTCGTCGACCACGGTGACGCCCTTGGCGGCGACCTGCTGGCCCATCAGGCCGGCAAAGGCCGACGTCTTCTTGCGGTTGAAGTCGCCTTCGAGGCCGTGACCGACCGCCTCGTGCAGCATGACGCCGGGCCAGCCGGCCCCTAATACGACGTCCATCTCGCCGGCGGGCGCGGCGACCGCGTCCAGGTTGACCAGAGCCTGTCGCACGGCCTCGTCGACCGCGTGCCGCCAGGAATGCGTCGTGATGAATCGCTCGTAGCCCTCGCGGCCGCCGAAGCCGAACGAGCCGGTCTCCTGCCGGTCGCCGTGGCCGGTGACGACCGAGACGTTGAGCCGCACCAGCGGCCGGATGTCGCGATAGGTCTCGCCGTCGGCGCGCAGGATCTCGACCACTTGCCACGTCGCCGCGATACTCGCCGTCACCTGCCGGACGCGCACATCCTTGGCGCGCGCATAGGCGTCGATCTCTTCGAGCAGCTTCACCTTGGCGTCGAAGGCCGGCTGCGCGAGCGGGTTCTCGTCGCCATAGAGCTTGCGGTTGGTGCGGCCCGGCGCGTCGGCGTAAGTGCCGGAATAGCCGCCTTTGACCGCGCGCACGGCTTCCGCCGCACGCGCCAGTGCGGCCTCGGACATGTCGGAGGCGTGCGCGTAGCCCACCGCCTCGCCCTTGACCGCGCGCAGGCCGAAGCCCTGCGTGGTGTCGTAGGTCGCCTGCTTCAGGCGCCCGTTGTCGAAGGCCAGCGCCTCGGACTGCTTGTATTCGAGGAACAATTCGCCGTCGTCGGCGCCCTCGAGACCGCGGCCGAGCAATTGCCGCACCTTGCCCTTGTCGAGACCGGCACGGTCGATCAGGGACGAAATGGCTGGATCCATCGAGACACTGCTCCGGAACTTGGCGCCCTCCGGCAAGGAGATAGGACGTCTGCGGCGATTTGGCGAGGGCGGGGTTCAGGCGGCGGGGTAGGCGAGGCCGTCGGCGCCGGGCTTGGCGGCCTCCGTCATGCGCGCCGGATCGACGTGGCCCCGGCCGAGGATATGGAAGACCGTCTCGCCCGCGGCGATCAGATAATCTGTGATGATGCGCCGGTGGCAGCGCCACCACACCGCCTCGGCGCACATAATGGCGCAGGTCGTCTCATGGCCGACCGCGCGCAGGTGCGAAAGCCCGTCGCGGAAGCTCTCGCTCAGCGCATAGTCGGCGTAATTATGAAAGCTGTCGTTCTGCCAGAAGCCGTTCACCTCCGGCGGCATGTCGCGCGTGTGGCTTCGGAGACCGCCGAGCGCGGCGATGTGCTCGTAACCGATCTGATGCCGCGCCAGCGCCTCCGGCAGCGTGTCGCGATTGTACTGCGGGTTGGTGCGCGATCGCGGCACCGTGCGCACGTCGATGACGAGACGCACCTCGCAGGCCCGTAGCAGCTCGACGAATTCGTCGAGCGGGCGGGTCGAATGGCCGATCGTATAAAAAGGAAGTGCCATCGCCGGGACCAATGAGTTCGATCGTGAAAACGATACCGCGGTCCGGGCACGGGCCGATACCGGCCTTCCGTTACCGCCGGCTGCCTGCGGTTCGTCCGTTGGAACCATGTCGCCGGGTTCCGGTTTGAATCGCTCGGCGGGGCGCGCAGGGGGATCTCACCCATTCCCATCGATCGTCGTCAATTCATCGGCTTCGGCGCCGGCCTGATCGCGCTTGCAGGCAGCGGCCGCGCCGTTGCGGGCCCGGAGGGCCTGCGCTTCGGCCCGCCGCAGCCGTTCCGTTACGAGGGCCTGCGCGATCTGGCGCGCAAGCGCGCGGCCGCGCCTTACGCGCCGCCGCCGCGGCCGGCGCCTGCGGTCGTACAGAACGTCGATTTCGACGCGATCCAGAAAATCAAATTCCGTTCGGAATGCGCGCTGTGGAAGGACGGCGCGCTGCCGGTGCGTTTCTTCCACCTCGACAAGTTCAACGGCGAGCCGGTCGCCGTGCACGCGGTCGAGAACGGCATGGCGCGGCCGGTGCTCTACGAGAAGGACGACTTCGCCTATGGCGACGCCGCGCTCGAAGCGCGCCTGCCCGACGATCTCGGCTTTTCCGGTTTCCGCGTCATGAACGGCCGCGGCAGCGACGTCGACTGGCTCGCCTTCCAGGGCGCCAGTTATTTCCGCAGTTGCGGTCCGCGCGGGCAATACGGCACCTCGGCGCGCGGCATCGCCGTGAACACGGCGCTGCCGCGGCCGGAGGAATTCCCGCGCTTCTCGCAATTCTGGCTGGCCGAGCCGCATGACAAACTCGACACCGTGACGATCTACGCGCTGCTCGAGGGCCCGAGCGTCACCGGCGCCTACCGCTTCGAGGCCTCGCGCGGCAAGACGATCGTCATGACCGTGCACGCCGACGTTTTCGCGCGCACCGACGTGCCGCGGCTCGGACTGGCGCCGCTCACCAGCATGTTCTGGTACGGCGAGAACAACCGCCGCGCCGCCATCGACTGGCGGCCGGAGGTGCACGACTGCGACGGGCTCGCGATGTGGACCGGCAAGGGCGAGCACATCTGGCGGCCGCTGATCGATCCGTCGTCGGTCGCGACCAATTCCTTCGTCGACACCGATCCGAAAGGCTTCGGCCTGCTGCAACGCGACCACGCGTTCGACGACTACCAGGACGACGGCGCCTTCTACGACAAGCGGCCGAGTGTCTGGGTCGAGCCGCTCGGCAAATGGGGCGAGGGCGCGGTGCAACTCGTCGAAATCCCGACCGACGACGAGATCCACGACAACATCGTCGCCTACTGGACGCCGAAGGCGCAGGTGAAGGCGGGCGACACCTTCGCGCTCGACTACCGGCTCTATTGGCAGGACGACGAGCCGCATCCGAGCGATCTCGCGCGCGTCGTTGCCACGCGCGTCGGCCGCGGCGGCGTGCCCGGCCAGCCGGTGCCGAAGGACCGCTGGAAGTTCGTCGTCGATTTCACCGGCGGGCCGCTGGCGGCGATGGCGCCGCGCTACGACGTCAAGCCGGTGGTGACGCTGTCGCGCGGCACGGTGATGACGCCCTATGTGGTGAAGGTGGTCGGCACCGACCGCTGGCGCGGCTTCTTCGACGTCGCGCTCGAGGACAAGGCGCCGGTCGACATGCGCTGCTATCTGCGCCTCGGCGACCGCACCTTGAGCGAGACCTGGCTCTATCAGTTCTATCCTTGAGGCTTCCGCCGGCGGTGCCGCCGGTGTAGCGAGAAGCGATGGGCAATCCCATCGACATTCGCCGGTATGAGGACGCTGACGGGGCAGAGGTGCGCGCGCTGTTCGTGCGCGTCAACCGGCTCATGGCGCCGCCGCATCTGCATGCGGCTTTCGAGGATTACATCGAGCGCTCGCTCGCCGAAGAGATCGGTTGCATCGCCGATTATTACGGCGCGCGGCAGGGCTCGTTCTGGGTCGCGCGCACGGGCGGCGCGCTTGCCGGCATGTTCGGACTGGAGGCGGCCGGCGCCGGCGCAATGGAGCTGCGCCGGATGTATGTCGATCCCGGCCTGCGGCGCCGCGGCATCGCGCGGGCGATGCTCATCTTCGCCGAGACTGAAGCGCGGCGCGCCGGCGCGCGCGAGATGGTGCTGAGCACGTCCGAGATTCAGAAGGAGGCACTGGCGCTCTATCGCGGCGCCGGCTACCGCGAGACGCGCGAGGAGATCGCGGATGCCGCCAGCAACAAGACCGTCGGCGGCGGCATCCGCCGTTTTCATTTCAGCAAGGCGCTGTAGGCGTCAGCCGTTCAGCGCGGGATAGTCCGTGTAGCCCTTCGCACCCGGCGTGTAGAACGTCGCCATGTCGGGCTCGTTCACGGACAGGCCTTCCTTCCACCGCGCGACGAGATCGGGATTGGCGAGGAAAGGACGGCCGACGGCGATCAGGTCCGCATTGCCCGCCTGAAGGTCCGCTTCCGCACGCGCGGCGTCGTAACCGCCCGACAGGATCAGCGTGCGCTTGAAGGATTTGCGATAGACCGCCTTGATGTCCTCCGGCACCGGCGGCGCGCCCAGCGCCGCGTGGTCGACGAGGTGGATGTACACCAGCCCTTTTTCGTCGAGCGCGCGAGCGAGGAATGCGTAATCGGCGGCCATCTCCGGATAGGCCGGCATGTCGTTGAACACGCCGAACGGGGAGAGGCGGATACCGACCTTGTCCTTGCCGATCGCGGCGCAGGCCGCCTCGACCACCTCGAGCACGAAGCGGGCGCGGTTCTCGATGGTGCCACCGTAGCGGTCGGTCCGCGTGTTGGAGTTCGGCCGGATGAACTGCTCGAGCAAGTAGCCGTTGGCGGCGTGCAACTCGATGCCGTCGAAGCCCGCCGCGACCGCGTTCTTGGCCGCCTGCGCGAATTCGGCGACCGCATGCTTGATATCCGCCTCGGTCATCGCCCGCGGCGTGACGAGATCCTTCATGCCTTCGGCGTCGGTGTACATCTGCCCGGCGGCGGCAATCGCCGATGGCGCCACGACCTCGGCGCCTCCCGGCAGGTTGAGCGGATGCGTGATGCGGCCGGTGTGCATCGCCTGCAGGAAAATCCTGGCGCCGCGTGCGTGCACCGCCGCGGTGATCTTCTTCCAGCCAGCGACCTGCGCGTCAGAGAAGATGCCGGGGATGCGCGGATATCCGAGCCCGTTCGGCGAAGGCGACGTGCCCTCGGTAACGATCAAACCGGCCGACGCGCGCTGCGCATAGTATTCGACCATGAGATCGTTCGGGACGTTGGCGGTGGCGCGGCTGCGCGTCATCGGCGCGATCACGAGATGATTTTGCAGATTGAGCGGGCCGAGCCTAGCCGGCGAAAAGAGTCGTGACATTAAAAGTCTCCGCAAAGCGTTGCCGGACGACGGCAACGATGCGGCAGATGGGCGTGCGTCCTGACGCGCGCAAGCGGTATACTTTTTTATTCCGACCAAAGGGGGAAGACAGCCGCGCAAGCCGATGCGGCTGCGCGCGCAAGCCGTCGATCCGGCGGTAATCGTTGCCTCGATCCGGTCAGCCGCGCGTGAAGGTAACGCGCACTTCGCCGATCGGGTCGATGGCGTGCGCGAAGTCGGTCTCGTCCGGTTCGATCATCACCGGCGGCGTGATCGAGCCGGTGATGATGAAATCTCCGGCCGACAATTTCTCGCCGTAGGCTGCAAGCGTGTTCGCGACGTGCGCGACGATGTCACCCATCTTGCCGGTCAGCGCTTCGGGGTCGCTCGTGCGGGCGACCTCCGCGCCGCGGCGCGCGACCCGCGAGACGATGCCCGCCAGACTCGATCCGGCGCGGCTCTGCTCGCAGAGAATGACGTGGCGTTGATAGATGTCGCCGGCGAGCACCGCGTCGAGATTGTCCGGCGTCGGCACCGGATCGAGATCGGCGACTTCGATCGCGGGACGGATGTTCTCAATTGCCGCGAGCGCGACGGCCGCGGTCGCGCCGCCGGGAACATCGCGCGCCATGCGCACGGCGATTTCGGGCTCGGCGACCGGCCGCAGATAGCCCTTCAGCGATGTCGTCGCGCCGTTCGGCAGCAGCGCCTTCTGCATCAGGAAGCCGACGATCGGCGCAGCAATGCGCATTTTCTCCATCGACGCCGGCGCGCCGAGGCCGACCTTCCAGCCGAGCGCCTTCTCTCCGGCGGCGATGCGCGCGCGCCGCGCCGCGAGCTGCGCCGGCATGCCCTTCTTGATGAGCGGATGGTCCCAGGCGTTCATAGGCCCTCGATTGCAATCATGGTGCTGCGTGTCACTTTGTGCCGGTCCGGGATGAGCGGCTTGTAGCCGGGATCGTTGTACCAGTTCTTGATCGCCTGTTTGCTGGGAAACTCAACGATCACGACGCGCGTCGGCCGCTTGCCCTCGATCATCTCGTGGCTGCCGCTCTTCGTGAGGTAGCGGCCGCCGTGCTTCTCGATGAACGGGATCGTCTTGTGCAGATAGACGTTGAAGGCCGCCTCGTCGTCGATCTCGTGCTGGCCGATATAATACGCGGTCATTTGTGGCTCTCCGGATGCACCTCGTAACCGGAATCCTCGATCGAACCGGCGCCCATCCAGCCCCACACCAGTACGACGTCCTCGTTCGACGTGTTGTTGAAGCCGTGCCAGCAGCCGCGCGGCGAATAGACGACGTCGCCTTCCTTCGACGGCGTGTCGCCGTGGTCGGTGTAGATGTGGCCGTGACCCTTGAGCACGATGAAGAACTCATCGCAGTTATGATGGCGATGGTTCTCGTGCCGCGCGCCGGGCTTGAGCACGGTCCAGCCGACGACGTGGTCGGCGCCCGCCGACTTCTTGTCGATCAGGAACTGCACCTGCATGTCGACCCAGCCGTCGTCGCGCTTCAGGCCCTCGACCTTCGGCACGTCGTTCAAATTGGTGATGTACATCACCGGGTCCTTGCCCTTCATGGCGGCGGCGGTGCCGCGCACGGCCCGGGCCAGAGCCGCGCCGATCTTCTCGCCCTGCGATGTCATTGTTGTCCTCCCAAGCGGCGGTAGACCTGGTGTGCCACGACGAAATCGTTGGCGTCGATGCCGAGGCCGCGGCAGGCGTTCATCATCTCATTGGCGGCGGCGGCAAGCGGCACCGGCGAACCGAGCCGGCGGCCGAGATTGAGCGCCAGCATCATGTCTTTCTGTTGCAGCGTCACGTCGGCGAGCGGCACCGCCGGCATCTTGCCATCGAGAATGAACGGTCCGCGATAGCCGAGCACCGGCGCGGCCGCGACACTTTTCAGGATCGCGTCGACCGCGGCCTCGCGGGTGACGCCGCCCTTCTCGGCCAGCGCCACGGCCTCGCCGAAGGCGATCACCTCGACCATCAACAAGAGGTTGACGGCGATCTTCATCTGGCAGGCGAGCCCGTTGCTGCCGATGCGGGTGACCTTCGGGCCGATGGCGAGCAGCACCGGCTTGACGCGCTCGAACGCCGCCTCGTCGCCGCCGATCATTACTGAGGCTTGCCCCGCTTTGACGGTGACCGGTGATCCGGAGAGCGGGCCGTCGAGCATGATCGCGCCGCGCTGCGCGAACTCGGCGGCGACCGCGCGGCTTTCGTCCGGCTCGATGGTGCTCATATCGATATAGATGCCGCCTGTCTTCAGACCCGCGACGATGCCGTCAGGGCCGAGCGCGACCGCGCGTACGGCCTTGGCGTCGGTGACGATGGAAAAGACGATGTCGGCGCCGTCCGCCGCCGCGCGCGGCGTATCGGCCCAGCGCATGCCGGTGGCGATCAACCCTGCCGCCTTGTCGCGCGTGCGGTTCCAGCCGGTGACGGTATGGCCCGCGGCCATCAGGCGCGGGACAATCAACTGTCCCATCGCACCAAGGCCGGCAAATCCGAGGTTCATGCGCGTCTCCCCATTGCGGGAACGCAGTATTCATGTCCGGCGGTGGGAAGGCGAGGGCGTTCGGCGGGCTGTGATTTGCCCATCGGATCAGGTGGGCAGCGGCCGCGCTACGGCAGTTTGTCGTAGCCCTCGCCGAAACCGGCGAGCGACACCGGGAAGCCGATGCCTTCCTCCGGCGTCTGGAAGATGATGAAGGTCGCCATCTTGCCGTTGCGCAGCTTGCCGATCAGGATGTCGTCCATCACCACCTCGGCGATGCAGCCGTTCGGCAGGCAGCGCACGAAGCCGGCGCGGCCGATGTCGTCATTGTCGATCTTCAGGCCGAGGCCTGACGGCAACAGGACACCGAGCGGCGCCACTACGCGCATCAGGCGGCTCTTCTGATCGGCGGTCTTGAGCACGATGACGGTGAGGCCGACATTGGCGCGGTCCTCAGCGACGACGCTCTGGATCAACGCGCACTGCTCGGATTTCGCGCCGGGCGGCGTGTCGCAGCGGATCTGCCAGTCCTTGTGCACCGACTTGACCGCGCCCTGCGCGAAGGCGGCATGCGACGGCGCGAAAACAACGAGCGCGGCCATGAGCGCGCCGCCGCCGAGAAAGCCACTCGCCTGCGTCCGGAGGCGATCGAAAAAGCCCATGAGTCCAGTCCCTTGGCCTGGCCCGCGGCCGGCGCCCTGAGGCGCCGCTGGCGAATCGCGGCCGGCTTCTTGTCTCTCCGTCGTCCCCGTTTCGGTCATACCCGGCTCGCCCTGTCAAGCGACGCCCGAGGCGCGAACAACCAGCCGCTGTATGCGCGCCACCTAAGCCGCTCCGGCATGGCGTAAATGCGGCGCGGGCAGGGGATTGGGGGTAAGCGGAAATTCGCCGCGGCCGTCTCAATCTGGCGCATTGCGGCAGGTTCGGAATTGTGGTTTGAGAGGCCGGGATTTCCCCGTCCCGAAGCACCGTTCGAGCTGCCACGCCCGTGGCAAAGTGCCGTGCTCTGAGGGGGTTCCGGCCGTACATCACGCCTGCGGTGGGCGGCAAAAAGGAGCCTTGATTCGCAAGGCCGTTTTCTCGTCGAGGAGAGCAGTCGACAATGCTGTTGCTCAAGCGGTTGGTCGCATTCGTGGTCACCAGCGTGACCCTGTTTGCCGGTGGCACTGCGGCGTTTGCCGCCAACGAGGCGGCCGGCCAGCCTCATCCCTGGCAGATCGATCTTCAGGCAGGCGTTACGCCGGTGATGGACGACATCATCTGGTTTCACAGCTTCCTGACCTGGATCATCATCGCCATCGCCGTGTTCGTGCTGGTGCTGCTCGTCACGGTGATCGTGAGGTTCAACGCGCGCGCCAATCCGGTGCCGTCGCGCACGACGCACAACACGCTGATCGAGGTGGTCTGGACGGTCGTGCCGGTCCTGATCCTCGTGGCGGTCGCGGTGCCGTCGTTCCGCCTGCTGTTCTACGAGCTGAAGATTCCGGCGGCCGACATGACCGTGAAGGTCACCGGCAAGCAGTGGTTCTGGAGCTACAGCTATCCGGACCAGAAGCTCGAATTCGACTCTCTCCTGATCCAGGACAAGGACCTCAAGCCGGGCCAGCCTCGCCTGCTGGCCGTCGACAACGAGCTCGTCGTCCCGGTCAACAAGGTCGTCCGCGTCCTCGTCACCGGCGCCGACGTGATCCACTCGTTCTCGGTGCCGTCCTTCGGCATCAAGATCGACGCCGTCCCCGGCCGTCTCAACGAGACGTGGTTCAAGGCCGAGCGTGAAGGCACCTATTACGGCCAGTGCTCGCAGCTCTGCGGCCGCGATCACGCCTTCATGCCGATCGCGGTCCGCGTCGTCAGCGAAAAGGACTACGCGGCCTGGCTCGAGCAGGCCAAGAAGAAGTACGCCAGCGACGACAGCCGCCCAACCGCGGTCGCCGCTGCCGAGATCAAGTAATATATAGTCAAAGCCGAATATAATCTTTGGCGGCGACAATCTGCGAAGGGTAATGACGATGGCGAGCAATACTGCGGCGGCCCACGGCACTCACGACGAGCACGCGCATCCGACCGGGTGGCGGCGGTTCGTCTATTCGACGAACCACAAGGACATCGGCACGATGTACCTGATGTTCGCGATCATGGCCGGCGTCATCGGTGCGGTGATGTCGATCGCCATCCGCGCCGAGTTGCAGAACCCTGGCATCCAGATTTTCCCGTCGTCACACGAATACGATGTGTTCGCCACCGGCCACGGCCTGATCATGATCTTCTTCATGGTCATGCCGGCAATGATCGGCGGTTTCGGCAACTGGCTTGTGCCGCTGATGATCGGCGCGCCGGACATGGCCTTCCCGCGCATGAACAACATCTCGTTCTGGCTGCTGCCGGCCTCATTCGCGCTGCTGCTGACGTCGATGTTCGTCGAGGGTGAGCCCGGCTCGCTCGGCGCCGGGACCGGCTGGACGCTCTATCCACCGCTGTCGACGTCGGGCCATCCCGGCCCCGCGGTCGACTTCGTCATCCTGTCGCTGCATCTCGCCGGCGCCTCGTCGATCCTCGGCGCCATCAACTTCATCACCACGATCTTCAACATGCGCGCGCCGGGCATGACCCTGCACAAGATGCCGCTGTTCGTGTGGTCGATCCTGGTGACGGTGTTCCTGCTGCTGCTGGCATTGCCGGTGCTCGCGGGCGCGATCACGATGCTGCTCACCGACCGCAACTTCGGCACGACGTTCTTTGCCGGCGAGAACGGCGGCGATCCGCTGCTGTTCCAGCATCTCTTCTGGTTCTTCGGCCACCCCGAAGTGTACATCCTGATCCTGCCGGGCTTCGGCATGATCTCGCAGATCGTGTCGACCTTCTCGAAGAAGCCGGTGTTCGGCTATCTCGGCATGGCCTACGCCATGGTCGCGATCGGCGGCATCGGCTTCGTCGTCTGGGCTCACCACATGTACACGGTCGGCCTGTCGACCGGCGCGCAGGCCTATTTCGTCGCCGCTACCATGGTGATCGCGGTGCCGACCGGCGTGAAGATCTTCTCCTGGATCGCCACGATGTGGGGCGGGTCGATCGAATTCCGCACGCCGATGCTGTGGGCGCTCGGGTTCATCTTCATCTTCACGGTCGGCGGCGTGACCGGCGTCGTGCTCGCCAATGCGGGCGTCGATCGCGTGCTGCACGACACCTACTACGTGATCGCCCACTTCCATTACGTGATGGGCATTGCGGCGGTGTTCGCGATCTTCGGCGGCTGGTACTACTGGTTCCCGAAGATGAGCGGCTACATGTACAACGAGACCATCGCGAAGGCGCACTTCTGGGCGATGTTCATCGGCGCGAACATCATCTTCTTCCCGCAGCACTTCCTCGGTCTCGCTGGCATGCCGCGCCGCACCGTCGATTATCCTCTGGCCTTCCATGGCTGGAACGAGGTGTCGTCGATCGGCTCCTACATCACCGGCCTCAGCCTGCTGATCTTCTTCGCCGGCGTGATCGAGGCATTCGCCCGCAAGCGGCGTGCCGGTGACAATCCGTGGGGTCCGGCCGCGACGACGCTGGAGTGGACCCTGTCCTCGCCGCCGCCGTTCCATCAGTTCGAGACGCTGCCGCGGATCAAGTAAGCATCGGCATGGCCCCGCGCATGTGGGGCTATCGCCGGATTTCGGGAAGCACGCGTAGATGACGTTCGTCAGCGAAGGCGCCAAACTGTCCGGATCCGAGCTCGGTTTCGCCGAGCCGAGTCTGGCGAGCGTCTCCGATTACCTCGCGCTGCTAAAGCCGCGGGTGATGTCGCTGGTGATCTTCACGGCGCTGGTCGGGCTCGCCGTCGCGCCGGGCCATCTCAACCCGGTGACCGCCTTCACCGCGCTCCTGTGCATTGCTGTCGGCGCCGGCGCTTCCGGCGCGCTGAACATGTGGTATGACGCCGACATCGACGCGGTGATGACGCGCACGGCGCGGCGTCCGGTGCCGATGGGCCGCGTCAAGCCGGGCGAAGCGCTCGCCTTCGGTCTGACGCTCGCAGGCTTCTCGGTGATGACGCTCGGACTATTGGTGAACTGGGCGGCGGCCGCGCTGCTCGCCTTCACCATCTTCTTCTACGCCGTCATCTATACGATGTGGCTGAAGCGCTCGACGCCGCAGAACATCGTCATCGGCGGCGCCGCCGGCGCCTTCCCGCCGATGATCGGCTGGGCGGCCGTCACCGGGTCGGTGTCGCTCGAGCCGGTGTTGCTGTTCCTCATCATCTTCTTCTGGACGCCGCCGCACTTCTGGGCGCTGTCGCTCTACCGCACGCAGGACTATGCGCGCGCCGGGGTGCCGATGCTGCCGGTGGTCGCCGGCGAAGTGTCGACGCGCTGGCAGGTCATGCTCTACACGCTGCTCCTAGTGCCGCTCGGCATCGCGCCGTGGCCGCTCGGCTTCGCCGGCCCGGTTTACGGCGCCGTCGCGTGCGTGACCGGCGCGATCATGCTCGTGCTCGCACTTCAGGTGTTGCACGAGCGCGCGCCCGCCGAACGAGCCTGCCGCAACATGTTCGCCTTTTCGATCCTGTACCTCTTCCTCCTCTATGCGGTGCTGCTGGTCGAGCGTGGATGGGGCGGGCTTTTGGCCCGGCTGGCCGCGTGAGCACCGAGGCTGTCATGACCGAGCCGCGCAACGACGAAAAGGAGGACGGCATCGTCCTCACCGAGGCGCAGAAGCGCGCCCGGCGCTCGCGCTCGATCGCCATCGCGCTGGCGCTCGGGGCGCTGGTGATCCTGTTCTACATCATGACGCTGGTGAAGGGTCCCGGCGTCCTGATCCGGCCGATCTGACGGCGAGCGCAGGCCATGACCGCAGACAACGACAACCGCAAGCCGACGACGCTCCGCCGCGACGTCACGGTGGCGGCGGCCTGCGGCGTGGTGGTCGCGCTGATGATCGGCGCGGCCTATGCCTCGGTGCCGTTCTACAACTGGTTCTGCCGCACCACCGGTTTCGCCGGCACCACGCAGGTGTCGGAGCGGGCGCCCGACCACGTGCTCAAGCGCACGGTGGCGATCCGGTTCGACAGCAACGTGGCCCCCGGCCTGCCATGGAAGTTCGAGCCCGAGAAGAACAAGATCACGGTGCACATCGGCGAGGTGGCGACGGCGCACTACACGGTCACGAACATGGCCGCGCGCGAGATCACCGCGCAGGCCGGCTACAACGTGTCGCCGCCGCAGGTGGGCGCCTATTTCAACAAGATCAACTGCTTCTGCTTCACCCAGCAGACCATGAAGCCGGGTGAGACGCGCGAGATGACGGTGGTGTTCTACGTCGATCCCTCGATCGTCAAGGACAGCGATCAGGCCAACCTGAACACCATCACTTTGTCCTATACCTTCTACCGCATACCCAATCCGGAGAAGCCGGAGGCCGAAGTGCCGCAGGCTCCTTCCAAATCGAGCAAGCTCTGACGGCATCAGGCGATCGGCCGCCGGTGCCGATTAAGAGAACACGGGACTTGAACGGAGACGACGATGGCTGAGGCTCATATCAAGCACCACGACTACCACCTGGTCGATCCGAGCCCGTGGCCGGCGGTCGGGTCGATCTCGGCCTTCATCACCGCCGTTGGCGGAATCTCGTGGATGCACCACATGTTCGCCGGCGCGCCCTTCGTGTTCGGGCTCGGCACGCTCGGCGTGCTCTACACCTTCGTCGGCTGGTGGCGCGACGTCATCCGCGAAGCCGAGTTCGGCGGCTTCCATACCCGCGTGGTGCAGATCTCGCACCGCTACGGCATGATCCTGTTCATCGCCTCCGAGGTGATGTTCTTCGTCGCCTGGTTCTGGGCCTATTTCAACACGGCGCTGTTCCCGGACGCCGCCAAGGACGTCGCGCGCGTCGCCTTCACCAGCGGTGTGTGGCCGCCGAAGGGCATCCAGACTTTCGATCCCTGGCATCTGCCGCTGCTGAACACGCTGATCCTGCTCACCTCGGGCACGACCGTGACCTGGGCGCACCACGCGCTCCTGGAGAACGACCGGCAGGGGCTGAAGTGGGGCCTGATCCTCACCATCCTGCTCGGCGGCACGTTCACCTGCGTGCAGGCCTTCGAGTATTCGCACGCGGCCTTCGCCTATAGCGGCAACATCTACGGCGCCACGTTCTTCATGGCGACCGGCTTCCATGGCGCGCACGTGATTATCGGCACGATCTTCCTGACTGTGTGCCTCGTGCGCGCGCTACGCGGCCATTTCTCGCCGACCCAGCATCTCGGCTTCGAGTTCGCCGCGTGGTACTGGCACTTCGTCGACGTGGTCTGGCTGTTCCTGTTCGCCTGCATCTATGTGTGGGGCGCCGGGCTGCCGCATCCGGAGTGACGGCCGGCGGACCGCAATGGAAACAGGGGCGGCGTGATCGCGCCGCCCCTTTGTTTTGAGGTTAGCCAAAATGAACGACCAGCCATTGTCGTTGCCGATCGTGCGGGGCTTGCGCGGCAGGTGCCCGCGCTGCGGCGACGGCAAGCTGTTCACCGGCTTCCTCAACCTGCGCGGCGCCTGTGACCGCTGCGGCCTCGACTACGGCTTCGCCGACGCCGGCGACGGTCCGGCGGTGTTCGTGATCCTGATCGGCGGCTTCATTGTCGTGTTCGCGGCGCTGACCGTCGAGGTCGTCTACTCGCCGCCTTACTGGGTGCACGCGGCGCTGTGGGTGCCGCTGATTCTCCTGGTGACGCTCGCGCCGCTGCGGCTGCTCAAGGGGCTTCTGATCGCGCTGCAATTCCACCACAAGGCCGCCGAGGGCCGCCTCCAGCGCCGGGGCGAGCCTTGAGCAAGCCGGCATCCGGTCCCGGTGTCGTCGTCACGACGCTTGTCGTCCTCGTCTGCATGGCGCTGCTGATCGGGCTCGGCGTCTGGCAGCTCCAGCGCAAGGTGTGGAAGGAGAACCTGATCGCGGCGATGACCTCGCGGCTCGACGCGCCACCGCAGCCGCTGCCGCCGCCGGCGCAATGGGCTGCGCTCAAGCAGGCCGATGCCGAATTCCGCCACGTCTCCTTCAGCGCGCAGTTCATTCCCGGCGAAGAGGCTTTGGTTTATTCGCCCGGGTCGGCGTTGCGCAGCGATATCAAGGGCGCCGGCTATTTCGTGTTTGCGCCGGCAAAGCTCGCCGATGGCCGCGTCGTTGTCGTCGACCGCGGCTTCGTGCCGCTCGACAGGAAAGAGAAGGCCACGCGCGCGCAAGGCGCGCCGCCGCAGGGGCCGGTCAATGTCGTCGGCTATCTGCGCTGGCCGGAAACGCGCGGCCTGTTCACGCCCGCCGATGACGTCAAAGGCGGCGTCTGGTACCTGCGCGCGCCGTCGGCGATGGCCGCCGCGCGGAAGTGGGGCGCGGTCCCCCCGTTCTACGTCGATCAGGAGGCGCCGGTGCCGCCCGGCGGGCTGCCGTCGCCGGGCAAGATCGTGGTCATGCTGCCCGACAACCATCTGCAATACGCCATCACCTGGTTCGGCCTCGCCGCGGGGCTCGCCGGCGTCTATGGCGTGTGGCTCTACGGCCGGCGGCGGGTGGCCTGAGGTTTCCTTGTACAAGGGCACGGCGGCCGGTACTGTGACCCGGCGCGCGGTCGCTGAGCGCCGTTAAAACACAAGATATACCAATGCGTTACGTCTCAACGCGGGGCGAGGCCGCTCCGCTCGATTTCGTCGAGGTGATGCTCGCCGGACTTGCCCGCGACGGCGGGCTCTACGTCCCGGAGAGCTGGCCGCGCCTGTCCGCCGACGAGATCGCCGGCTTCGCCTGCAAGCCCTACGCCGAGGTCGCATTCGAGGTGATCCGCCGCTTCACCGGCGGCGCCATCGCCGATGCCGATCTCGCCCGCATGGCGCAGGAGGCCTACGGAACTTTCCGCCATCCGGCGACCGCGCCGCTGACGCAGCTCAATCCGGGGCTGTTCGTGCTCGAGCTGTTCCACGGGCCGACACTCGCCTTCAAGGACCTGGCGATGCAGCTCGTCGCCCGGCTGATGGACCACGCGCTGCGCCTGCGCGGCGAACGCACGACGATCGTGGTGGCGACGTCCGGCGACACCGGCGGCGCCGCGGTCGAGGCCTTCCGCGGCCGCGGGCAGGTCGATCTCGTCGTGCTGTTCCCGCACGGCCGCATTTCGGAGGTGCAGCGGCGGATGATGACCACCGTGCCCGACGATAACATCCATGCCGTCGCCGTCGAAGGCACCTTCGACGACTGTCAGGCGTTGGTGAAAGCCATGTTCAACCACCACGCCTTCCGCGACCGGGTCAGCCTGTCGGGGGTGAACTCGATCAACTGGGCGCGGATCGTGGCGCAGGCGGTGTACTATTTCACCGCCGCGGCGGCGCTCGGCGCCCCGCACCGTAAGATCGCCTTCACCGTGCCGACCGGCAATTTCGGCGACGTCTACGCCGGCTTCGTGGCCGAGCGGATGGGCCTGCCGGTCGACCGCCTGGTGGTGGCGACAAACGTCAACGACATCCTCGCGCGCACGTTCGCGACCGGCACCTACGAGGTGCGTGGCGTGGTGGCGACCACCTCGCCGTCGATGGACATCCAGGTCTCCTCGAATTTCGAGCGGCTGCTGTTCGACGCCTACAAACGCGACGCCGACGCCGTGCGCAACCTCATGAATTCGCTGGCGCAATCGAAACGCTTCTCGGTCTCGGCGCACGCGCTCGAGGCCATGCGCGGCCTGTTCGCCGCCGGCCGCGCGGACGAGCAGGAGAGCGCCGCGACGATCCGCGCCTGGATGCGTGAGGCGTCCTACTGCGCCGATCCGCACACGGCGGTGGCGCTCGCCGTCGCCGAGAAGGAAGCGCGCGATCCGAACGTCCCGATGGTGGTCCTGTCCACCGCCCATCCGGCCAAGTTCCCCGACGCCGTGAAGGCCGCCTGCGGCCGCACGCCGGCGCTGCCGGACTGGGTCGGCGATCTCAATGCGCGGGAAGAGCGCGTCACGGTGCTGCCGCCGGATCAGGCGGCGGTCGAGAAGTTCGTCGCCGGCGCCTCGCGCGCCGCCCATGAAGGAGCAGCGGCATGAGCGTCGAGGTCACGCGTCTTCCGTCCGGTCTCGCCGTCATCACCGACAGCATGCCGCACCTGGAATCGGCCTCGCTCGGGGTCTGGATCGGCGCCGGCAGCCGCGACGAGCGGCCCGACGAGCACGGCATCTCGCACCTTCTCGAGCACATGGCCTTCAAGGGCACCAAGCGGCGCACGGCGCGGCAGATCGCCGAGGCGATCGAGGCGGTCGGCGGCGACCTCAACGCCGCCACCAGCGTCGAGCAGACGGGCTATTTCGCGCGCGTGCTCAAGGCCGACGTGCCGCTGGCGCTCGACGTGTTATCCGACATCCTGTCCGAGCCGACCTTCGATCCGGAAGAGCTGCGGCGCGAGCAGAACGTCATCGTGCAGGAGATCGGCGCCACCGAGGACGCGCCGGACGATCTGGTGTTCGACCGCTTGCAGGAGACCGCGTTTCCGCAGCAGCCGGTCGGCCGCTCGATCCTCGGCACGCCGGAGACGGTGCGCTCGTTCACAGCGGCGCGGCTGCGCGCCTATCTGACGCGCAACTACCGTGGCCCCGACATGATCGTCGCGGCGGCCGGCGCCGTGAACCATCGCGAGATCGTCGCCGAAGCGGAGCGGCGCTTTGCCAGCTTCGCCGGGCCGGCGGGACCGGAGCCGGAGCCGGCGAGCTTTTCCGGCGGCACGCGCGTCGAGACGCGGGACCTCGAGCAGGTGCACATCGCCATGGCGCTGCACGGCGTGCCGGTGAAGGACACCTCGCTGCACAGTCTCCAGGTGTTCACCAACGCGCTCGGCGGCGGCATGTCCTCGCGCCTGTTCCAGGAGGTGCGGGAGACTCGCGGCCTCTGCTACACCATCCATGCCTTCCACATGCCCTACAGCGACACCGGCCTGTTCGGCCTCTATGCCGGCACCGACGAGGCCGACGCGCCGGAATTGATGCGCGTGGTCATTGACCAGATCGGCAGCGCCACCGAGACCTTGAGCGAGGCCGAGGTCAACCGCGCCAAGGCGCAGATGAAGGCCGGGCTCTTGATGGCGCTGGAATCCTCGGAGGCGCGCGTGGCGCAGATCGCGCGCCAGATGCTCGCCTATGGCCGGCCGATCCCGCTCGAGGAGATCGTCGCCAAGGTCGACGCCGTTACTGTGGAGAGCGCCCGCGCGGCCGGGCGCGCGCTGGTCGCGCGCGGGCGTCCCGCGATCGCTGCTTTGGGCCCCGGCAACGGTCTTGAAAGCACTGCTGCGATCGCCGAAAGTCTTGTGCGCCGGGCCGCCTGAGCGGCGGGGGGACGCTCGGCGGGAAATGCCATGGCGTTTTTTCGCAGCGTGAGCTTTGGCGAGGTGCTGCCGGCCATCACTGGCAAGGGCGTGTTCCTGCGCATGCCCGTGGCCAGCGATTTCCCCGAATGGGCGGCGCTGCGCGAGCAGAGCCGCGATTTCCTCACCCCCTGGGAACCGGTCTGGCCGCCCGACGACCTGACCCGCGCCGCCTTTCGCCGGCGGCTGCGCAGCTACGCCGAGGACCAGCGCAGCGACCAGGCCTATGCCTTCCTGATCTTCCGCAGCCAGGACGGCGCGCTGGTCGGCGGCCTGACGCTCGCCAATGTCCGGCGCGGCGTCGCCCAGGCCGGCAGCATCGGCTATTGGGTCGGCCAGCCTTACGCCAGGCAAGGCTTTATGACCGCCGCGATGCGGGCGCTGATCCCGTTCTGTTTCGGCAGCCTCAGGCTGCACCGGCTCGAGGCCGCCTGCATCCCCACCAACAAGCCGTCGATCGCGCTCCTTGAGAAGGCCGGCTTCCAGCGCGAGGGCTATGCCCGCGGCTATCTGTGCATCAACGGCTCGTGGCAGGACCACCTGCTGTTCGCGCGGCTCAAGACCGACCCGGACTGAGGCGGCTTGCCGCGTTTGGACTTGCCGCCTTGGGCTTGCCGCATCGGCTTTGCTATAAGACTACGAAATGTGTCGGTAACGAGCGAGAGCCGGGGTATGGATGGAGTAGGGACAAAGGCCGCGCGCGTCGCGGCCGGGCTGGCGGCGGCCGGGGCGCTGATCGCGCTCGCCGGCTGTGGCGGCAACAGCAGCATGTTCAACAGCTCGGCGCTCGACCTGTTCAGCAACTCATCGAAGGCGACGCAGGCCAATGCCGCGGCGCCGAACGCGGCCGAGACCCCGACCGACGTCGAATGTCCGGGCGTCATCATCCGCAACGGCGCCGCGACGCTCACAATCGGCAGCAATCCGAAGGAGGCGACGCCGTCGCCGCTCGACGTGCGCTATCAGGGCAGCATTGTGCGCACCGCGCGCGAATGCCACGTCGCCAACGGCGCGATGACCATGAGGGTCGGCATCGAAGGCCGCGTCATCACCGGCCCGGCCGGCGGTCCCGGCGCGGTCGAGGTGCCGCTGCGCGTCGCTGTGGTGCAGGACGGTCTGAACCCCAAGACCATCGTCTCCAATTTCGGCAAGGAGACGGTGACGCTCGACCAGCAGGTCGACCGCGCGACCTTCACGCATATCGACGAGAACATCTCGTTCCCGCTGCCGCGGCCGCTCGGGCTGATCGATTCCTATGTCGTCTATGTCGGCTTCGATCCGGTCAGCGCCAGGCCGCCGGAGAAGAAAGCGCCGCCGAAGCGCCGCGCGAAAACGGCGGCCAAGCCCGCTCCCGCCAAGCCACGGTAGCTGTTTCGAATGCGTCGCCGCATTCGCGTGTCGGTCGTAGGGTGCGCAAAGCGAAGCGTGCGCACCACCAATGTCCGGCGTGGGCACGGCGCGCATTGCGCGCCTTTGCCCACCCTACGACCCGGTTGCCAACACCTCCGCGCCGCCCGACGCTGTGACGCGCCCGTCCTCGATCCGCACCACGCGCGTGGCGATGCGCGCGACCTCGCCGGCGTCGTGACTGACATAGATCATCGGCAATTTCGAATCGTCGCGTAGCCGTTCGAGATAGGGCAGGATCTCGGCCTTGCGCGCGGCGTCGAGCGAGGCCAGCGGCTCGTCGAGCAGCAGCAATCGCGGCTGCATCAGCAGCGCGCGGCCGACGGCGATGCGCTGGCGCTCGCCGCCCGACAGCTTGCCGGGGCGGCGGTCGAGCAGATGGCCGATGTCGAGCAGCTCGGCCGCGTGTGCGAAGGCTTTGGCGTCGGCGGCAAGCCCGCTCATCCAGCGGCCGTAGTCGAGATTGTGCCGCACCGACAGATGCGGAAACAGCCGGCCCTCCTGGAACACGGTGCCGATGCGCCGCAGCCACGGCTTGACGTCGATGCGCGTCGTGGCGTCGAACAACGTCTCACCATCGAGCACGATGCGGCCAGCGTCCGGCCGCAACAGGCCGGCGATCATGTTGATGATGCTGGTCTTGCCGCTGCCGGACGGGCCGAACAACGCGGTGACGCCGGCGGTCTCGAAGGCGGCGTCGATGGCGAAGTCGCCCAACTTTTTGGTGACGGAAACCGACAGCATGGTCAGCGTCCGTGCAGCCGCGCCGCGGCGCGCCGGGCGAGGAATTCCGAGGCGACCAGCGCGGCGAACGAGATGATGACGGCGACGATGACAAGCTGGAGCGCGGCGGCGTCGCCGCCGGGCACCTGCGTCAGCGTGTAGATCGCCGCCGAGATGGTCTGCGTCTCGCCGGGAATGTTGGAAACGAAGGTGATGGTGGCGCCGAATTCGCCGAGCGCGCGCGCGAACGCCAGCATCATGCCGGCGATGACGCCGGGCAGCATCAGCGGCAATGTGATGGTGGCGAAGGTCCATGCCGGGTTGGCGCCGAGCGTCGTGCCGGCTTCCTCGAGCCTGCGGTCGACCGCCTCGATCGACAGGCGGATGGCGCGCACCATCAGCGGAAACGCCATGATGCCGCAGGCGAGCGCCGCGCCGCTCCAGCGGAACGAGAACACGATGCCGAACGTGTCGGCGAGGAACGCGCCGGCCGGCGCGCGACGGCCGAAAGTGATGAGCAGCAGATAGCCGGTGACGACCGGCGGCAGCACCAGCGGCAGGTGCACGAGCGCGTCGAGCAGCGTCTTCCCCCAGAATTCCTTGCGCGCCAGCACGTAAGCGATGGCGATGCCGAACGGCAGCGCCACAAGCGTCGACACCACGGCGATGCGCAGCGACAGCGCCACCGCGGTCCATTCCTGGGGGGTGAGGTCAACCATTGTGCGGATGAAGCGTGGCGACCGTCGCCGTGGTGCTCTCTCCCCCGCTTGCGGGGGAGGGTTGGGGAGGGGGAAATGCGGCCAAGAAGCCCCCTCCCGGCGAGCTTCGCTCGCCGGCCTCCCCCGCAAGCGGGGGAGGTGAAGCGTGGCGGCGATCTATTTTCACGACGCCGCCTTCACTAGATAGCTGAAGCCATATTTCTCGAAGATCGCCTTGGCCGCGGCGCTGTGCAGGAAGGCGAGATAGCGCGTGACCGCGGCCTTGTCCTTCGCGCTCGCCGTCGCCGCCACCGGGTAGGTCACCGGCGGATAGGAGCCGTCCGGAAACGCGCCGACGATCTTCACCTTCGGCTCGACGCGCGCGTCGGTGGCGTAGACGATGCCGAGCGGCGTCTCGCCGCGCGCGACGAAGGCGAGCGTCGCGCGCACGTTCTCCGCCTGCGCCAGCTTCGGCTCGGCCGCCGTCCAGGCGCCGAGCTTTTCAAGTGCCGCCTTGGCGTAGAGCCCCGCAGGGACCGCCTTCACGTCGGCGACTGCGATGCGGCCGTCACCGGCGAGCCGGGCGATGTCGAAGCCCTGGCCGATGGCAACGTGATCGAGCTTCGACTCCTTCGGGGCGATGAGGACGAGCTTGTTGCCGAGCAGGTTCGTGCGTGTGGCCGGCGCGATCAACTTGCGCTCGGCGGCATAGTCCATCCAGCGCAGGTCCGCGGAGATGAAGACGTCGGCCGGCGCGCCGGCTTCGATCTGCCTGGCCAGCCCCGAGCTCGCCTCGTAGCTCGCGGTGATCCTGACGCCGCTCGCCTTGGTGAAGGCGGCGTCGACGTCGTCCAGCGCGTTCTTGAGCGAGGCGGCGGCAAAGACGGTGACGGGCTGCTGCGCCGCCGCCCCCCGCGGGGCAAAAGCGAGCATCAGGCAGGCGAGCACGAGAAGGCGTCGGGCCATGGCGGTTCTCCGGCGGGCGCGAGCAGGCGCCCCCTTACGGGTGTCGGCATTTCGGGAAGACCGATGTCGGAACCGCCGTTCCGGCCGCGCGGCACATGCACGATATGTCGCGGGTCGTGGGGACTGTAGCAACGGGGCCACGGCGGGGTAAAGTCCGCTCACGTGAGAGTGAGGGACGGCATGGCGGACGCGGCGCCCATCGAGGGCGAATTCGATTTTATCGTGGTGGGCGCCGGCTCGGCCGGTTGCGTGCTGGCCAACCGGTTGTCGGCGGACCCCGCGAAGCGGGTCCTGGTTCTGGAGGCCGGCGGGCGCGACAACTGGATCTGGTTTCACATTCCGGTCGGCTATCTCTTCGCCATCGGCAATCCGCGCGCCGACTGGATGCTGAAGACCGAGGCGGAGCCGGGTCTCAACGGCCGCAGCCTCAACTATCCGCGCGGCAAGGTCATCGGCGGCTCCTCGGCCATCAACGGCATGATCTACATGCTCGGCCAGTCGGCCGACTACGACACCTGGCGCCAGTTCGGCCTGCCAGGCTGGTCGTGGGACGACGTGCGGCCGTACTTCCGCAAGCACGTCGACCATTTCATCAAGGGCGAGGAGCACGGCCAGGGCGGCGAATGGCGCGTCGAGGAGCAGCGGTTGTCGTGGGAAATCCTCGAAGCGTTCCGCCGCGCCGCGATCGAGTACGGCATTCCCGCGGTCAGCGACTTCAACACCGGCGACAACGAGGGCATCTGCTATTTCCACGTCAACCAGCGGCGCGGGCGGCGCTGGTCGGCGGCGCGCGGTTTCCTGAAGCCGGTGCTGCATCGGCAGAATTTGAAACTGGAAACGGGCTGCCTCGTCGAGGCAATCGAGTTCACCGGGCGGCGCGCGACCGGCGTGCGCTGGCGCCAGGACGGCGTGACGCGCAGCGCGACGTGCCGGGGCGAGATCGTGCTTGCCGCCGGCGCCATCGGCTCGCCGCAGATCCTGATGCTGTCCGGCGTCGGTCCCGGGGCGCATCTCGCCGAGCACGGCATTCCGGTTGTGCTGGATAAAGCTGGCGTCGGGCAGAACCTGCACGATCATCTGCAACTGCGCACGATCTACAAGGTGTCGGGCGTAAAGACGCTCAACTCGATGTATGCCTCGCTCGGCGGCAAGCTGGCGATGGGCCTCGACTATCTGCTGCGCCGGCGCGGGCCGCTGACCATGGCGCCGTCGCAGCTCGGCGCGTTCACGCGCTCGGACAAGACGCGGGACCGCGCCAACATCCAGTACCACGTGCAGCCTTTGTCGCTCGACAAGTTCGGCGACCCGTTGCATCCGTTCCCGGCCTTTACCGCGAGCGTCACCAATATCCGGCCGACGAGCCGCGGCGCGGTGACGCTGAAGTCGGCCGATCCGGCGGCGGCACCGGCGATCGACCCGAATTATCTGGCGACGCCCGAGGATCGCCGCGTGGCGGCGGATTCGATCCGCGTCACGCGCGCGATCGTGGCGCAGCCGGCGCTGGCGCAGTACCGGCCGGAGGAGTTCCTGCCCGGCCGCCAGGTCGGCGACGACGAGGCGGCACTCGAGCGGGCCGCCGGCGACATCGGCACCACCATCTTCCATCCGGTCGGAACCGCGCGCATGGGCCGCGACGACGACGTGCGCGCGGTGGTCGACGCGCGGCTGCGCGTCATCGGGCTCGAGGGCCTGCGCATTGCCGACGCGTCCGTGATGCCGTCGATTACGTCGGGCAACACGAATTCGCCGACCATGATGATCGCCGAGAAGGCCGCGGCGATGATCGCGGAGGACGCGAAGTAACCGGCGTCACTTCACCGCGGTGACGACGATGGCGCGGATCAGCCCGTCGACCGGCCCGTTGCCGAAGCGCCGGGCAAGCGCCTCGGTCGCGCGCAAGGTCGCTTCCTGCAAGCGCGTCTTGTCGCGCGCCTCGATCTCGGTGCGCAGCGGCGTGCCCTCGCAATAGGCGAGCGCCGGCTCGCGCGGCGACGGCGCTTTGCTGCGCTCGTCACGCGTCTCGAGCTTGATGTCGGTGAAATCGGCGGCGGCGAGGTCGGCGCGGATGCGCGCCTCGTCGTGATGGCCGTGCGGTGTCCGCGCCAGGAACAGCGGCGGATCAGCCGGGAACATCTCGCCGACCGCCTGCGTGACGACGTCGGCGAACTCGTTGTCGGCGATCCTGCCCCAGACGCTGAACAGGAACCGCCCGCCCGGTTTCAGGACGCGCCGCGCTTGGGCGTAAGCGCCGGGCTTGTCGGGAAAGAACATCGCGCCGAACTGGCAGACGACGGCGTCGAAGCTCTCGTCGCCGAACGGCAGCGCCTGCGCGTCGGCAACTTTCCAGGAGAAGCGCGGGTCGGCGAGCGTCGTCTTCGCGTGGTTGAGCATTGCTTCGTTGAGGTCGGTCACGGTGACGCGCGCATTCTGCGGCAGCCGCGCCGCCATCGCGCGCGTGACGACGCCGGTGCCGGCGGCCATCTCGAGCACGTGCGCGGCCTTCGCCTCGTGCAGACGCCGCGCGAGATCGGCCGCGTAAGGCGCGAAAATCAGCGGCACCAGATAGCGGTCGTAGAATTCCGGGATCGACCCGGCGAAAACCTTGTCGCTTTCCGCCATGACGCGCTCCCCTCGCCAACGGTCGACGGCGAGGCTAGCACATCGCAGTCAGGGCAGCGCCTTCAGATGACGGATCGGGCGGCCCGGCGCGATGGCCTGCGCCGCGGCGACGATGGAATTCGCGTCGATGCCGTAGTGCCGGTAGAGGTCGGCGAGCGAGCCGGTCTGGCCGAAATGCTCGACGCCGAGCGACCGCGCGCGATGGCCGTTGACCGCGCCGAGCCAGGCTAAAGTCGCCGGATGGCCGTCGAGCACGGTGACCAGCGCGCAGCCCGGCGGCACGTCGTCGAGCAACCGCTCGATATGCGAGCGCGCGTGCACGAGCCCGCGCTCGCGCGCGCGTTGTGCCGCGGTCCAGCCGGCGTTGAGCCGGTCGGCCGAGGTGACGGCGAGCAGGCCGACGTCCCGGCGGTCTTCCGCCATCAGCCCGACCGCTTCGATCGCCTCCGGCGCGATGGCGCCGGTATAGGCGACGACGATCTGCGCATTCGGCCCCGGCTTGCGCAGCCAGTAGGCGCCGTCGACGATGTCGCGCTTGAGGTCGTCGGTCATCGCGCGTTGCGGCTGCGCGATCGGCCGCGTCGACAGCCGCAGATAAACCGAGCCGCCGGTCTCGTCGCGCAGCCAGTTGCGCTCCGACTGCTCGCCGCCGCTCTTCTGCATGTAGGCGAAGGCGAAGGCCATGATGACGGCGAGCTCGTCGACATAGGCCGGCTCGAACGCGGCGATGCCGTCCTGCGCCATGCCGATCAGCGGCTCGGCGATTGACTGGTGCGCGCCGCCTTCGCCGGCCAGCGTGATGCCGGACGGAGTGCCCGCCACCATGAAGCGGGCGTCCTGGTAGCAGGCGTAGTTCAATTGATCGAGGCCGCGCGCGATGAACGGATCGTAGAGCGTGCCGACCGGCAAGAGCCGCACGCCGTTGATCGTGTGCGACAGGCCGAGCGCCGACAGCACGATGAACAGGTTCGCCTCGGCGATGCCGAGCTCGATGTGCTGGCCATCCGGCGAGAACTCCCAGTTGAAGGTCGAGGGGATGCGCTCGTTCCTGAACGTGTCCGCCATCTTCTCGCGCGCGAACAGGCCGCGCCGGTTCACCCACGGCCCGAGGTTGGTCGAGACGGTGACGTCCGGCGATGTCGTGACGATGCGCTGCGCGAATTCGCCGTCGCCGCGTCCGATCTCGTTGAGGATGTTGCCGAAGCCGGTCTGCGTCGACATCTCCGGCTGGATCGTCACGGCCAGCGTCTCCGGCACGGCGATGCGCGGCGCGTCGAGGCGGCGCTCGCCGCCCGTGGTGAACGGCACGCGATCGAGGAAGGCCTGTAGCTCGCCTTCCGCGACCGGCAGGCCCTCGAACCTGTCCCACTCGTGGCCTTCGCGCACGTTCTGCGCCGCGCGGTAGGTATCCATCTGCGCCGGCGTCATCAGCCCGGCGTGATTGTCCTTGTGCCCGGCCATCGGCAGGCCGAAGCCCTTCACCGTGTAACAGATGAAGCAGGTCGGCTTGTCGCTCGTGGCGTTGTGAAACGCTTCGAGCAAGGCCGGCAAATCGTGGCCGCCGAGATTGTTCATGAGCGCCGCGAGCTCGGCATCGGAGCGCTTCTCGATCAGCCGCGACACGTCGCCCTGGTCGCCGATCTCGTCGTTGAGCCGCTTGCGCCAGGCAGAGCCGCCGGCGAACACCAGCGCCGAGTAGAGCGGGTTGGGGCAGGTGTCGATCCATGCTCTCAATTTGTCGCCGCCCGGCTCCCTGAACGCCGCCTGCTGCAGCGAGCCGTACTTCACGATGACGACGTTCCAGCCGAAATTCTTGAACAGCTGCTCGTAGCGTTCCCACAGGCCTTCGCGCACGACGGCGTCGAGGCTCTGTCGGTTGTAATCGATGATCCACCAGCAATTGCGCAGGCCCTGCTTCCAGCCTTCCAGCAGCGCCTCGAAGATGTTGCCTTCGTCGAGCTCGGCGTCGCCGACCAGCGCCACCATGCGGCCTTCGGGCCGATCCTTGCCCCAGCCGTGCGCGCGCACGTAGTCCTGCGTGAGCGACGAGAACAAGGTCTGCGCGACTCCGAGGCCGACCGAGCCGGTCGAGAAGTCGACGTCGTCGGTGTCCTTGGTGCGCGAGGGATAGCTCTGCGCGCCCTTGTAGCCGCGGAAGGCCTGCATGCGCTCGCGCGTCTGCTTGCCGAGCAAATATTGAATCGCGTGGAAGATCGGCGAGGCGTGCGGCTTCACCGCGACGCGGTCGGCGGGCCTGAGCACGTCGAAATAGAGCGCGGTCATGATGGTGGCGAGCGAGGCGGACGACGCCTGATGGCCGCCGACCTTCAGCCCGTCATCGCTGTCGCGCAGGTGATTGGCGTTATGGATCATCCAACTGGCGAGCCACAGAACCTTGCGCTCGAGCGCGGCGAGGATGGGGAGGGTGTCGTGCGTCGTCATGGCGCGAATCCATTTCCGCGTCGTCCCCGCGAAAGCGGGGACCCATACGCCGTGCCCTGTCGAGATGCTGCGGCGTATGGGTCCCGGGTCTCGCTTCGCTCGCCCGGGACGACAGGTTGAGAGTATGCGGATTCGGCCGGGGCGATGCCTGCCAAAGGACGCTAGAGCGTGAGGTCATATTGGCTTACTCTGCCAAATACCCGCCAGAAAAGGGCCGATCATGCCAGAACCGGTGAAACTCGACGCGGTCGACCTCAAGATCCTGCGCCATCTCCAGGCCGACGGCCGCATGAGTCTCGCCGATCTGGCGCAGAAGGTCGGGCTGTCGCCGTCGCCCTGCCTGCGCCGCGTGCGCATCCTGGAGAAGGCCGGCGTCATCGCGCGCTATGTCGCGGTGCTCGACCAGCGCGCGGTCGGCCTGCCGGTCAGCGTGTTCATCTCGGTCAAGCTCGAGCGCCAGGGCGAGGAGCAGCTCGAGCGTTTCGCGAGGACGATCCAGCGCTGGCCGGAAGTGCTCGAGTGCTATCTGATGACCGGCCCGCGCGACTACTGGCTGCGCGTCGTCGTGCCCGACCTCGCCGCCTACGAGCGCTTCCTCAAGACCAAATTGACGCGGCTCGACGGCATTGCCTCGATCGAATCGAGCTTCGCGCTCGAGCAGGTGAAATACACGAACGTATTGCCAGTGGGGTGAGCGCCTCTTTATTCCTCCCCTGAAAGGGGAGGGTCCGGGGCGTAGCGCCGGGGGTGGGGTTTGTTTTCAATATGAACACCCCACCCGGCTCCATAGCGTGTCGAAAGACGCGCGTGAACGCGCTTTTGTCGCTCGCCACCCTCCCCCGCAAGCGGGGGAGGGATAAGCGGAGTCACTGCCCCTCCGACACACCCGCGCTGATGGTCTTCGCCGGGGCGTCGAGCACGTTCTTGCAGGCCGGCGGCAGGTCGGCGAGCATCAGAGGCTTCGGCGGCTTGCCGCCGACCTTCTTCTTCGGATGCAGCACCTTGTCGGAGAACCAGAAGGCGAGATCCTTCTCGCCGCAGCCGGCGCTCTCCGGCACCGAAGGCTGCTTGCGGCAGTGCGGCGAATCCGCCGGACACTTCAGCCGTACATGAATGTGATCGTGATGGCCGTACCAGGGCCGCACCTTGTCCATCCAGGACGGATGCTTGTCGCCCTGCATGCGGCACATCTCCTTCTTGATCGCGGCATTGACCAGCACGCGCTCGACCTCCGGTTGCTCGGCGGCGGTGCGGATGAAGGCGACGTCGGCCGGCGACCAGGTCTTCGGATTGACATGCTTCCAGTCGTCGGCGACGAGATTGATCGCCGACGTCTTCTCGCGCTCGTCCTTGCTCAGCGTGTGGCCGGGCATCGGCATGAACCAGATGTCGACGTCGAGCCCGATCTGGTGGCTCGTGTGGCCGAATGGCAGCGGCCCGCCGCGCGGCTGTGCCATGTCGCCGACGAGGATACCGTGCCAGCCGGTCGCCTTGGCGGCGGCGGGCGCGAAGCGCTCGAGGAATTTGACGAGTTCGGGATGACCCCAGTTGCGGTTGCGTGACAGCCGCATCACCTGCCACGTCTTGCCGGTGACCGGCAGCGGCACCGCGCCCTGCAAACAGCCGCGCGGGTAGTAGCCGATCGCCAGCGCCTTGCCGATCGACGGCAGCTTCTTCTCGGCGAAGAGCTGCTTGGCCGGCTCCTTGCCTTCCTTCGTCTTGGCTTCAGTGATCGCGGGCTTCGGCTCGGGCAGCGGTGCCGGCGCGGTCACGACCGGCGCGGGCGCAGGCGCAACAGGCGCCGTCACGACCGGCTCGGGCGTTTGCGACGGCGGAGCGGTGACAACGGGTGCGGGCGTCTCGGCCGCAGGCGCCGTCACCACGGGGGCAGGCGCCTGGACCGCCGGTGCGGGTGAAGCGGCCGGCGCGGGCGGCGCGGGCGGCGTGGGTTGCGAGGGCGCGGGCGTTGCCACGGCGGGCGGCGTGGCGTCCTGCGTTGCCTGCGGCGGCGACTGCGCGATGGACGCCCGCTCGGCGACACCGAGGAGGCCGGCGACCATCAACACGGACACGCCGAACAAGGCGATGAGACGCATGCGCATACTTGAATCACTACCGCTTGGCCGGCGGCCTGTCAGGTTAAATGCACAGCATGGTTTAGCCTGCGCTGGTCCCCCGATACCGGCGGCTCCTTGCCGAAAAGCAAGTGGGATCAACGCTTTTCATGGTTAATTAAAACTTTACAAGTTCCATCCGGCGGGAGAAGCTTGGAACCGGCTCCGCAATTCGGGGGTGGTCCAATGCGTGCGGGTGTTCTCGCAGTTGTCGCGGCTGCGTCCATGCTTGGCTCGGTCGCCGCGCGCGCAGACGTCGTGGTCAACATCAGCAAATCGCAGCAGCGTCTCGCCGTCGTCGTCGACGGCGCCGAGGCCTATCGCTGGCCGGTGTCGACCGGCCGCCGCGGCTACACGACGCCATCCGGCGTATTCCACCCCGAGCGTCTCGAGCGCCACTGGTACTCGCGCAAATACGAGAACTCGCCGATGCCGTGGTCGGTGTTCTTCCATCGCGGCTACGCCGTGCACGGCACGATGGAGGCCTATCATCTCGGCCGCGCGGCCTCGCACGGCTGCGTCCGCCTGCGGCCCGATCATGCGCGCACCTTGTTCGGCCTCGTCCGGCGCGCCGGTTTCAACCACACGAAGATCGTCGTGCTCGACGGTCCGCTGCCGCATCTGCGGCCCGCGCCGCACGGCGCGCCGATGGTCGAGGCCGAGCCGCCGCGCGCGGCGGAGGCGCATTTCGCCAGGGCGCTCGACCGGCTGGACGCGCAGCCGCATGCCAGCGAGCACCTGAGCGCGCGCACGCATCCGGTCACGGTGGCGCCGCCGCCGGCGCGGGAGCCTGTGCGCTACTCGCTGTCGCGGGGCAGCGACGAAGCCCGCGTTCTGCGCGAGCGCGAAGCCTGGCTGCACAGCATCGACCGCAGATACGGCATCGTGCGCTAGCGCGCGGGCGTTAACCGAATTGCTCTAAATCGGCGAAAGTCCCGCTTCGCGGTGGCATTGTGCGCGCGGGGAGGGTCTTCATGCCGCGTGTCCTGGCCGCGATCGCGTTTGCCTGCGTGCTCTTCGCCGCGCTGGCGCCGGCGCATGCGGACATCGTCGTCACCGTCGACAAGACCGCGCAGCGGCTCGATGTCGTGGTCGACGGCGTCGCGCGCTACGTCTGGCCGGTGTCGACGGCGCGCTGGGGCTATCGCACGCCCAACGGCGCGTACAGGCCGCAGCGGCTGGCGCGGCAATGGTTCTCGCGCAAATACGACATGTCGCCGATGCCGTATTCGATCTTCTTCGCCGGCGGCTACGCCATCCACGGCTCCTACGAAATTTCGCGGCTCGGCCGCCCCGCCTCGCACGGCTGCATCCGCCTGCATCCCGCCAACGCCAGAATCCTGTTCGAGCTGGTGCAGCGGCACGTGCGCGACACGCGCATCGTCGTCACGGGCGCGGGGCCGGCGGAATTCCGCTACGAGGCTGCGCCCATACGCCGTCCCGCGCCGGCTTGGCGCGGCGGCAACGACACGACCTTCCGCGACATCTTCGCGCCGCGGTCGCGCTGGTAAGGCCGGCACGGAATTGACAACACCGCGATTGCCGCCGCTTCGCTAGCAATTCGCGGGCGTGATTGAGACAATTTCGAATGAATTGAGGAACGGGTTTCTCGCAATTTGAACCGAGGATGCGGTCGTATCGTACCCACCGTACCCGGAGACTGACATGGGAAGGTTTCAGACTGTGCTCGCCGCCCGCGAGCGCCGCCGCTCCCGCCGCTACGACGTTCAGGTGAAGGCGCTGCTCACCACCGACGAAAAGGGAGTCGAGCACCACTGCCTGATCCACGACATCTCGCAGACCGGGGCGTTGATCGAGGTCGAGAACGGCGAAGAGCTTCAGGATTTCACCCTGACCGTGTCGCGCCGCTGCCGCGTCGTGCGCCGCAATGCCGAGGGCAACAGGGTCGGCGTCGAATTCCTGGTGCCGTGGACGGTCAATCCTTAAGTCTTCGTCTTCGTCCGCCTTCCCGAAACAAGACTGCGGCGGCCCGACCGGCTTGCGATTACACCGCATGCCGGTAAAACACCGGCATGCCGCTGTTCACCCTCGACGACCTCGACGCCGCCGCGACAATCGTCCGCACCTTGGTGCCGCCGACACCGGCCTATGCCTGGCCGCTGCTTGCGCGCCACGCCGGGCTCGAGGTCGTGCTCAAGCACGAGAACCACACGCCGACCGGTTCGTTCAAGGCGCGCGGCGGGCTGGTCTACGGCGAATCCCTGCGCCGCGGCGGCGCGCTGCCGAAGGGTCTCGTCACCGCGACGCGCGGCAATCACGGGCAGTCGGTCGCCATCGCCGCGCGGCGGCTCGGCATCCCCTGCGTCATCGTCGTGCCCGAGGGCAATTCGGCCGAGAAGAACGCGGCGATGGAGGCCTTCGGCGGCGAGCTCGTCACCGCCGGCAAGGATTTCGACGAGAGCCGCGTCGCCGCCGAGCAGATCAGGCACAATCGCGGCTATCACTTCGTGCCGTCGTTCCACCGCGAGCTGGTCAAGGGCGTCGCCACCTACGCGCGCGAACTGTTCACGGCGCATTCCGATCTCGACGTGGTCTACGTGCCGATCGGCATGGGCTCGGGCATCTGCGGCCTGATCACGGTGCGCGACCTGATGGGCTTGAAGACGGAAATCGTCGGCGTCGTCGCCGCCAACGCGCCGGCCTTCGCGCTGTCGCTCGCGGCCGGCAAGCCGGTGCCGACCGCGACCGCGCGCACCTTCGCCGACGGCATGGCCTGCCGCGAGCCGCAGGACGCGCCGTTCGAAATCGTGCGCAAGGGCGCGGCGCGGATCGTCAGCGTCACCGAGGACGAGATCGCCGAGGCCGTGCGCCTGATCTTCACCGCCACGCACAACACGGCTGAGGGCGCGGGCGCGGCGGCCTTCGCGGCGCTGATGCAGGAGAAGGCGCGGCTGAAAGGCAAGCGCGCCGGCGTCATTCTCTCCGGCGGTAATATCGACCGGCCTGTGCTCGCGGCGATCCTCGACGGCAGGACGCCGGCGGTCTAGCCGCACCGCCTGCGGCGAGAAAAAACAGCAAGTTCGGTCACGCCCGCGGCGTTCGGTTCGTCTAGTCTTGGACGGGTGCCAAGGCACCCACAGGATGGAGGATCACGATGAAACAACGGCTGAACTGGCTTGTCCGCAAGAACAAGGCCCTCGAAGGGCTCTACGCCGCCGAGGGCTGGCTGAATACCGCGCTCGACCCGCGGCTCCTGGCGCTGGTGAAGATGCGCGCCTCGCAGATCAACGGCTGCGCCTTCTGCCTGCACATGCACAGCGAGGAGGCGCGCAAGCACGGCGAAAGCGACGACCGGCTGCTGCTGCTTGACGCCTGGCACGAGTCGGCGATGTTCACCGACCGCGAGCGCGCGGCGCTCGCCTGGACCGAGTCGCTCACGAAGGTCGCCGAGACGCGCGCGCCCGACGACGTCTACGCCGAGGTGAGCAAGCAGTTCTCCGAGGATGAGCTGGTCGCGCTGTCGCTCGCCATCGCCATGATCAACGCCTGGAACCGGCTGTCGATCGGCTTCCGCGCGCAGCACCCGCACGACCGGGCGAAAGAGGCGGCTTAGGCGGCCGACCGACGGAGGCCCGCGCGCGGGCGATTGCGCGCGCCTCCGCCCGCGTCAGCTGTGTAGCCCCGGCGCCTCGTGACCGGTGCGCGCGACATATTCGGTGTAGCCGCCGCCGTACTGGTGCACGCCCTCGGGCGTCAGTTCGAGCACGCGGTTCGACAGCGCGGCGAGGAAATGCCGGTCGTGCGAGACGAACAGCATCGTGCCCTCGTAATCGGCGAGCGCGCCGATCAGCATCTCCTTCGTCGCCATGTCGAGGTGGTTGGTCGGCTCGTCCAGCACCAGGAAGTTCGGCGGATCGTACAGCATCAGCGCCATGACGAGCCGCGCCTTCTCGCCGCCGGAGAGCACGCGGCACCGCTTCTCGACGTCGTCGCCGGAGAACCCGAAGCAGCCGGCGAGCGTGCGCAGCGAGCCCTGGCCGGCCTGCGGGAACGCGTCCTCCAGCGTCTGGAACACCGTGCGCTCGCCGTCGAGCAGGTCCATCGCGTGCTGCGCGAAGTAGCCCATCGTCACGCTGGCGCCTAGCGCCACGGTGCCGTCGTCCGGCGCGGTCGCGCCCGCCACCAGCTTCAGAAGCGTCGACTTGCCGGCGCCATTGACGCCCATGACGCACCAGCGCTCCTTGCGCCGCACGGTGAAATCGAGGCCGTCATAGATGCTGCGGCTGCCATAGCCTTTCTGCACGTCCTTAAGGATCGCGACGTCATCGCCGGAGCGCGGCGCTGTGGGGAAGTCGAACGCCACCGTCTGGCGGCGTTTCGGCGGCTCGACGCGCTCGATCTTGTCGAGCTTCTTCACCCGGCTCTGCACCTGCGCGGCATGCGATGCGCGCGCCTTGAAGCGCTCGATGAACCTGATCTCCTTGGCCAGCATCGCCTGCTGCCGCTCGAACTGCGCCTGCTGCTGCTTCTCGCTGAGCGCGCGCTGCTGCTCGTAGAATTCGTAGCCGCCGGAATAGGTGGTGAGCGCGCCGCCGTCGATCTCGACGATCTTGCCGACGACGCGGTTCATGAACTCGCGGTCGTGCGAGGTCATCAGCAGCAGGCCCTCGTAGCCCTTGAGGAACTGCTCGAGCCAGATCAGGCTTTCGAGGTCGAGATGGTTCGACGGCTCGTCGAGCAGCATGGCGTCGGGCCGCATCAAGAGGATGCGCGCGAGCGCGACGCGCATCTTCCAGCCGCCCGACAAGGCTCCGACATCGCCGTCCATCATCTCCGGGCTGAACGAAAGCCCGGCGAGCACTTCGCGCGCGCGCGCCTCCAGCGCATAGCCGTCGAGTTCCTGGAAGCGGTGTTGCACCTCGCCGTAGCGCTCGATGATCGCGTCCATCTCGCCGGCGCGCTCCGGATCGGCCATCGCGGCTTCGAGTTCGCGCATTTCGGCGGCGACCTCGCTCACCGGGCCGGCGCCTTCCATCACCTCGGCGACGGCGGAGCGCCCCGCCATCTCGCCGACGTCCTGGCTGAAATAGCCGATGGTCACGCCGCGATCGACCGACACCTGGCCCTCGTCGGGCGCGTCCTGGCCGGTGATCATGCGGAACAAGGTCGTCTTGCCGGCGCCGTTCGGGCCGACGAGGCCGACCTTCTCGCCCCTGTTGAGGGCGGCGGAGGCCTCGATGAACAGGAGTTGGTGGCCGTTTTGCTTGGAGATGGAGTCGAGGCGGATCATTGCGGGGGTACGGAAGGAAAAAACGAGGGGCGGGGTATAGCAGATTGGAGGCGAATGTCTGCGGCAATCGCGGTGATTCTGGGCCTCGGCCGGCTATATATTCAGGAGCGGCGCCGTAGGGCGGGTTAGCCGAAGGCCTAACCCACTGCGTGTTGCCCAGAATGGCGCATTACGCTTCGCTAATCCGCCCCGCGGGCTCTAAGGAAAAATGAGCACAATATGGTCGACATAAAAGGAAAAGCGTTTCGCCATTCAACGGCAGGGCGCGTCTATCCCGGGAGAGGGTTTCTAGCGAATGACCTTCAATACCCATCGAATTTTCTCGAATGCGCAACAGAAGCCGAATTAAGGGAGGCCGGAATCACAATTGATGACGATGAGACAATGACGCCAGAAGATGTTGCAAAGGAGACTGAATATCAGCGAAATCTCCAACGCCGAGAGGGCGCGACGAAAGAGCAATTCGAATGGTTGGGCCGCTTCGTGCAGGCGTTCGAGCTAATGGTCAGCACGGTTCGGATTGGATGCATTATGAACACATCATTCTTCCCGAAACATCAGCAGCTCATGAACATCGTGTTTCACCATCAAGCGATGTCGGCCGACGCATTGTTCAGCATCTTTCGCGCGATTATTACCACGGTTGTAACGGACCCGGAATCCCAAGTCCCTCCGGAGGAGCAGATCGCATATAAGGGGGTCCTGCAGCAAATTTCGACAGAATATTGCGACCTTTGTAGTGAACGAAATAAGATGCTGCACGGGACGTGGCGTATCGGCTGGTATTACGATATTAATGAAACGGAGTTTGAAAAAGTATTTATGCACAAGGGGAATGTATCGAAGGACGGCTTTAGGTACGTCAGTCCTGTAAACACCGTAGAGGATTTGAAAGCGGTGATTAAGCGTTGCGATGATCTTGAAGATATGATCGGGCGCGTCAACGCGATTTTCGGTTTTCGCCAAGAGTTGAGAATATCAAGAAACTTCCAGAAGGTCGGCGGGCGCTGGAAAACTGTTCAGCCTAGCCGCTGAAGGCGCAAAAGCTGCTGGGTTTCTGGATGGCAATGATAGCCATATCCTCCTGAGGGGCGAAAAATTTACACATCCACCTTCAGCGCGGCAATAAACGCTTCCTGCGGGATGTCCACCTTCCCGTACTGGCGCATCTTCTTCTTGCCTTCCTTCTGCTTCTCCAGAAGTTTCCGCTTGCGCGTGGCGTCGCCGCCGTAGCACTTCGCGGTCACGTCCTTGCGGAAGGCGCGCACGGTCTCGCGCGCGATCACCTTGCCGCCGATGGCGGCCTGGATCGGCACCTGGAACATATGCGGCGGGATCAGCTCCTTTAATTTTTCCGCCATGGCGCGGCCGCGCGTCTCGGCGCGCGTGCGGTGCACGAGCATCGCGAGCGCGTCGACCGGCTCGCCGTTGACCAGCATCTGCAATTTGACGAGGTCGGCCGGCTTGTAGTCGGTCAGGTGATAGTCGAACGAGGCGTAGCCGCGCGACACGGACTTGAGCCGGTCGTAGAAGTCGAACACCACCTCGTTGAGCGGCAGGTCGTACTTCACCATCGCGCGGTTGCCGACGTAGGTCAGCTCCTTCTGCGCGCCGCGGCGGTCCTGGCAGAGCTTGAGCACCGCGCCGAGATATTCGTCCGGCGTCAGGATCGTCGCCTCGATCCACGGCTCCTGCATTTCCTCGATATGGTTCGGGTCCGGCATGTCGACCGGATTGTGGATCTCCAGTTCCTCGCCGTCGGTCTTCTTGATTTTGTAGATGACGGACGGCGCGGTCGCGATCAGATCGAGGTTGAACTCGCGCGACAGCCGCTCCTGGATGATCTCAAGATGCAGCAGGCCGAGGAAGCCGCAGCGGAAGCCGAAGCCGAGCGCGGCGCTCGTCTCCATCTCGTAGGAGAAGCTTGCGTCGTTGAGACGCAGTTTGCCCATCGCCGCGCGCAGGTCTTCGAACTGCGCGGCGTCGACCGGGAACAGGCCGCAGAACACCACCGGGATCGCCGGACGAAAGCCGGGCAGCGGCTTGTCGATCGGCTTCCTGTCGTCGGTGATGGTGTCGCCGACGCGCGTGTCCGCCACTTCCTTGATCGAGGCGGTGAGCATGCCGATCTCGCCGGGGCCGAGCTCGTCGACCATCACCAGCTTCGGCGTGTACACGCCGGTGCGGTCGACGTCATAGGCGGCGTCGGTGCCCATCATGCGGATGCGCTGGTCTTTCTTGAGCACGCCGTCGACGATGCGCACCAGCACGACGACGCCGAGATAGACGTCGTACCAGCTATCGACCAGCAGCGCCTTCAGCGGTGCGTCGCGGTCGCCCTTCGGGGCGGGGAGGCGCGTGACGATCGCCTCGAGCACCTGGTCGATGTTCAGGCCGGTCTTGGCCGAGATGCCGATGGCGTTCGAGGCGTCGAGCCCGATCACGTCCTCGATCTGCTGCTTCACCTTCTCCGGCTCGGCCGCGGGCAGGTCGATCTTGTTGAGGACGGGGACGATCTCGTGATTGTTGTCGATCGCCTGGTAGACGTTGGCGAGTGTCTGCGCCTCGACGCCCTGCGAGGCGTCGACGACGAGCAGCGAGCCCTCGACGGCGGCGAGCGAGCGGTTGACCTCGTAGGCGAAGTCGACGTGGCCGGGCGTGTCGATCAGGTTGAGGATGTAATCCTTGCCGTCCTTGGCGTGGTAGTTCAGGCGCACGGTCTGCGCCTTGATGGTGATGCCGCGCTCGCGCTCGATGTCCATCGAATCGAGCACCTGCTCGCGGCCCGCCATCTCGCGCGCGTCGAGCCCGCCGGTGAGCTGGATCAGCCGGTCGGCGAGCGTCGATTTGCCATGGTCGATGTGCGCGACGATGGAGAAGTTGCGGATGTTGTCGATGGGAACGGACGTCATGGCGGCGAGATAACACCCGCGCAGGGGGTAAACAAGCAGCGTGGAGGTGTCGTCCTGCGCCGAGTTTCGTAGCTTCCGCAGGCGCGACGTCAGTTGCTGCGCCCTCTCCTCTCGTGGGAGAGGGCATTGAGAGACTCGCTACAAATTCCGGCGGGTGAGGGGGCCGGCCTACCCCCTCACCCATCCTTTGTGGGTCAAACGCTGCGGCCGCCCTCTCCCACAGGGGGAGAGGGCACATCTATGAACGCCAAGCGCCAGACCGCGTGGACGACTCCGGTTCCTCCGTGCCACAAGCCCTGCCATGACCGGCCTTGCCACCCGTCTCGCCCGCCTGCGCGCCGCGCTGATCGATCCGGCGCGCAGCGAGCGCACGGTCATCGTCCTGCTCGCCGTCTACTGGGCGGTCTGGACCGCCTACGCCAGCATGGCCAAGGCGCCGCAGGGCCTGCACCCGGACATGACCGAGATCGTCGTCTGGTCGCGCGACCTGGCGCTGGGCTACCTGAAGCATCCGCCGCTCGCCGCCTGGCTCGCCGCCGGCTGGTTCGCCGTCTTGCCGATGGCGGAGTGGTCCTACTACGCGCTGGCGATGCTGATGCCCGTCGCCGCGCTGTGGATCGCCTGGCGGCTGATGGCCGATTACCTCGACGCGGAGAAACGCGTCGCCGGCCTCGCGCTCATGACGCTGATCCCGTTCTTCAATTTCCATGCGCTCAAATACAACGTCAACACGGTGCTGATGCCCGTGTGGGCGGTGACGGCGCTGTGGTTCCTGCGCTCGTATCGCACGCGCGACGCCGGATATGCCGCGCTGGCCGGCGCCGGCGCGGCGCTGGCGATGTACGGCAAATACTGGTCGGTGTTCCTGATCGCCGGGCTCGTCGCCGCCGCGCTGGCCGATCGCCGCCGCGGGCAGTATTTCCGCTCGGCGGCGCCGTGGATCACCGTCGCGGTCGGGCTCGCGGTGCTTGCGCCGCATCTCAAATGGCTCGCCGTCAACCACTTCGCGCCGTTCGATTACGCGCTCACCATCCACGGCGAGAAGTCGTTCGCCATCGCCGCCAAAAGCACGCTCGGCTATCTCGCCGGCTCGCTCGGCTATGTCGCCGTGCCGCTCGTCATCGTTGCGGCGATGGTGCGCAGGCCGGCCGCCTTCGCCGATGCCGCCTGGCCGCAGAATGACGACCGCCGTCTCGCCGCGGCGGCGTTCTGGGCGCCGCTGCTGCTGCCGGTCGTGGGCGCCATCGCCGGCCAGACCGAGATCACATCACTCTGGTCGATGTCGGCCTGGACGCTGCTGCCGGTCGTTCTGTTGTCGCCGCAGGCGGTGAGCATTCGCGCCATCGACACCGAGCGGCTACTGGGCCTGGCGGTCGCGGTGCCGCTCGTCATGCTGCTCGTCTCGCCGGCGATCGCCTGGTTCACGCGCGACAAGGGCCAGCCGGCGGAGACGCAAGGCCGCCTGCTGGCGCGGGAGGTCGACCGCGACTGGCGCAACGTGACGCCGGAGCCGCTGCGCTTTGTCGGCGGCGACGCGGCGCTCGCCGACGCCGTCGTCACCTGGAGCGCCGACCGCCCGCGTGCGCTGCCGAACATGCCCGCGCCGCCGGCCGCGGAGTTGAAGCGCGACGGTTTCGCGTTGGTGTGTTTCGCCGGAAATGGCGCCTGCAAGCAGAACGCGGCCGCGGAGGCCGCCAGGAATCCGCGCAGCCGCGTGGTCGAGAGCACCATCGTGCGCGGCTTCTGGCGCAAGCTCGGCCAGCCGCAGAGCTACACGATCACGCTCATTCCGCCGGGGCGGTGAGCTAAAACGAAACGGCCGGCGCAGTGGCCGGCCGTCCCGTTCGCGCTTTTTTTGCGTAACAGCCGCTCAATACCGGTAATGATCGCTCTTGAACGGGCCGGCCTGCGACACGCCGATGTAATCAGCCTGGTCCTTGCGCAGCTCGGTCAGCTTCACGCCGATCTTGGCGAGGTGCAGCCGCGCCACCTTTTCGTCGAGCGTCTTCGGCAGCACGTAGACTTCCTTCTTGTACTTGCCGTCCTTGTTGTTGGCGTAGAGCTCGATCTGCGCCAGCGTCTGGTTGGTGAATGACGCCGACATCACGAAGCTCGGATGGCCCATGGCGTTGCCGAGGTTCACCAGCCGCCCTTCCGACAGCAGGATGATGCGGTG
>DATNBL010000044.1:0-18768 GCA_035571935.1 Pseudolabrys sp.
AGGAGCTGGCTGACGGGCGTGGCTGGTTCACGTACCGGAAGCGCGGCCCGCACATCGCAAGAACGCCGCAGTGGAGCGCCGGAAGGCGCCTCGTTCCTTCACCGGAACGAGGGGACGCCTTCGCAAAGCGTCCCACCGGGCAGCTTCGCCAGCTGTCCATCGGGGGTCTCGCACGCCCCCGCGTCTTTCGGCGCTCCGCTCCCCTCGGTGGGAGCGCAGAATTGCACTTCGGACTGCGGCGTACCCGGCGCCGGCCAAAGAATGCGGGCGATGGCGCATGGCTGTTTGACAATCGAAACAACGAATTGGTTGTAGGGTGGGCAAAGGCGCGCTTTTGCGCCGTGCCCACCAACGGAAATGCCCCGAGGTGCGCACGCTTCGCTTTGCGCACCCTACGGAATGCGTAGGCGGACCCCTCAGCCCTTCCCCAGCGCCGCCTTGATCAGCTTGACCGCGTCGTCGCTCGCCCATTCGGCGGGGCCTGCGATGGTGCCGATCTCGCAGCCGTTCGGATCGATGAGCAGTGTCGTCGGCATGCCGAAGGCGCGGCCGACGGCTTTGAGGTCCTGGAAGCTCTTGGCGCTCGGGTCGGCGTAATAAGCGAGGTTGTGCACGCCGATGTCCTTCAGGAAGGCCTTCGGCTTGTCGGGATCGCGGGTGTCGATGTTGACTGCCACCACCTGGAAGTCCGGACCGCCGAGCTTCTGCTCTAGCGCGTCCAGAGTCGGCATCTCCTTGCGGCAGGGCACGCACCAGGTCGCCCACAGGTTGACCAGCACCGTGCGGCCCTTGAACGCGGCGAGGTCGATCCGCTTGCCGGAGGCGTCCTGGAAGGCCAGGTCCGGCACCTTGAGCGGACTCTTGGCGACGTTGACCGCGGCCACCTCGCCCCGGGCGAAGGGGGCGACCTTGGCGGCGAGGTTAACGGCCGGCAGGCAAGCCTTGTCACCCCCTGCGTTGCGCGAAAGGGCCGTGATCCCGTATACCCCCGCCAGCCCGACGACCACCCCGGCCAGGCCGCCGGCCAGGACCATGACGAGCCGTTTGACGGCAGAACTGGACTTCGGGCGGGCCGGCTCGGACATGATGGCAAGAACCTCGGGACCTTAAGTCATGAGCAACAAGATGTGGGGCGGGCGGTTCGCCTCGGGGCCCGACGCCGTCATGGAGGAGATCAACGCCTCCATCGACTTCGACCGGCATCTTTACCGCCAGGACATCATGGCGTCCAAGGCCCATGCCGAGATGCTGGCCAAGCAAGGCATCATTGCGGCGGAGGATGCGAAGTCGATCGCTCACGGTCTAGACACGATCCTGTCAGAGATCGAGGCCGGCAAGTTCTCGTTCCAGCGGGCGCTCGAAGACATCCACATGAACGTCGAGAGCCGGCTGAAGCATCTGATCGGCGCCGCTGCCGGACGCCTGCACACGGCGCGCTCGCGCAACGACCAGGTCGCCACCGACTTCAGGCTGTGGGTGCGCGACACCATCGACACCATCGACACCAGCCTCGCCATCCTGCAGAAGACACTCGCGGAAAAGGCGCTGGCGCATGCCGCGACCGTCATGCCGGGATTTACACATTTGCAGACGGCACAGCCGGTGACCTTCGGCCATCACCTGCTTGCTTACGTCGAGATGGTGGCGCGCGACCGCGGCCGCTTCGCCGATGCGCGCAAGCGTTTGAATGAGTCGCCGCTCGGCGCGGCCGCGCTGGCCGGCACGTCGTTCCCGCTCGACCGGGACATGACGGCGAAGGCGCTCGGTTTCGACCGGCCGGCGGCCAATTCGCTCGACGCCGTGTCCGATCGCGACTTCGTCATGGAGACCTTGGCCGCCACGGCCATCGCATCCGTGCACCTGTCGCGGCTGGCCGAGGAGATCGTGATCTGGACCTCGCCCTTGGTCGGCCTGGTGAAGCTCTCCGACAAGTTCACCACCGGCTCCTCGATCATGCCGCAGAAGCGCAATCCGGACGCGGCCGAGCTGGTACGCGCCAAGACCGGCCGCGTCGTCGGCGCGCTCACGGCCATTCTGATCGTGATGAAGGGCCTGCCGCTCGCCTATGCCAAGGACATGCAGGAGGACAAGGAGGGTGCGATGGACGCGCTGTCCGCGCTCTCGCTGTCGATCGCGGCGATCGCCGGAATGGTCGGCGACCTCGAGCCGGACGTGGCGAAGATGAAGAAGGCGGCGGGCGAGGGCTACGCCACCGCCACCGATCTCGCCGACTGGCTGGTGCGTACGCTCAAGATCCCGTTCCGCGATGCCCATCATGTCACCGGCCGCATCGTCGCGCTGGCCGCCGAGAAGGGCGTGCCGCTGCATCGGCTGCCGCTCGCCGACATGCAGGCGGCCGAGCCGCGAATCACGGATGACGTCTTCACCGTCCTGTCGGTGACCAATTCGGTGAAAAGCCGCGTCAGCTACGGCGGCACCGCGCCGAAAAACGTGCGGGCGCAAGCCAATAAATGGCTGCGCAAGCTCGAAAAAGGCAAATCCTGACTTCGCCTCTTTTACCGGCTTTGCTATGGTGGCCGCGCCCTTTGGGGGAGACTGTTTCTTGAGCCGTTTTCTCGACCGTCCGATGCTCCGCATGGCCGCCGCCGGCGCGCTGATCGCGTGCCTGGCGCTTGCCGGCTGTGGCCGCAAGGGCCCGCTCGATCCGCCACCCGGCGCCGCGGTGGTGGATGAGAACGAGCCGCCGCCGCGGACCGGGCTTGTCGCGCCGATCATGTCGCCGATCGGCAGCGCCGGCAAAGTCTCGCCCGACGAGCCGGGCATCGGGCCCGACGGCAAGCCGGTGGCGTCGAAAGGCCCGCGCCGCCCCTTCGTGCTCGATCCCCTGCTCAACTAGACCGGACGCCGATGCATCACTTTGCCTATCGCGACGGCGTTCTCCACGCCGAGGCGGTCAGCCTCGACGCGCTCGCGGCTGCGGTCGGCACGCCGTTCTATTGCTATTCGACGGCGACCCTGACGCGGCATTACAAGGTCTTCGCCGGCGCCTTCGCCGACGTCGACGCGCTCGTCTGCTACGCGATGAAGGCGAATTCCAATCAGGCCGTGCTGCGCACTTTGGCGAAGCTGGGCGCCGGCGCCGACGTCGTCTCCGGCGGCGAATTGAAGCGCGCGCGCGTCGCCGGCATCCCGTCCGGCAAGATCATGTTCTCCGGCGTCGGCAAGACGGCGGCCGAGCTCGCGCTCGCGGTCGACGAGGGCATCCTCTGCATCAACGTCGAGTCCGAGCCCGAGCTGGCGCTGCTGTCCGAGATCGCCGCGGCCAAGGGCCGGCGCGCGCACGTCTCGGTGCGCGTCAATCCCGACATCGACGCCAGGACGCACCACAAGATCGCCACCGGCAAGGCCGAGAACAAGTTCGGCATTCCGTTGAGCCGCGCGCGTGAAGTCTATGCGCAGGCGGCGAAGCTGCCGGGCATCGCCATCGCCGGCGTCGACATGCACATCGGCAGCCAGATCACCGATCTCGATCCGTTCGGCAACGCCTTCGCGCTGCTCGCCGACTTCGTGCGGCAACTGCGCGTCGACGGCCACACGATCGGCCACGTCGATCTCGGCGGCGGCTTGGGGATTCCCTATCGTGACGACAACGAGCCGCCGCCGTTGCCCGACGAATACGCCAAGGTGGTCAAGCGCGCGACGCGCGATTTGAACTGCCGTCTGATCTTCGAGCCGGGGCGGTTGATCGTCGGCAACGCCGGCGTCCTCGTGACGCGCGTCCTGTTCGTGAAGCACGGCGACGCGAAGAACTTTGTCGTCGTCGACGCCGGCATGAACGACCTGATCCGGCCGACTTTGTACGAGGCGTATCACGCGATCCTGCCGGTGGATGAGCGGGCGCAGGCCAAGCGCATCCGCGCCGACGTGGTCGGCCCGGTGTGCGAGAGCGGTGATTTCCTCGCAAAAGATCGTGAACTCGCCGAGCCCGCGTCCGGCGCGCTCATGGCCGTGATGTCGGCCGGGGCCTACGGCGCGGTGCAGGCCGGGACGTACAACACGCGGCCGCTGGTGCCGGAAGTGCTGGTCAACGGCGCCGAATGGGCGCTGGTGCGGCCCCGCGTCGAGGCCGAGGCGCTGATCGCGCTCGACCGCCTGCCGCCCTGGCTCTAACCCCAGGTTCCTGCGCCATCAATCCGACCTAATGGCCTGCGGTCATGACGGCTTCCGGCCCCGTTCGGGCTGGGGACAGCGCGCGTGGCTGCGGAAAGACTTGCGTGCTAGCGTGTTGACAGAATCCCAGAGGCCGGGCGACGGAGCCCTGTGATTGGATAGCTTCGAAGACCATCCCCGCGACCGCGAGGCTTCGACCCGCCGTCATCTGGCGCGCGCGATCGAACGCGCCCGTAGCAGCCTGTTGTGGGAGCGGCTCTGGCCGGCGCTGGCGACACTGGCGACCGCGGTCGGGCTGTTCCTCACATTGTCCTGGGCGGGGCTGTGGATGGTGCTGCCGCCGCTCGGCCGCGCCGCGGGCCTCGTCTTCTTCCTGCTCCTGACCGCGGCGGCGGCGATCCCGCTCTTCCGCGTGCGCGTGCCGCGCGACGCCGAGGCGCTGCGGCGGCTCGACCGGGTGAGCGGCGAGAAGCACCGCCCGGCGACCGCGGTCACCGACGAGATCGCCGCCAACGGCCACGATCCGGTGTCGCAGGCGCTGTGGCAGGCGCATGTCGAGCGCGCGCTCCTGGCGGCCAAGAAGCTCAAGGCCGGCTGGCCGTCGCCGCGGCTGTCGCTGCGCGACCCGATCGCGCTGCGCGCGCTGATCCTGATCCTCGCCGTCACCACCTTCATCGCCGCCGGCGGCGAGCGTTGGAAGCGCGTCGCCGCGGCTTTCGACTGGCATGGCGTGGTCGCGCCGGCGAACTTCCGCATCGACGCCTGGGTCAACCCGCCGGCCTATACCGGCCGGCCGCCGGTTATGCTCACCGGCCAGCAGATCGGCGACGCGGCCGCCGCGAGCGCGCCGATATCGGTGCCGGCCGGCAGCCAGCTCGTCGTGCGCGCGACCGGCAACGTGCATCTCGAGGTCGCGCGCAAAGGCGGCCTCGAAGAGGCGAAGGACACCGACAAGACGCCGCTGCCCGGCGGCACCGAGGAGCATCGCCTCGTCATCAATAGCGACGGCACCGCCTCCGTGCACGGCGTGCTCGGCGGCGAGCATTCGTGGACCTTCAAGGCGATCCCCGACCGCGTGCCGGCGATCGCCTTCGTCAAAGAGCCCGAGCGGCAGGCGCGCGGCGCGCTCAAGCTCGAATACAAGATGGACGACGACTACGGCGTCATCGAAGGCAAGGCGGTGCTGGCGCTCAGGGACGCCGATGCCGCCGGCAAGCACCCGCTCTATGGCCCGCCGGACTTCCCGCTGACGCTGCCGCAGATGCGCACGCGCTCCGGCGCGGCGCAGACGACGCGCGACCTGTCCGATCATCCCTGGGCCGGCGCCGAGGTGACGATCACGCTCACCGCCAAGGACGAGGCCGGCAATGTCGGCGAGAGCGAGCCGCGCGACGTCACGCTGCCGCAGCGTATCTTCGTCAAGCCGCTCGCCCGCGCGCTGATCGAGCAGCGGCGTAATCTCGCGCTCGATGCCGGCGCCAGGCCGATCGTGCTCACCGCGCTCGAGGCGCTGACTTTGGCGCCGGAGAAGTTCACGCCGGAGGCGGGCGTCTATCTCGGCCTGCGCTCGATCTATTTCGATCTCGAAGGCGCCAAGACCGACGACCAGCTGCGCGCCGTGGTCGGCCGGCTGTGGGAGATGGCGCTGCAGATCGAGGACGGCAATGTCAGCCAGGCCGAGCAGGCGCTGCGGCAGGCGCAGGAGGCATTGCGACAGGCGCTCGAGCGCGGCGCCTCCGACGAGGAACTGCAGAAGCTGATGCAGGATCTGCGCGCCGCCATGGACAAGTTCATGCAGGCGCTGGCCGAGGAGTTGCGCAAGAACCCGCAGCAGCTCGCGCGGCCCCTCGACCGCAACACGCGCACGCTGACGCAGCGGGACCTGAACAGCATGCTCGACCGGCTGGAGAATCTCGCGCGCTCGGGCAACCGCGAGGCGGCGCAGCAGCTCCTCAATCAGCTCCAGTCGATGCTCGAGAATTTGCAGATGGCGCGTCCCGGCGCCCAGCCCGACCAGGGCGACGACGAGATGAACCAGGCGCTCGACGAACTCGGCGACATGATCCGCAAGCAGCAGCAGTTGCGCGACCGCACCTACAAGGAAGGCCAGGATTCGCGGCGCGACCGCCAGCTCAACGGCCGCAAGCCGAAGATGGGCGATTTGCAGCAGGACCAGCAGGCGCTCAAGGACCGCATGAACAAGCTGCTCGAACAGCTGAAGAAGCGCGGCATGGGCCAGCAGCAGGGCCGTCAGCAGCAGGGGCAGAAGGGCCAGAAAGGCCAGCGCGGGCAGCAAGGCCAGCAGGGCGACCAGGGCGGCGGCGAGATGGACCAGCTCGGCGAGGCCGGCGAGGCGATGGGCGACGCCGAAGGCCAGCTCGGCGACGGCGACGCCGACAACGCCGTCGGCAGCCAGGGCCGCGCGCTCGAGGCCATGCGCAAGGGCGCGCAGGGTCTGGCGCAGCAGATGCAGCAGCAACAGGGCCAGATGGGTCCCGGCCCGAACGGCCAGCCGAGCCCGAACGGCCGTCAGCGCGCCAATTCCGACACCGATCCGCTCGGCCGGCCTCTGCGCGGCCACGGCTACGACAACGACCCGACGGTGAAGGTGCCAGGCGAGATCGACGCCCAGCGCGCCCGCCGAATCCTCGAGGAATTGCGCCGGAGGTATGGTGAAACCAACCGGCCGCAGCTCGAGCTCGACTACATCGAGCGGCTGCTCAAGGGCTTCTGACCCGCCGGCGCGATGCCGCTCACGCTCGTGCGATCGCCTTCTTCATCGTCGAGCGCGCCGCGTCGGTCATGTACGCGATCGAGCATAAGCGTCACTTGTCCGGCCGCTGGGGCTTGATGCGCTGCGGCCGCTGGTCGCAGGGCCGTTGACCCGACTCAAGCGTGCGATTCTGATCGCCACCGGGCGCGACGACGATGACGATGAAGCAGTTTGCATGCTGCCGACGTTCACTCTCGACTCCACCACACTGCTGCGCTCGTTCGCGGTCGATACGCTGCCTTGCGACAGCCATCACATCCTCGTCGCCTGCTTTCCGAAGAGCGGCTCGACCTGGCTCAGCGAAGTGCTGAGCACGCTGCCGGGCTTCGCCAAGATCGATCTCGTTCCTGTCTATGACCGCCGCGAGCAGGAGCTGGCGTTCGAGCGCCTGCTGGTGGCGCATCACCTCGACTACGTCGCGCAGCACCATTGCCGCTATTCGCTGGCGACCGAGCATTGCCTGCGCGCGTTCTCGCTCCGGCCGGTGGTCCTCGTGCGCAATATCTTCGACTGCGTCGTCAGCCTGAAGGATCACATCGACCGCGGCACCCACGACCCCGCGACGCGCATCGGTCCGCTCGCGCACGTGCCGGACGCCTATTACGGCTTCTCGCAGGAGGCGCGGCTCGATTTCGTCGTCGACATGTGCGCGCCGTGGTATTTCAATTTCTTTATTGGCTGGCAGGGCTGCAAAGAGGGCCTGTGGGTCCGCTACGAGGACATGCTCGCCGATCCGCACGCGACGGTCAGACGCATCACCGAGACGTTTGAGATCGGCGCAAGCGACGCGGCGATCGACGCCGCGCTCGCCACCGCCGCGCACAGGCCGACGCGGCGCAACGTCGCCGTCACGGGGCGCGGCCAGACCCTCAGCGCCGCGCAACGGCGCCGCATCGAGCAGTTCGCGTCCTATTATCCAGTGCGCGACTTCTCGCTGATCGGCATCGCCAGGGCGCGCGCCGCGTGATGCGGCGCGCTTAGGACCCCCCGCGCCGCCCGATCGCCCCGCCGCCGGAACGGGCGCGGTTGCGCCATCCGCAAGACCCGCTATCGTCACGTCCCGGCACGGGACCCGTACGCGGGGAGGGACATATGCTGCTGGCGCGAACTCGCTCGATTGCACTTGTTGTGGCCATTCTGCTCCTGGCGCAGGGCGCGTCGCGGGCCGAGCCGGTCAGGATCCGCGTCTCCTGGATCGCGCCTTTGTCGAACTGGGCGTCGCTGCTCATGGAGAAGAAGGACCTCGCTCGCCACATGGGGCAGAGCTACGTCCTCGAGCCGGTCCGCTACGCCGGCACGCCGCAGATGATTACCGCGCTCGCCAACAACGAGCTCGAAGTCGCCGACCTCGCCTACACGACGCTGCCGATCGCCATCCACAACGCCGGGCTTTCCGACCTCCGCGTCATCGCCGATGAGTTGCAGGACGGCGTGCCGGGCTATTACTCGCAGGAATACATGGTGCTCAAGGACGGGCCGGTGCAGCGCGTCGAGGACATGAAGGGCCGCGTGATGGCGATCAACGCCGGCGGCTCGGCGGTCGACATCGCCATGCGCAAGATGCTGCGCACCAAGGGGCTGGAGCCGAACCGCGACTATGTGCAGATCGAGGCGCCGCTGCCGACCATGCGCGCCATCCTCGCCGACAAGAAGGCCGATCTGGTGCCGCTGGTCGTTCCGTTCTCGTTCGATCCGGAGCTGCGCCGCATTGCCAAGCCGCTGTTCTACAATCGCGACGTCATGGGCGTGACGCAGATCCTGTTCTGGTGCGCCCGGAAATCCTTCATCGACAAGCACCGCGAAGCGATGATCGACTTCATGGAAGACACGCTGCGCATCACCAACTGGTTCCTCGACCCGGCGAACCACGCCGAGGTAATCGCGATCTCCTCGCGCGTGACCAGGCAGCCGCCCGAGCGCCTCGGCTGGGTCTTCACCAACAAGGACTACCATCACGCGCCGGGCATGCGTCCGGACCTCGTCGCGCTTCAGCGCAACGTCGCGCTGGTGAAGGAACTCGGCCTGACCAGCGCCGATACCGACGTCAACAAATATGCCGACCTGAGCCTTCTCGACGATGCCGCCAAGCGGCTGAAATAATCCGGAGCATTCATTGGACGTGAGCAAGACGCACCGCATCTGGGCGCAGGGCGCCACCGATCAGGTCGGTCACCGCAACTACCTTGCGAAGCTGCTGCCGCACGTGAAGGCCTGCACGGAGCCGGGCTTCGAGATCGAGTTCAAGACCATGACGCCGTCGGTGACGACGGTTCACGCGCTGTCGGAAGCGCGCGTCGCGCGCGCGGTCGTGCGCGGCGCCATCACCGCCGAGCGCGAGGGCTACGCCGCGTTCTACATGAACCACTTCCAGGATGTCGGCCTTTACGACGCGCGCGCGTCTGTCAACATCCCGGTGCTCGGCCTCGGCGAGACGACGCTGCTGCACGCCTGCACCCTCGGCCGCAAGCTCGGCCTGATCGCGATTCATCCCGCCTTCATCCCGATCCACAACGACCAGGTCTACCGTTACGGCCTGCAACAGCGTGTTGCCGGCGTACGCGCGATGAACGCCAGCATCGGCGAGTACATGGACGCCTTCGCCGCGCCGGCGAAAAAGGCGGAGCTGCGCGCGAGCTTCGATCGCGAGGCGCGGCGCCTGATCGACGACGGCGCCGACGTCGTCGTGCCGACCGGCGGCATCACGATGATGCTGTTCGGCCAGGACGCGGACGCGAATATCGACGGCGCGCCGATCGTCAACGGCGTGACGGTGCTGGTCAAGGCGGTCGAGATGGCGATCAAGCTGAAGGCGCTCGGCATGCCGGTCGCAAGCCGCATCCCTCAGTCGGGCCTTGCACTGCCGTCCGCGCAGACGCTCGACGAGTTTCTCCAGCACGGCTGAGGGCGGCGCTAGCCGCCGGCGCGCCCGCGCGTCTCGACGCCGGCGAGCTTGCGCGCCCGCGCCTTCTTGTCCTCGACGCCCATGCCCCGCGCGATCTGGATGCGCTGCGCCTGCGGCGAGCCCGCGCCGTGCAGGCTCTCGGTGAGATAGCCGACGGCGTTGCGGCCGATGGTCATGTTCTCGATCAGCCGCAGCACGCGCATGCGGTCGACAGTGTCGACGCCGCTTTTGCCTTGCAGGAACTTGCGGATCAGCGGGCCGATCTCGTTGTTCTGCAGGTCCTTCTCCGACGGCATGGTGACGACGAGGCCGCCGGCGATGTCCTGCGCCAGCCGCGCGATCTCGAAGGGAAAGCGCGTGACGTTGTGTTTGGCGACGTTCGAGAGCATCTCGTCGTTCAAGTAGGCGCCGGAGGCCAGCGGCTTCGAGCGGTAGGCGGCCGCCATGCAGCTCGAATAAATAGTCTCATTGAGATGCGTCATCTCGACCAGCTTGTCCTTGATGTGCGAGACGCTCTCGACGCCGTTATGCGAGGCCGCTTCCGCCGCGGCGCCGATCAGCACGTCGCCAAGGCCGGTTTTGCACACATAAGACGAGCGATGATAGGTCGTGAAGCGCTCGACCAAGGTCGCCGCATAGGGCCACTCGCCGTCCATGAAGACGTGCGCGTGCGGGATGAACACGTTGTCGAAGACGATCATCGCTTCCTGGCCGGCGAACTGCGCGTTGCCGGCGTCGAGCGCGCCGCCGTCGACGGCGCGGGTGTCGTTGGTCTGGCGGCCGACCACGTAAGTGAGCCCGGGGCTATCGACGCGCAGCGCGCCGACGAAAGACCAGTCCCTGTCGGCCTCCGTCATGCGCATGGTCGGCATGACGATCAGCCAGTGCGAGTTGACCGCACCGGTCTGGTGCATCTTGGCGCCGGAAATCCAGATGCCGTTCGCATCACGCTTGACGATGCGCAGGAACAGGTCGGGATCCGCCTGCTGGTGCGGCGGTTTGGAGCGGTCGCCCTTCGGATCGGTCATGGCGCCGCCGATAACGATGTTGGCGGTCTGCGCACGCTTCAGGAAGGCGAGGAAGCGTGTGTGGTAGTCGGTGCCCTTTTCGGCGTCGATATCGAAGGTCACCGAATGGCAGGCGCCGATGGCGTCGAGCCCGACGCAGCGCTGGAAGCAGGTGCCGGTGCGGCGGCCGAGCTCGCGCTGCATCTCGTGTTTGGCGACGAGCTCGGCGGGCGCCGTCGGCACATGCAGGAAGCGGTTCGTCCGGACATTGGCGATCGGCGTGTGAACGCCGCCCAACTCCGGCTGCTCCGAGGCCAGCCGGTAGGTCTCGGCCATGGCGTTGATCGACGGGAAGATGACCGGGTGGTCGACGGGCTCGGGCACGCGCTCGCCCATGAAGAACACGTTCATGCGCCGGCCGCGCAGCGAGGCGATGTAGTCCTCGGCGGTGGCGATGGGCCTCGCGAATTCAGCCCAGAGCGCGTCGATATCGGGCATTCAGGTCTCCAGGGGCGCTGACGAGCGGCCATATTGCGCCAATCCGGCAGGGCTGCAATCGAATAGGCCGGTCGCGCAAAGCGGCCTTGCGGCGGGCCGTTTTGCCTTGATTATGTCGCGGGAATTTCATCTGAATCCCGGCCGGACGCCGGTTCCCGCCGGCCCCGAACCAATCGGCCCGCCGCACATTCTAGGGTAAGGAACCCGCGACCTGACCGGACCCATTTCGACGATGCTTGCCGCCGCTCTCGCCGCCCTGACGGCCCTTATCTGGATCGCCCTGCTGTTCGGGCGCGGCTTCTATTGGCTGAGCGCCGTGCGGGATGACGAGGCGCAGCCAAAGCCCGCGCGCTGGCCGTCGGTGGTCGCGGTCATTCCGGCGCGCAACGAGGCGGCGGTGATCGGGCAGAGCGTCGGCTCGCTCATGCGTCAGAACTATCCGGGGCCGCTGGCGGTGATCGTCGTCGACGACGATTCGAGCGACGGAACGGCCACGGCGGCGGAAGCGGCCGGGGAGGGCGCCTCGCGCCCGCTGACGGTTTTGCAGGGTGATCCGCTGCCGTCCGGCTGGACTGGCAAGCTCTGGGCCCTGAAGCAGGGCATCGCGGCGGCGCAGGAGCCGGCGCCGGACTTTCTGCTGCTCACGGACGCCGACATCGCGCATGCGCCGGATTCGCTGTCATGGCTCGCCGCCAAGGCGAAGCGCGACGGCACCGTGCTGACCTCGTTCATGGCGCGGCTGCGTTGCGAGAGCCTCGCCGAGCGCAGCCACGTGCCGGCCTTTATCTATTTCTTTCAGATGCTGTACCCATTCGCCTGGGTGCGGCAGCCGTTCGCGCGCACCGCCGCCGCGGCCGGCGGCTGCGTGCTGCTCGATCGCCTCGCGCTGCATCAAGCCGGCGGCATCGAGTCGATCCGCAACGCGCTGATCGATGACTGCTCGCTGGCGCGGCGCATGAAGGGCGTTGGGCCGATCTGGCTCGGCCTGACGAATCGCGCGCATTCGATCCGCCCCTACGAAAGCTTCGCCGACGTGCGGCAGATGATCTCGCGCTCGGCCTACGCGCAGCTCAATTATTCGCCGTGGCTGCTGGCGGGCACGTTGCTGGGCATGGCGGTGACCTACCTCGCCGCGCCGCTGCTCGCGATCTTCGCCGACGGCTGGCCGCGCTATCTCGGCCTCGCGGTCTGGGCGGCGATGGTGCTCTCCTTCGTGCCGACCTTGCGCTTCTATCGTCTGTCGCCGATTTGGGGTATCGCTCTGCCCGGGATCGCCATGCTCTACGCGCTTTACACCTTCGATTCGGCCTTCAAGCACTGGCGCCGCCGCGGCGGCCAGTGGAAGGGACGCGTGCACGTCAACGCGCCGAGTCTGCAATGACCACGGCCGCCGACTTCCGCTCCGGCAAGGGCTCGGGCGACGAGAACTTTCCCGTCGCCTCGGTGCTCGTTGCGCCCAGGCATCGGCCGGCGGTGCTCGCCTTCTACGAATTCGTCCGCGTCGCCGACGACATCGCCGATCACGCGACGCTCGCGCCGGCGGAGAAGCTGGCGCGCCTCGACCGCATGGAAGAAAGCCTGCTCGGTGCATCGGACGCCGAGCCGGAGGGCGTGCGCCTGCGCACGACCTTGCGCGAGCGCGGCCTGTCGCCGGTGCATGCACAGCATCTGCTGCGCGCCTTCCGCCAGGACGTCACCAAGCTGCGCTACGAGAACTGGGACGACCTGATCGAGTATTGCCGCTATTCGGCCATGCCGGTCGGCCGCTATGTGCTCGATGTGCACGGGGAGGAGCAAGCGACCTGGCCGGCCAATGACGCACTCTGTGCCGCGCTGCAGATCATCAATCACCTCCAGGACTGCGCCAAGGACTACCGCGAGATCGACCGCGTCTACGTGCCGCTCGATGCGCTCGCCGCCAACGGCCTCACAGTCGAGGCGCTGGCAGCGCCACGGGCGACGCCGGCGCTGCTGCGCTGCATCGGCGGCCTCGCCGCGCGCACCGGCACGCTGCTCGAGCAAAGCCGGCCCTTCGCGCTCCAGATCAAGGACCGGCGGCTGTCGCTTGAGGTTGCGGCGATTCAGAGCCTCGCCGAGCGGCTCGTCGGCGTGCTCCGTGCACGCGATCCGTTGAGCGAGCGCGTGCACCTGACAAAACCGCAGATGCTCCTGACGGGGCTTTCCGGCGCTGCCGGCGCGCTGTCGCGTCGGTTGCTCTCGCGCGCGCCCTCTTCGGCCTTCGCCCGGTGAATGCAGCCATGACCGCCGCAACGCCCGAGCCCGAGACGGCCGCCGCCAGCCGCGCCAGCGGTTCGTCGTTCTATTTCGCCATGCGCATCCTGCCGCAGGCCAAGCGCGAGGCGATGTTCGAGATCTATTCGTTCTGCCGCGCGGTCGACGACATCGCCGACGGCGACGCGCCGCGCGCCGAGCGTTCCGCGGCGCTGGCCCAGTGGCGCCGCGACATCGACGCGCTCTATGCCGGCGCGCCGCCGCCCGCTCTTGCCTCGCTCGCGAAAGCTGTGACGCAATTCGGCATGCGCAAGGAGGATTTCCTTGCGGTCATCGACGGCATGGAAATGGACGCGGTCGAGGACATCCGCGCGCCGGAGTACTCAAAGCTCGATCTCTATTGCGACCGTGTCGCTTCCGCGGTCGGCCGGCTGTCGGTGCGTGTGTTCGGCATGACGGAGCAGGACGGCGTCGCGCTCGCGCATCATCTCGGCCGCGCGCTGCAGTTGACCAACATCCTGCGCGACATCGACGAGGACGCCGGCCTTGGCCGTCTCTATCTGCCGCGCGAGGGCCTTGCCGCCGCCGGCGTCGCTTCGACCGATCCCATGACGGTCGCCGCGCATCCCAATCTCGACGCCGCCTGCGCCATGCTCGTCGAACGCGCGCGCTCGCATTTCGCCGAGGCGGACAAGATCATGGCGCGCTCGCCGCGCCGCGCGGTGAAGGCGCCGCGCATCATGGGCAAGGCCTATCGCCGCATCCTGGACACAATGGCCGCGCGCGGCTTTGCAACGCCGCGGGTGCGCGTGCGCATCAGCAAACCCTATCTCATTGGAATCGCATTGCGTTATGCCTTCATCTGACACCCGCACCGTGCACATCATCGGCGCAGGGCTCGCCGGACTCGCCGCGGCCGTGCGCCTGACGGCGCAGGGGCGCCGCGTCGCGGTGCATGAGGCGACCGGCCAGCCCGGCGGCCGCTGCCGCTCCTATTACGACCACGTCACCGGCATGGTGATCGACAACGGCTCGCACCTGCTGTTGTCCGGCAACCACGCCGCCCACGCCTATCTCAAGGCCATCGGCGCCGAGCACCTGCTCGAAGGCCCGCCCTCGGCCGAGTTCGAGTTCATCGACCTGCCGACCGCGCACCGCTGGACCGTGCGCTTCAACGACGGCCAGATCCCGTGGTGGATCTTCGACAAGAGCCGCCGCGTGCCCGATACCAAGGCGCGCGATTATCTCGGCCTGATGCGGCTGATGTTCACGTCGGGCGACAAGCCGCTCTCCGAACTCATGCGCTGCGAGGGGCCCCTCTACGAGCGGTTGCTCGAGCCCTTGTTCCTCGCCGCACTGAACATCGAGCCGCTGGTCGGCTCCGGCAAGCTCGCCGCGCAGATCATCCGCGAGACATTGGCGCTCGGCGGTAAAGCCTGCCGGCCCTTGATCGCGCCCGGCGGCATCGGCGATGCTTTCATCGCGCCGGCGTTGCGCACGCTCAGGGAGCAGGGCGTCGAGGTGACGCTGCAGCATCCGCTGCACGCGCTCGAACTCGAAGGCGACCGCGTGCGCGCGCTCGACTTCGGCGAAGAGACCGTCAGCCTCGGCGCGGGCGATGAGGTGATCCTCGCCGTGCCGGCCTTCATCGCCACCGCGATGGTGCCGGGCCTGTCGGCGCCGACCGCGTTCCGCAGCATCGTCAACGCGCATTTCCGCATTGATCCGCCGGCCGGCGCGCCGCGTATGATCGGCGTGGTGGGCGGCACGACGGAATGGATTTTCGCGTTGCCCGGCCGCGTCGCCGTGACGGTGAGCGACGCCGGTGAACTCGTCGACGCGCCGCGCACCGAAGTTGCGCAGACCATCTGGAACGAGGTGGCGCGGGTGCTCGGGCTGCCGGAGGCGCTGCCGCCGTGGCAGATCGTGCGCGAGCGCCGCGCCACCTTCGCCGCCACGCCGGAGGAGAACGCCAAGCGGCCGAAGCCGGTGACCCGCTGGCGCAACCTGATGCTGGCCGGCGACTGGACCGACACAGGCCTGCCGGCGACCATCGAGGGTGCGGTGCGCTCCGGCCATCGCGCCGCCGAACTTGTCGCGGACGACGCGCGTTCGAAGAAGGCCGCATGACGCCCGAACTGACCCGGACCGGATTGGACGCCGGCGCGCTAGACCGCGCCATCGACGGCGCCTGCGCCGCGCTCTATCGCACTCAGCAGGCCGACGGCCATTGGGTCTACGAGCTCGAGGCCGACGCCACCATTCCCGCCGAATACGTGCTGCTGCGCCACTATCGCGGCGAGCCGATCGACGCCGAGCTCGAGCGCAAGATCGGCGTCTATCTCCGCCGTATCCAGAGCGCGCAGCATGACGGCTGGCCGCTGTTCCACGGCGGTGCCTTCGACATCAGCGCAACGCTGAAGGCCTATTTCGCGCTCAAGACCATCGGCGACGATATCGACGCGCCGCACATGAAGCGCGCGCGCGAGGCGATCCTCAAGCGCGGTGGCGCCAAGCACGTCAACGTCTTCACCCGCATCATGCTGGCGCTGTTCGGCATCATGGACTGGGGCGCGGTGCCGATGATGCCGGTCGAGATCGCGCTGCTGCCGCGGTGGTTTCCCTTCCACCTGACCAAGATTTCGTACTGGGGCCGCACGGTGCTGGCGCCGCTCCTGGTTCTGTTCGCACTCAAGCCGCGCGCGAAGAACCCGCGCGGCATCGCGCTTGACGAACTCTTCCTCGAGCCGCCGCTCACCATCGGCCCGCCGGAGAAGGCGCCGCATCAGAACGCGGCGATCTTCGCCTTCTTCCGCGGCGTCGACATCGTCCTGCGCAAGACCTTCAGCAATCCGCCGGCGGCCATGCGCCGGCGCGCCATCGCGAGGGTGGCCGATTTCGTCAGCGAGCGGCTCAACGGCAAAGATGGCCTGGGCGCGATTTTCCCGGCGATGGCCAATGCCTGCATGATGTTCGACGTGCTCGGCGACACGGAGAAGGCGGCGATTGCCCGCGACTCGGTCGAGCGGCTTCTGGTCGTCAAGGACGACGAGGCCTATTGCCAGCCCTGCGTCTCACCGGTGTGGGACTCGGTGCTGGCGGCGCAGGCGCTGCTCGATGTCGGCTCGCCCGAGGCGGTCGCGCATGCGCGCAAGGCGCTCGACTGGCTCGTGCCGTTGCAGGAATTGAACGTCGCGGGCGACTGGATCGTGCGCGCGCCGGGGCTGCGGCCGGGCGGTTGGGCGTTCCAGTATGCCAATCCGCATTATCCCGATCTCGACGACACCGCGGTCGTCATCATGGCCATGGACCGCGCGCGCAAGATCTCCGGCGGCACCGACTACGACGCCGCCATCGCGCGCGCCGAGGAATGGGTGCGCGGCATGCAGAGCCGCAACGGCGGCTGGGCGGCATTCGACATCGACAACACGCACGAATACCTCAACAACATCCCCTTTGCCGACCACGGCGCGCTGGTCGACCCGCCGACCGAGGACGTCGGCGCGCGCTGCGTCTCGGCGCTGGCGCAGCTTGGTGCCAAGCCGGACGATCCGGCGCTCCGGCGCGGCATCGCTTATCTGCTCGGCGAGCAGATGGAGGAGGGGAGCTGGTACGGCCGCTGGGGGCTGAATTACATCTACGGCACCTGGTCGGTGCTATGCGCGCTCAACGCCGCCGGCCTGCCGCACGATCATCCGGCGATCGCTAAGGCGGCGGCCTGGCTTATTTCGATCCAGAACGCGGACGGCGGCTGGGGCGAAGACGGCGACAGCTACAAGCTCGACTATCGCGGCCACGAGAAGGCGCCGAGCACGGCGTCGCAGACGGCCTGGGCGCTGATGGGGCTGATGGCCGCCGGCGAAGTGACGCATCCGGCGGTGGCGCGCGGCGTCGACTATCTTACGCGCACGCAAGGTGGCGACGGCTTCTGGGAGGAAGAGCGCTACACCGGCACAGGATTTCCGCGCGTCTTCTATTTGCGCTACCACGGCTACCGGAAGTACTTCCCGCTGTGGGCGCTGGCGCGCTACCGCCGGCTGCGCCAGTCAAACGAGCGTTTCGCGTTCGGGATGTAGTTCGATGCCGTGGCGCAGGCAGGGCGCGCTCCCTCTCCCCGTTGGGGAGAGGGTTGGGGTGAGGGGGTTCCTGAAGCCGCGAGTTTGTAACCCCTCACCCGGATCGCTTCGCGATCCGACCTCTCCCTATGGGAGAGGTGAAGCGAGTACGCGGCTCGGTAATTGCGGAACTCTACGGCTCAAAACAAAAATGCCCGGCGCGAAGGCCGGGCATTTGCACTTCAGCGATGTGAGTAGGCTTATTCCGCCGCTTCCATCGGAGCGGGCTGCTCCTTGGCGCGCGCCTTCTCCTCGCGGATCTCGCTGAGCTTCTGCTGCACGTGGCGGGAGAACACGAACTCCGGCGGCCGCTGCTTCGACAGGTCGATGTCCGGGGTCATGGCGCCGTCGGTCTTCACGCCGTTGCGCGACAGCTTCAGAAGCTTGAACGGGTGCGAAATCGAGTCGTTAACCGCGGTCGCCTCGAAGCCGGAGTGCACCATGCAGTCGGCGCACTTCTCGTAATTGCCGACGCCGTACGAATCCCAGTCGGTCTCTTCCATCAGCTCCTTGAACGAGCCGGCGTAGCCTTCGCCGACCAGGTAGCAGGGCCGCTGCCAGCCGAACACGGTGCGCGTCGGGTTGCCCCACGGCGTGCACTTGTAGGTCTGGTTGCCGGCGAGGAAGTCGAGGAACAGGCCGGACTGGCTGAACGACCAGTTCTTGCCGCCGTTGCCGCGCTTGAAGATGTCGCGGAACAGCTGCTTGGTCGTGGTGCGATTGAGGAAGTGTTGCTGGTCCGGCGCGCGCTCATAAGCGTAACCGGGCGAGACGGTGATGCCGTCGACGCCCATCGCCATGACGCTGTCGAAGAAGTTCGCCATGCGCTCGGGATCGGCGTTGTTGAAGAGCGTGCAGTTGATGTTGCACCGGAAGCCCTTGGCCTTCGCCGCCTTGATCGCGGCCACCGCGCGGTCGTAGGTGCCTTCCTGGCACACCGACTTGTCGTGGTCCTGCTTGTCGCCGTCGAGATGCACCGACCAGACGAAGTAGGGCGACGGCTCGTAGTCCTTCATGCGCTTCTCCATGAGAAGCGCGTTGGTGCACAGGTAGACGAATTTCTTGCGGGCGATGATGCCCTTGACGATCTGCGGCAGCTCCTTGTGCAGG
>DATNBL010000045.1:0-3051 GCA_035571935.1 Pseudolabrys sp.
CTTCTGCTCGGCGCGGATATTGTCGCGCAGGTCGAAGTCGACGTGGCCCTCGAAGTCGGTGACCTTGTAGCCGAGCGCGGCGAGCTTCTTCTGCAACGCGATGCGCGCGTCGCGCGACAGCGGATGGTCGTCGGAGGGCCAACTCGCCCTGAACGGGCCGCCGCCGGCGAGGCGGTCGGCGAGATGGCCGACGGCGATCGCGTAGGCGTCCGAATTGTTATATTCCTTCAGTACGTCGTAGTTCGGCGTGACGATGAAGCCGGGGCCTTTCGCGCCGCTTGGAAAGAACAGGATGCCGCTGCCGCTCGCCGGAAACGGCCGGCCGTCGGCGCGTCGCACGCCCGCCTTGCGCCAGTCCTCATAGGAGCCGCGGCTCATCATGTAGTCGAAGCGCGGCGGCACGATCACCTCGTAGCCCCAGGCCATGCCGTGCTTCCAGCCGCCTTTGTGCAGGTAATTCGCGGTCGAGCCGAGGACGTCGGGCACGTTGTTCCAGATGTCGGCGCGGCCGTCGCCGGAGAAGTCGATGGCGTACTCGACGTAATTCGAGGGCATGAACTGCGTCTGGCCCATGGCGCCGGCCCATGACGAGACCATCTGCGCGCGCGGCAGGCGGTGGTCCTGCATGATGCGCATCGCCACGAACAACTCGTTGCGGAAGTAGGGGTGGCGATATTTCACGTAGCCGAGCGTCGACAGCGAGCGGAACACGTCCCAGCGGTCCTTGGCCGCGCCGTAGTCCGTCTCCATGCCCCACAGCGCCAGCAGCACCCAGCGCTCGACCTCGAATTTCTTCTCGACCTTGTCGAAGGTCTGCGACCACTCGCGCGCCTTGGCCTCGCCGCGGGTGAGCCGGCTCCGCGACACCAGCGCGTTGATGTAGTCGCCGACCGGCTTGCCGTATTCCGGCTGCCGCTTGGTGGCGGCGACGACGCGCTCGTCCGGCGTGACGCCGCGCATGGCGAGATCGAAGGCCTCGCGGGTGATGCCCTTGGCCTGCGCGTCCGGCCACAGGCCGCGCACGAAATCGCCGAACGGCTCCTGCGCCGACGCGGGGATTACGGACAGGACGAGCAGCAGCACGGCCAAGCGGATCGGCGTCACGAGCGGTCCCTCGATTCGTGCCGGAGATTTTACACGAGCGAGACGAGGCCGCCGCCGTGCCGCTCGAGGCGGCCGGCCAATTCGAGTTCGAGTAGTACCATGCGGACGATTGCGGGCGAGGAGCGCGACAGCCGCACCAGGTCGTCGAGCGAGCAGGGCGAGGGGCCGAGCAGGCCGACGATGCGGCCGCGCTCGTCGTCGCTCGGCTCGCCGGCCGGGACCGGCTCGTCGCGCGCGGGCTCCTCGACCGGCAAGTCGAAGCCGCGGCCGAGGATCGGCGCCAGCGCGTCGATCACGTCCTTCGTCTCGGTGACCATGGTCGCGCCCTGCTTGATGAGGCCGTTGGTGCCCTCGGCGCGCGGGTCGAGCGGCGAGCCGGGCACGGCGAAGACCTCGCGGCCCTGTTCGCCGGCAAGCCGCGCGGTGATCAGCGAGCCGGAGCGGCGCGCCGCCTCGACGATGACGACGCCGGCGGAAAGGCCCGAAATGATGCGGTTGCGGCGCGGGAAGTCGTGCGCGCGCGGCTCCCAGGTCAGCGGCATTTCCGAGACCGCGGCGCCCTGCGGCAGGATCTCGTCGAGCAGTTCGGCATGCTCGGCCGGATAGATGCGGTCATGGCCGCCGGCGAGCACCGCGACGGTGCCGGTGTCGAGCGAGGCGCGGTGCGCGGCGGCGTCGATGCCGCGCGCCAGTCCAGACACGATGGCGTAGCCGGCGGCGCCGAGGTCGCGGGCGAGCCGGCCGGCGAATTTCATGCCGGCGGCCGAGGCGTTGCGCGAGCCGACGATGGCGACCGTCGGCCGCGCCAGCACCTCGCGATTGCCGGCGATGGCGATGAGCGGCGGCGCGTCGTCGGTCATCGCGAGCCGTGGCGGATAATCCGGCTCGCCGCGCGCGACGAAGCCGATGCCGCGCCCGCGCGCCGCATTCATTTCCTTCTCGGCTTCCTCGCGCGAACAAATGCGCGTTCGCGCCGCGCCGCCGCGCCGGGCGAGAGCGGGCAGGGCCTCGAGCGCGGCGCGGGCGCCGCCGAAGTGATTGACCAGCTCGCGAAAGGTGCGCGGCCCCGGTATTATGGCGCAAACGCCACAAAGTTCCAGAATCGCGCGCCTGACGTTCCGGCGATCAAACCGGGAAACAGGGCAAACCCGACACAGCGCGTTGGAGGACTTAGCGTAGCCCGTTTCAAGAACTTGTTGCGCTTGAACCGGGAACATCCGGTGGCGCGCGGCTACTGCTGGCTTCGATAATTCGCAATTCGCTCTGCAATTCTCGCAGATGGCGCTCGGCGTCGGTGAACTCGTGACCGTCGCGCTTAAGGGCCTCGACCGTAGTCCGCTGCTGCTTGACCTTCGCCCGGAGGTCTAACAAGCGGTCCTTGGGTAGTTCGACCATGGTTCCTATCTCCACAATCGGGTTGTCGCACGGCCATATTTTATGATTACGACGCGCCGTTCGACTAGTCCTAAATACCATCAACTGTGGGTTCCCATCGAACAGGGTGCGTCCCGGTTCCAACAACGGCCCGGCTGGCCCTGAGGCTTGCCCGGACAGCGCCTTCCAGATCGCGCACGGCGTCCGCTGGCGCGTTTTCGATCCCCTTCGCAGCCAGCATCGCCAAGGTCGCCTCGTGGGCCGTCAACGGCTTCCCGGCTTGGCGCAGCGCGTCGAGCGCCGCCCGAAAGACCGTTCCCCGTTTGAAATATGGATTCGGCTTCCGGCGGCGGATCGCGATGCGGCTGAGATTGTGCGCCGGGTTGAGAAGCTTGATGACGGCTTCGACGTGCATCATGGCCTCGTGCAGCCGTTCGGCCTCTTCCTTGTTGGCCAGCACCTTTCCCGCCAATTCGCGGTGCAGAGCGTCAAGGGTATGGGTGGCCAGCTTGGTTGCGATATGAGCGCGCATTATCGGGCCTCGTGACGCTGCCAGTAACCGGTGAAATCGGG
>DATNBL010000046.1:0-37003 GCA_035571935.1 Pseudolabrys sp.
CACGCTTCGCCTTGCGCACCCTACGACCCGCCACCCCGCTCGCGACCCTCGCCCTCCAGGAGAGAGTGAAGAGTGAAGGACGACGGGAGAGGTGTCCCATTGACAAAAGCTGTGGTCAGCCCCGCCCGCGGTTCCGAAACCCCTCAGCCCCCATGGATTCCGCGTTGCATCCTCGCCGCCTTTTTGGCATATCCGGCGCGCTTCCGGTCGGGGTGAAGCGCCCTTGAAAAGCGGCCATCCTCGACGTCCCTGGCGCACGGCGGGGGCGTGGTTCCCCGCCAGCCCAAAAATTTCGAGGTTTGACCCACCATGACGACATTGTGGTTGATCGTAGGCTGTGGCGCGCTCGCCATCGTTTACGGCATCTGGGCGACCCTGTCGGTGCTCGGCGCCGATCAGGGCAGTGCCCGCATGCAGGAGATTTCCGCGGCCGTGCGCGAGGGCGCGCAGGCCTATCTCAAGCGCCAGTACACGACCATCGGCATGGTCGGCGTCGTGATCTTCCTGATCATCGGCTTCACGCTCGGCTGGCTAGTCGCCATCGGCTTCGCCGTCGGCGCGATCCTCTCGGGCGTCGCCGGCTTCATCGGCATGAACGTGTCGGTGCGCGCCAACGTCCGCACTGCCCAGGCCGCGACCAAGTCGCTCGCCGGTGGTCTCGACATCGCCTTCAAGGCCGGCGCCATCACCGGCATGCTCGTCGCCGGTCTCGCGCTGCTCGGCGTGACCTTGTACTTCGGCTTCCTCACCGGCACGCGGCACATCGCTCCGGACAACCGCACCGTCATCGACGCCATCGTGGCGCTCGGCTTCGGCGCCTCGCTGATCTCGATCTTCGCCCGTCTCGGCGGCGGCATCTTCACCAAGGGTGCGGACGTCGGCGGCGACCTCGTCGGCAAGGTCGAGGCCGGCATTCCGGAAGACGACCCGCGCAATCCGGCGACCATCGCCGACAACGTCGGCGACAATGTCGGCGACTGCGCCGGCATGGCGGCCGACCTGTTCGAGACCTATGCCGTGACGACCGTCGCGACCATGGTGCTCGCCGCGATCTTCTTCAAAGGCACGGCGCTGCTTCTGCCGTCGATGATCCTGCCGCTCGCCATCGGCGGCGTCTGCATCATCACCTCGATCATCGGCACCTTCTTCGTGAAGCTGCCGGCGTCGCAGTCGATCATGGGCGCGCTCTACAGGGGCCTGATCGTCACCGGAATCCTGTCGCTGATCGGCATCGCCGGCGTCATCGCCTACGTGCTGCCGAGCGGCTTCGCGACCGCGCTGACGAGCGAGGGCAAGCACTACACCGGCATGTCGCTCTATATCTGCGGCGTCGTCGGCCTTGCCGTCACCGGCCTGATCATCTGGATCACTGAGTACTACACCGGCACCGACTACCGCCCGGTCAAGTCGATCGCCCAGGCCTCGGTCACGGGCCACGGCACCAACGTGATCCAAGGTCTGGCCATCTCGATGGAATCGACCGCGGGCCCCGCGATCGTCATCATCGCGGGCATCCTGGTCACCTACGGCATCGCCGGGTTGTTCGGCATCGCTATCGCGGTGACGACCATGCTGGCGCTGGCCGGAATGATCGTCGCGCTCGACGCGTTCGGCCCGGTCACCGACAATGCCGGCGGCATTGCCGAAATGGCCGGCCTGCCGAAGGACGTGCGCAAGTCCACCGACGCGCTTGACGCCGTCGGCAACACCACCAAGGCGATCACCAAGGGCTACGCCATCGGTTCGGCCGGCCTCGGCGCGCTGGTGCTGTTCGCGGCCTATAACCAGGACCTGCAATACTTCATCAAGACCGGCTCCGGCTACTTCCAGGGCATTCAGCTCGATTTCTCGCTGAACAACCCTTACGTCGTCGTCGGCCTCTTGTTCGGTGGCTTGCTGCCGTATCTGTTCGCGGCGATGGGCATGACCGCGGTCGGCCGTGCCGCCGGTTCGATCGTCGAGGAAGTGCGCAAGCAGTTCCGCGAGGACGCCGGCATCATGAAGGGAACGTCGAAGCCCAACTACGCGCGGGCCGTCGACATCCTGACCAAGGCGGCGATCAAGGAAATGATCATCCCGTCGCTGCTGCCGGTGCTGTCGCCGATCGTCTGGTACTTCGTGATCTACGCGATCGCCGGTGGCGGCGCGGCCGGCAAGTCGGCGGGCTTCTCGGCGCTCGGCGCCATGCTTCTCGGCGTCATCGTCAACGGCCTGTTCGTCGCCGTCTCGATGACCTCGGGCGGCGGCGCCTGGGACAACGCCAAGAAGTACATCGAGGACGGCCATTACGGCGGCAAGGGCTCGGACGCGCACAAGGCGGCCGTGACCGGCGACACCGTCGGTGACCCCTACAAGGACACGGCGGGCCCCGCCGTGAACCCGATGATCAAGATCACCAACATCGTCGCGCTCTTGCTGCTCGCCGTGCTCGCGCACTAGGCGAAAGCGAGACGCCACGAATCGAAAGGGCCCGCGTGCTGCGCGGGCCCTTTTTGCATTCCGGTGCAGCGGCGTTCAGCTGTTGTTGAACATGCCGACGCCGAGCTCCTTGAAGATGCCGCGCAGGTAGTTGAGGTCCTTGCCGCCGGTTTCGGTGCGGCCGGACTGGAAGTCGAACACCTTGCCGTCCTTGACGCCATAATTGGCGAGCCGCGTCACCTTGCGATTCTTGTCGAAGTAGACGCCGACGACGCGCTGATCGACGACGCTGTAGGGCATGAAGGCGGCGCTGCGCTGCGACTTCTGCGAGATGTAATAGAACACGTCGCCGTTGACGGTGGCGACCGTCGAGGGCGTGCCGAGCACGATCAGCACCTGCTCCTGGCTGGCGCCGATCGGGATCTGCTCGAGCGAGCCGGGCGCTATGACGTAGCCGCGCTGCAGCGTCTCGGTCATGCCGAGGTCACCGCAGCCGGCGAGCGCGGCCGTGCCGGCGAGCGCCAGCGCCATCAGCGCGGCGCGGCGGTATCGAATGGTCCTGACAGCCAAATCCGGCACCCTCACTTTACGGCTTGCATCGGCCGGTCCCATGCCGTAACCGCGCGGCAGCGCAGCCCGTCGAACCCGAAAAACCGATGATCTTCCCCCTGTTTCGCCGAAACCGGCAGCCCGACACCATTTCGAGCCTGTATGGCATGATCGTGGCGCAGGCGCGAAGCCCGGTCTTCTACCGCGAATACGGCGTTCCCGATACCATCGGCGGCCGTTTCGACCTCCTTCTGCTGCATCTTTCGCTCGTCGTCGAGCGCCTGATGCGCAAGCAGGACGGTAATGCCTTCGGGCAGGCGCTGTTCGACCGTTTCTGCACCGACATGGACGACAATCTGCGCGAGATGGGCATCGGCGACCTCGCGGTGCCGAAACACATGAAGCGGGTGGGGGAAGCCTTCTACGGCCGCTCCCAGGCCTATCAGGCGGCGCTGGCCGAGCGAGGCGACCGCGCCCTCGTCGAGGCGCTGATCCGCAACGTCTATGGCGGCGTGGCGCCCGATCCGGCAGCGCCGGCGCGGCTCGCGGCCTATATCCGGCGGGTGGCGCAGGCGCTCGACCGGCATGAGCCGGCCGACCTGCTGGCCGGGCGGATCGTCCTGCCCGACCCGCGCGTGGTTCCGGCCGAGCTTGAGGCGGCCGCGGCAAGAGATTGACCCCGATGGATAAAACGACCGACCTCTGGCGCGTCCCGGTGGCCGTGGAGGACATCCCGGAGACCGGACTTCATCTGGAACTTGAAGCGCCGGAGGCGGTACGCGCCGCGCTCGCGCCGGCCGCCGGGCTGCGCGCTCTGCCGGTCCTGAAGGCCTCGTTCGATCTCGCCCGCCGCGGCAAGGGCGTCCATGTCGGCGGCCGGGTCGAGGCGACGGTCGGCCAGACCTGCGTCGTCACGCTCGAGCCGATCGACAAACGCGTCGTCGAGAACGTCGACATGCTGTTCTCGCCCGATGCCGCGCCGGCGGCCGACGGCGAGCCGGAAGCCCGCCACGTCGCCGGCGAGGAGGAGCCGCCCGAGCCGCTCTTCGGCGGCGCGGTCGATCTCGGCGCCATCGCCATCGAGTTCCTGATGCTCGGCATCGATCCTTATCCGCGCAAGGCGGGCGCCGAATTTACCGCGCCCGCGCCGGACGAGGAGGGCGCGCATCCCTTCGCCGCCCTGGCCGCGCTGAAGAAAAAACCGGCCGGCGAGGGCGCCTGAGGATCGCGCGGGGCGCGTCATCACAGCCGGGGACAAGCGCCTTGTGCGCGCCGCGCCAGCCGTTATGGTCGCCGCCGTGAGAGGTCACCTTCCAGCCGGATTGCCGGCGCTTGCGCCGTCAGGGCCATTCCATGGCCGATAAGGTCCGCATTGCGATCGACGCCATGGGCGGCGACCATGGTGCGTCCGTGGTCCTGCCCGGCGCCGACATCTCGCTCACCCGCCATCCGGACATCGAATATCTCCTGTTCGGCGATACCACCACCGTCGCGCCGGTGCTCGACCGCCTGCCGCGGCTGAAGGCCGCCGCGCGGCTCGTCCACACCGAGGTGTCGATCCGCATGGACGACAAGCCGAGCCAGGCGCTGCGCTACGGCCGCTGGAAGTCGTCGATGTGGCTTGCGCTCGACGCCGTGAAGAAAGGCGAGGCCGACGTCGCCGTCTCCGCCGGCAACACCGGCGCGCTGATGGCCATGTCGCGTTTCAACTTGAAAATGCTGCCGGGCATCGACCGGCCGGCGATTGCGGCGCTCTGGCCGACGCTCAAGGGCGAATCCGTCGTGCTCGACGTCGGTGCCGCGATCGGCGCCGACGAGGGGCATCTCATTAATCTCGCCGCCATGGGCAGCGCGATGGCGCGCGTCCTGTTCGACATCGAACGGCCGACCGTCGGCCTCCTGAATATCGGCGCCGAGGAGGTCAAGGGACTGGAGCAGGTGCGCGAGGCCGGGCGCATCTTGCGCGAGACGTCGTTCCCCGATTTCGAATATCACGGCTTCGTCGAGGGCGACGACATCGGCAAGGGCGTGGTCGACGTCGTGGTCACCGAGGGCTTTGCCGGCAACATCGCGCTCAAGACGGCGGAAGGCACCGCGCATCAGCTCGCCAGCTATCTGCGCGCGGCCATGAACCGGACGTGGGCGTCACGCCTCGGCTATCTGCTCGCGCGGCAGGCGTTCAATGCCTTGCGCGAGAAGATGGATCCGCGCAAATCGAACGGCGGCGTCTTCCTCGGCTTGAACGGCGTCGTCATCAAGAGTCACGGCGGGTCGGATGCCGAGGGCACCGCCTCCGCCATCGATATGGGTTACGATATGGTCCGGTACGAATTGCTCGCCAAGATCGCGCACGCGATGGCGGGCGGGCCGCAAGCGGCCACCGCGCGTCTGGCGAGCGGAGCGGCCTCGTGAGCGTCCTGCGTTCGGTGATCCTGGGCTGCGGCAGCTACCTGCCGGGCCGCATCCTCAGCAATGACGAACTGGCCCGTTCGGTCGACACCACCGACGAGTGGATCGTCCAGCGCACGGGTATCCGCGAGCGTCATATCGCCGCGCCCGGCGAGGTGACGTCCGATCTGGCGATCCACGCGGCCAGGGCGGCGCTTGCCAATGCGCATGTCGAGGCCAGCGCCATCGACCTCATCATCCTCGGCACCTCGACGCCCGACCAGACCTTTCCGGCGACGGCCGTCACCGTGCAGGCAGCGCTCGGCATCACCGCCGGCGCCGCCTTCGACCTGCAGGCGGTGTGCTCCGGATTCGTTTACGCGCTGTCGGTCGCGGACTCCCTGCTGCGTTCCGGCCAGCACAAGCGCGCGCTGGTGATCGGGGCCGAGACCTTTTCCCGCATCCTCGACTGGAACGACCGCACCACCTGCGTCCTGTTCGGCGATGGCGCCGGCGCGGTGGTGCTCGAGGCGCAGGAGCAGGCTGGCACGTCCGCCGACCGCGGCATCCTGACCACCCATTTGCGCTCCGACGGTCGTCATAGGGCCAAGCTTTACGTCGATGGCGGGGTGTCCTCGACGCAAACGGTGGGCCATTTGCGCATGGAGGGCCGCGAGGTTTTCAAGCATGCGGTGGCCATGATCACCGACGTCATCGAGGACGCCTTCAAGGCCACAGGCACGAGCGCGTCCGACATCGACTGGTTCGTCCCGCACCAGGCCAACAAGCGCATCATCGACGGCTCGGCGCACAAACTCGGCATCGCGCCGGAGAAAGTGGTCATCACCGTCGACCGTCACGGCAACACATCGGCGGCCTCGATTCCGCTGGCGCTCGCCGACGCGGTCGCCGACCGCCGCATCAAGCGCGGCAACCTGATCCTGCTCGAAGCGATGGGCGGCGGCTTCACCTGGGGCTCGGCCTTGCTGCGCTGGTGAGGAAGAAAGGCCCGCGCTCGCGCGTCATTTCTCCCTATCAGGACACCAGGAACCGCCATCGCAATTCGTTATTGCCCCGTTGACCGGCCGGGAGCATGCCAATATCCTGATAATTCAACGGCATATCGGCCGGGGGGCTGTGTCTGGCGATGACAGGTAAGACAGTAACGCGCGCCGATCTCTGTGAGGCGGTCTACCAGAAGGTGGGACTCTCTCGCACAGAATCAGCTTCTCTGGTCGAACTGGTGCTCAAGGAAATCACCGACTGCCTCGAGCGCGGAGAAACGGTGAAGCTTTCGTCCTTCGGCTCCTTCGTGGTGCGTAAAAAAGGCCGACGGATCGGGCGGAATCCGAAGACCGGCAAGGAAGTGCCGATCTCTCCGCGGCGGGTGATGGTGTTCAAGCCGTCGGCGATCCTGAAGCAGCGCATCAACGGCCACGACGTCCCCGACGAAGAACACGCGTAACGTAGCGTCCAGTCCCGCGTCAGGCCCCAGGTTGTGAGGGAGTGACCCGCTTTGGACGAGAAATCACCCGACGCATTCCGCACCATCAGCGAGGCGGCCGACGAGCTCGACCTGCCGCAGCACGTGCTGCGGTTCTGGGAGAGCCGTTTCCGCGAGATCAAGCCGATGAAGCGCGGCGGCGGCCGTCGCTTCTACAGGCCCGACGACCTCGACCTCCTGCGCGGCATCCGCCATCTGCTCTACGGCGAGGGCTACACCATCCGCGGCGTACAGCGGATCCTGCGCGAGCACGGCATCCGTTTCGTCCAGGCGGTCTGGCAGGAGGGCGCGGCGCAGCCGCCGCACCGGGCGGCCGACGAGGATGAGCTGATCGAGGAGACGGTCGAGGCCGGCTACGACGACGAGGCTGACGAGGAGGAGCGGGGCATCGGCAGCCGTCTCGGCGCGCTGATCGGCCGCGACCTCAACGAGCGTAACGGCTCCGGGACGCGCCGCGAGCCGCCGATGACGGCGGCGCCGATGCCGCGGTTGAGCGAGGCCGACCGCGCCGTCCATGCCGCGGTCGAGGCGGAACCTCAGGTTGAAGTTGAGGTGCCGGTCGGCGTCCCGACGGCAGTTCGGGCGCTCGCTTTGGGCGAGACCGACCTCGACCGCCTCCGTAACGTGCTCCAGGACCTGACCGAATGCCGCCGCCTGATCGACGCCGCGGTGGCCCGGCCGGACTAGGCCGCATGGCGCCAGCGGCCACGCGGCCGGGGATGGTATCCCCGAACGCGTAGCGTCCGGATACCGCTGAGGTAGACTGCTCCCGCCGGTGATGAAGCGGGGGCCGTAATGCGGCGTTTCGTTGCGAGGGCCATTGGCGCGGTCGGGATCGGGCTTGCCGGTCTCGCGCCGGCATGGGCGCAGATATTGCCGCCCCCGCCCCCGCCGCCGCCCGTCGTGACCACCACGACCACGACCACCACCACCACACCGACCACGACGCGCGTGCTCACCCCGCTCGCATGGTACGCGGCGGGCGGCATCGTCTGCGCCGCAGTTTCGCCGATGATCGGCACCGTCGTGCTCGGCCGCGAGATGACCGGGCCGGAAGTCGGGCGCTCGACGCTGAACTGCTTCCTCGGTCCGGTCGGCTGGGTCATCGGCCCCATGATTTTTCCCGACGTGCCGGTGGTGACCGCGACGCCACCGGGGCGCGGGCCGCCGCCGTCGCGCACCGCGCAGTCCGGCCGCGGCCGCGGTGTCAACATCCCGCCGCCCGGCGAGACGCGCTTCGTGCCGGACGAGATATTGGTTGAACTCGCCGCCGGTCTGTCGCCGCGCACGCTGGCGAGGATGACGCAGCGGCTGCAACTGACGCAGCTCGAGAGCCAGACCTTCACGCTGACCGGACGGACGCTGACGCGCTTCCGCATCGGCGGCAACCGCGCGGTACCGGCGACGCTGGGGCGGGTGGGGCTCTATCGCGGTGTCCTCGCCGCGCAACCGAACTGGCTCTACGCCTTCGGCCAGGCGCAATCCGCGCCGCCCGACCCGGCCGCGCAATACGTCGTCAGCAAGCTGCACCTCGTCGAGGCGCACCGCATCAGCAACGGCGACGACGTCACGGTGGCGCTGATAGATTCGCGCGTCGACGCCGCGCACCCGGCGCTCGCCGGCGTCGTCGCCGAGCAGTATGACGCCGTTGGCGGCGCCAGCCGGCCGCACGCACACGGCACGGCGATGGCCGGCGCGATCGCCTCGCGCGCGCGGCTCATCGGCGTCGCGCCGAAGGTCCGGCTGCTCGCCATCCGCGCATTTGCCGGCGAGGGCGACAGCGGGAAGGGCACGACTTTCAGTATTCTCAAGGGCCTCGACTGGGCCGCAAGCCGCAACGCGCGCATCGTCAACATGAGCTTCGCCGGTCCGGCCGACGCGATGCTGCGCGATATGGTCGGCAAGGCGCATGCGCGCGGCATCGTGCTGATCGCCGCGGTCGGCAATTCAGGGCCGAAATCGCCGCCGCTCTATCCCGCGGCCGACCGTGAGGTGATCGGCGTCACCGCGACCGACGCCGACGACAAGTTGCTGCCGCAGGCCAACCGCGGGCCGCAGGTAGCGGTCGCCGCGCCCGGCGTCGACATCCTGGCCGCGGCGCCCGACGGGCAATACCAGATGACGTCCGGCACCTCGGTCGCGACCGCGCATGTGTCCGGCGTCGCGGCGCTGCTGTTGGCGCGCAATCCGAAGCTGACGCCCGATGCGCTGCGCCGCGTCCTGACCGGCTCGGCGCACAAGGTTGCCGGCGCGCCGCGCGAGGTCGGCGCCGGCGTTGTCGACGCCTTCAAGGCGGTCGAGGACGTGTCGCGGTAGTGTCCGAACCGGTCGCCTATTTGGCGCGGCTTGTGGCGCGTGATAGCAATCGGCGCCGTCACGCGAGGGGTAATATGGCCGATCCCGATCCGCTCATCGTCGAACGACCGTCCGAGGCCGTCGTGCTGCTGCGCCTCAACCGGCCGGAGCGGCGCAACGCGCTCAACGTGCCGCTGCGCAAGCGCATCGCCGAGGCGGTGACGGAGTCCGTCGCTGATCCGAAGGTACGCGCCATCGTCATGACCGGCAACGAGCAGGCCTTCGCCGCCGGCGCCGACATCGGCGAGATGGCCGACGCCGGCCCGATCGACATCATGGTCCGCAACGTGCAGCAGTATTACCGGGTCGTGGCGGAGTGCCCGAAGCCGGTGATCGTCGCCATCGAAGGCTTTGCGCTCGGCGGCGGGCTCGAACTGGCTTTGTGCGCCGACGTCATCGTCGCCGCCGAGGGCGCGCGGCTCGGCCTGCCGGAGGTCAAGATCGGCATCCTGCCCGGCGGCGGCGGCACGCAACGCCTGACCCGTCTGGTCGGCCGCTCGCGCGCGTCGCTGCTGCTGATGACCGGCCGCATGTTCGGTGCGCAGGAGGCGGTTGCGATGGGCGTCGCCACCGAGATGACGCCCAAGGGCGAGGCGCTCAAGCGCGCGATCGAAATAGCCGAGGAGATCGCGTCGATGCCGCCGATCTCGGTGATGCAGATCAAGGAGATCGTCAACGAGGGGCTCAACGCGCCGCTCGACACCGCGCTGATGCTCGAGCGCAAGGCTTATCTCCTGCAATACGCGACCGCGGACCAGAAGGAGGGCATGCGCGCCTTCCTCGACAAGCGCAAACCGAAATTCGAAGGCAAATAACGGAAGACAAGTGATGAGCGACAAGCTGCTCGCGCCCGGTCTCGTCGTGGCGGTGTTCGGCACGGGGACGATGGGGCGCGGCATCGCGCAGGTCTGCGCCCAGGCGGGGATCAAGACGCTGTTGACCGACGCGCGCGACGGCGCCGTGAAGGAAGCGATCGCGTCGATCGACAAGGCGCTGGAGGGCCTCGTCACCAAGGGTCGCGTAACGGCGGAGGCCAAACGCGGCACGCTCGCCAATCTCTCCGAATTCAAGTCGTATGACGAGGCGGCCGGCGCGGGCCTCATCATCGAGGCCATCGTCGAGCAGGTCGAGCCGAAGCGGGCGCTGTTCCGCGAGATGGAAAAGCGCATCGCGCCCGACGCCGTGCTTGCGACCAACACCTCGTCGCTGTCGGTGACCGAGATCGCCGCCGGCTGCGAGCGGCCGGGCCGCGTCGCCGGGCTGCATTTCTTCAACCCGCCGCCGTTGATGCGCCTCGTCGAGGTGATCGGCGGGCTGCGCACCGATCCGAAGCTCGTCGATACGCTGACGCAATTCGTGCGCCGCATCGGCAAGCATCCGGTGGTGGCGACGGATACGCCGGGCTTCGTCGTCAACCACGCCGGCCGCGCCTACGGGCCGGAGGCGCTGCGCGTCGTCGCGCAGGGCATCGCAAGCCCGCGCGAGGTCGACCTCCTGATGAAGGAGGCGGCCGGCTTCCGCATGGGGCCGTTCGAACTACTCGACCTCGTCGGCGGCGACGTCACGCACGCGGTGATGGTCAGCATCTTCAATCAGTATTTCGGCGAGCCGATGTATGAGCCGTCGGCGCAGATGACGGTGCGCGTCGCCGGCGGCCTGCTCGGCCGCAAGAGCAGACAGGGTTTCTATATTTATAACGGGCAGCCCGCGGCGTCACCGCCGACGATCGACGTGCCGCAGGCGGCGAAGCCGGCGGAGGCCTGGGTCGCCGGCGAGGAGGGCGGTCCGGAGCTTGCGCAGTGGCTCGACAAGGCCGGCGTGAAGGTCACGCTCGGCGGTTCGCCCGGAGTCGGCGCGTTGTGCTTCGTCACGCCGCTCGGCGAAGACACGACCGGCGCCTCCGTCCGGCTCGGCCTCGATCCGAAGCGCACGGTTGCGGTCGACATGCTCGGCCGCTTTGCCGGCCGCCGCACGGTGATGAAGACGCTGCTGACGTCGCCCGACGCGCTCGGCGCAGCGGTGGCGGCGCTGTCGGACGACGTGCCGGTGACGGCGATCAACGACAGCGCCGGCTTCGTCGTGCAACGGCTCCTGGCGATGATCGTCAATATCGGCACGCGCATCGCCGAATTGCGTATCGCCGCGCCCGCCGACATCGACGTCGCGGTCGAACTCGGGCTGAATTATCCGAAAGGCCCGCTGGCGCTCGGCGATCTGCTGGGCCCCGCGCGCGTGCTCGCCGTGCTCGACGGCATGCAGGCGGTGACGCACGACCCGAAATATCGCGCCACCACGTGGCTCAGGCGGCGGGCAAAGCTCGGCGTCTCGCTGCTGACGCCGGACTGATACGCGAACGGGCCCGCCGCTTGCGCGACAGGCCCGTGCCGTTGCCTCAATTGGCGATCAGTAGAGTTCGTCGACCACGGTGCTGGTCGACGGGTCGACCACCAGCATGCGGTCGCCGACCAAGGTGTAGTCGTAGCCGCGCAGTGCCGGAGCCTCGTACACCACCTGCTGCGGCATGGCGTAGATCGGCACCGTCTCCGGCAGCACCGCGCCGACGCGGTAGTCGATGCGCTCGGTCACCGTGCGCGCCGGACGCTCGGTGCGGATCGTGCGCAGCACGTGCTGCCGCTCGCGCGTCGTCAGCCGCACCTGTGTGGTGTGGGCGCGGTGGCGGATGATGCGCCGCTCGGGTGCCGGCTGCACGATGGTCTCGGTCTCGACCGGCGGCGCGGTGACGATACGCTGCTCGACGATCGGCGCCTCTTCGACGACATAGCCTGGCGCGGGCGCCGGCACGACGACGGCCGGAGCGGGAGCGACGGCCAATGGCGGCGCGATGTAGTCGGGATCGGTCGTGATCACGGTCTGCGCTTGGGCGGCCGCCGTACCGGCCAGCAGCGCGGCGGCAAGTGTGGCGTAGCGAAGCGTGTGGGTCATGATCGTTCTCCTTCCGCGAAACGCGAAAGCCCCCGAAGGGGCTTCGCAAGGTCCATGGAGCGAACGCCCGGTTGCGCCGGCCCGTTCCGCATCGCGGGTTCCGCTGGCGGGGTCTTATTGTGGCGGCGGCGGGACAGGAATGCGGAAATCGAACGCGGAATCAGCGCCGTGGGCGTGGACGAGGCGGATGTTGCGCGGGCAAAGACGCCTCCCTATAGTCCGCGCCGTTCCGGTCGGGGCGTGGCGCAGCCCGGTTAGCGCGCTTGTCTGGGGGACAAGAGGTCGTGGGTTCGAATCCCGCCGCCCCGACCAGAAATTCCAACCATCGTCGATCTGAAGCCGGCGCGCGCGTGCGGTGCCAAGGAACCGTCACGGCATTCGTGCGCGGCGGTATCCCGTCCCCGCCGAATCCTAACGACATTGGCCTTTGACGCCTCGAGTCGGAATAAAAACTCCATAACCGGCTTCAGAGCGCGTTGTCGCGCGTGTCGACATAATACCCTCTGGAATTGGAATGCCGGAGGTTGCCATGCTCAAGCGATGGATGCCCGTCCTCGTCGTCGACGACAGCCTGACGATGTGCGCCATCATGCAGGAGATATTGCACGCGCTCGACTTCAACGACGTGCAGATGCGGCGCTCCGCCACCGAGGCGATCAACGAGCTCAAGCGGCGCGACTACGGCTTCGTGCTCTGCGATGTCGACATGCCGGCGATCGACGGCTTCCAGCTGGTGAATATGATGCGGCGCGACGAGGCCCTGGGCGCCGTGCCGGTCATCCTGACGACCGGTTATCCGTCTCTGATCACGCGCATGCTCAAGAGCGGCGCGCCGTTTCCGGCGAGCGGCTTCATCCTCAAGCCCTTCACCGCCAAGGATCTGCGGGACAAGCTCTCCGAGGTCATCGAATCCGCCTACCAGCGGAAGGAACTGCTGCCGCGCCATTTCGCCGGTTACAGCGGCGTCGAGCCGATCTGACGGCCGCGCCCCGGCCGCTTGCCGGCGGAACATTGCGTGGGCGGATCGCATTGCCTCCGGAGTTAACGGGAGGCGGACATCATGAAGCTTATTCTACCGGCGGCCTTTCTCGCGCTTGCGCTCGCCTGTGCGCCCGCGCACGCGCAATCCTCAGGTGAGGCCGAGGGCCAGCAGGCCTGCGGCAGCGACGCGTTCTCGCTCTGCGGCGACGCCATTCCCGACCGCGGCCGCATCGAGGCCTGTCTGCGGCGCAATTTCCATCGCGTCAGCCCGGGCTGCCGGCATTACATGGCGAGCTTCGGCCGCAGCCATAAGACGGCGCGGGCGATAGGCCGCCATTACCGGCACCACAAGGCCAGGCAGCACCACCGCTACACGCGGCGCGAGGAGCGACGGCACCATTACTATTATCGCTAAGAGGACTTAGCGCCCCGCGGCGCGGCGGAATGGGCCGCGCCACAGGCACGCGACATAGAGCGCCGCCCCGGCGACGTAGACGGCGGCGTAGCCGCCGATGAAGCCGACAATGCCGGCGCCCAAGGCGATGGCGGCCAGCGTCATCGCCGCCATGGCCGCGACCAGGAACGTCGCGACGCGCGCGATCTCGCGGAAGAAGCCGGTGTGCAGCAGGAGATTGCTGGCGACGTTCTGCGCCAGGTTGGCGATGAGCAGCAGGACCAGCATCTTCGTCGCCATCGGCGGCACGGTCGCGGCATGGCCGAGCAGCAACGCGAACAGGTCATCGCCGGCGACGAGCAGGAGCGCGCACAGCGCCGCGGTCGGCAGCGCGCAAAACACGAAGGCCGTCAACGTGGCGCGCTTGAGCGTGGGCCCGTCGCGCTCCGCCAGCGCGCGGGTCTGCTTCGGCAGCAGCGGATCGAGGCCGGCGGCGTAGACGAGCGTCGTGCCGCGGAACACCTTGAACACGGTGTCGAGCACGATGGTCGGCGCACCGAGGCCGAATGCGGCGGGCACCACGAAGTACGGAAAATTGTAGATCGCGAGTTCGGCGACGGCGTAATTGCCGCTGCGCAGGAGGTCCGGCTTGTTGCCGCGCCAGAATGCGGCCAGCGTCGTGAAGACACCGGCCGGCCACGCAAGCGCCCCGGCGCGCGCGAGCCGCACGATGCAGATCGTGAGCACGATCGCCCACAGCGCATTGGCCGCGATCAGGAACGCGGCGAAGGGCAGGCCGGCGAGCAGCGCCAGCATGAGGCCGATATGACCGATCCGGCGCGCCGCCTCGAGCGTCTCGAACGGGATATACTCGTCGACGGCATTGCTGACGTTGCGCAGCGGAAACCAGACGAGGTTGAATGCGGCGAAAGTGAAGAACAGCGCGTAATCGACCGCGCCGGCGGCGCCCGTCCGTGCCGCCATCACCGCGAAGCAGACGACCGCGCCGGTGAGCACCATTGCGGCGTAGAGCATCACCACCGCGCCCGATTGCGCCGGCACGCTTGAGTCGCCGCTTCCGGTGATATGCCGCTCGCGCTGGCGCACGAACAGGATTTTGGCAGCGCCGAGATCGAACAGCCATAGCGACACGCCGAACGTGCCGATCAGGATATAGACCGAGAACTCGTGGGCGCCGAGCACGCGGGCGAAGACGAAGGTCTGGATCAGGCCGAAGGCGACCGCGCCGCCAGCGGTCGCCGCCCGCAGCACCAGATAGCGCAACGACACGAGGCCCGCGAGCAGCCGCAGGGGCCGCCGCGAAGCGGACGGGGAAAACGCCGGCGCCTGCGAGCTCATTGCCGCGAATTTAACCGGCCGGCTCGATTTTTCGCTTAACGAGCGTGGTGAATAAACCGTGACGGCGGCCGCGTTAATTCTAGCGACTGCATTCAAGTGAAAGTTCAGCGCTGTGCGCTATATTTGACAGCGCAATGCGGGGGTATGCGTGACGGTGTCAGCAACGACGGCAGATACGGGGCGGAAGACGCAGCCGGCGGTCAGCGTCGTCGTGCCATGCTACGACGGCGGCCGTTTTCTCGACGCGCTGATGCGCTCTTTGGCGCGGCAGACGTTCCGCGATTTCGAGATCGTCATCGTCGACGACGGCTCGCGCGATCCGGAGACGCTGCGCAGGCTCGAGGCGCTGCGCGACGAGGCGCGCGTCATCCGGCAGCCGAACGCCGGTCCCTCGGCGGCCCGCAACACGGGCATTCTCGCGGCACAGGCCGCCATCCTGTTCATGCTCGACTGCGACGACACCGTCGAGCCGGATTTCCTGGCCGAGACCGTGCCGCTTCTGCAGGCGAGCCCGCCGGACGTCGGCATGGTGTTCAGCGACGTGCGTCTCGCCGGCGCCGAGAGCGGCGTGTCGACCCGCTATTTCAACCGCTTCGACCTCCTGTTCACCAACACGCTGTCCTCGGGACTGGTGATGCGCCGTAAGGCCTGGCGCGCCTCCGGCGGCTATGACGAGGCGATGCGCGATGGCTACGAGGACTGGGATTTCAGCCTGCGGCTGACGCGCGCGGGCTATCGCGGCGTGCGCGTGGCCAAGCCCCTCTACGTCTATCAGATCGCGTCGGCCGCGGCGCCGAGCCGCTCGACCGTCATCGACAACCGGCGCCTCTACGGCGCGCTGTGGCGTTATATCCGCGAGCATCACCGCGACAGCTATACTGTGCCGGCGATGCTGCGGCTGTGGCGCGGGACCCGCGACGGCACCGGACGCGTGCCACTGTGGAAAGGCATCGCGGCGTATCTGCTGGCGCTGGTACTGCCGGACATGATCTTCAATCTGATGATTGCGCATCTGCACCGCGGTCCGCGCGCCGACCGGCCGGATGCCAACACGGTGCGCAGCGCGCACGCGGCCTCGCCGGTCACGCAGTCCTGAGGCTCTCCCGCGCGGCGCGTGCCTGCCGCATGGCGCGGAACGTCGCAGTCGCGCAGCCCCAGACGATCCCGAGCAGCAGGAAGAAGTGACGCCAGTGATCGGTATCGACCACGAAGCCTTCGGCCATCTCGCCGACGAAGGCGGCGACCGCCGTGATCAGATAAGGCTGCCACGGCGTGCGGATGAAGGCGGTGCGCAGGCCCACATACACCGTCGACAAAAGCAGCATGATGTAGGCGATGCCGCCGATCCAGCCGTAGACCAGGAACGCTTGCAGGTAGACGTTGTGCTGCTGCAATCCGGCCGCGGTGGCAAAGCCGAAGGGGCCCATGCCGTCGGGAAAATTGAGCACCGCCGTCACCGCCAGCTCCTGCAAACGGAAGCGGCCGCCCTGGCCGACGTCATAGGAATTGATCAGGTGCGCGCGCTCGTTGAACATCAGCGCGACGGAGGGGATCGACAGCAGCACCACGACCGATCCGGCGAGCGCGGCGACACTCAGGCCGGAGAGGCCGAAGATGCGCAGCCGCGTCTTCTGCGCCGGCGCGGTGACGAAGGCGAGCGCCACCATCACCATCGCCGACACCGCGAAATGGAACCAGGCGCCACGCGAGAAGCTCAGCATCAGCCCGACGAGCAGAACACCGAGCGCGCCGAGATCGACGAGGCCGATGCGCTGGGTCAGCACGCGGTGCGCGAGGAACAGCGCCGGCCAGATCAGGAACGGCGAAAACACGTTCGGGTCCTTGAAGGCGCCGAGCGCGCGACCCGACGGCGCGAAGATCTCCGAGCCGGGGAAGGCGTGGAAATAGCCGGCGATGCCGGCGAGCGACACAAAGACGGCGGTGATGACATAGGCGATGCGCATCGCCGTCAGCCGCTCCAGCGTGTTGTCCGAGAACAGGCAGGCGAAGATCATGGCAGCGACGGCGAGGTAAATCGACGTCGCCGCGTACTGCACGGTCTTGTCGATATCGAGCGCATTGATCAGCGAGATCAGGCCCGAGGCGTCCCAGATCACGAGACAGAGCATCATCATGACCAGCGTGCGGTTGAAGCGCACGCCGGCGATCAGGCAGGCGACCGCCAGCATGCCCATCAGCGCGTCGTGGGGCGACGGCTCGATGAAGGCGACCGAACTCGCCAGCACGGTGATGAACAGGACGACGAGCAGCATGCGCTCGCGGAACGACGTCGCCGCGGACGGCGCGTATCCCGCGCCGCTCACCCGCCGCATCGGCCAGGCGTGCGCCGGAAGCGGCGACGGCGGCGCCTCAGGCGCAACCGCCATATCGCGGGCGGTGATCAATAGGCGTTCTCGGTCTTGATGAGCGCGAACGGCGTCTTGAACAGGATACGCAGGTCGAACAGCACCGACCAGTTCTCGATATAATAGAGGTCGTGCTCGACGCGCTTCTGGATCTTCTCGTGCGTGTCGGTCTCGCCGCGCCAGCCGTTGATCTGCGCCCAGCCGGTGATGCCGGGCTTGACGCGATGCCGCGCGAAATAGCCGTCGACCGCCTCGTCGTAGAGCCGCGATTCAGCCTTGGCACTGACCGCGTGCGGCCGCGGGCCGACGAGCGAGAGATTGCCCTTGAAGACGACGTTGAGGAGCTGCGGCAGCTCGTCGAGGCTGGTCTTGCGGATGAAGCGGCCGACGCGGGTGACGCGCGGATCGTCCTTGGTGACGAGTTTCGCCGCCGACGCATCCGTCTTGTCGGTATACATCGAGCGGAATTTATAAACCTCGATGAGGTCGTTGTTGAAGCCGTAGCGCTTCTGCTTGAACAGCACCGGCCCCTTGCTGTCGAGCTTGATGGCGAGCGCGACGGCGCCCATCACCGGCAGCGCGCACAAGAGCGCCAGCCCGCCGATGAACTTGTCGAACAGCCATTTCATCACGACGTCCCAGTCCGCGATCGGGCGGTCGGCGACGTCGAGCACCGGCACCTGGCCGATGTAGGAGTAGGAGCGTGGACGGAATTGCAATTTATTGGTATGCGCGGCGAGGCGGATGTCGACCGGCAGCACCCACAACTTCTTCAGCATGGCCAGGATGCGGCTCTCGGCCGAGATCGGCAGCGAGAAGATGACGAGGTCGACACGCGTGCGGCGGCCGAACTCGACGAGGTCGTCGACGCTGCCGAGCTTGCGCTCGCCGGCGGTCTCGGGGCCGGTGCGTTCGTCGCCACGGTCGTCGAACAGGCCGATGATCTCGACGCCGGTGTCCTTCTGCCGGCGCAGCTCCTCGATCACGTGCGCGCCGGGATCGCCGCCGCCGACGATGACGGTGCGGCGAGTGAGGCGGCCTTCGCGCGTCCAGTGGCGCACGAGGTAGAACAGGAGATTGCGCGAGATCGTGAGCGCGGCGAGGCCGCTGAGATAGAACGTGCCGAGCCAGACGCGCGAGAACAATTCGCCGGCCTTGGCGAAGAACGACGCGCCGATGACGATGAGGAACACCACCGACCACGCCGAGGCGAGCCGCATGTACTGCTTCTCGTAACCGCGGAACGCCTGCACCTGGTAGATGTCGGCGGCCTGGAAGGCGAGGGTCGCCAGGATCGCGATGCTCACGGTTGCGCCGGCATAGCGCCACAGGATGCCGGGCTCCTCCGGCAGGTAGGCGGTGTAGATCAGCATGCCGATGACGACGACGATGCCGAACTCGACCATGCGCACGGTGCCGGCGAGCACGATCGACGAGATCGGCTTGGCGGCGGGCACGGCGGCGCGCTCGAGCGCCTGCGGCGACAAGGTGCGGGGCGAGGGCCTGCGGGGTGGGGCGCCGCCGGTCATCGTGGCGGCGGTCGCGCTCAACGGCGCGCGGACATCGGTGTCGGTCATTGCAGAACTCGTTACACATCTGCCCCGGCGGCATACCGGCTGCCGCCAGGCCTGACTAAGCCCGGAAACTTTTAGGCAATGACCGTCAAGAAAGGCTTATCGCAGCGTCGAAAATCGCGTTAACCGGCGCGCGCCGCCAGCGCCTCCGCGTAAGCCCCCAGCACCCCCTCGACCATGCCGTCGACCGTGAAATCGGCGGCGACGCGCTGGCGCAGGGCTGCGGCCTGGCGGCCGGTATCATCCGGCCGATCGAGCGCCGCGGCGATGGCATCGGCGAGCGCCGCGGCGTCGGCCGGCGGCACCAGGCGGTCGGCGGCGGGCCCGAAGATCTCGCCGACGCCGCCGACGCGGGTGGCGATCAGCGGCTTGCCGGCCGCGGCGGCCTCCAGCACGACATAGGGCAGGGCCTCGGCCCGTGATGGCACGACGAGAATGCGGCCTTTGGCGAAAGCCTGCCGCGCCGGAATCGCTCCGAAGAAACGGACGGCCTCGTTAAGCCCCAGCAGCGCCGCCTGGCGCTCGAACACGCCGCGCTCGGCGCCGGCGCCCACGATCGTAGCCGTCACCGTGCGGCCGCCACCACGCAGCCGCGCGACGGCGTCGATCAGCACGTCGACGCCTTTGAGATGGCGCAGTTCGCCGATGAACAGGAGGTCGGCGGCATCAACGGCCAGCGCGACGGAGTCGAATTCGCCGGCGGTGACGCCGTTGTGCACGACGCGCGACAGGCCCGGCGGCACTCCCACTTTGGCGCGAAAAACGCCGTCGCTATAGGCACTTTCGAAGGTGATGAGATCGGTGCGCAGCAGCAGCCGCCGCTCGACGCCGAGATAGACGCGGCCGGCAAGCGTGCTGCGGTCGTAGTGCAGGCTGCCGCCGTGCGGCGTGTAGACGCGGATCGCGACTGCGCCGCTTCCGAGCCGCGCATAGGCGCCGCCTTTGGCGCCGTGGCCGTGCACGACGTCGGGACGCGTGGCGGCGATCCGGCGCCGCACATGCAGCAGCGCCGCGAGATCGGCGACACCCGGCGCGCGCCGCATCGACTGCCGGCTAAGCCCCAGCGCGAGCGACGGCGCCAGCTCTGCCAGCACGGCGTCGGTGGCCGGCCCGCCGCTATCGGCATCCATGACGAGACCGACCCGGTGGCCGCGCGCGACCTGCCCGCGCGCCAGATCGAGCACGTGCCGGAACAGCCCGCCGACCGGCGCGCGCAGCACGTGCAGGATGGACAGCGGCGCCATCAGCCGCGCCGCCTCGGTTGCGATGTCATCGGACGGACCCCCAACTCGCCGCCGGTGATAGCGCCGACAGGTGGCCGTCCGGTTAACAAAACCTCACCGCCGGCGAGATGCGGCCGGAATTAACGCGGAAGCAACCATAATCGGGTGTCATCGCTGCAGTGCCACAGTGACGTGCGCCTGGAGTAGCGATGTTCTTCCGCAAAAAAGCCAAAGCCGCCGCGCCGCCGCCCCAGCCGGCCGCGGTCGCGCCGCCGCCGCCCGCGCCCGCCTACGGACCGATGGGCGAGCCCGATATGCGCGGTTTAGGCCAGCTTCTGTGGCGGAAGAAGGTGCTCATCCTTGGCATCACGCTGTGCTGCGCCGGTGCCGCCTTCGTCATCGTCAACGCCATCACGCCGCGCTTCCGCTCCGAATCGCGCCTGCTGCTCGAATCGCGCGAGAACGTCTTTTTGCGGGCGGACGCCGACAAGGCGGTCGAACGCTCGACCATCGACGAGCAGGCGGTCACCAGCCAGACCCAGGTCGTCCTGTCGCGCGATCTCGCGCGTGAGGTGATCAAGAAGGAGGGCCTCGCCGACAATCCGGAGTTCGATCCCTCGATCGGCGGCCTGTCGCCCTTGCGGGCGATCCTCGGCGCCTTCGGCATCGGCCGCTCGCCGACCGAGATGACCAAGGAGGAGCGCACGCTCGAGGCCTATTACGACCGGCTCAATGTCTCGGCCATCGACAAGTCGCGCGTCATCACCGTCGATTTCTCGTCGGCCAATGCCGATCTCGCCGCGCGCGTCGCCAACACCATCGCCCAGACTTATCTGACGATGCAGCAGCAGGCCAAGCAGAGCCAGACTCGCGCCGCCGGCGACTGGCTCGCCGGCGAGATCGAGAAGATGCGCAAGCGCGTCGCCGATGCCGAGGCCAAGGTCGAGGAATATCGCTCGCGCACCAATCTCTTCGTCGGCGCCAACAACACCTCGCTGCCGAGCCAGCAGCTGACCGACCTCAATTCGCAGATCGCGACGGCGCGCGGCCAGCAGGCCGACTTGCAGGCGCGGGCGAAGCAATTGCGCGAACTCGTGCGCTCCGGCAAGCCGATCGAGTCGTCCGACATCGCCAACTCGGAATCGATGCGGCGGATGATCGAGCAGCGCATCGCGCTGCATTCGCAGCTCGCCGAGCAGTCGACGACGCTGCTCGACCAGCATCCGCGCATCAAGGAACTGAAGGCGCAGATCGCCGAGATCGACCGCCAGATCCGCTCGGAGGGCGAGCGGCTGGCGCGGCAACTCGACAACGACGCCAAACTCGCCGGTGACCGCCTCGAGTCGCTCAAGGACAGTATCAATCAGGTGAAGAAGTCCGCGTCGCAGACCAACGAGCAGGACGTGCAGCTGCGCGCGCTCGAGCGCGAGGCGAAAACCCAGCGCGACCTACTCGAGTCCTACCTGGTGAAATACCGTGAGGCGAGCGCGCGCGACTCGATCAACGCCGCGCCGCCGGAAGCGCGCATCATCTCGCGCGCCACGCCGGCGTTGAAGCCGGCCTATCCGAAGAAATTGCCGACCGTGCTGATCGCCGCCTTCGCCGGCTTTGCGCTGTCGTCGGGCTTCATCGTCACCGGCGCGCTGCTGTCGGGCCCCGGCGGCGAGGCCCCGGCCGGGTCGATGGCGTACCCATATGCCTATGCGCCGGCGGCCTATGCCGCGCCAGGCTATGACCGCCGCATGGCCATGGCGCCGCCGGTGATGCCGCCGAACACGCCGCTGATGCCGAGGGTGGCCGCGCCGCCATTGTCTCCGGCACTGGGGGCGGGCCTGTCCCCCGCCATCGTGCCGCTGCCGGTCTCGTCCGTCGACCAGATCGCCCGCAATTTGCGCCAGAGCGGCGATGCTGGCCGCCGCGTTACCGTTGTCGGCGGCGCGCGCAATGTCGGCACCACCTATGCCGCAATTACCTTGGCGCGCACGCTGGCGCGCGAGGCGAACGTCGTGCTGGTCGACTTCGCCTTCTCGGCGCCGAACCTGTCGGTCATCTCGACCGATGCGAATGCCCCCGGCATCGCCGAATTCGCCGCCGGCGCCGCCTCGTTCGGCGACATCATCACCCGCGACCAGTATTCCAATGTGCACCTGATCGCGACCGGCAATGTCGGCGGCAATGCCACGGCGCTCGCGATGTCGCCGATGCTCGGCACGATCGTCGAGGCGCTGGTGCAGAGCTACGACCACGTCGTGCTCGACGTCGGCGCGGCGACGGAAGCGCCGGTCGAACGTTTTGCGCCGCTGGCGCAGCGCGCGGTGCTGGTCGCGTCCGATCCGGCTAATGCCGCGACGCGGGCGGTGCGCGAACGGCTGATGCTGGCGGGTTATGGCGACGTGATGCTGCTCGCCGGCATGGCGGAGCCGGCGGCGGCCTGACGCCTCAAACGGTGAAGCGCCCGCGCATTCGGCGCACGGCGCGCACCGCCGACCACAGCGTCGGATGCTCCTTGAGCACGCGCTTGCCGGTGGCGGCGGCGCGGAAGGCGAGCGCCGGCAGATGCGCCGCCGCGGTCAACGGCAGATAGCTGTCGAACAAGGGCTCAGCGTCCTCGCAGAACAGATGCTTGTAGCGCGACTGGCCGACGCCGAGATCGAAGGTCTCGATGCCGCGCTCGCAGCACGTCTTCACCAGGCGCACGATCAATTGCTCGCCGGGGCTCTCGGCGGCGTAACGGCCGCCGTGGATCGAATTGAACATGGCGCAGAAGCGGCCGCCGGCAACGATGCCGCCCATGGTCGCGACGATCATGTCGTCGACCGACAGCGCGTAGAGCTCCACCGGCGCGGGGCGGTTGCCGTCCGGCTCGGCCACGGCGGCGATGAAGCGCCGCACGGCCGCATCGGCGAAGACATCGGGCAGGCCGAGCATGCGCATGCGCGCGCTCTTCTGCTTGAAAAAGGCGTCGAGCACGCGGCGCACCTGCCGCGCGTCGCCCGCGCGCTCGAAGCTGACCTCGCCCATGGCGGCGAGGTCGCGTTCTTTCTTGCGCATTTTCTTGCGGGTGGCCGAATTGGTGCGGGCGCGGAACAGCGCGTCGAAATCCGGGATTAGGGCGCAGGAGAAGCCGTTGTTGACGGAGGCTTGGTGCGGCAGCAGCGCCAGCGGGTTGGTGGCGCCGTCCCAGGTGAGCGGCTGCGCGGTCAGCATCAGCAGGTCGGCGCGGCGGGCGAGCTGGCGCATCACGTTGCGCAATTCGGCCGCGCCGATCGCGGCGGCGACGTCGCGGCGCCACAGGCCCATGTTGAAGTTGGCGTGCTTGCCGCCGAGGAACTCGAGCACGCGCAGGCCGCCAACGCGCCGCGTTCCGAGCGGGAGCAGGAACAGGGGCGCGCGGGCCGGGTTGAAGGCGATGGCGATGGCCGGGGTAATGCCGGTGGCGGCGCCGAGATGCGCCTGCCAGCGATTCAGGAAATCGTAACCCTGATAGGGGGTCGCGAGGCTCCCCGAGCCCTCCAGCGCGCGCCAGGGCCCTTCCGCCGCCGCCATGTCATCGAACACGGCAACCTCGGTAACGGCACTATCGACCGGAATAGGCCGGTTTTCGGCCGAGATACGGCGCAAGGCGACGACGGACATGTCGGCAATCGGCTCCCCGAAAGATCAAATGCTCGCAAAGATTCATCAATAAACGGTTGGAATAATGCGGCGCTTTCGGTGTGATCGGCCGGACGAGGGGCGGGCAGGTGAAAAGAACCATCATCCGGACGGGGCTCGAGACGCTGTATTTCAGCGGCATGCATCATTTGTTGCGGCCGCTGTTCGGCGGCATCGGCTGCATTCTCACCTTGCACCACGTGCGGCCGCCTCGCGCCGACGCGTTCCAGCCGAACCGCTTGCTCGAAGTGACGCCGGTGTTCTTCGAAGGACTGCTGCGGCGTCTCAAGCGCCGCAGCATCGATCTCGTCTCGCTCGACGAGATGCACCGCCGCTTCATCGCCGGCGATTTCAAGCGCCGCTTCGTCTGCGTCACCTTCGACGACGGCTACAAGGACGTGATGCGCTGGGCCTGGCCGCTACTGAAGCAGTACGAAGTGCCGTTCGCGCTCTACATCCCGACCAGCTTCCCCGACCGGCTCGGCGAATTGTGGTGGCTCGGGCTCGAGGCGGTGATCGCGCAGAACGACCGCATCGGCATGACCATCAACGGCGAGCAGCGCTTCTTCGAGTGCAGAAGCGTGCGCGAGAAGCGCGAGCTGCACGAAGGCCTGTACGGTTATCTGCGCAGCATGTCGTCGGACGACGAGGTGCGGCGGACCGTGCGCGACCTCTGCGCCTGCTACAAGGTCGACATGGCGGCGTTGTGCCGCGAATTGTGCATGGACTGGGAGGAGCTGTCGCAGATGGCCGCCGATCCTTTGTGCACGATCGGCGCGCACACCGTGAACCATCCGATGCTGAAGAAGATCAAGGACGATTCCACCGCGCGCGCCGAGATGGAGCAGAGCCGCGCCGTCCTGCATGCCGCGCTCGGCGTGCGGCCGGAGCATCTCGCTTACCCGGTCGGCGATCCGACCTCGGCGGGCCCGCGTGAATTCCGCATCGCCGCCGAGCTGGGCTTCAAGACGGCGGTGACGACGCGGCCGGGCGTGCTGTTCCGAGCCCACCGCGACCACCTGACGGCGCTGCCGCGCATCTCGGTCAACGGCGAGTTCCAGCAGCAGCGTTATCTCAAGGTGCTGATGTCGGGCGCCGGCACCGCCTTCTGGAACGGCTTCCGCCGCGTCAACGCGGCGTGACGCGTCAGGCGCGCGGCGCGTCCGGCCGCTGCATCCACGCGATCAGCGGCATGGCCGGCAACACCCAGCCGAGCCCCGCGACGACGTAATAGAGCGCCGCCACAAATCCGTTAATATTCGTCAGCACGGACTGCGCCAGAGCCATGGCGATCAGCCCCCAGACGATCACCAGCGTCAGCAATGCGACGGTGCCGACGAACTTGCGGGTGCGGATGGTCATGGCAGTCCTTCTCCACCGCCATTTGCCGGGCGGCGGGGCGGACTATATGGTCCGCGCCGTCTCCTGCAAGCGATCTTGAGCATGTCCGACGTTTCCGTCCCCCGCCTGCGCCCCGTGCGGCTGTGGCTGCTGATTTCAGCCGCCATGATCTTCCTGACGCTGGTCGTCGGCGGCGCCACGCGGCTGACCGAAAGCGGCCTGTCGATCACCGAATGGAAGCCGGTCACCGGCGTGGTGCCGCCGCTGTCGCAGGCCGCCTGGAAAGCGGAGTTCGACGGCTACAAACAGATTCCGCAATACCGCGAGCTCAACGAGGGCATGACCCTCAACCAGTTCAAGGCGATCTACTGGTGGGAGTGGACGCACCGGCTGCTCGCGCGCTCGGTCGCCATGGTGTTCCTGCTGCCGTTCCTGTTCTTCCTGTGGCGCGGCATGATCCCGCCGCATCTGAAATGGCGGCTGTGGGGCATCTTCGCGGGCGGGGCCGCGCTCGGCGTCGTCGGCTGGTGGATGGTGTCCTCGGGACTCGCCGGTTCGAACCGCGTCAGTGTGTCGCAATACCGCCTCGCGTTTCATCTGACGCTCGCCTGCGCCATCTTCGCCGCCATCTTGTGGACCGCGCAGCAATTGCGGCCGCAGCCGCCGCGCGAGATGCCGGCGCGGCTGCGCGGCACCGCGCTGGCGATCATGCTGCTCGTTCTCCTCCAGATCTATCTCGGCGCGCTGGTCGCGGGCTCGGGCGCGGGACTTGCCTACAACACGTGGCCATCGATCGACGGCGCGTTCATCCCCGCCGCGGCAAGCCTGCTGCATCTGACGCCGGCGTGGCGCAACGCGTTCGAGAACATCCTGACCATCCAGTTCGACCACCGCATGGTCGCCTATACGATCTTCATCGTCGCGGTGTTGCATGCGATTGACGTCTGGCGCGCGCGGCGCGCGATGGCGAGCGCGCTCACGGTCGCGTCCTTGGTCACGTTGCAGGCCGCACTCGGCATCGTCACGCTGCTGGCCGTGGTGCCGCTGTCGCTGGCGCTGTCGCACCAGATGTTCGCCATCGTCGTTTTCACCGCGGCGATCGTTCACGCCGAGCGCCTGTCGCACCGCGACGTCGTCCGGCTGCCGCGCGCGGTCACACTGGAGCAGGGCGCATGATCGAGAGCGAAGTTGCCGACGGCGTCGCCATCCTGCGCATGCAGCACGGCAAGGCGAGCGCGCTCGACATTGAATTCTGCGCGGCGCTGGCCGAGCGCTTTGCCGCGCTGCGCGACGAGCCTGCGCGCGCCATCGTGCTTACCGGCACCGGCAATATTTTCTCCGCCGGCGTCGATCTCAAGCGTGTCAGCGCCGGCGGTGCCGATTACGTGCGGCAGTTCCTGCCGGTGCTGCATAAACTCTACGACGAAGTGTTCTTCCACCCCAAGCCCGTGGTCGCGGCGATCAACGGCCACGCCGTTGCGGGCGGCGCGGTGCTCGCTTGCTGTGCCGACCGCCGCATCATGGCGCATGAGTCCGGCCGCATCGGCGTCACTGAACTGCTGGTCGGCGTGGCGTTCCCGGCGTTGGCCTTCGAGATCCTGCGCGCGGCGGTGCCGGCCGAATATCTCGCCGAGTTCGCCTATAGCGGCGCGACCTACATGACCGACGACGCGGTCGAATCCGGCTGGGTCGACGAGATCGCCGAGCCGGAGGAACTGATCGAGGACGCACTCGCGGTCGCCGAGGAGCTGGCGGCGCTGCCGCCCAAGGCCTTCGCCGTGACCAAGGCGCAAATCCGCGGCCCGGTCGGAGAGCGTCTTGCCGTCAGCGGCGAGGAGATCGACCGCGAGGTGACGGCGCTCTGGTGCGCCGACGACACGCTCGCGCGCGTGCGCGACTACGTCGCACAGCATTTGACGAAGTAGTCAGCGCACCGGAAAGTCGAACTCCCGCCGCGGATCGGCGGCGGGATACGAGAAGTGCCACCATTCGCGGTTGTAGTTGGTAAAGCCGTGGCGGGCCATGACGCTTAACAGCAGCTCGCGGTTCTTGCGCTCGGCGGGCGCGACCGGCGATCGCGTATAGCTCCTCACATCGAAGCAGTCGTAGCCCGTGCCCATGTCGAGGCTGTTGTCCGGCGCGCGTTCCGCGGCGGGTCCTGCGCATGAGCCGTAGCGCGCGGTCGCATCGAACGGCGGCGTTGGCGATCCTTTCGGCACCACGGTGAGATCGACGGCGACGCCGCGTGAATGCGCCGAATGCGCGGCGATCCAGCCGTGCGCGAACAGCCCGTCTTTCTTGAGCGCTGGGTAGAAACGTCGCGTGTCCGGCGCGGCGTTGCGGTTGCCGGCCCAACGCGCCATCGCGGCGACCGCGCGCGTCGGGCGGTAGCAGTCATAGACCTTCAGCGACAGGTTCTCTTTCGCCAGACCGTCGGCGACGCGCTTCAAGGCGAGCGCCGCGGCGCGCCGGAGAATGCAGTCGGGCGCGGCATAGCCGGGCAACGGGTGCCCGGTGAAATTATTTGCGCTCGCGTAGCGGATGTCTTGCGCGATGCCCGGAGCGACATCGCGCAGGCGCACGAAGCCCTGCGGCAAGTCCTGCGCCGCCGCCGCGCCGGCGCAGAGCGTCAGCGCGACGGCGAGCGCAAGCCGCAGTGATATCACGCCAAGGCCTGTTCCAGATCGGCGATGATGTCGGCCTTGTCCTCGATGCCAATCGACAACCGCACCACGTCCGGGCCTGCACCGGCCTGCACCTTCTGCGCGTCGGAAAGCTGGCGATGCGTGGTCGAGGCCGGGTGGATGATGAGGGAGCGTGTGTCGCCGATATTGGCGAGGTGCGAGAACAGCTTCACGTTCGAGACGAGCTTGACGCCGGCGTCATAGCCGCCCTTGAGGCCAAATGTGAACACCGCGCCGGCACCCTTCGGCGCGTATTTCTTGGCGAGCGCGTGATATTTGTCGCCCGACAGGCCCGGGTAGCTGACCCACGCTACCTGCGGCCGCTTCGACAGCCATTCGGACACCGCGAGCGCGTTGTCGCAATGCCGCTGCATGCGCAAGGACAGCGTCTCGGTGCCATTGAGGATCAGGAAGGCATTGAACGGCGAAAGCGCAGGACCCAGGTCGCGCAAGCCCAGCACGCGGCAGGCGATGGCGAAGGCAAAATTGCCGAAGGTCTCGTGCAGCACCATGCCGGAATATTCCGGGCGAGGCTCGCACAGCATCGGGTACTTCTTGTCGCGCGACCAGTTGAACGTGCCGGCGTCGACGATCATGCCGCCGATCGAGTTGCCGTGGCCGCCGAGGAACTTGGTGAGCGAGTGCACGACGACGTCGGCGCCGTAGTCAATCGGCTTGCACAGATAGGGCGTCGCCAACGTGTTGTCGACGACGAGCGGCACGCCGGCCTTGCGCGCGATATTGGCGACCGCCTCGATGTCGGTGATGACGCCGCCCGGATTTGCGATCGACTCGATGAATACCGCCTTGGTCTTCGGCGATATCGCCTTCTCGAACGTCGAGATGTCGTCCGGATCGGCCCAGACCACGTTCCAGCCGAAATTCTTGTAGGAATGGTTGAACTGGTTGATCGAGCCGCCGTAGAGCTTCTTCGAGGCGACGAACTCATCGCCCGGCGTCATCATCGCGTGCATCACCAGCACCTGAGCGGCGTGGCCGGAGGCGACCGCCAGGCCCGCAGTGCCGCCCTCGAGCGCGGCGATGCGCTCCTCGAGTACGGCGCAGGTCGGGTTGCCGATGCGGGTATAGATGTTGCCGAAGGCCTGCAGGCCGAACAGCGAGGCGGCGTGGTCGACGTCGTCGAACACGAACGACGTCGTCTGGTAGATCGGCGTCGCGCGCGCGCCGGTGGTCGGATCGGGTTTGGCGCCGGCGTGGATCGCCAGCGTATCGAAACCCGGTGTGCGTTCGGCGTCCGCCATGATGTCCCTCGTGAAATGGCGCACTCTTGCCGCGCCGGATGGATTGCGTGGGCCGGATTAAACGGGGGCGGCGGGCGCAAGGTCAAGACCGGGACAAGCCCGACCCTGACGCGTTTATTTGGTCTCGCGCGTGACGCCGCCGAGGCCCATCTTTTGAACGCCCTTGCCGAGCCCGACCGGCTTCTTCGACGACAAAGTGCGCGAATTGACGCCGATCCACGAAATCTCGCTCGACAGCCGGCCATATTCGATCTTGGGGCAGCGGTTCATCACCACCTTCAGGCCTGCGTCCTCGGCCTGCTTGGCCGCCTCGTCGTTGCGCACCGTGAGCTGCATCCAGATCACCTGCGGTCTCGGCGACAGCGTCAGTGCCTCGGCGACGATCGGCGGCACATTCTCGGACGCGCGAAAGATGTCGACCATGTCGATCGGCTCGGGGATGTCCGAGAGCGAGGCGTAGATCTTCTGCCCGAGCACCTCCTTGCCGGCCTGTCCGGGATTGACCGGAATGATGCGGTAGCCGCGCTCGAGGAGGTATTTGAAGACAAAGTAGCTCGGACGGTTTTCCTTCGGCGAGAAGCCGACCATGGCGATCGTCTTCACGGTATTCAGGATGCCGCGGATGTAGGCGTCCGGGTAACTGTCGTGATTCATCACGTCTCTTTCCAACGCCTTATTATCTCAAGCGCTCGAACCAAAGGGCAAGCCGCACGTTTGGTGGTCAGGTGGCGGAATCGCGCGCCGGACAGGGCGGGATTGCAGATGCCGACGACCCAGCAAGCACAATCTCGTTTGGTGCCATCGTCTGCCGAGGCGCGAGGCTCGGCGTCCACTGGACATGCGATGGAGGCACCTCATGTGCGACTATAGTCTACATAATGTGGCGTCCCGCCCGGCGCGGGTGGGCGACAGGCTCGTGTCCTGCGGTTTCCGCGATTCGATCACGCGCGGCTTGGCGGCGATCGATGACGAAAACACGGCGGTGTGCCTGATGCCGGGCACCGAGCTGGCGTTCGAGGCCGATGTCGAAAGCCTCGCCGCCTGGCAGGGCGATCCGGCGCGGAATTTCGGGCAGAAGGTCGCGCGCTTCCGGCAGATCAACGTCGAGAACCCGATGGCGCATCACGACGCGCTCGAGTTCGCGGACGGTGCGACCGTGCTGGTTACCAATCTCCGCGAGGGCCAGCGCGCCACCGTGCTGCAATTGCCGTCGACCGGGCGCCGTGCGCCTGCGGCTTCCGCACCGGAAACGAGCGAGGAGGCGGTAAGCGTCTGACGGCGGTACAATTACGGCGCCGGCTCGGCCGGCGCCTGCGCCGACGGCTGCTGCGCGAGCAAGGCGCGCAGCCGTGCGTTCTCCTCTTGCAGCTTCGTGACCGTCGCGCGCACTTCGGTGAATGCCTCTTCGAGCTGCGCTTCCGAATAGCGCGTGAGGATGTGCTGCGAGCAGTTCACGTCCCAGGCTTCGATGGTGAACAGGATCGCGCGCTCGGGCCGCGCCTTGTAGCCGGTGTCGAACAGTTTCTCGACCAGCGCCGCGTCATCCTCGACGACTCGGGCGCGGCCCCAGATCTTGATGCGTTGCCGCCGCGCCGGGTCGAGCAGGAAGAGATAGGCCTTGTCGTTCTCCGACAGATTGGCGAGCGTGATGTACTGCCGGTTGCCGCGGTAGTCGGCAAAGCCGAGCGTCTTCTCGTCGATCACCTTGATGAAGCCCTTCGGCCCGCCGCGATGCTGGATGTAGGGCGCGCCGTCGCCGCTCGCCGTGCCGAGGAAAGCCATGTCCTGCTCGGCGATGAATTTCGCGAGGTCCGGGCTGACCGTGTCGGGAAAGCCTTCGGCGACCCGGCGCTCGTAGTGCGCGGCCGAACCGCGCTCGGCCTGCGCCTTTTGCGCGGCCGGTGTGAACACGATCGACGAATTGTTCATGGGGCTGTTGTCCGGCGAAAAGGTTCGGCGAACATAGGGCCTCGTGCGAAGGCCGCAAAGGCCCGATCAAGCGCGTGTGATGGCCTGATCGATCAGCGATCTTGCCATTTCGGATCACGCTTTTCGATGAATGCGCAGATGCCTTCTTCGGCGTCGCGCGCCATCATGTTCTCCGTCATTACTTCGGAGGCGTAGGCATAGGCCTCAGCGAGCGGCAGTTCGAGCTGACGGTAGAACGCTTCCTTGCCGACCTTGAGCGTGTAGGTCGACTTCGACGCGATCTGCTTCGCCAGCTTCATCGCCTCGTCGCGCTCCTGTCCCGCCGGCACGACGCGGTTGACGAGACCGATTTCGGCGGCGCGCTTCGCCGCCACCATCTCGCCGGTGAGCAGCATTTCCATCGCGTGCTTGCGCGCGACGTTGCGCGATAGCGCGACCATCGGCGTCGAACAGAACAGGCCGATGTCGACGCCGGGAGTGGCGAACTTCGCCGTGTCGGACGCCACCGCAAGATCGCAGCTTGCAACTAGCTGGCAGCCGGCGGCGCTGGCCGGGCCCTGCACGCCGGCGATCACCGGCTGCGGCAGCCGCACGATCTGCTGCATCATGGCGCTGCACGTCGTCATGATGTGGCGGAAATAGGCGCGGCCGCTGTCGGCGTCGGTCCGGCGGGCGGTCAATTCCTTGAGGTCATGGCCGGCGCAGAACGCGGGTCCGTTCGCCGCCAGCACCACGGCGCGCACGCTGGCGTCGTCCTTGATCTCCGCCAGTGCCGCCGACAGCGCCTTCAGCAGCACTTCCGACAGACTGTTGCGCGGTTGCGGCCGGTTGAGCACCAGCACGGCGATCTCGCCGTCGCGCTCGCGCAGCAGAACGGGCATGTCGACCGGTCTGTTCATCGGCCGGACCTTAAACCGGCCGCGGTCCGGCGCAAGCCCGGGCCGTTGACCGCGCCGCCACCGGGGCTATGACGGAGCGGGCCGCATGGGGCGGTGAGGGGCCAGGATGAAAACGCCGGCGCTGAATGCGGAGCAGATCGCCGATCTGCTGCACAAGGAATTCCCCCAGGCCTTCTACGAGGGCTGCGGACTGAGCATCGAGCGCGTCGCCTATGCCGACATCCGCGTCCGGCGGCATTTCCACGAGGACACCATCCGCCCCGGCGGCACCATCTCCGGCCCCACCATGATGGAGCTTGCGGATTTCGCCATGTACGTCGCGGTGTTCTCGGCGGTCGGGGCGCAGCCGCTCGCCGTCACGACCAACCTCAACATCAACTTTCTGCGCAAACCGGCCCCCGCCGACCTCGTCGCCGATGCGAAATTGCTCAAGGTCGGCAAGCGCTTGGCGGTAGGCGAGGTGGCCATCTATTCGGACGGCGTCGATGAGCCAGTTGCGCATGTCACGTCCACTTATTCCATCCCCGCCGACGGCGGTTAGAGAATGGTATTATAAAACCATACACTGGTGCCAAAATACCATTCACCGAAGTCATTGAAAAAATAAGATAATACTTCGGCCTAAGTCATTGACCGTGGCGGACTGCTCCGTTAGACAACCGGCACCTTCGGAGCGCGCCTGTCCGCGCCCGGCCCGACCTCAAGGAATTGTCATGAAGACCTATTCGGCCAAGGCCGCCGACATTGAGAAGAAGTGGGTCACGATCGACGCCACCGGCCTCGTCGTCGGCCGTCTCGCCTCGATCGTCGCCATGCGCCTGCGCGGCAAGCACAAGGCCACCTTTACGCCGCACGTCGACGACGGCGACAACGTCATCGTCGTCAACGCCGCCAAGGCCGTGTTCACCGGCCGCAAGCGCGAGCAGAAGATCTATCACCATCACACCGGCTTCATCGGCGGCATCAAGGACCGCACGGCGAAGTCGATCTTCGAGGGCCGCTTCCCCGAGCGCATCGTCGAGAAGGCCGTCGAGCGCATGCTGCCGCGCGGCCCGCTCGGCCGCGTGCAGCTCGGCAATCTGCGCGTCTATCCGGGTGCCGAGCATCCGCACGAGGCGCAGAAGCCTGAGAAGCTCGATGTCGGCTCGATGAACCGTAAGAATTTGAGGAGTGCCTGATCGTGGCCGAGACCGTACAATCGATGGAAGGTTTGGCGAGCCTCAAGACGGCCGCGCCCGAGGCCCCGCACTACGAGAAGAAGGTCGACGCTCAGGGCCGCGCCTACGCGACCGGCAAGCGCAAGAACGCCGTCGCCCGCGTCTGGATCAAGCCGGGCTCCGGCAAGATCACCGTCAACACCAAGACGGTCGAGGTGTTCTTCGCCCGTCCGGTGCTGCGCATGCTGATCCAGCAGCCGCTGGTCGCGGCCGGCCGCAACGGCCAGTACGACATCATCTGCACCGTCTCCGGCGGCGGCCTCTCGGGCCAGGCCGGCGCGGTGCGGCATGGGCTGGCCAAGGCGCTGACGTACTTCGAGCCGGAGCTGCGCGGCGCGCTAAAGCGCGGCGGCTTCCTGACCCGCGACTCGCGCGTGGTCGAGCGCAAGAAGTACGGCCGGGCCAAGGCTCGCCGCTCGTTCCAGTTCTCGAAGCGCTAAGTCTCGCTTCATCCGCGAAATGCGAAGGGCGCGCCCGTGCGGCGCGTCCTTTTTCGTTCAGTCGTTTCAATTCGCCGCAACGCTTTTACGTTTCGTCAATCCTGCCCGACGAGTTCATCCGTCCGGTAACCCGCGCCAAACCTTGCCAGGACTAGGTTCGCGCCGCGGGTGAGGGATAAGGATGCAGCTCGACGTCCAGACATTGTCGGTTGTGACGGTCTTCGTCACGGCGCTGCTTGGCGCGCTGCTCGTGTTCGCCGGCTTGCAGAATCGCGCCGTGCGCGCGCCGATGGTCTGGGGCGGCGCCTATGTCATCGGCGCGGTCGGGCAGGGCCTGCTCACCACGAACGGCACTGCGCCCGGATGGCTGTCGGTCACCGTCGCCAATGAGCTGATCCTGCTCGGCACCTCGTGCATCTGGGCCGGCTCGCGCATGTTCGACGGCCGCCCGGTGCGGCCGATCCCGGTGCTGGCGGCGCCCGGCCTGTGGCTCGCCGCGTCATCGGTGCCGGCTTTCGCCGCCGATATCAATTTCCGCGTCCTCCTCGTCTCCACGCTGATGGCGATGCTCACCGCCGCCACGGCGGAGGAATTCTGGCGCGGCCGCGCCGAGCCGCTGATGTCGCGCTGGCCGACGGTCTGCGTGCTGCTCGCCTATGCGGCGGCGCTGCTCGCGCGCATCCCGGCGACGCTGCTGTCGCCGATCCTGAAAGATCAGTCGATCATGAGCAGCGTCTCCTTCGCGCTGCTCGCCTTCGGCACGCTGCTGTTCACCGTCGTGCTCGCCTTCCTGCTGCTCAACATGACCAAGGAGCGCACGGAGCTCCAGCACAAGATCGCCTCGCTCATCGATCCCCTGAGCGGCGTGCCGAACCGGCGCGCCTTCCTCGACGGAGCCGCGCGATTGCAGGCGCAGCAGCGGCTCGATCCGGAGCCGCTCGCGGTGATGCTATTCGACCTCGACCGCTTCAAGGCGATCAACGACCGGTTCGGCCACGGCACGGGCGACGCCGTGCTCCAGGTTTTCGCCGCCACCGCGACGCGCACACTCGGCGCCGACGTCATGTTCGGCCGCATCGGCGGCGAGGAGTTCGCGGCAATCCTGCCCGCCGGCGATTTCGGCGAGGCCGAGGCGATCGCGGACCGCGTCCGGCGCAATTTCATGACGGCTGCCGCGGCGCACGGCAAGGACGACCTCAAGCCGAGCGTCAGTGTCGGCGTTACGCTCGGGCGCGATCCCAATGCGCCGGTCGCCAATCTGCTCGCTGCCGCCGATCAGGCGCTCTACCGCGCCAAGGAGAACGGGCGCAATCGCGTCGAATGCGCGGAAGCACCCGAACCGGCGGCGCCGAAGCCGGTCGAGGACCTCGGCGAGCGCCGCCGCTGGCGCAAGGCTGTCAGCGCCTGACCGCCGCGTCGCCGCGGCGGCTTTTATTTCAATTCGATCCAGTGTTTCCTCGAAAGGAGCGCTCCCGCGCAAGCTTTTGCGCACGCCTGAACGGTAGGCTTTGCCCGCTCGCCCACAGTGGAACTCCCGGCCGAGCGGAGGACGGATGCTTCCCACTGCCGGCGCGCCCACTACCTTCCTGGATCTTCCGACGCTCGCTTTCGTCGCGATCGCGCTCGCGGGTCTTCTCGGCCTGTTCCTGGTCATCTGCTGGGTGCAGGAGCGCGACGTGCGTCCGCTCGCCTGGTGGGGCTCGGCCTACCTGATCGGCGCTGGCGCGATGGCCCTGTGGCTGACGCCGCAGCAGCGCATCCCCGTGCCGCCCGAAGTGCCCGAGGCCATGACGCTGCTCGCCTGCGGCGTCATCTGGAGCGGCATCCGTCTGTTCCACGGCCGCGAACTGCGTCCGCTCGGCGCCTTTGCCGGCGCGCTGGCCTGGCCGGTGCTGTGCCAGATGCCCGACGCAGGGCAGGGCACGCACGCACGCATCACACTTGGTGCGCTTCTGGTCGCGGCCTACACCTTCGTGATCGCCTGGGAATTGTGGCGCGAGCGGCGCAAATCGCTCTATTCGCGCGCGGCGGCCGTCATCGTGCCGTGCCTGCACGCCGCCATCTTCCTGATGCCGCTGGCGATGCAGCGCTATATGCCGGACGCGGTCGCCGCCAAATGGCTGACCGTGTTCGTGCTCGAGAGCATGATCTACGCGGTCGGCGCTGCGTTCATCGTGCTCTTGATGGTCAAGGATCAGCACCTGCACGTCTACCGCCGCGCCGCGACCATCGACCACCTGACCGGCCTGCCGAATCGCCGCGCCTTCCTGCAGGGCGCAGCCGAATTGTGCGCGCGGCAGGGGCGAAGGCGCGAGGCGGTGACGCTGCTGATGTTCGACCTCGACCATTTCAAGTCGATCAACGACCGTTTCGGCCACGCCACCGGCGACGAGGCGCTGAGGGTCTTCGCCGACGTGCTCAACACCGGCATGCGCGCGACCGACATCATCGGCCGGCTCGGCGGCGAGGAGTTCGCGGCGATCGTGCCGGGCGACATCGAGGTCGCCGAGAAGATCGCTGAGCGCATCCGCTCGGGCTTCGAGCAGATGGGCGAGACGATCGTCGGTCATGCGGTCGGCGGCACCGTCAGCATCGGCGCCGCCTGCGTGCGCGAACGCGTCGTCGACCTCGAGGCGCTGATCAACCGCGCCGATACCGCGCTCTACGCCGCCAAGCGCGGCGGCCGTAACCGCATGTGCGCCGCGCCGGAGGCGCCGCCCGCCGTCGTGGCGCCCGCGGTGGTGCCGCTGCCGAAGCGCGCCTCCGCCGCGCGCCAAGGCGGGACGGCGGCCGCGCCGGTCGGGTGATCCGCAAACACCGCAATAAAAAAGGGCGCCCCGCGGGGCGCCCTTCGTTTTGTGCTTGCGATGCCTCGCGTCAGGCCGAGTAATACATCTCGTACTCGACCGGATGCGGCGTGTGCTCGAAGCGGATGACTTCCGTCATCTTCAGCTCGATGTAGCTGTCGATGAAGTCGTCGTCGAACACGCCGCCGGCTTTCAGGAACTCGCGGTCCTTGTCGAGGCTCTGAAGGGCCTCGCGCAACGAGCCGCAGACGGTCGGGATCTGCTTCAACTCCGCCGGCGGCAGGTCGTACAGGTCCTTGTCCATCGCGTCGCCGGGGTGGAGCTTGTTCTTGACGCCGTCGAGACCGGCCATCAAGAGCGCGGCGAAGCCGAGATACGGGTTGGCGAGCGGATCGGGGAAGCGGACCTCGACGCGCTTGGCCTTCGGGCTCTCGGTGTAGGGGATGCGGCACGAGGCCGAGCGATTGCGCGCCGAGTAGGCGAGCAGCACCGGCGCTTCGAAGCCCGGCACCAGACGCTTGTAGGAGTTGGTGGTCGGGTTCGTGAACGCGTTGACCGCCTTGGCGTGCTTGATGACGCCGGCGATGTAGGACAGGCACATGTCCGAGAGACCGGCGTACTTGTCGCCGGCGAACATCGGCTTGCCGGCCTTCCAGATCGACTGGTGGCAGTGCATGCCCGAGCCGTTGTCGCCGTAGATCGGCTTCGGCATGAAC
>DATNBL010000047.1:0-30954 GCA_035571935.1 Pseudolabrys sp.
CGCGGGAAGCGCAAGCTCGACCGCGGTGCGCGGGATGTCTCCCCGCGAACCGCCCCGCCGCCGGCCCCGCCCGCTCGAGACGGAGAAGGACCGAAAGACGGATATCGTCCACGTATTCCTAATTAGGACGAATGTCAAGAGGCCTGACAGCGGCCTTGTAGGGTGCGCAAAGCGCAGCGTGCGCATCATCCGGCCGCGCCGGTGGGCACGGCGCGCAAGGCAGCGTGCCTTTGCCCACCCTACACATGCGGCGAACTCACAGCCCCATGCCGCCGTCGACGAGATGCGGCTGGCCTGTGATGTAGCTCGACTCGTCCGACGCCAGGAACAGCGCCAGGTTCGCAACCTCCTGCGCGGTGCCGAGGCGGCCGATCGGCTGGCGCGCCACGAAATCGGCGTAGGCCTTGTCGCGGCTCTGCCCGGTCGCCTTGGCATTGGCGTCGACGCGCTCGTCGAGCGACGGCGACTGGATGGTGCCGGGACAGATGCAGTTGCAGCGGATGCCCTCGCGGATGAAGTCGGCGGCCACCGCCTTGGTCAGGCCGATCACCGCCGCCTTGGTCGCGCCGTAGGCATAGCGCTTCGGCACGCCGCGGAGCGACGACACGATCGAGGAAATGTTGACGATCGAGCCGCCGCCGTTCTTCAGCATCGCCGGCAGGAAGGCCTTGAGCGTGCGGTGCATCGACTTGACGTTGAGGTCGAAGGAGAAGTCCCAGTCCTTCTCCGAGCAGTCGAGGATGCTGCCCTGGTGGACGTAGCCGGCGCAGTTCACCAGGATGTGCGGCGCGCCGTACGAGTCGACGACCTTCTTCGCCATCGCGTTGACCGCGTCGGTCGACAGCGCGTCGAGCGCGAAGGTCTTGCCGGTCTTCAGCGCCTTGAGCTTGCCCGCGTCGAGATCGGTGGCGACGACGTCGGCGCCCTCGGCGATGAAGGTCGCGGCGATCGCCGCGCCGATGCCCTGCCCCGCCGCGGTGATGAAGGCGCGCTTGCCGCTCAGACGTCCGGTCATTCTTCTCTCTCCCTCTTGGTCATTCCGGACGCCGCGCAGCGGCGATCCGGAATCCAGAAATTCGTGTCGTAAGAGTGGATTCCGGGTTCGCGGGCTTCGCCCGCGCCCCGGAATGACGATGTGGGTCAATGATTATCGCGCGGCACGAACTTCTCCGCGACGCGCTGATATTTGACCGCCGGCTTGAGCACCATGCCGTCGGCGAGCTGGTCGACCATGCCGCGCTGAATCTCCTGCCACGGCGTCTGGTGCGGCGGATAAGGGAAGCCGCCCTGCTTCTCCAGCGCGGCGCGGCGCTGCGCCAGCTCGGCGTCGCTCAGGAGAATGTCGGCCGTGCCTTTCTTCAGGTCGATGCGCACGCGGTCGCCCGACTTCAACAAAGCGAGGCCGCCGCCGGCCGCCGCTTCCGGCGAGGCGTTGAGGATCGACGGCGAGCCGGACGTGCCGGATTGACGCCCGTCGCCGATGCACGGCAACGAGGTGACGCCCTTTTTGATCAGCGCCGCCGGCGGCTGCATGTTCACGACCTCCGCCGAGCCCGGATAGCCGATCGGCCCGACGCCGCGGATGACCAGCATGGTGTGCTCGTCGATGCCCAGCGCCGGATCTTCGATGCGGTGGTGATAGTCCTCCGGCCCCTCGAACACGACGACCTTGCCTTCGAAGGCATCGGGGTCTTTCGGGTTGGAGAGATAGCGCTTGCGGAATTCCTCGGAGATCACGCTGGTCTTCATGATCGCCGAGTCGAACAAGGTGCCCTTGAGCACCCTGAAGCCGGCCTGCTTCACCAGCGGCTTGCCGTAGGTGCGGATCACCTCGGTATCGGCGATCTGTGCGTGGCGCACGTTCTCGCCCATGGTCTTGCCGTTGACGGTCATGGCGCCTGCGTGGATGCGCTTTGCCTTCAGCAATTCGTTCATCACCGCCGGCAGGCCGCCGGCGCGGTAATACTCCTCGCCGAGGAAGTGACCGGCCGGCTGCATGTTGACCATCAACGGGATGTCGAGGCCGATCTTTTCCCAGTCGTCCATCGACAGCTCGACGCCGATGTGGCGGGCGATGGCATTGATGTGGATCGGCGCGTTGGTCGAGCCGCCGATGGCCGAGCAGGCGGCGATGGCGTTCTCGAACGCCTGACGCGTGAGGATTTCGGACGGGCGCAGGTTCTCGCGCACGATCTCGACCGCGCGCTTGCCGGTGTCATACGCAATTTGCCCGCGCTCGCGATAGGGCGCGGGGATCGCGGCGCAGCCGGGCAGCGACATGCCGAGCGCCTCGGCGAGCGCGTTCATGGTCGAGGCCGTGCCCATCGTGTTGCAGTGGCCGACCGACGGCGCCGACGAGGTGACGATCTCGATGAACTCGGCGTAGCTGATCTTGCCGGCGGCGTGGTCGGAGCGCGCCTGCCACACCACGGTGCCGGAACCGGCGCGCTCGCCCTTCCACCAGCCGTTAAGCATCGGCCCGCCGGACAAAACGATCGCCGGGATGTTCACGGTCGCCGCCGCCATGATGCAGGCGGGCGTCGTCTTGTCGCAGCCGGTCGTCAGCACGACGCCGTCGAGCGGATAGCCGAACAGCACCTCGACGAGGCCGAGATAAGCGAGATTGCGGTCGAGCGCGGCGGTCGGGCGTTTTCCCGTCTCCTGGATCGGGTGCACCGGGAATTCGAAGGCGAGCCCGCCGGCGGCGGTAATCCCGTCGCGCACGCGCTTGGCGAGCTCAATATGATGCCGGTTGCAGGGCGAGAGATCCGAGCCGGTCTGGGCGATGCCGATGATCGGCTTGCCGGACATCAGCTCGTGCCGCGTCAGCCCGTAATTCAGGTAGCGCTCGAGATAGAGCGCCGTCATGCCGGGATTGTCGGGGTTGTCGAACCAGAGCTGCGACCGCAGTTTCGGCTTTGAGCCGGGGCCAGTCATTTTCTTCTTCCTCCGCAAGTGCCGGCGCACGATAGAAGCTCAACCGGCGAAGGCAAGGTGGGCCTTTCTTCACCTCCCCCTGGAGGGGGGAGGTCGGCGAGCGCAGCGAGCCGGGAGGGGGTGAAGCTTCGGAAGATCACCCCACCCCGCGCACCTTCGGTGCGCGACCCTCCCCCTCCAGGGGGGTGAAGGAATCTACATCGTCGCGCCAATCTGCCAGGGCACGAATTCGAGATCGCCGTAGCCCAAGTCCTCCGACTTGGTGTGCGCGCCGGAGGCGACCGCCAGCACCTTGTTGAAGATCTCCTCGCCCTTGACCGCGACCGGCGTGCCGTCGACGACGTCGCCGCAGTTGATGTCCATATCGTCGGTCATCGACTCATAGACGTAGTGATTGGTCGCGAGCTTGATCGACGGCGTCGGCTTGCAGCCGAAGGCGGAGCCGCGCCCCGTCGTGAAGCACATCACGTTGCAGCCGCCGGCGACCTGCCCGGTGGCGCCGACCGGATCGTAGCCGGGCGTGTCCATGAACACGAAGCCCTTGTCCTTGATCGGCTCGGCATATTCATAGACCGCGCGCATCGTCGTCGAGCCGCCCTTCGCCGCGGCGCCGAGCGACTTCTCGAGGATGGTCGTCAGCCCGCCGGCCTTGTTGCCGGGCGACGGGTTGTTGTTCATCTCGCCGCGATTGCGCTCGGTATAGTCCTCCCACCAGCGAATGCGCTCGACCAGTTTCTCGCCGACCCTGGCGTTGACGGCGCGGCGCGTCAGCAGATGTTCCGCGCCGTAGATTTCCGGCGTCTCGGCGAGTACGCCGGTGCCACCGTGCTTGACCAGCAGATCGACGGCGGCGCCGAGCGACGGATTAGCGGTGATGCCGGAGTATCCGTCGGAGCCGCCGCATTGCAGCGCCAGCACGATCTCCGACGCGGGCCGCGTTTCACGCTTCGCCCGCGCCGCCACCGGCAGCATCGCCTTGATGCGCTCGACGCCGGCGGCGACGGTCTTCTTCGTGCCGCCGGTCGCCTGGATGGTCATGGCCTGGAAGTGATCGCCCTCGACGAGGCCGTACTCGTCCTTCATGCGGTCGATCTGGAACACCTCGCAGCCCAAGCCCACCATCAGCGCCGCGCCGAGATTGGGATGCGTTGCATAGCCCCATTGCGTTCTCTGCAATGCATCCCAGCCTTCGCCGCGCGCCGCCATGCCGCAGCCGGTGCCGTGCACGAAGGGAACGACGCCGTCGATGCCGGGATAATCGTCGAGGATACCGGAGCGGTTGACCGCCTCGGCGATGAACTTGGCGACGCTGGCCGAGCAGTTCACCGAGGTGAGCACGCCGATATAGTTGCGCGTGCCGGTCTTGCCGTTCGGCCGCACATAGCCCTCGAAGGTGGCGCGCAGGTCCGGCGGCAGTATCTCGTCGTTCCTCGCGTCCTCCGCGAAACGGTAGTCGCGCGCGAAGTCGTGCATGACGACGTTGTGCTCGTGCACCCAGTCGCCCGGCGCGATCGGCTTCGACGCAAAACCGATGATTTGCCCGTATTTACGCACCGGCGCGTCCTGTGCGATCGGAACCGTCGCCATCTTGTGGCCGCGCGGCACGCGCTCGCGCGCCGTCGCTCCGGCAACCGCACTGCCCGGCGGAATTTGATCGACGGCGACCACGACGTTGTCGTCGGACGACAGCCGGATGAAACGCGGATTGCTCACGGAAGACCTCCTTGTTGCGCGCGAATGGTATCGTTACACGACGCGGCTCATGCAACTCGCGCTCGGCGGGCAAATAACAGTTACCCGTGGTAACTAATTATAAGCCGGACAGCATGGTCGCATAAAGATGCACGGCGAGAATGCTTTTGCGAACATCGCGACGCGCATGGGCAAGCATATTGCAGCGCGGCAACGGCGGAACGCCGCCGCAACTCAGGAATCCTCTAGCCTTTCACAACGGCGATAGTATCCTTCCGCGCAACGCCAGTACGACAATGGCAATAACGGGAGGAATTAAGATGCCGTCGACCCGTATCTCGCGTCGCTCCGTACTCAAGACTGCTGCTCTCGGTTCCGCCGCCGCAATCTCCGCACCATACGTCAGCGGCACCTACGCGGCCGGCACCATCACGATGGGATGCTGGGACCACTGGGTTCCGGGCGCCAACAAAGCCCTCGACAAGATCACGAAGGAATGGGGCGACAAGAACAAGGTCGAAGTCCATATCGACTACATCACCTCGCAGGGTGAGAAGGACAAATTGACCGCGGCCGCCGAAGCGCAGGCTGGTACCGGTCACGACATCATGTCGCATCGCGACTGGAACATCCGTATCCACGGTGAGAAGCTCGAGCCGCTCGATGACGTCGTCAATGCGGTGATCAAGGAAAACGGCCCGATCAGCCCGGTCGCCGAATATCTGGCGAAGATCAAGGGCAGCTGGCGCGGCATCCCGACCACTGTCGGCAGCCAGGTGAAGCCCTGCCAGTCGCGCTTCGATCTCTACGAGAAGCACTGCGGCATCGACCTGCGCGCCATGTTCCCGAACGACGAGTCCAAGTACGACAAGGCGAAGACGGACCAGTGGACCTGGGATCTCTATCTCGACAGCGCGCAGAAGCTGCACAAGGCCGGCTTCCCGGTGGGCCTGCCGATGGGCCAGGCCTCGGACGCGGTCGACTGGGTCGGCGCGTTCTTCAAGTCGATGGGCGTCGTCTTCATCGATCATGACGACAAGATCAAGATCGACTCCGACGAGACCCGCAAAGCGCTCGAATATATGAAAAAGCTGATGGCGGTGAACCCCCCGGACGTTTACGCCTGGGACGACGCCGGCAACAACCGCTGGATCATCTCGGGCAAGGGCTCGGGCATCATGAACCCGCCGAGCTCGTGGGCCGTCGCCAAGCGCGACAACCCGGATGTCGCCAAGAACATCTGGCACCATCCGATGCCGAAGGGCCCGAAGGGCCGCTTCGTCGGCCAGCTGCCGCAGTTCTACGGCCTGTGGCAGTTCTCGAAGAACAAGGCGGCCGCGAAGGACCTGCTGCACTTCATCTCGCAGCGGGCGCAGGTGGCGCAGCTCGTCGAGGCGTCCTACGGCTACGATCTGCCGTCGTTCAAGAGCCTCTACGATCTCGACACCTGGAAGAAGGTCGAGCCGCCGCTCGGCACCGCGTACAGCTATCCGCCGCGCGGCGACGAGGAGACGTCCATGTTTGGTCAGCCGGCGCGCGCCGAGGTCGGCGCCCAGATGTACAATCAGGCGATCAACACGGTGATGGTGGCGAAGTTCACGCAGGGCAACGAGAAGCTCGACAGCGTCATCAAGTGGGCCGCCAACGAGCTGGAAGGCACGTTGCGCGCCTGACATAGCTCTGCGAACGACAATGGCGCATGCCGGCCGAACAGGTCGGCATGCGCAACTTTAAAAAGACCCTTCGAGTTCCAATCCGACGACAGCCGGAGATCGCCGCATGGCCGACACAGTGCAGCGCTGGACGGGCGTACCATCCGCCGCTTCGACCCGTCGCAGCGGCATCGGCAAATTCATGCGTCAGCGATCGACCATCGCGTTCATGATGTGCCTGCCGCTGATCCTGATCATCTCCTGCCTGGTCATCTATCCGGCCTTCTACTCGATCTGGCTGTCGATGCTGAACAAGGCGCAGACCAAGTTCATCGGACTCGGCAATTACCGCTTCCTGCTCTCGCGCGACGTGTTCTGGATGGTGGTGCAGCAATCGGCGATCTTCGCGATCTCGGCCGTGTTCTTCAAAGCGCTGATCGGGCTGATCACCGCGCACCTGATCAACAATCTGCCGGTCAAAGGCCAGCGCAAGTGGCGCGGCATGCTGCTGGTGCCGTGGGTCATTCCACTGGCGCTGTCGTCGCTCGGCTGGTGGTGGCTTTTCGACCCGACGCATTCGGCTTTCAACTACATCCTCCAGAGCTTCGGCTTCGACGAGATTCCGTGGCTGTCGGACCCCTATTGGGCCCGTTTCTCGGTGATCCTGGTCAACGTCTGGTACGGCGCGCCGTTCTTCCTGATCATGTATCTCGCGGCGCTGAAATCGGTGCCCGAACAGCTTTACGAAGCCGCGTCGATCGACGGCGCCAGCGCCTGGCAGAAGTTCGTGCACATCACGCTGCCGATGATGCGCAACATCATGGCGATCACCATCCTGTTCTCGCTCATCGTCACCTTCGCCAATTTCGACGTCGTGCAGATCATGACTGCGGGCGGGCCGCGCAACATGACGCACGTGTTCGCGACCTACTCCTTCCTGCTCGGCATTCGTTCGGGTGACCTGCCGCTCGGCGCCGCGACGTCGCTGTTCATGCTGCCGATCCTGGCGATCTCGGCGGTCTTCATCCTGCGCGGCGTGCGCAAACGTGGAAGGGAAATCGGATGAGCACTGCGGCCGTTTCCGTACCGTCGACCCGGACGCAGACGAAGCGATCGAGCCTGCGGCGCAGCCGCCGCTGGGCGCTGATCGCCTCTTACGTATTCCTCGTGATCTTCGCGATCTTCTTCCTGATCCCGCCCTATTACATGGTCGTGACGGCGTTCAAGACCGACGCCGAAGTCGCGCATATGGCGACCAACCCGTGGATCATCGCCGACGGCTTCACGCTCGATCAGTTCAAGATCCTGCTGACGCAGACCGACTTCCTGATCTACTTCAAGAACACCGCGATCGTGACCGTGTGCGTCGTCTGCATCACCATGGTCGTGAGTGTGCTCGCCGCCTTCGCGCTCGGCCGCATGAAGTTCTGGGGCTCGGGCATCCTCGCCACAGGCATCTTCCTCACCTACCTCGTCCCCGACACGCTGCTGTTCATTCCCCTGTTTCAGATCGTCAAGGCGGTGGGCCTGCTCAACTCCTACTGGGGCATGGTCGTCGTCTATCCGACGCTGACGGTCCCGTTCTGCACCTGGATCATGATCGGCTACTTCCAGTCGATCCCGAAAGAGCTCGACGAGGCGGCGCTGATCGACGGCGCCGGCCACATGCAGATGCTGACCAAGATCTTCATCCCGGTCGCGCTGCCCGGCATCATCGCCGCGACGATCTTCGCCTTCACCGTGTCATGGGCCGCCTTCGTTTACCCGATGGCATTCCTCTATTCCTCGGACCAGCAGGTGCTCACCGTCGGCACGGTGACGAGCCTGATCCGCGCCGACGTCTACAAGTGGGGCATGCTGATGGCCGGGGCGCTGGTCGCCGCCGCGCCGCCGCTCATCATCTACGCGTTCCTGATGGACTACTACATTGCGGGCCTCACGGCCGGCGCCACCAAGGGCTGAGAACAATGGCCGAAGTCACGTTGCGTCAAGTCGTCAAGAAATACGGTGACGTTGAAGCCGTCCGCTCGATCGATCTCGACATCCCCAACAACGAGTTCGTCGTGCTGGTCGGTCCATCGGGCTGCGGCAAGAGCACGACCTTGCGCATGATCGCAGGGCTGGAGGAGATCACCGCCGGCGACATCTCGATCGGCGGTGAGATCGTCAACGACCTGCCGCCGAAGGACCGGGACATCGCCATGGTGTTCCAGAACTATGCGCTGTACCCGCACATGACCTCGTTCGAGAACATGGCGTTCGGGCTGAAGCTGCGGAAATTCCCCAAGGCGGAGATCAAGAGCCGCGTCGAACACGCCGCGCGCATCCTCGACATCTCCGAGCTGCTCGACCGCCGGCCGAAGGCCCTGTCCGGCGGCCAGCGCCAGCGCGTCGCCATGGGGCGCGCCATCGTGCGCAACCCGAAGGTGTTCCTGTTCGACGAGCCGCTGTCGAACCTCGACGCCAAGCTCAGGGTGCAAATGCGCACCGAGATCAAGCGCGTGCACCAGAAGGTCAAGACCACGACTGTCTACGTGACGCACGACCAGGTCGAGGCGATGACCCTGGCCGACCGCGTCGTCGTCATGAACAACGGCATCATCGAGCAGATCGGCCCGCCGCAGGAGCTCTACCACAAGCCGCGCACGCGTTTCGTCGCCGGCTTCATCGGCTCGCCGGCGATGAACTTCCTCCCGTGCACGGTGGAATCGCACGGCGGCGGCCTGCGCGTGCGCGTGTCCGACAAGGTCGCGCTTCCGGTGCCGGCCTCGCGCGCCGCGCAATACAAGAACGCGGTCGGCAAGGAGATGGTCTTCGGCTTGCGTCCCGAGCACATTACCGAACCGAAAGCCGGCAACGGTGCGGCGAACGGCGACAGCGATTTCGACGCGCTGCTCGACGTCGTCGAGCCGATGGGCATGGAGACGATGGTGTTCTTCTCGATCAACGGCACCGAGGTGTGCGCGCGGGTCGAGCCAAATGCCGCGGGCGCGGCCGGCGCCATAATGCGCCTGCACGCCAACATGGACCACATGCACCTGATCGACCCGGCCACCGGGCTGGTGCTGTAAGGCCTCTTCATCCCTCCCCTGAATGGGGAGGATCCCGCGCGCCAGCGCGGGGGGTGGGGTCACTTCTCAATTTCAATAGACCCCCACCCGGCTCGCTTCGCTCGCCACCCTCCCCCGCAAGCGGGGGAGAGATAAGAGACTACGCTGCCGCTACCACGCCGCGCTCGATGCGGTAGGCGCGGGCCAAGAGATCGAGTACGTGCACCTCGTTCGATTCGGCGATCAGGACGGACACACCCTCGCTCTTGAGGTTCGCCAGCACCTCGCCGAGGCGCCGCGCCAGCGCCGGTGCCAGGCCCTCGAACGGCTCGTCGAGCAGCAGGATGCGCGTGCCCGCCATCAACGCGCGCGCCAAGGCGACCATCTTCTGCTGGCCGCCCGAGAGCTCCATCGCGCGGCGGCCTGAAAAGCGCGCGACTTCCGGCATGATGCCGAAGATCCATTCGAGACGTTCGTCCACACCATCCGGACGTGTCGTCCAGGTCGGCAGGCGGATGTTCTCCTCGACGGTGAACTCCGGCACCAGCCGGCGGTCCTCCGGCATGTAGCCGATGCCGTGCGCGGCGCGCCGGTGCGGCGGCAGCGCCAGGAGGTCGACATGACCGAGCATGACCTTGCCCTCGGCGGCCAGCGCTCCCATGACCGCGCGCAGGAGCGTCGTTTTTCCCGCACCATTACGGCCGATCAGCCCGCACATTTCGCCTTCATTCACCGCGAGCGAGGCGTCGCGGATGATCGGGATCGGCCCGATCGAGACGTGGAGGCCCTCGACCTTAAGCATGGGCGCCTCCGGCGGGCTTCACCCGGACGCCGGTGATCAGCTCCTGCACGCGCGGCTGGCCGAGCGTCTCGGCCGGCGGGCCGTCGGCGATGACGGTGCCGTCGTAGAAGGCGAGCACGCGCTCCGCGAACTTAGCCACGATCTCCATGTCGTGCTCGACGAACAGCACGGTGATCTTGCGGCTCTTGAGCGCCGTCATGACGACGCTCATCAGGCCGAACTTCTCCTCGATGGAAATGCCGCTGGTCGGCTCGTCGAGCAGCAGCAGCCGCGGCCATCCGACCACCGCCATGCCGATGTCCAGGAGCTTACGGATGCCCTGCGGCAGCGTGTCGGCCGGCGCGTGCCGGTAGAGGCCGATCTGGAACAGTTCGAGTGTCGCCTCCGCTTCCGCCATCGCATCCGGCGAACGCAGCGGCGTGCTGATGGCGCCGAACAGGCCGCCGCGGCGGCGGGCGATGGCGGCGGCGATGCACATGTTGTCGAGCACCGTCAGCGTCGGAAACACCTGCGCCACCTGGAACGAGCGCGAGATGCCCATGCGCGTGATGTCGCGCGACGGCTTGCCGGTGATGTCGCGGTCCTCGAAGCGGATCGAGCCCTTGGTCGGCGTCAAATGGCCGGTGATCATGTTGATGAAGGTCGTCTTGCCGGCGCCGTTGGCGCCGATGACGCCGACCGTCTGCTCGGCCGGGACTTCGACGTTGATGTCGCGCGCGGCGACGATCGAGCCGAACGTCTTCTCCAGGTTCGAGACGGCGAGGATGGCGCTCATGACGCGGCGCCTTCGCGCTTGCGCAGCCGCGACACAACCGAGCCGAGCCCGTCCGGCAGGAACAGGATGGTGAGCAAGAGCACCGTGCCGAGCGTCATCTGCCACAGGCTCGGCATCGCATCGACGGCGATCGAGCGCACCGCCTCGAAGCCGAGCGAACCAATGAAGGCCGCGGCGATGGAGCCCGCCCCGGCGAGGATGGTGACGAAGACGAAGCCGCCCGAGGTCGTCCAGTAGGCCATGTTGGGGTCGACGTGGCCGATGGCGAGCGCGGCCAGCGCGCCGCCCAGCCCACCGAGCACGCCGGCGACGACGACCTTCAGGTGCACAATGCCGGTGACCGAGACGCCGAGGAACTCGACCCGGATTTCGTTGTCGCGGATCGGCGTCGCCAGCGCACCCGCGACCGAGCGGAAATAAGCGGCGGTGAGCACGGCGCAGATGGCGCAGACCGCGAGAGTCAGCCAGTAGAGGATGTGGCCGAGCGTCTCGCCGTGCGGCGCGAAGCCGAGCAGCGTCGGTGTCGCCACCGAGAAGCCGTCGCTGGAGCCGAGCGATTCCGACTTCACCAGCACGCCGTAGAGGATCATCGACAGCGCCAGCGACAGCATGGCGAAGAAGATCTCGCGATAGCGCGCGATCAGGAACCCGACCAGCACGGCAACGAGGCCGGCGGCAAGGCCGCCGATGACGACGAGGCCGATGGCGTCGGTGAAGCCGGTCCAGCGCGCGGTGAGCGCGACGGTGTAGGCGCCGATGCAGTAGTAAAGAGCCTGGCCGAACGAGACGAGGCCAGCGCGCCACATCACGACGAGGCCGAGCACCACGAGCGCATTGGCGAAAGCGATGGTCGCCAGCGACACGATCCAGTCCGGCAGCACCGGCGCGGCGGCGGCCGCCAGCAGGAACAGCAGGGCGCCGACGAGATGCGCGCGGCTCGCCATGTCAGATCTTTCTCGGCTGCGCGCGCACGAAAAGGCCGTAGGGCCGCACCACCAGCACCACGGCCATGACGCCGTAGATGACAAACAATTCGAACTGCGGCGCCAGATGCACGGCGGCGGCGCGGCACAGGCCGACGATCAGCGCGCCGATCAGCGCGCCCTCGATCGAGCCCATGCCACCGATGGCGACGACGGCGAAGGCGAGCACGATGACCTCGACGCCGATCCCAAGCGTCACGGAAATCTTCGGCGCCATCACCGCGCCGCCGACGGCGCCGAGCGCCGCGCCGATGATGAAGGTGACGGTGTAGACGACGGTGACGTTGATGCCGAATGCGGCCGCGGTCTCGCGGTCGTAGATGACGGTGGTGAGCAGCCGGCCGTAGCGCGTGAATTTCAGCGCCCACCACGCGAGGGCGGCAACCAGCATGGCGATGGCGACCAGCGCGAGGTCGTAATTCGACAGCACGAGGTCGCCGACCTCGATGTTGCCGGCAGCGACCATCGGCTGATAGGCGGCGTAGGACTGCGCGCCCCAAATGAGCCGCAGCACGTCCTCGAGGATGAGGAACACGGCATAGGTGACGAGCACGACCACGACCTCGTCGCGGCCGTAGACCAGCCGCAACAGGCCGCGCTCGAGAATGATGCCCATGACGATGCCGATCGTCATGGCGAGCGCGATCATGAACAGGAAGCCGAGCGCGGCGTTGAGGCCGGAATTGGCGTAGATGCCGACGGCGGTCGCCGCGCCATAGGCGCCGAAGGCGTAGAACGAGCCGTGCGCGACATTGAGGATCTTCATCACGCCGAAGATCAGCGTCAGCCCGATAGCGACGATAAACAGGTATGCCGCGTAGACGAGGCCGTCGGTGACGATGGCGAAGGTGGTCAGCACGGGGCGCCTCCCCTCGCTCCTGCGAGCGGCACCGCACCTCCCCTCCCCCCGCGCGCTCTTGCGAGCGGTGGGGAGGGAAAAGAGGGCCATGCCTCGTTCATCTCGTTTCTGCTTTACCTCTTAACGCGGCGCGTCAGTTGCACTTCGCGCCCTTCATGCCGTCGGCGATCCACTTCTCAGCTTCGACGCCATCGGGCGGATTCACGCATTCGGCCGGATAGCGGACCACGTCGACGAGCTCGGGCTCCTTCTTCTGCTTGTTGAAGCGGTAGGTGCCGTAAGCCGTCTCGGTGATGCCTTGATGGCCACTGCCAAGCGCGAGCTTGACGTGACCGGCGGGGCCCTCGAACTCGATCCCCTTGAACGCCGCGGCGACCTCATCCGTGGTCGGCTTGGCGGTGCCCTTCTGAGCCTTCTCGTAAGCGAGCTTGAGACCGAGCAGGGACTGCGCCATCTGATACGCTGGATAGGTCGGCGGGATGTTGTAACGGTCGCTGTAGATCTTCTCGAACCATTTGCGGATCTCGGTATCGCGCGCCAGCATGCCGTTCGATCCGCGGCCGCCGATTATGGTGCCGTCCGGCATCTTGTCTTTCAGGCGGAAGATCGCCGCTTCGCCGGTGGTCAGGATCATCGTCATGCGCTTGTCGAGACCGCGCGCCTGCTCCTGATAGATGAAGGCCTCGAGGTCGCCGTCGTAGAAGCTCGAGTGCAGCACCTGCGACTTCGAGGTGAGCAGCGTCGAGATTTCGGCGCCGTATTCGCCGGCGAACAATTTCGGGAACAGGATCTTGTCCGCGGCGGCCTTCGGCGCGAGCACCTTCATCGCGCCGATGAAGTCGCGCCAGGAATCCTGGCCCCAGGCGTAGTTCTGGTTGATGCCGGAGAAGGTGGTGATGTTCTTCTTCTTCGCCAGCACGTAACGCGCCGCGGCGACGTTATCCATCGTGGCGTGCGGGCTGACGCGGAAGACATAATTGCGCGCCTTCTCCTCGAAGATGCGCGGCGTGCCGCAGTCGTAGAGCACGGTCAGCGCCTTCAACTCCTCGGCGACCGGCGTCACCGCGAGGCAGCTGCCCGACGAGACGTAGCCGACGACGGCGTCGACCTGGTCGCGCTGCACGAGGTTGCGGAATTCGGTGACGACGTTGGCGGCGGAGCCCGCCTCGTCCACGACCTTGGTCTCGATCTTGGCGCCGCCGAAACCGACCTTGTTGAACGGCGCCGGCGCCTTGCCGCCGTTGAGCGCCTCGATGACGATTTCGGCGCCGTTGCGGCCCGGAATGCCGAACGGCGAGGCCGCCGGTCCGGTCAGAAACGAGACGATGCCGAGCTTGACCGCAGCCGGTTGCTGCGCCTGAGCGGGCAGCGCGACGGCCGACGCGGCGAGCGCGGCGACGACAGACACAATACGGGCGTTATGAACCATTGGACGTCCTCCCCAGATGAGCGAGCCCTGTTCGGCGGGCGTTCTTCGTTACCGCTAGCAAACTTGATTTAGGGGCCGGTTTCAACCCCTTTGCGGATCACCGTTATGCGTCTCACATCGTCGCAGGCGTCAGATGCCGTCGGCGACGCTGTAGGCGCGAATCTCGCGCATCGCGAGCAGCGGCACGGCGCGCTCGAGCACGCAGGTCTTGAAGTGCGGCGTCTCGCGGTGCGCGCTGAACGCGGCCTCGGACTCGTAGATCTCGTAGAGCAGGATGTCGTTCGGGTCGTCCTTGGCGCGATGGACCGTGAACGAGACATTGCCCGGCTCGGCACGGATTTTCGGCGCCAATTCGCGCAGGATCGCAGCGATCTTCTCCTCGGCGCCTGCACGCGGGCGCCAGCGCGCGACGACGATGTGGCTCACGGCTTGGCCTCGCCGACCGCGCCGAGCGCGGCCGAGAGTTCGCTCGCCGCGGCGGCAAGCGCCTTGGTGCGGCTCTGCAAGGCCTGGAACGACAGCCGCCACACCGGCCCGGAAATGCCGATGGCGCCGACCACCTGACCGCTGAAGTCGCGTACCGGCATGGCGGCGCAGCGCACCTCTTCGTCGAACTCGCCGTCGTCGAAGCCGATGCCCGACGTGCGCACGTCGTCGATCTCCTGCACGAAGCGCTGGCGGTCGACGATGGTCTTCGGCGTCAGCGGCTTGAACTCGACGCGGTCGAGATAGCGGTCGAACTGCTCCGGCCGCAGCGCGGCGAGGATGACCTTGCCGAGCGCGGTGCAATAGGCCGGGCGCACGACGCCGACGCGATCGGTCAGCTGGAATTTGCTCGGGCCGGGCGTGCGCGCCATCACCACGACGTCGTCGCTCATGCGCACGGCGAAATGGCTGCTCTCGCCGGTGGTGAGAGAGAGCTGCTCCAGCACCGGCGTCGCCATGCTGACCATCTCCATCTCGTCGAGCGCGCTCGCGGCGAGCGTGAACAGCGGCCGGCCGATGCGGTAGCGCTTGTCCTTGAGCTGGCGGATATAGCCGAGCGACACCATCGTCTTGACGAGGTGGAAGGTGGTGGAGTTGTGCAGGCCGACGCGCTTGCTGAGGTCGGCAAGGCCGATGCCCTCGCGGTTGCGCGCGACCTCCTCGAGGATGGCGAAGGCGCGGCCGATCGACTGCACGCCGCCGGCGGACTGGCGGTCCTCGGCCTCGTTGACCGACACCGCGAGCACGGGCGCGGATTGCCGCGGGCGGCTGTCGAGGACGCGGCTGGCGGCTTTGGCGGGCGCTTTCAACGGATGATCCTCAAAGGCCTTGGGACGTCTCGTCTAGCATAATTCCATGAACGGGGCGCAGGCTACAACGGCTCGTCGGTGACCGGCGAGGTGACGACGATGAAGATCAAATCCTGAACGCCGGTGTTGTTGATCGAATGCTCGACGCCCGGCGGCAAATAAATGACGTCGTGGCGGCGCACGATGCGCGTCTCGTCGCCGATCTCCATCAGCCCCTCGCCTTCGAGCACGTGATAGACCTGCTCCTGCACCTTGTGACTATGCCGCTTCACATAGGCCATCGGCTGGTACATCGAGATGCGGTAGTCGAGGTGCCTGGTGTTCAGCGTGTCCGGTGCGGCGAGCGGCTTCGACAGCGCGCCGCCGAAATGATCGGGATATTGCCGCCACGGCGTCTCCGCGACGTTCTTGACCGAAGCCTTGCGTTCGTCCTTCGACATCGGGTGCCTCACTTCGCCGGTGTCATCGCCGGCAGGAAACGCTCGCCGAACACCGGCTCTTTATAGGGCGTCGGCGGCAGTTCCCAGGCGCCGGTCGAGGGCGGTCGCACCTCGGCGTCGACGTGGACGTCGAGCACGAACGGCTTGTTCGCCTTGACCGCGTGCTCGAGCGCGCCCTTGAAATCCTGCGATTTCGTGATGGTCATCGCGTCGACGCCGCAGGATTTCGCCAGCGCGGCGAAATCGGGATTGTACGGCTTCTTGTTGTCGCCCTGGTGGAACATGGTGCCGTGTTCGCGGCCGCCGAACATGCCGAGCTGGATGTCGCGGATCGAGACCCAGCCGAAATTGTTCCAGATCACCCAGACGACCGGGATGTTGTACTCGACCGCGGTGCAGAGCACGTGCGGCACCATCGTGAAGCAGCCGTCGCCGGCGATCGCCACCACGGGCCGGTCAGGCGCGGCGAGCTTGGCGCCAAGCGCGCCGGCGGCGCCAAAGCCCATGCCGGAGAAGCCCCACGAATTGAGCATGGTCTGCGGCCGGCGCGCGTTCCAGAACTGCATGTACCAGTTGTGATTGACGCCGACATCGCAGGCGAGAATGGCGTCGTCGGGCAGCACCGCCTGACAATCGGCGACGACGCGCTCGGGCCGGATCGGCGAGGCGTGCACGCCGAAATTCGGCTGCGTGAAGTCGTCCCATTGCTTCTTCCAGCCGGCGATGGCGGCGAGCCATGCCTTGGTGTTCGGTCCCTTGCCGCTGCGCCTTTCGCCCTCGGTGAGGAGCTGGCGCAGGAACGTGCGGGCGTCGGCGAGTATGCCGAGATCGGGCGGATAATTGCGGCCGAGCTCGGCCGGATCGAGGTCGACATGGATGAGCTTGCTGGTCGGAAAATTCCACGAATAGCCCGGCATCCATGACGACGCGGAACGGTCGTCGAAGCGCGCACCGATGGCGATGACGACATCGGCACGGCGGCCGGCCTCGTTCGCCGGATAAGCGCCGTTGCGGCCGATGAAGCCGAGCGACAGCGCGTCGGTCATGTCGAAGCAGCCCATACCGTTCGGCGAGGAAATCACCGGGATTGCGTGCTTTTTCGCGAATTCCGTGAGTTCGCGGCTTGCTTCCGACAATGTCACACCGTGACCGATGAAGATCACCGGGCGCTCCGCCTTGGCGATCATGTCGAAGGCTTTCGCGATCTCGTCGGGCGAGGCGCCCGAGCGCTGCGCATTGAGCGGCGGCGAGACCTGCGGCATCTCGACGTCGTCCTCCTCCTGGAAGACGTTGAACGGCACGTCGATGTTCACCGGGCCGGGCCGGCCGGACAGCATCGTCGTCGTCGCCTGGCGCAGCGCCAGAGGCAGCATGTCGACGCGCGTCGGCTGGAAGCTTCGCTTCACCACGGGGCGGACGATGTTGACGAAATCGGCTTGGAAGTGCCGGTTGATCTCCTGGAACGGGCTGCGGTTGAACTGCGAGGTCGGGACGTTGGCCGAAATCGCCAGCACAGCGGAGGAATCGGTCAGCGCGCAGGCGAGCGGCATGATGATGTTGCAGGAGCCGGGGCCGCAGGAGGTCAGCGTCGCCACAGGCTTGTGCTTCACACGGAAATAAGCGTCGGCCATGTGCACGGCAACCTGCTCGTGCCGCGGCGACACCAGAGTGATCTTGTCGCGCGCCTCGTAGAGCGGATCGAGCATCCCGACATTGCCGTGGCCGCAGATCCCGAACACGTAGGGGATGTCGCTGGCGATCAGGTACTCGGTGATCAGTTCGGCGCCTTTGATTTTCGGCATCTTTTCTCCACGCGTCGCACGCGTCTCCCGCCGGCGGTTTCCGCCGTCTGTTGCCCGTCGTCTACCACAATATCGACTTACGTACATCCATGTGAAAGACATGGCGCCATTTCCGCCCGTACAGCGGTATTTGCGCCCTCTGAAAACCTATTTGCCGCGCCGTTTGCCCGCTTCATCTCAGAACTTGAAACCTATTCCGTTATTGTGAGAGATTTGCCCATCCGGCGTGGGAGCCAATGTCCGCCCAAAGGGCGGCCGAGAACAAGAGCCGGTGGCGAACGCTGCAAACCTTCAGTCTCGGGAGGAGACGACCATGATCCGCAACAACCGACGTCACGTGCTCAAGGGCGGCGCCGCACTCGCAGGCACCCTCGCCTTCGGCTTTCCGGCCATCGTCCGCGCCCAGTCCAACAACATCAAGATCGGCCATCTGACACCGCTGACCGGCTTCCTCGGCGCACTCGGCGCCTACGCCCAGCTCGGCATCAAGATGGCGGTCGAGGAGATCAACGCCGCGGGCGGCGTCAACGGCCGCAAGCTCGACCTGATCTCGGAAGACTCCGTCAACCCGGCGACCGCCGCCACCAAGGCGCAACGCATGTACGACCAGGACAAGGTCGACATCCTGATGGGTGAGATCAGCTCCGCCTCGTCGCTGACCATCATGCAGGTGGCCGAGCGCAACAAGCGCTTCTTCCTGCAGATCGGCGCCCGCTCCGACGCGCTGCGCGGCAAGAACTGCAACCGCTACACCTTCCACGTCGATATCCCGAACACGGTGATGGTCAACGCGGTCGGCCAGGCGCTGGTGCGCGACAAGATGGTCAAGGGCAAGAAGTTCTACACGCTGACCGCCGACTACATCTTCGGCCACGATCTGCTCGCCGCGGCCAAGCGCTTCTTCGCTGCCAATGACGGCAACCTGATCGGCAACGAGCTGATCGCCACCGACGTGACCGATTTCAGCCCGTATCTCCTGAAGGTGCGGCAGGCCAAGCCCGACGTGGTCTGCTGCAATCTCGCCGGCAACCAGGTGACCAATCTCGTCAAGCAATACGCCGAGTTCGGCTTCACCTTCCCGATGATCGGCTTCAATCTCAACACCGCCGACGCCTGGGCGGCGGGTGAAGGCAACCTGTCGGGCACCTGGCCGACGGTCTGGTATCACACGCTCGACGTGCCGACGTCGAAGACCTTCGTCGCCAACTTCATCAAGAAATACGGCAAGCCGCCGGAGAACCACGCCTGGATCGAATACGTCTCGATGAAGATCATGGCGCAGGCCATGGCGGCGACCAAGACCACCGACAACGCCAAGCTGATCCAGTATCTCGAAAGCCAGGCGGAGTTCGAGATCCTCAAGGGACGCAAGGGCTACTTCCGCAACTGGGATCACCAGCTGATGCAGGAGGCCTATCCCTTCGCGCCGAAGCCGAAGGGCCAGGCCAAGGACAAATGGGATCTGATGGCGCTCGGGCCGGCGGTGCCGGGGGCCAACCAGTCGCTGGAGTCGATCGCGCCGACAAAGCAAGAAAACCCCTGCAATCTCGACAAGGCGTGAAGCGATAATTGAACTGTCGTCCCGGGCGAGCGAAGCGAGACCCGGGATCCATACTCCGCAGCAAAATTGACAGGCGACGGAGTATGGATCCCCATTGCAAGTCGGCTGTAGCCGACGTGCGCACTGATAGTGGCAGACATCGGGTGAACCCGATGTCTGCGTGCGGGAACGACGAAGCAGATGCTGCAACGCCTCAACGCAATTACACCGTCCGCTAGAGAACGCGCCTGATGTTCCTGCTCGAACAGGTGGTCAATGGCCTCGTCCTCGGCGGCTACTACCTGCTGATCGCGCTCGGCCTGTCGCTGATCTTCAGCGTCGGCGGCGTCGTCAATCTCGCGCACGGCGCTTTCTATGCGCTCGGCGCCTACGCCGCTGTCACACTCACCAACTATCTCGGCTTCTTCCCGGCGGTGGCGCTGTCGCCGGTCGCGGTCGGCCTCCTCGGCATATTCTTCGAACGCTTCATTTTGCGCCGCTTCTACACCGCGGACCCGATCCTCTCGCTGCTCGTCACCTTCGGCCTCTCGATGATCGCCGAGCAGGCGATCCGCATCATCTGGGGCGCGGCGCCTTTGTCGGCGGTGATGCCGCAGAGCCTCAAAGGCGCGGTGATCGTCGGCGACTTCCTGTTCTCGCGCTACCGGCTGATCCTGCTCGGCGTCGTCGCCGTCGTCCTCGTCGGCATCTGGCTGCTGCTCAACAAGACCCCGTTCGGCCGGGTGGTGCGCGCCGGCATCCAGCGGCCCGACATGGTCGCGGCGCTCGGCATCCGCCTGCAGCCTTACATGACCACCATCATCGTGCTCGGCGTCGGCATGGCGGCGCTAGGCGGCGCCTTCTTCGCGCCGATCACCATCGTGCAGCCGGCGATGGGTTCCGACATCATCATCGTCGCCTTCGTCGTCGTCGTCATCGGCGGCCTCGGCAGCTTCTGGGGCGTCGTGCTCGCCGCGATCCTCGTCGGCGTGGTGCGCGGCATCACCATCAACTTCCTGCCGGCCTATGGCGAAGCCTCGATCTACATCCTGATGTTCCTGGTCCTGCTGTTGCGGCCGCGCGGCCTGCTCGGCGAGCGCATCGAGAAATTCGAATGAAGACGGCCTCGCGGCACCGGCCGCTTCTCATCGCCGCGGCGGCGCTGGTCGCGCTGCCGTTCGCCGTGCGTGCGCTCGGCCTGTCGCTCGACAGCGCCTCGGTGATCGTCATCCTCGCCATCGCCGCGACCGGCCTGAACCTGTGCGTCGGCTACACCGGCCTCGTCTCATTCGGCCACAGCGCCTGGTTCGGGATCGGCGCATATGCGGCGGCTCTGCTGCAGAAAAATGTGTTTCCCGGCGAGATCTGGCTGCCGATCGCGGCGTCGATGCTGATCGTCGCCGTGCTCTCGACCGCGGTCGGCGCGCTGATCCTGCGCCGCCGCGGCGTCTATTTCTCGCTGCTGACTTTGGCGCTGTCGGCGCTCACCTACACGATCGCCTTCCGCTGGAGCGAGGTCACCGGCGGCGAGGACGGCCTCGGCGGCCTCAAGCGCGGCATGCTCGGCCCGGTGTTCCTCGACGACCCGGTCGCCTTCTATATCCTCATCGCCGTCACCGGCCTTGCCGCTCTCTATATCTTGCTGCGGCTGACGCGCTCGCCGTTCGGCCACGTGCTGGTGGCGATCCGCGAGAACCAGCTCCGCGCCACGTTCCAGGGCTATCCGGTCGAGCGTTACAAGCTCGGCGTCTTCGTCATCTCGGCCGTCGTGACAGGGCTCGCCGGCGCGCTGCTCGCCTTCCAGACCTATCTCGCCTCGGCCGAAGGCGTATCGGTCGCCTTCTCCGGCGAACTGCTGGCGATGGTGGTCATCGGCGGCATGCATCATCTCATGGGGCCGGCGCTCGGCGCGCTGTTCTTCGTGCTGTTCCGCGAGTTGTTCTCGATCTGGAGCGGCAACTGGCTCTTGTGGTTCGGCCTGCTGTTTGTCGCCTTCGTGCTTTATTCGCCGGGCGGCCTGATCGGCATCTGGACCAAGCTCAAGCGCCGCTGGCGGCCGCCGCCGCGCGAGGACGCGGCGATGAGCAATCGCAGGATCCACGACGGCCTGGCGCTGCCGGCCTTCCTGCGGCCCGGGCACCACGAGCGCGGCGCGGTGCTGGAGGTCGATGGCCTGTCGAAGCATTTCGGCGGCATCCGCGCCGTCTCGAACGCCAGCCTGCGCATTGCCAGCGGCCAGATCCACGCGCTGATCGGCCCGAACGGCGCCGGCAAGACGACCTTGTTCAATCTCGTTTCCGGGCTCTATCCGGCGGACGAAGGCAACGTCAGCCTCAACGGCCTGCCGCTCGCCGCATTGCAGCCGGACAACATCTGCCAGCACGGGCTGGCGCGCTCGTTCCAGATCACCAACCTGTTCCGCACGCTGCCCGTCTACGAGAATCTGCGTCTGTCGTTGCAGGCGCGGCATCCCGGCCGCTTCAACATCTGGCGCGACATCGACGGCTACAGCGAGGTGCACGCCGAGACCGCCGAGCTGATGCGCTTCCTCGGGCTCGAAGGGATCGAGACGGTCGAGGGCGGCGAGCTCTCCTACGGCGGACAGCGCCTCGTCGATCTCGGCATCGCGCTCGGCTCCAAGCCGCAAGTGCTGCTGCTCGACGAACCGCTCGCGGGGCTTGCCGCGGCCGAGCGCGACCGCGTCTCGAACCTGATCAAGAATATCGCCGCATCGATTCCGGTGCTGATCGTCGAGCACGACATCGACCGCGTGCTCGGCTTCTCGCATCGTGTCACGGTCATGAACCAGGGCGAAGTGTTGATGGCGGGGACGCCCGAGGACATACGTAATGATGCGCGTGTGCAGCGCATCTATACCGGCACCGGCACGCCGCCGGTGACCGGCCGCAGCGCCGATGTGGCGCGCGAAAAGCAGCTGCTGGCGGTGGACAAGGTCAACACGTTCTACGGCAAGAGCCACATCCTCAACGACGTCTCGCTCGACGTGCGCGAGGGCGAGATCGTGGCGCTGCTCGGCCGCAACGGCGCCGGCAAGTCGACCTTGCTCAAGAGCCTCGCCGGGCTGGTGCCCCCGGCGTCCGGCCGCGTCGATTTCGCGGATCAGGCGATCGCCGGGATGCCGGCGCACGAGATCGCCCGCCTCGGCGTCGGCTACGTGCCGCAGGGCCGCGGCCTGTTCGCCGGCATGAGCGTGGCCGACAACCTCGCGCTCGGGCGGCTGGCGCGCGCGACCGACGGCGCCGGCGGCGTGGTCTGGGACGAGGCGACCGTCTTCGCGCATTTCCCGCGCCTGAAGGAGCGGATCGGCGTGCACGCCGACTATCTCTCCGGCGGCGAGCAGCAGATGGCCGCCGTCGCGCGCGCGCTGTCCGGCAATGTGCGGCTGCTGCTGCTCGACGAGCCGTTCGAGGGCTTGGCGCCGGCGGTGGTGCAGGAGCTGTTCACGGTGTTCGACCAATTGCGGCGGCACTGCTCCATCGTCATCGTCGAGCACAATCTCGACCTCGTGCTGGCGCTCGCCGACCGCGTCTTCGTGCTCGAGCGCGGCGCCGTGTTCCACACCGGCCCGGCCGAGCCGCTTCTGACCGATCTCGATTACCGCAAGAAGATCCTGTGGCTTTAGACGGCGCGCCCGCGCCGCGTGAGGAGAAGCAATGTCGTTCAAAGGCAAGAAGGTTGTCGTCGTCGGCGGCTCGTCCGGCATCGGTTACGCCACCGCCGAGATGGCGAAGGCGCAGGGCGCGGAGGTGATCGTCGCCTCGCGCGCCGGCGCGCGGCTCGAAAGCGCGGCGAAGGCGCTCGGCGTCAAGGGCATCGCCGCCGACGTGACCAGTGACGAGGCGATCGAGGCCTTGTTCACGGCGACCGGGCCGGTCGACCACGTCGTCGTCACCGCCGCGCAGTTGAAGGCCGGGCCGTTCAAGGCGCAGCCGATCGCGGAAGCGAAAGCGACGATGGAAGGCAAGTTCTGGGGCTCGTGGCGCGTCGCGCGCGCGGCCGAGATCAGGCCCGGCGGCTCGCTCACCATCGTCACCGGCTTCCTCAGCATCCGGCCGCGGCCGAACTCGGCCATCGTCGGCGCCGCCAACGGCGCGCTCGAGGCGCTGGCCCGCAGCCTCGCCATCGATCTCGCGCCGGTGCGCGTCAACGCCGTCTCGCCCGGCATCATCGACACGCCGATCCGCGCCGCCATGCCGGAAGCCGCGCGCAAGGCGATGCTGGAGAAGACCGCCGCCGCGCTGCCGGTCGGCCGCGTGGGCTTAGCCGAGGACGTGGCGAAGCAGATCCTCGCCTTCATGGACAACGGTTTCGCCACCGGCGCCATCGTCTATCTCGACGGCGGCGGCGTCATTGCCTGACGCGGCGGCCATCGTGTTGACGCTGGTGAACCACATCGCCGAGCACGCGGAGTGCCCCCCTCCCCCCTTGTGGGGAGAGGTTGGGGGTGGGGTGGGGGGATACAGCAAATACGCAAGCACATTGCCCAATCGCGTCGGCGCTTATCCCGGGCTTCTAGGGCGACGTCATCGCGCGTGTCCTGGACTCGGTTTCGAAGCAGGATGCGGAAGCCTTCGTTCGAAGAGCCGAGCGCGTCCGCCACGCCGCTAAGCGTTACGTCATGGGCGCGGTCCATACAAACGCGATTGAAGGCTTCTGGGCCATCTTCAAGCGCGGCACCGCCGGCTCGTATGTTAAGGCAAGCCGCAAATATCTCCCGCTGTATGTTGCAGAATTACAATTCCGGTACAATAATCGCCACAACAGCGATATTGCCAAGGCGGCCGTCGTAGGATGCGGAAAGTAAATCTCCCAGAGATCGTTTTAGGGGCGCTAATAGGAATTGTTTTTGCTCTTTTTGTTGTTGCTGTCGGATCGTTTCAAGCCCAGCAGTGCGAGGCTCAGCGGCACGACCGTAACGCCGATTCACATCTTCAAAAGCGAGCCGCTTCTCAAAATAAAGACGACAGCCGGAACGAGAAGGAACGCGAGGACGGCAAAGGGGCCAAAATTGTCTGCGGCGCGATTGGGCTCCCTTCCGCTATAGTCGGATATATGGACCGCCACGAAGGGTTTTTCGTCGGCTCGTTCACCGCGTTTTTGTTCTTCGCTACAGTTTTTCTGTGGCTGTCGACACGCAGTCTGACTGAGATCGGGATAGAAGAGATTAAGCTTGCTCGGGAGGAGTTTAATTCGTCTCATCGGCCAAAAATCCGCCTGAAGCATACGTGGTTTGCTGACAACAAACTCGGATGGCGCGCTGGTAACCCGCTCGAAATCACTTTTGATTTCGTCAACATCGGTGACGGTCCGGCACTTATCACTTGGGTCGTCTATCAATCGATCATCTTGAAGAGTGATGAGCGTCTTCCGCAGAGACCTCCGTTCAACGAACCGGTGCCAGAACAATACGAGCCCTGGATCGATCATTTCCGATGTAATCAACAACTGCGACCAGGCATCACCATTCCGATAACAGTTTGCGATGGGACTATTGTTAGCAATCGAGACGCCACTGAGATCGTCCAAGGTCGTAAGACTTTGTATTTGATCGGAACCGTTCAATATTGGGACAGCGCAGGTGCGAGACAAACCGCATTCTGCCGAAAGCTGACCTATCCGCAATATCCCCCGGTCAATCTTGAACCCGGCCGCTTCGTGAGAGTGCGCGACCCCGACTACGATTTCGTGGATTGACGCCTTAGCGTGCGACGAGGCGATAGTCGGTGCGGCTATAGAACGTCTCGCCCGGGCGCAGCACCGTCGTCGGGAAGTTCGCGTGATGCGGCGAATCCGGGAAGTGCTGCGTCTCCAGGCACAGCCCCGCCATGCGCGCATGCTCGCCGGCAATGCGCCCGCCGCTGCGGTCACCGAGGAACTGGCCGGTGTAGAACTGCATGCCGGGCTCGGTGGTCCAGACTTCCAGCGTCGCGCCGCCCGGCGCGCTCGCCCGCGCGGCAAACACCAGTTCGTCCGCGGCATGCGCGCGCAACACGTAGTTGCGGTCGAAGCCGTGGCACATCGCGATCTGCTCGTCGCTGCTCGTGAGGCGGTCGCCCACGCGCGCGCCATTGCGCAGGTCGAACGGCGTGCCATCGACCGCGCGGAACTCGCCGGTCGGCATGCCGTCGGCGTCGGCCGGCGTGAAGACGTCGCTGGCGACCGTCACGTGATGATCCACGATGGTCGGCGCGCCGGACAGGTTCCAGTAGGCGTGGTTGGTGAGGTTGATCACCGTCGGTGCGTCGGTCACCGCATGAAGCGTCATGCTCAGCACGTCATCGTCCGACAGCGCGTAGCCGACCGTCACGGCAAGCCGCCCCGGAAAGCCCTCCTCGCCGCCGGCGCTGGTGTAGGCGAGACGCACGCCGTTGCCCGTCACCTCGGCCGTCCAGAGCTTGCGGTCGAAGCCCTCGACGCCGCCGTGCAGAGTGAAACTGCCGCGGTTGCGGCTGAGCGCGTAACGCCGGCCGTCGATGTCGATTTCGCCGTGCGCGATGCGATTGGCGTAGCGGCCCATCAGGCCGCCATGATGCGCGCCGTCATGGATGTAGTCGGCGAGCGTGTCGTAGCCGAGCAGGATGCTGCGCGCGCTGCCCGCCGGGCGGAACGATTTCAGGATGGCGCCGAAGGTGAGCGCCTCCGCGCTGGTGCCGCGCGCATTGCGCAAGACGAAACGCTCGACGGCGCGCCCGTCGCTCAAGGCACCGAAATGCGACCGCTCGACCGTCATGCGCCTCTCCCGCTTGCCGGGCCGGATTAGACGATGCACGGCGGCCTTGTCCAGTTGCTGACGCGTTCCGCAACGCGCGCTAAGGTGCCGCTCCCTGCATTCGGGAGGATCCATGGCCGATCTCGTGCCCGGCTACAACGTGCCCGCCGCCGTCGGCGCGAGCGTCGATGACATCTACACGCCGGCGCTGATCGTCGATCTCGACGCCTTCGAGCGCAACGTGCGCGCGATGGCCGATTTCGCCCGCAGGGCCGGCGTGCGCCTGCGCGCGCACGCCAAGACGCACAAGTCGGCCGACATCGCCCGCATCCAGATCTCGCATGGCGCCTGCGGCGTCTGCTGCCAGAAGACGTCGGAGGCCGAGGCGCTGGTGAACGCCGGCATCACCGATGTGCTGGTGTCGAACGAGGTCACCGACCCGAAGACGATCGACCGCCTGGCACGCTTGCGCACGAAGGCGCGTGTCATCGTCTGCGTCGACGACGCCGCCAATGTCGGCGACCTCTCGGCCGCTGCAAAACGGCACGGCGTCACGCTCGAATGCCTGGTCGAGATCGACGTCGGCGCCGGCCGCTGCGGCATTCTGCCGGGGGCGGCGGCCGTTGCGCTGGCGCAAAGGATCGCCGCTTCGCCCGGCCTCGCCTTCGCTGGGCTGCAAGCCTATCACGGCCCGGCGCAGCACCTGCGCGGCTTCGAGGAACGCCGCGACGCGATCGCCAGGGCCGTGGCGCTGACGCGCGACACGGTCGCGCAACTCGATAGAGCCGGACTGACATGCGCGATCGTCGGCGGCGCCGGTACGGGGACTTACGAGTTCGAGGGCATGAGCGGCGTCTACAACGAGCTTCAGTGCGGCTCCTACGTGTTCATGGACGCCGATTACGGCCGCATCCGCGATGCCGGCGGCGCGCCGCTCGCGACGTTCGAGAATGCGCTGTTCATCCTCACTTCCGTCATGTCGCACGCAAAGCCGGACATGGCCGTGTGCGACGCCGGGCTGAAGGCGCAGAGCGTCGACTCAGGATTGCCGGTGGTGTTCGGCCGCGGCGACGTCACTTACGTCAAATGCTCGGACGAGCACGGCGTCATCGACGATCCGAAAGGCGCGCTGCGCATCAACGACAAGCTCAGGCTGATACCGGGCCACTGCGACCCGACCTGCAACGTGCACGACTTTCTTGTCGGCGTGCGCAACGGCCGCGTCGAATGCCTGTGGCCGGTGACGGCGCGCGGCCGCGCGTTCTAGGCGCGCGTGGCGTGGGTGAAGGCGTGGCGCAGACAGACCGTGCCGGGATCGTCGGCGCGGGCCAGCGCGCCGATCAGGCTCACCCAATCCTCGTCGCTCGCATGCGCCGCAAACCGTTGCACGGCGTTGCGCGCGAATTCGCCAAGGCTCTCGCCATCGGCCTCGGCCTGCGCGCGCATGCGCGCCAGCAGGTTGAGGTCGCCGAGCGCCAGCACCGTCTCCTCCGCGAAGGACGGAGAGTCGAAGCGCGCGAGGACATCGCCGAGCAGCATGGGATGCTCCGTCAGTTGACCCGATGCGCTTCGGCACCGTCGAGCGCGACGCCCTCGATCGCCGCCGCGGAAGCGAGCCGCGCGACATATTGCGCGTGCGCGCGGCGGCGCACGCTTTCGGCGAGATAGTCGGCGATGCGGTCCGCGACCAACTCGTAAGGCAGCGTCCGTCCCTCGTGCCTGCGCTCGAGACGGACGATGTGGAAACCGTAGCGGGTCTCGACCGGTTCGGCGGCGATCTCGCCCGGCGAAAGCTTGACCATCGCCGCCTCGAACTCCGGCGCGGTCTGGCCGCGCGTCACCTGGCCGAGATTGCCGCCCTGGGCCGCCGACGGGCAGCGCGAATACGCGCGTGCCAGATCGGCAAAGCTCTCGGGGTGCTCGCGCAAGGTCTCCAGCACGGCCAGCGCGTCGGCGCGTGCCTGCGCGTAGGCCGCTTTGTCCGACGCGGCGGCCGCGAACAGAATATGCGACACCTCGAAGATATCCTCGGAGCGGAAGCGCGCGAGGTTATTGGCGTAATAGCGGCGGCAGGTCTCGTCGTCGGCTTGCGGCAGCGCCACCTCGCGCTCGACGACGGCGCGCATGATCGCCTCCTCGTCGGTCTCGCGGCGGCCGGCTTCGTCGCTCGCCGGCTCCGGCGCGATCTCAAGCGCGCGGGCGCGCTGCAACAAGAGCTCGCGCACGACCAGCGCGCGGGCCGCCTTCTGCCAGGCCTCGATCGGCTTCTTTGCCGCGTGATGCTGCATTTCGCGCACGATGGCGTCGCGCGCGATCAAAACGCCGTTGACGCTGACCGGCACCGGCTTGCCGGCGGGGATGTTGGTGTGGACCGAACAACTCATTGCATTCACTCCGCCGGTACCGCGTTGCGCGCCGGGCGCTTCGCGACGCCGTTCCGCCGCGTGCGCACGACCTGATATCCGGTGCGGCCGAGATACCAGATCGGCGCGCTCCACACGTGCACCAGGCGCGTGAACGGGAACAGCAAGAAAATGGTCATGCCGAGGAACAGGTGCGCCTTGAACACCGGGCTGACGTCGGCGATCAGCGCCGATACGCCCGGCTGCAATGTGAGGATGCCCTGCGCCCAGGTCATGAACTTCACCATCTCGTGGCCGTCGAGATGGTTGAGCGAGACGAATATGGTGCCGAGGCCGAGCGTCAGTTGCAGCCAGAGGATCAGCAGGATGGCGATGTCGCCGAAGGAGGACGTGGTGCGGATGCGCGCGTCGAACAGGCGGCGGTGCGCCAGAAGCGTGATGCCGATGAAGCAGAAGATGCCGGCGACGCCGCCGACGATAATCGCCAGCCACTGCTTGAAAGTGTGCGAGATGCCGAGGGCGTCGAACACCCAGATCGGCGTCAGGAGGCCGACGAAATGGCCGGCGAAGATGACGAGAATGCCGACATGGAACAAGTTCGAACCCCACATCAACTGGCGGCGGCGCAGAAGCTGCGACGAGCCCGAGCGCCACGTGTACTGCTCGCGGTCGAAGCGCAGCAGGCTGCCGAGCAGGAACACGGTGAGGCAGACATACGGATACCAGCCGAAGACGATATAGTTGATCAGTTCGCGCATGGTCGTGTCCTTACTGGCGCGGTCGTTGCGGCATGCCGGGCGCGGGGCGCAGCGCGCCGCGCACGCGGGCGATGATGCCGTCCTTGCAGCCGTCGCCGGCGCCGGGGCCGAAATTGACCGGCTCGTCCTCCCAGGCCGCGTCGAGCGCAACGAGGTCGCTGGCGTCGGGGTCGGGCAGTTCGAGCAGCGCCGACACCTCGTCGTCCTTCGGCTTCGCCGCCGACAGCGCGATCAGCGCGCGGAACACGGCCTCGTAGGCCGACTGGCGCTTGCGCAGCCGCTCGGCGAGCGCCGCGAAAATGTGCGCCGGCTGGCCGAGATTCTCACAGGCGTCCTTCAGCGGCCGCGTCGCCAGATATTCGAGGAACAGCGGCAGGAAGTCGGGCAGTTCGGATGCGTCAAGGAAGAGGCCGGCGTCCTCGTATTGCGCCTTCAGGTCGATCATCGCCTGGCCGCGATCGCGGCTCTCGCCGTGCACGTGCTCGAACAGATGCAGCGACAGCGAGCGCGTGCGGTCGAACAGCAGCACGTAGCGCTCCTGCAGGTCGTAGAGATCGCCGATGGCGAGCTCATCGGCCAGCGCGCGCAGTTGCGCCCGCACCGGCCCCGGCAGCAGGCGGTCGGCGTCGAGCACGGCGCCGATGTCGCAGGCGGCCTGCGTCAGCTCCTCGGTCGGATAGGTGAGCAGCGCCGACAGCGCTTTCAGCGTGCGGTTCATCACACCACCTCCATCGGCGTCTTGGCCCGCTTCGGCGTGCCGAACAAATTGGTCTCGGTCGCGCCGCCGGAGCAGCCGTTGCCGAAGGAGAAGCCGCAGGAGCCGCGCAGATCGTAGGCGTCCTCGTTGATCTCGCGGTGCGCGGTCGGGATCACGAACCTGTCCTCGTAATTGGCGATCGCCATCACGTGGTACATGTCCTCGATCGCCAGCCCACTGAGGCCGACGCGCTTCGCGATGGCCTCGTCGATGACACCGTCGACGGTCTTCGCCCGCATGTAGGCGCGCATCGCCAGCATGCGCTCGAGGGCGAGCGCGACCGGCTCTTCCTTGCCGCCGGTCAGGAGGTTGGCGAGGTACTTGAGCGGAATGCGCAACGAGCGCACGTCCGGCATTTCGCCGTCGTGGCCGATCTTGCCGGCCTGCGCCGCCGACTGGATCGGCGAGAGCGGCGGCACGTACCAGACCATCGGCAGCGTGCGGTATTCCGGATGCAGCGGGAACGCGACGCGCCAGTCCATCGCCATCTTGTAGACCGGCGATCGGCGCGCGGCCTCGAGCCAGTTCTCGGCGATGCCGTCGGCGCGCGCCTGTTCGATCACCGCCGGATCGTGGGGGTTCATGAAGATGCGCAGTTGCGCCTCGTAGAGGTCGCGCTCGCCCGGCGTCGATGCCGCCTCCTCGATGCGGTCGGCGTCGTAGAGCACCACGCCGAGATAGCGGATGCGGCCGACGCAGGTCTCCGAGCAGACCGTCGGCTGCCCCGCCTCGATGCGCGGATAGCAGAAGATGCACTTCTCGGATTTGCCGCTCGACCAATTGTAGTAGATCTTCTTGTAGGGGCAGCCGGAGACGCACATCCGCCAGCCGCGGCACTTGTCCTGGTCGATGAGGACGATGCCGTCCTCCTCCCGCTTGTAGATCGCGCCCGAAGGACACGCCGCGACGCATGTCGGATTGAGGCAGTGCTCGCACAGCCGCGGCAGGTACATCATGAAGGTGTTCTCGAACGTCGAGTACATCTCCTTCTGCACGTTGTCGAACAGCTTGTCCTTGCTGCGCTTGGCGAATTCTCCGCCCAGGTCGTCTTCCCAGTTCGGACCCCATTCGATCTTGTCCATCTTCTTGC
>DATNBL010000048.1:0-3115 GCA_035571935.1 Pseudolabrys sp.
TGATCCGCGGCTATGCGATGGGGTCGCTGTCGATGACTTGCTACGGCGTCGGCGCCGAGCTCGGCTGCCATGTGGAAGAAGGCGCCGCGACTGTGCCGGCGGACGTGCCGCCGGAGCAGACGAACATCTAGGCGGCCGGCCAGCTTTCGATGATCTCGACGAAGCGGCTGAGCCAGGCGTTGGTCTGGTGGCCATCGACGACGCGGTGGTCGATGGTCAGGGTCACATAAGCCATCGGCAGGATGACGATCGCGTCGTCGCCGTCGACTTCGCGGACGGCAACGCGCTTCTGCAATTTCCCGATGCCGAGGATCGCGGCCTGCCCCTGGTGAAGGATGATTGGCGCGGCGAGCAGCGAGCCGGACACGCCATGGTTCGAGATGGTAAAGCTTCCGCCCGAGACTTCCGAGCGCTCGAGCTTATACTCGCGGGCGCGGCGGGTGAGGTCGTCGAGCTTCGCGCCGATCTGCTCCAGGCTGAGCCTCCCCGCATCTTTGACCACCGGGACGATCAGACCCTTCTCGCCGAGCGCGGTTCCGACGCCGATGTCGATCGTCGGCGAAATGGCGATCCGGTCTTTCTCCCACCGGCCGTTGATCGCCGGTGCGACGGCCATCGCTTCGGCCGCGGCTTTGACGATGTAGGCGGTGTAGCTGAGCTTGACCCCGCGCTCAGCCATCGCCGCCTTGTGCGCCGCAACGGCGCTGAAGTCGGCCTCGAACACAGCGGTCACATGCGGCTGCTCGGCAACCGCGCGCGCCATGTTCTCGGCGATCGTAAGCCGCATGCGGTCGTGCGGGATGTCGCCGCCGCCGAACTGGCGCGGCTCGGCCGTGGTCGGCTCGCCGACGCTGACGATGGTGGCTTCGGCTACGGCCCGGTCGACGTCCTCGCGCGTGATCCGCCCGTCGCGCCCGGTGCCGCGGATCCGCGATGGATCGATGCCGTTCTGCAGGCACGCGCGGCGTACGGAGGGGCTGAGGCGGGATTCAATATCGTGCCCCGGCGAAGGCCGGGGTCCAGGAGAGCCGGAAGGCTCTTCCGCGTCCGCTCCTCGTGAAGGCTTCGCCTCCTGGGCCCCGGCCTTCGCCGGGGTACCGTCGGTTTCAATCCTCGCCAGCAGCGCGCCGGGCACCGCTTCCGCATCCGTGTCGAGCAAAATCTCGGCGAGCACGCCCGCAGCCGGTGAAGGCACCTCCTGCGTGACCTTATCGGTCTCCAGCTCGACCAGCGGATCGTTCTCCGCGACCGCGTCTCCAACCTGCTTGAGCCAGGCGCGCACGACCGCTTTCGTACCCTCCTGCTCGTCAGGAACCCGGACCTCGATCAAGATCAGAACCCCACCAGCCGATCGATCTCGGCGCGGATGCTCGTAGACGAGGGCAGCGCCCATTCCATGAGCTTGGGGTGATGCGGGCTCGGAATGTCGGGCATCGTCACGCGCACGACCGGCGCATCCAGGTCGAGGAAGGCTTCGTCGGCGACCACCGCCGCGATCTCCGCGCCGAAGCCGCCGGTGCGCAGATCCTCGTGCACGATCAGGCAGCGGCGCGTCCGGCGGACGCTTTCGAGCACCATGTCCTTGTCCCACGGCTGGAGCGTGCGGAGGTCGATCACGTCGGCGCTCAAGCCGTCCGCGGCAGCCTCGCAGCGCGGGACCATCGCGCCCCAGCTGACGATGGTGATCCGGTCGCCTTCGCGCGTTTTCTTCGCGCGTCCGAAGGGCAGGACATAATCGTCGCCCGGCCACGGCCGGCGCGCCCATGAATCGTCGAGCATCGCTCGATGTTCGAAGAAGATCACCGGGTCGTTGCCGCGCAAGCTTCCGCGGAGCAGTCCGACGGCGTCCTCGGCGTTCGATGGCACCGCGACCTTCCAGCCGGGGTTGTGCACGAACTCGACCTCGTTGGTCATCGAATGCCACGGGTCGCCGCACTTGAAGAAGCCGCCCGGAATGCGCAGCACCATCGGCGCTGCGAAGCGGTTGAAGGTGCGCCAGCGCATCGTTCCGATGTCGTGGATCTGCTCGGTCGCCGGCTCGGCATATTTGCGGAACTGGATTTCGGGCACCGGCATCAGGCTGCTGAGCGCCATTCCGGCGGCGCGGCCGACGATCCCTTCCTCGTTAAGGCTCGTATCGAAGACGCGCTCTCGGCCGAACCGGTCCTGAAGGCCGAGAGTCACCGCATGGACTCCGCCCTTGGGCCCCACGTCCTCGCCGAACACCAGCACGCGCGGATTGGCCTCGAGCTCCTGTTCGAGAACCCGGCGGATCGCGGTGACCATGTTGATGCGCTGGCCTGACGGCGCCGGCTCATCGGTCGAAGCGGACGGCGCGTAGCCGCTGTTCCACAGGCCGCCGACCTGCTGCATCTCGCCTTCGTAGAAGACGTTGCTGGTAACGTCCTCGGGGGACGAGACGCCGCGCGCTTCGGCTTCGGCCACCGCCGCCTGAACCTGCCACGCCGTCTCGCGCTCGAGGTCGCTCCACGCCTCGTCGCCGACCTGCACGCGCGCGCAATGCTGCTTGAGCTTGGGCAGCGGATCGCGCGCCCACTCGGCCTTGATCTCCGCGTCGCTCTTGTAGGCCTGCGTGTCCTGCGCGCTGTGGCCTTCGAGGCGCGGGACGGTGAGTCGGAGAAGCGCAGGTGCGCGTTTCTCGCGCACATGACGCACGGCTTGCTCGACGAGCTGTGCGGCTTCGGCGGGATCGGTCCCGTCGCCGTTGAAGATGGTGAGGCCGGTGAAGCTCGCGAGGTTGGCGGCAATGTCCTTGCCCGGCGTCTGATATTCCGACGGAACCGAGATTCCGTAGCCATTGTCCTCGATATAGATAAGCAGCGGCAATTGTTGCGTTGTTGCAATAGTTAGCGCTGACCAGAAACCTCCCGTGGCGCAGCTCGCATCGCCGCCGAGCACCACCGAGATCGCGTCCGGGGGCCCTTCGTTCAGCACCTTCTGCTTGTAGGCGATCGCCTGCGCGTATCCTGCCGCCGGCGTATATTGCGCGCCGACACCGCCCGCCATCGGGAAAGCGTGCGGCCCGTCGGCGTTCGGGTAATTGAACACGACGCCGATATCGCGCCCGTTCGAATAGCCACCGGCAAGGCCCATG
>DATNBL010000049.1:0-74313 GCA_035571935.1 Pseudolabrys sp.
CGATGCGGGTTGCGTCGGTGACGACGCCGTTGTCGACGGGGACGTTGAGATCGACGCGCACCAGAACGCGTTTGCCCTTCACGTCGATATGGTCGAGGGTGCGGAAATTAGCCATGCGGGGACTTCATCTTGTCCCGGGCGCAGCGCAGCACGAAGTAGTGCGCTGCCGAACCGGGACCCCGGTTGCTAAGAAAGCTGGGTCCCGGATCTGCGGCGCATCGCTTGCGCTCTGCACCGCGTCCGGGACAGGGACCGCTAGATCAACTTCCCCATCACAACGGCCGTGTCGGCCATGCGGTTGGAGAAGCCCCATTCGTTGTCGTACCACGACATCACGCGCACGAAGGTGCCGTCCATGACCTTGGTCTGATCCATGTGAAAGATCGAGGAGTGCGGGTCGTGGTTGAAGTCGAGCGACACGTTCGGGTCGTTGGTGAAGGCGAGGATGCCCTTCAACTGCTGCTCGGCCGCGCGCTTGATGGCGCCGTTGACCTCGTCCTTCGATGTCGCCTTCTTCGCGACGAACTTGAAATCGATCACCGAGACGTTCGGCGTCGGCACGCGGATCGACACGCCGTCGAGCTTGCCGTTCAACTCCGGCAGCACGAGACCGACGGCCTTGGCGGCGCCGGTCGAGGTCGGGATCATGTTCAGCGCCGCGGCGCGCGCCCGGTAGAGATCCTTGTGATAGGTGTCGAGCGTCGGCTGGTCGCCGGTGTAGGAGTGGATCGTCGTCATGAAGCCCTTGTCGATGCCGACGGCATCGTTGAGCACCTTGGCGACCGGCGCGAGGCAGTTGGTCGTGCACGAGGCGTTCGAGACGACCTTGTGGTCCTTGGTCAGCTTCTCGTGGTTGACGCCGTAGACGACGGTGAGATCGGCGCCTTCGGCCGGCGCGGACACCAGCACGCGCTTGGCGCCGGCGGTCAGGTGCATCGACGCCTTCTCCTTGGCGGTGAAGATGCCGGTGCATTCCATCGCGATGTCGATGCCGAGGTCCTTCCACGGCAGCTTGGTCGGGTCCTTCTCGGCCGTCACCTTGATGGCGCCGTTGCCGAGCGAGATGGTGTCGCCCTTGACCGTGACCGTGCCGGGAAAGCGGCCGTGCACGCTGTCGTAGCGCAGGAGATGGGCGTTGGTCTCGACGGGGCCGAGGTCGTTTACCGCGACGACCTCGATGTCCTTGCGGCCGCTCTCGGCGATCGCGCGCAGAATGTTACGGCCGATGCGGCCGAAACCGTTAATCGCAACGCGTACTGTCATATGGGTCGCTCCCGGGTCGTTCGATCTAGCTCCCCGTCTCCTTAGCTAAAGACGAGGATGCCCGGGACAAGCCCGGGCATGACGGTTAACTGAGCTTCTTCATTGCCGCGTCGGCGATGGCCTCCGCTGTAATGCCGAAGTGTTTGTAGAGTTCCTTGTACGGCGCGCTGGCGCCGAAGCCATGCATGCCGACGAAGACGCCGTCGGCGCCGATGATCGCATCCCAGCCCATGCGCACGGCGGCCTCGACGCCGATCTTGACGCGCGCCTCGCCGATGATGGCCGCGCGGACGTCGTCCGGCTGCTCGAAGAACAGTTCAAAGCACGGCACCGAGACGACGCGGGCGGCGACGCCCTTCTCGGCGAGCTTCTTCGCCGCATCGACCGCGATCGAGACTTCCGAGCCGGTGGCGAAGATCGATACGTCGGCGCGGCCGTCCGGGCCGGCGATCTCGTAGGCGCCTTGTGCGCAGATGTTCTCTTCGTCGAGCCGGTTGCGCAGTTGCGGCAGGTTCTGGCGCGTGAGCGCCATGGCGCTCGGCCGGTCCTTGGCGCGCAGCGCCAACTCCCAGCACTCCGCGGTCTCGACCGCGTCGCACGGACGGAACACCATGAGGTTCGGGATCGCGCGCAACGCCGCGAGATGCTCGACCGGCTGGTGCGTCGGGCCGTCCTCGCCGAGGCCGATGGAGTCGTGCGTGAGGATGTGGATCGCGCGCTCGCCCATCAGCGCCGCGAGGCGGATTGCCGGGCGCGAGTAATCCGAGAAGACAAGGAACGTGCCGGAGTAGGGGATGACGCCGCCGTGCAACGCCATGCCGTTCATGGCCGCGGCCATGCCGTGCTCGCGGATGCCGTAATGGATGAAGCGGCCGGAGAAATCGGACGGCGTGATCGCGGTCATCGACTTGATGCGGGTGTTGTTCGAGCCGGTGAGGTCGGCCGAGCCGCCGACCATCTCCGGCAGCGCCGGGATCAGGCTCTCGAGCGCGAACTCGCACGCGGTGCGCGTTGCGATGTCCTTCGGCGTCGCGGCGAGCTTCTCCTTGATCTCGCGCACGGCCTTCGTCAGCGCCGCGTTGGAAATCTCGCCGCGCATGCGGCGCTCGAACTCGGCGCGCTTGCCGGCGTCGAGCGTCGCGAGGCGCTTCTTCCAGTCGGCGTGCACCGGCTTGCCGCGGGCTCCCGCCTCGCGCCAGGCCGAAAGGATGTCGGCCGGCACCTCGAACGGAGCGTAGGTCCAGCCGAGCTTCTCGCGCGCGCCCTTGATCTCGTCGCCGCCGAGCGGCGAGCCGTGCGCCGACGACTTGCCGGCCTTGGTCGGCGCGCCGTAGCCGATCGTCGTCTTGCACGCGATCATCACCGGACGGTCGGATTTCTGCGCCTTCGTGAGCGCCGCGGCGATCGCCTGCGGATCGTGGCCGTCGATGCGCCACGACGCCCAGCCCGACGCCTCGAAACGCTTCACCTGATCGGTGGAGTCGGACAGCGACAGCGCGCCGTCGATCGAGATGCCGTTGTCGTCGAACAGCACGATCAGCTTATTCAATTTCAGGTGGCCGGCGAGCGTGATGGCTTCCTGGCTGATGCCTTCCATCAGGTCGCCGTCGGAGGCGAGGACGTAGGTCTTGTGATCGACGGCCTTGTCGCCGAACACGGCTGCCATGTGCTTCTCGGCGATGGCCATGCCGACGGCGGTGGCGAGGCCCTGGCCAAGCGGGCCGGTGGTCGTCTCGATGCCCGGCGTGACGAAGTTCTCCGGATGGCCCGGTGTCTTCGAGCCGAGTTGGCGGAAGCGCTTGATCTCGTCGAGGCTCACCGACGAATAGCCGGTGAGGTAGAGCAGGGCGTAGATCAGCATCGAGCCGTGCCCGGCCGACAGCACGAAGCGGTCGCGGTCGGCCCAGTGCGGGTCGCTCGGATCGAATTTGAGAAACTGAGTGAACAGCACGGTCGCCACGTCGGCGGCGCCCATCGGTAGGCCGGGATGTCCCGATTTCGCCTGTTCCACCGCGTCCATCGCCAGCGCGCGGACGAGATTAGCCATCTGGTCGTGTGAAATAGCGGAGGCTCCTTCGCGGCGGTCTGCGGGCGCCACGGCGGCCGACGGCAAGGCTTGTGCGCTCATGGAAAAAGGCCTGTTTGCGGGGGTGGATACCATGTGACGCCCCCGAGTCAATGTGACGCGGCCCGTGCAGCCGAGCCATGCACAGCGCGACGAATTCAGCGGGGCATATCCTTCCGCCGGCGTTGACGAGCGTATTTCGTGACACGTAAGCTTCCTGCCCTAAGCATCTGCCGCTGCAAAGCTTTTCTGGAACTCGGGCGGGGCGATGACGGAGCAGAGCACGATCGATGCGGCCGTGAAGCGGCTGGCTCTGGCGCTGGACGCGCTCGACGCCGCCGTCGAGCGGCGGCGCGACAGCGACCGCGACGAGGAGACGCTGGCGCAGCAGCTCCATGACCTCGGCACCGACCGCAGCCGGCTGGCCGCGGCGCTCGACGGCGAGACGTCGCGCGCGCGCCGGCTCGAGGCGGCGAACCGCGAGATCGCCGAGCGTCTCGACGGCGCCATCGCCTCGATCCAGGCGGTGCTGACGACGCACGGGGGGGCGTGACGCTCCATGGGGCAGGTCAACGCCACCATCGCCGGGCGCCAATACCGCCTCGCCTGTGAGGACGGGCAGGAGGACCACCTGCTCGCGCTCGCCAAGGACATCGACACGCGCATCATCGACTTGCGCCGCAAGTTCGGCGAGATCGGCGACACGCGGCTGACCGTGATGGCGGCGCTGATGCTGGCCGATGAGATGGCCGAGACCCGCCTGAAGCTGCGCGGGCTGGAGGAGGAGATCGGCGCGCTCAAGCAGTCGCGCGACATCTCTGCCGATCGCGCCAAGGCGGCGTCCGATGCGGTGGTCGGCGCCTTCCATTCGGCGGCGGAGCGCATCGAGGGCATCACCCGTAAGCTCAACGAGACTGTGGGTCCCGGTCCCGCGCCGGTGGGGTGACTATCGCGGTCTGCGTATCGTCGCGCGCGGCGCTCATCGATATGCCCTCTCCCCGCTGTGGGAGAGGGCATTGAGAGTTTCTCCACGCTTTCCGCCGGGTGAGGGGCACCCCCCTCACCCGATTTCATTCGTGGAGGATCCGTGCATGCCCTCTCCCACGGTGGGGAGAGGGCATCGCGACTGGCCTCGTCGCCAGTGGCGCGGTTGCCCGCAAACCCCTACATTGTCCGGGCGGAGCTGCGGGGCGCGTGAAGGAGACACATTCCCCGGGGCCTTACGATCCCTAAGGGAGCTGTCCCTGGCCGGGCCCGTGGGCTCGGACATATGGCGCCCACCTACTTCTGTAGGTTCCCGGGATCAGCCTCCCACGGCTTTTGCGGCTCCGCACTTTACTTTTGTCCCGGGCGCAGCGCAGCACGCAGTGATGCGCTGCAGAACCGGGACCGCAACAATGCGCGACGGTCCCGGATCTGCGGTGCACCGCTCCGCGCTGCACCGCGTCCGGGACACGCCTTTGACAGCCAACGCCTCCATCTCCGACCTCAAGACCGAACTGCGCAACGCCACCCTGGCGAAGCGCGACGCCATGCCGGCGGACGAACGTCAGCGCGGCGGTGAGGCGATCGCCGCGCGGCCATTTCCGCTTCCCATCGCGCCGGGCATGATCGTCTCCGGCTTCATGCCGTTGAAGAGCGAGATCAATCCGCTCCCGCTGTTGCGCAGGCTCGCCGCCGCCGGCGCCAAGCTGGCCCTGCCGGCCATTGCCGGGCGCGGCAAGCCGTTGACCATGCGCGCCTATGCGTTCGGCGACGACTTCGCGCGTGGCCAATGGGGCATCCGCGAGCCGAAGCCCGAGCAGCCCGAAGTCTTCCCCGACGTGCTGATCGTGCCGCTCGCCTGCTTCGACCGCGCCGGCCACCGCATCGGCTACGGCGCCGGCTATTACGACATGACGATCCACCGCCTGCGCGCGATGAAGAAAGCGGTCGCGATCGGCATCGCCTTCGCGGCGCAGGAAATTGCAAAAGTTCCCGCCACCGAGCGCGACGAGCGCCTCGATCTCGTGCTAACGGAGAGCGGAACGATCGATTTCCGCGGGCCTTGATTGCATGCGCATTCTTTTCATCGGTGACATTGTCGGACGCAGCGGCCGCGCGGCGCTCCTGTCGCGCCTGCCCGGGCTGATTGCCGAGTGGAAGCTCGATCTCGTCGTCGTCAACGGCGAGAACGCCGCTGGCGGCTTCGGCATCACCGAGACGATCTACAACGAATTCGTCGAGGCCGGCGCCGATGCCATCACGCTCGGCAACCACGCCTGGGACCAGCGCGAGGCACTGGTGTTTATCGAGCGCGCGCCGCGCCTCATCCGGCCGCTGAATTATCCCGCCGGCACGCCGGGCCGCGGCGCGGCGATGGTCGAAGCCAAGAACGGCGCGCGCGTTCTCGTCATCAACGTCATGGGGCGCATCTTCATGGACCCGCTCGACGATCCCTTTGCCGCGATCGACCGCGAGCTCACCGCCTGTCCGCTGGGGCCGGGCGCGGACGCCATCGTCGTGGATTTCCACGGCGAGGCGACGAGCGAGAAGCAGGCGATGGGCTTTTTCTGCGACGGCCGCGCCAGCCTCGTGGTCGGCACCCATACGCATGTGCCGACCGCCGACCACCGCATCCTGCCGCATGGCACGGCCTTCATCTCGGACGTCGGCATGACCGGCGATTTCGATTCGGTCATCGGCATGAGCAAGGACGAGCCGCTCAACCGCTTCCTGCGCAAGATCCCGTCCTCGAAATTCGAGCCCGCGACGGGGCAGGCGACCTTGTGCGCGCTGGCAGTGGAGACGGATGCCCGCGGGCTCGCCATCAAGGTCGGTCCGGTCCGGCTCGGCGTCGGCCTGGAGGAGGCCCGGCCCGAATTCTGGGGCTAGCGGCGGAGGATTTCTTTTTTGCCCGGAGCGGCCTATATAGCCGCCTCAAACCGACAACCCGATCAACCCGTTACGCTCGATAGACCAGCCATGGCCGGCCACTCACAATTCAAGAACATCATGCACAAGAAGGGGCGCGCGGATAAAGCGCGCTCCAAGCTATTCTCAAAGCTCGCCCGCGAGATCACCGTGTCCGCGAAGCTCGGCATGCCCGACCCGGACTTCAACCCGCGCCTGCGCGCGGCGATCCTGGCGGCCAAGGCCGAGAACATGCCCAAGGACAACATCGAGCGCGCCATCAAGAAGAGCCAGGGCGGCGATACCGAGAGCTACGACGAGATCCGCTACGAGGGCTACGCGCCCGGCGGCGTCGCCGTCATCGTCGAGGCGCTGACCGACAACAACAACCGCACGGCGGGCGAGGTGCGCGCGATCTTCACCAAGGCCGGCGGCAATCTCGCCACCACCGGCGCGGTGGCGTTCATGTTCGATCATCTCGGCGTCGTCGAATACGACGCCAAGGTCGCCAGCGCCGACGCGGTGCTCGACGCGGCGATCGAGGCCGGCGCCGAGGACGTCGTCTCGGACGAGAACGGCCACCAGATCGTCACGGCCGTCGACACGCTGCACGAGGTCGCCAAGGCACTGGAGGCGAAGTTCGGCGAGCCGCGCAAGTCCGGCATGATGTGGAAGCCGCAGAACACGGTCGCCGTCGACGACGAGGCCGGCGAGAAGATTCTGAAATTGATGGACGCGCTCGACGACAACGACGACGTGCAGAACGTCTACGCCAATTTCGAGGTGTCCGACGCGCTCGTGCAGAAGATGAGCGCGTAGGGCAAGAGCGCGCCACCGCATTCTCCGCTCATTCCCGCGAAAGCGGGAATCCAGCTGGGCAGTTCAGCGCTGGGTCCCCGCTTTCGCGGGGACGAGCGGATAATGACTGGCGGCCTTCGCTCCTAAAACCCCTTCACCACCTCGGCCACGTGTTCCACATAGGGCGGCTCGGCGAAGCAGTCGCCGACGAGTTTGCGCCATTCCGGGAAATCGGCCGACTGGCGGAAGTCGACCGTGTGGTTCTCAAGCGTCTCCCACGCGACCATGAGCCGGTAGCGCTGCGGCTTCTCGTGCGAGCGCGTCAGCCTCACTCCCTTGCAGCCTTTGGCGCGCTTGAAGATCGGCGCGGCTTTCGCGACGCCGGCCTCGAATTGCTTCTCCATGCCGGGTTTGACGTCGATCTGCGCGATTTCGGTGATCATGGTGGCTCCGCGTGCAAAGGAACCGGCATTATGGAGCGTGCGCGGCGGCTTGCCTACTCCGCCGCCTGGCGCTCGACCGCATCGATGAAACCGCCGGACTGGTGCCGCCACAGCGCGGCGTAATGGCCGTCGGCGCGCAGCAATTCCGCGTGCGTGCCCTGCTCCACGACGCGGCCGCGCTCGAGCACGACGAGGCGGTCCATCTGCGCGATCGTCGAGAGCCGGTGCGCGATCGCGATCACCGTCTTGCCGCGCATCAGCGTGCCGAGGCTCTGCTGGATTGCGGATTCCACTTCGCTGTCGAGCGCCGAGGTCGCCTCGTCGAGCACCAGGATCGGCGCATCCTTCAGGATCACGCGCGCGATGGCGACGCGCTGGCGCTGGCCGCCCGAGAGCTTGACGCCACGCTCGCCGACATGGGCTTCGTAGCCGCGGCGGCCAAGCTGGTCCTCGAGATCGAGGACGAAGTCGTGTGCGTGCGCCAGCTTCGCCGCCTCGACGATTTGCGTGTCGCCCGCGCCGGGCCGGCCATAGCGAATGTTGTCGCGGATCGAGCGGTGCAGCAGCGAGGTGTCCTGCGTCACCACCGAAATCTGCGCGCGCAGCGAGTCCTGCGTCACGCCGGCGATGTCCTGGCCGTCGACCAGGATGCGGCCGCCTTCGAGATCGAAGAAGCGCAGCAGCAGGCTGACGAGCGTCGACTTGCCGGCGCCGGAGCGGCCGACAATGCCGATCTTCTCGCCCGGCTTCACGGTGAGGCTCAGGTCCTCGATCACGCCGGTGTCGCGGCCGTAGCCGAAGCGGACCTTGTCGAAGCGCACCTCGCCGTGCGTCACCGCGATCGGCCGCGCGTGCGGCCGGTCGGTCAGTGTCAGCGGCCGCGCGATGGTCAGCATGCCCTCCTGCACGACGCCGATGTTCTCGTAGATGCCGGTGATCTGCCAGGCGACCGAGCCGGAGGCGCTGACGATCTGCATCGCCATCGGCAGCGCCATGGCCACGGCGCCGACCCCGACGTGGCCGGTGACCCACAGCGCGATCGCCGCCGCGCCGGTGCCGAGGATCAAGATCGCGTCGAGCATCGACAGCGAGATCGCGAACAGTGTGTTGAGCCGCACTTGGTGCTGGAAGCTCTGCGTGTGCACGTCGACCGCCTCGCGCACATAGGCGTCCTCGTCGCGCGGCCGCGCGAACAGCTTGACGGTGAGGATGTTGGTGTAGGTGTCGACGATGCGGCCGGTCAGCATCGAACGCGCCTGCGACGTCATCATCGAGCGGTCGCGCATGCGCGGCACGAACAAGACGAGCGTCGCGATGTAGCCCGCGAACCAGATCGCCACCGGCAGCGCCAGCCAGCGGTCGGCGGCGGCGAGCAGGATCAGCGCGCTGGTGCCGTAGATTAAAATGAACCAGACCGAGGTGAGCAGCTGCACCATGGTTTCGCGCAGCGCCGGTCCCGTCTGCATCACGCGGTTGGCGATGCGGCCGGCGAAATCGTTCTGGAAGAAGCCGAAGGACTGCCGCACCACGTGCCAGTGGTTCTGCCAGCGCACGCGGTTGGAGACGTTGACCGCGATCGCCTGGTTGATCATCAGCTGCTGCACGACGAATGCGATCGGCTTGACCACCAGGAACAGCACCAGCATCGCGGCGAAGACCGGCCAGCCCTTGGCGACGATCTCCTCGCGGGGCGTATTGGAGACGAGCGCCACCAGCTTGCCGATAAACACCGGCACCGTGACGTTGAGCAGCGCGACGACGAAGCCGGCGGCGAACAGGGCCGCGAACGCGCCCTTAGTCTGGCGCGCGAAGTGCCAATAGAAGGCGATGAGGCCCGGCGGTGGCTCGGCCGCGCCGGGCACGGCGGTGGTCTTCACCCAACCTTCGAACAGCCGGAACATGGTGTCGCGTCTCGAAGCGCTCGCGCGCGGAGCGTCATCGCCCCGCGCGCGGCATTTTACAGGATTCCCAAGGTGGCGTCGTCTAGCCGGCCTTCGTGTCGCAACCGTGGCGCCGCACGGTTAACGCTCTCACACGCGCGCGTACTTGCCGCGCGCGAGGAAGTGGTCTCTCTGATCCTCGGTCGCCGAGTCGCGGATCGACTTGATGGTCGGCAGGATGGCCAGCACCTTCTTGACCGCGTCGCGCGCCTCGATCCGGTCGATCCAGGCCTTCACATGCGGCCGCTTGCCGAGGTCGATCGCCAGCAGGCCGACATTGCGCAGCCACGGGAACGCCGCCATGTCGGCGATGGTGTACTCATCGCCGGCGACGTACGGGTGCGAGGCGAGCTGCCGCTCGTAAAGGTCGAACAGGATGTTGACCTGCGTGCGGTAGCGCGCGTGGCCGTAGTCCTGCCCGGCCGGGGCATATTTGGAGAAGTGCACGAGCTGCCCCGACATCGGCCCGACATTGGCCATCTGCACCATCAGCCACTGGATCGTGTCATAGCGCTTCACCGCGTCCTTCGGCATAAACCTGCCGGTCTTCTCGGCGAGGTAGATGAGGATCGCGCCGGATTCGATCACGGTATAGGGCTTGCCGCCGGGGCCGTCGGAATCGACGATGGCCGGGACCTTTTGCAGCGGATTGATCTTGGCGTATTCGGGCGTGAACTGCTCGCCCTTCCAGACGTCGACGGTCTTCAGGTTATACGGCAGCCCGCACTCCTCGAGCATGATGAAGATCTTCTGCACGTTCGGGCTGGTCAGCGCGTAAAAATCGATCATGGATGTGTCTCTCTCTCCCCTTCGCGCGCGATTGCGGGCCGCAGTTTATAGCATCGCGCTCGCGAAGCGGAATGCGCCGCCGCCGATCACCTTGGCGTGTTTTGAGCCGCTGAAAGGGCCGCAGCCCGGCGCAGGCAGGCGGGGCAGAGGCACTCCGCGCCCGCATCGAGCGGCATCGGCAGGCGATAGGCCTCCTCGGCGCACCAGCAGCCGCCGGCCGGCTTGCAGGAAAAGCCCGCGCCGCAGCGGGCGCAGGTCGGTTGCCGTTCCGCGCCGTTCGTGACCGTGCCGTCCATTGCCGCCTGCCGCCGCTCCACCGGAGGGCGGCGATGGTGCGGCTAGTGGCGCCGGACGTCAACGCAATTGGCCCTGATCTGCTTGCGCTTGCGCTCGGACAGAGCGGTGAAGAAAGTCAGCCCCGTCAGGTTCTCGATGGTCGCCACTTTGACCCGATGCGCCTGGATGTAATCGGCCCCCTTGCCGCTCTTGTATTTGCCGGTGTGATTGATGTTCTGCATCAGCACCGCGAATGCGTTTTGCGCCGCCGGGTCGTATACGATCTTGAACATCGCCGACGGCACTGCGACGCCGGCGGGGCATGCGGCTTTCTTGTGCTCGTGGTTCTCCGGGCAGATCGCGGGCGGCGCCACAGTCGGGAGCTTTATGGATGCGCTACAGGCATCGACATCGACCGGCTGATCGTCCTGCCAAATCGAGCCGGTGATGACGTAGAGCTCCTGGTGGTTGTCACCGACGAGATTGCGCACCTGCGTCTCCAGCGAGCGCCAGATGCTGCGGTTGAAGCCGATGCCGACCTGCGGCACGGCGTTGGACAGGAAGAAGGTGTCGTCGAGGAATTTCTGTTGGCCGGCGAAATCGGCGGCCGGCGCGTTGTGCCCTTGGTCGAAGCCGCTGCCGTCGTAGTCGGCGGGCTTGGCCTGCGCCGCCGGCTTGAGCTTGTCGTCGGCGGAGAATTGCTGGCTCTCGCGCGTCGCGTCGCCTTCGGTCAGGTCCGGCGTGAGATGCTCAATTACCCAGTTCGGGCCTTTGGCCTCGTCGTTGTGGCCGACGACATAGCCGAGATGACAGACGATGGTGGAGCGGGCATCCGCCGATCCTTTCGGAATGCCGACGGCCTTCCAGATCGCGCTGCAATGCTGCGGATCGTTCTCGGGGAAGTTCTGCGCCTGCGCGGGGCCGAGCGCGGCGCCGGCCAGAAGCAGGCCGGCGGCGAGGGCGGCGAGCGCAGCGAGCCGTGCTCGGTGCGACATGGCGGCCTCGTCAACGCTGATCTGAACGGACGTTCGTCTGTGGCATGCCCGCGTCCTTCTTCTTCGGACTCGCGGCTTTCGACACCACATAGGTGCCGCCGCTGATGCCGAGCAGGAACAGCACGTTCTGCGGAATGTCGACGAACGTGCCCGCCTCGATCGACAGCAGCAAATAGAGGCCGGCGATGACGAAGGAGAACATCAGGAACTGGAAGCGCGACAGGCTCGCCTTCGAGACGTCGACCGGGCCGCCGTCGGGCGGCACCTCGGCGAGCAGGCCCCTGAGGCTGATCTCGTTGGTGTAGATCTTCCACAGCACCATCAGCGCTAGCAGCAGCAGGGTCAGGCTGGCGAGGGCGAAGCTCCAGATCGCGATGTTCTGCGGCGTCACGGCGTCCTCCTGTCAAGACGAGCGGGTGAATTTGCCCGCGAGATAAAGCGCGTTGCTGCCGGTGAGCAGTGTCACCAGGTTTTCCGAGATCGGCGGAAGCGAATGGGTGGCTGCCACGTCGGCGGTGAGCGCGGTGTAGGCGTAGCTGATGATGACCACGGGAAAGAGCGACACCGACAGCGCGCGCTCGGGCGCGACCTCGTCGTCACCGGGCGCGTGGCACAGCAGACCCGCCGGATCGATGTCGCCGTGCAGGATCCGCCCGGCGACGATCATCGCCAGCAGTGCGAACCACGCCAGCATCGCGGCTTCGAAAAGAACGACGAGGGTCTGCATGGAGCCCCACCCCCCGGGAAACTCCGACGGGAGAACCCTAGCAGTAGAACCTCAGGTTGTTAATCCCGTACGCTGCATTATCCGCAGGTTTCGCCGCCCGCGTGTGGCTGGTTCTGGCGCCTATTGCGGCTCGCCACCGCCGATATAGCCGATGATCCTCCAGGCGCCGCCGGCCTTGGCGTAGCAAAGCTGGTCGTTGCCCAGCGGCGCGATCGAATCGACCTGGACGTAGCCCGCCTTGCCCGCTGGCGTGATGACGCGCAGGAAGCTCGGCACGTTGTTCGCGGCCTCAGGCGCCACCCGCACCAGCGCGAGCGTCAGCTTGCCGGTCACCGGCGCGTTCGCCTGCGGCGCGCCGCGCACCTCGACGCCGTCCGCGACCGGAAAGCCCCATTCGCCGGGGTCCGTCTTGGTCGCCTCGAGCAGCGCGTCGAAGGCCTTGCCGTCGAACGCCGGGTCGGCCGGCGCGCATATCGCGCCGCCGCGCTGCGGGTTGGCCGCGGCGGTCGGCTCCTCGGCATAGCTTGCCAGCATGTCCCAGCCGGCCGAACCCGCGCGGGCGAGGCCGAGCGCTGTGGTCAGGTTGTCGAGGCCGGATTTCTTCTTGTCGGCGCCGTCGCCGTTCTCGCGATCCCAGAAGAAGCCCTGCGGGGCGACGAGCTTGCCGAGCGCGGCGCGATTCTTCTTCGCGGCGGCGGTGGCGACCTCCTTGCGGAACGCCTCGAACGATGGATCGTCGACCGGTTTCGGCAGCGTGATCGTGACCGCCTTGTAAGGCGCCGGTGGCGAAGGCCTAGGCGGGTTGTTTTGCGCGGATGCCGTGGCGGCCATAAGCACGGCGCCGAGAAGCGCGATGAGGCAATGATGGCGCATGGGTGTCGCTCCCCTTGCGAAGATCGTTCGCGCGGTAAGTCTAGCACATGGCAGCACACGGTGTTTGACCGGAGCGTGACGCTATTTCGCCGGCGCGATGCGCAGGATGCGGCCGTCGGCCTCGTCGGTGAGCAGGTAGATGGCTCCGTCCGGCCCCTGCCGCACGTCGCGCATGCGCCAGCCGAGTTCGTGCAGGAGGCGCTCTTCCTTTACCGGCCTGCCGTCCTTCATCTCCAGCCGCGACAGGAGCTGGAATTTCAGCGCGCCGTTGAACAGGCTGCCCTTCCACGCCGGGATGAGGTCGCCGGTGTAGAAGGCCATGCCGGACGGAGCGATCGACGGCGTCCAGTTCCAGAGCGGGTCAGTGACGTCCTCCATGCGCTGCTTGCCGGTGCCCACCGGCGTGCCGTCGTAGTTCATGCCAAAGCTGACTTTCGGCCAGCCGTAGTTCTTGCCGGGAGCGATGAGGTTGATCTCGTCGCCGCCCATCGGTCCGTGCTCCTGCTCCCACAGCGCGCCGGTCGCCGGATCGATCGCCAGCCCCTGCGGATTGCGATGGCCGTAGGACCAGATTTCCGGACGCGCCCCCGGCCGGCCGACGAAGGGATTGTCACTGGGCGCCGCGCCATCGGGCGTGACGCGCACGATCTTGCCGAGATCGTTGTCGAGCGTCTGCGCCATGTCGCGGTCAGTGAAGTGCTCGCCGTTGGTGATGAAAAGGTTGCCATCGCCGGCCTGTACGATGCGGCCGCCGAAGTGATTGCCGCGCGAGGCCGGGCCGTGCTGGCGGTAGATCACGCGCAGGTCCGTCAGTCGCGGCGTCTGTCCAGCATCGAGCACGGCGCGCGCAACCGCGGTCCGTGCGCCGCCGTCGAACGGCTCGGCATATGAAAAATAGATAGTGCGGTTCTGCGCAAAGCCGCGGTCCAGGACGACATCGAGCAAGCCGCCTTGGCCGCGCGCAAAGACCTTCGGCACGCCGTCAAGCGGTTCGGACGTTTTGCCATCCTTGCCGACGATGCGCATGCGGCCGGGCCGCTCGGTCACCAGCATGCGGCCATCGGGCAGGAAGGCGAGCGACCACGGATGCGACAGATTCGCGGCGACGGTGATTACCGCCATTGGACCAGCGGAGGAATTGAACGTCTCGGCCTGTGCGGCGGCGGCAAGGAAGGCGAGGGCAGCGGCGAGGAGCCGGACGGTCATCGTGGGCCTTCAGCGCCCGCGGGCGCGCGGATGCGGCCGTTCAGTGCCGGTTGCGGCGCGGCTTGCCGGGCAGGCTCAGCACTGTCAGCCCGCCCATGCCGATAAACAAGAGGCCGAGGACGAGCGCCAAAGCGAACAGGCTGCCCTCATGTCCGATCACGTCACTGGCGACGTCGGCGCGGGCGATACCGGCTGTGACCACGGTTGCGGCAACAATGGTGCCCAGCGCCAGACCGATGCCGGCGACCAGTTCGGCCACGGCGGCGATGCGGCGCTGACGGCCGAGCTTGCGGCCGGCGGGCGGGACGAACCCGGTTCTTTCACTGGGCTGGCGCATGGCAAACCCTCGGGGTGATCTCCGAATCTCTTCGATAACGGCGTTAACGATAAATGGTTGCGGAACAGGGCCGCGGTTCGGCCCGATTGCGGCGGAGCCGGCGAAGAACCGGGGCATTTTCGTGAATTTCATTAAGCAAAGGTTAACGCGGCCGCTTACCCCGCGCTGAAAGGCGAGGGTGGCCCGCCCTCACTGCGCCGGGACAAGGTCCTGCGGCTGCCAGTCCATCGGCACGTAGCCGGGCTCGGCCTCGACCCGCCTGAGCCAGCGGCGCAGCGCCGGATAGCCGGAGAGGTCGTAGTCGCATTCGCCGGCGACGTGCGTGTAGGCGTAGAGCGCGATATCGGCGACGGTGAAATGCCCGGCGACGAAGAAGTCGTGCCTGGCCAGATGCGCTTCCATCACGCGCAGCGCCCGATAGCCGTTTTCCATCCAGTCCTCGAGCGCGTGGCTCTGCAATTCGCGTCCGCCCTTGATCAGGCCGAGCCAGAAATAGGCGGCGCCGATGTTCGGCTCGAGGCTGTGCTGCTCGAAGAACATCCATTGCAGCGCCTCGGCGCGCTCGATGCGGTCCTCCGGCGCCAGCCGCGAGCCGATCGCGACGTACCAGAGGATGGCGTTCGACTCGGCGATGTGCCGGCCCGGCGCTACTTCGAGCAGCGGCACCTGGCCGTTCGGGTTCATGGCGAGGAATTCCGGTGTGCGGCTTTCGCCCTGGAGGATGTCCACTTCGACGAGACGATAGGGAATGCCGAGGCGCGCCAGCGCGAGGCGGACCTTGTAGCTGTTGCCCGACCGCTGCATCGAATAGAGCGTGTACATGTCTTGGCAAGACCCCCGGAAAGTCGCGCTGACGCGATCAGACGCGCCAAGTCCGGCAATAGCAAGGCTCGACGCATGACAACACCGTGACCGCGCCGCGACGCGCGGGACGCATGTTTCGTCCGCCGTGCCGCGGCGGCAAATTTATTCTGCGGCGACGCGTCGCGTACGCGCGAACTCCTCGAGCGCGTCGTCGGCGACCGGAACGATCGGCGCGAAGTCGCGATGCGCGATCCACTCCGCGCGCGTGAATTTTGTGATATGGTTGGAGACCGCGCACAGCGTCAGATAGACGATCTTGCGCGGATAGGGCGTGATGTTCGGCGGCGAGGCGTGCACGAGGTTGCCGTGGAACATCAGCACCGAGCCCGGCTTGCCGGTCGGTGCGACGATGCCGACGCCGCTGTCGTCCTCGGCGTCGCGCGCGAGCCGCGTCACCGTCTCCTTGTCGAGCGTCCACAGCGGATAGGACGTCGTCAGCGTGTCGTGGCCGGCGTCGAACACGCCCTGCCGGTGGCTCTTCGGGATCAAGAGCAGCGGTCCGTTGATCGGCATGACCTCGTCGAGGAACACGGCGATGTTCATCGCCCGTGGCTGCGGCATGCCGTCGTCGCGCTGCCAGGTACCGTAGTCCTGGTGCCACTGCCAGACGTCGCCCTCAAAGGCCGCCTTGGCGTTGAGCTTGAATTGATGGACGTAGACCTCCTCGCCGAACAATTGCCGCAACGGCTCGACCAGCCGCGGATGCCGCGCCAGAAGCCCGAACACCTCGCTGAAGGTGTGCGCGGCGAAGGCCGTGCGCGGCGCGCCGGTCTTCTCGCGCCAGACCTCGGGGCGGTTGAGCTTGAGGATGTTCTCCGCTTCGTCGCGCAGCACCGCGATCTCGGTCTCGGAGAAGCAATTGGGGAAGAAGGTGTAGCCTTGCTCGTCGAACGCGGCGAGCTGCTGGGCGGAGAGTTGCATGAGGCGCGCTCCCTTCGGCAAAAAAAGGTTCGCGGCCGTTCGACCGGCTCTTGCCGTTATTTTAGGGCGCGCCGCGCAAAACGCCACCGCCCCGGCGCGGCGCCGGTCTCGTTCATGGCGCGGTGCAATATGAGCACGAAGGCGAAAATCATCGCCGGAACCGCGAGCGGTATGAGCGTGGCGAGCGCCACCGACCGCGCGATCAGCGGCACAATCCACAGGAAGGCCAGGGCGGTCTTTTCGTACGGCATGAACCCGCGCGTGAACCCGTCGGCGGCGAGCCAGGCGATCACCGGCGCGACCAGCATCAGGTCGTAATCGAGGCTGTAGGGTGTCGCCAGGATGCAGCCGATAACAAGGGCGGCAGCCTTGAGTGGAAAGGCGGCGCGCGAGCGCCACAGTCCGATGAGAGCGACGGCGACCGCAAGCGTCGCCGCGCCCTGCACCGCGTAGGCCAGTTGCACCGAGCCGCCCCACATGCGCACCACCGCGAACACGCTTTGAATCTTTTGCCAGCCGGTCTCGCCCTGCTCCAGCACCACGACGCGGGTGAAGTGCATCGACGCAAAAAACGCGGTCCACACCTGCAAGCCGAGTGCGACGGTGACGGCGGCGGCCATCGCCAACACGGTGATCGTTGCCGCCGTGAAAGTGCGCCAGCGGCCGCTCGCCGCCAGCACCAACGGGATGAGCACGCCGAACTGCGGCTTATAGGCGAGGCAGGCGAACAGGACGCCCGCGAGGACCGGCCGCCGGTCGAGCTGCACCAGCGCCGCCGCTATCAGCGCCGCGGTGAGGAAGCCGTTGTGGCCATGACCGAGGTTCACGAACACGGCCGGGTAGGCCGCGGCGAGCAGGACCCAGAGGTGCGTTTCACCTCTCCCCGACGGGGAGAGGTCGGCCGCGCTTTGCGCGGCCGGGTGAGGGGGGCCCAATCGACAGGTCCAATCCCCCTCACCCTGTCCCTCTCCCCACAGGGGAGAGGGGACGCTCATCGTGAGCACCGTGCGCACCGCGAGCAGATAAAGCGCAAAGGTCACGCTTTGCCATACTGCCAGCGCCAGCCCGTAAGGCATGAGCGCCAGCAGTGCCGCAACGCCGAGGAAGAAGGGCGGGTAGTGCCAGCCGAAGAACGGGGTTGCCGCGCCGAAGATCGCCTGCTCGCGGGCATATTGCCGCGGCGGATCGAAAGGCGCGGCCGGCGCACCGTCGAGCATGTACGTTCCGGCGGCGTAGACGTTGGAGAAGTCGGTGCCGAGCGGCCGGCCGAAGCGGTCGTTGAGCCCGTCGGAGGTGGCGACGAGGAACACCGCGGCGATCATGCCGAAGGCGAGGACCAGGCCCGCGACCAGCCGCATCCGCTCGCGGGTGACCCAGGCACCGGAACGTAGGGCATCGTGCGGGCCGGCCATGCCGGACGGGGTAGCAGCGCCGGCTTAACGGCCCATCAACAGGGTTGATCGATCGATCAGTTCTTGCGACTTGCCGCCGCCGCATTAATGGGCCAAACCGGCGCCCGAAAACACGCGTTTCGACCGCGACTTCGGAGCTTTCCATGGCCTTCCTCGCCGACCATCTCAAGCGCATCAAGCCGTCGCCGACCATCGCGGTGACGGATAAAGCGCGCCAGTTGAAGGCGGCCGGCCGCAACGTCATCGGGCTCGGCGCCGGCGAGCCCGACTTCGACACGCCCGAGCACATCAAGGACGCCGCCATCCGCGCCATCAAGGAAGGCCGCGCCTCCAAGTACACGGCGGTCGACGGCATTCCGGAGCTGAAGGCCGCGGTGGCGCAGAAGTTCAAGCGCGAGAACAAGCTCGACTACAAGCCGTCGCAGATCACCGTCTCGGTCGGCGGCAAGCAGGTGCTCTACAACGCCTTCATGGCGACCCTGAACCCCGGCGACGAGGTCATCATCCCGGCGCCGTACTGGGTCAGCTACCCGGACATGGTGCTGCTCGCCGGCGGCAAGCCGGTCGAGGTCGTCTCCGGCATGGACAAGGGCTTCAAGATCACGCCCGAGGCGCTGGCCCGCGCCATCACGCCGAAGACCAAGTGGTTCCTCTTGAACTCGCCGTCGAACCCGACGGGCGCGGCCTACACGCGCGCCGAGCTGCGCGCGCTGGCCGACGTGCTCGTGAAGCACCCGCACGTCCACGTCATGACCGACGACATGTACGAGCACCTCGTCTACGACGCCTTCGAGTTCACCACGCCGGCGCAGGTCGAGCCGGAGCTCTATGCCCGCACGCTCACCATCAACGGCGTGTCGAAGGCCTATTGCATGACCGGCTGGCGCATCGGCTATGCCGGCGGGCCGGAGCCGCTGATCAAGGCGATGGCGATGATCCAGTCGCAGTCGACCACCAACCCGGCGGCGGTGTCGCAGTGGGCCGCGGTCGAAGCGCTCAATGGCCCGCAGGACTTCATCGCCAAGCACAACAAGATCTTCCAGGAGCGGCGCGATCTCGTCGTGTCGATGCTCAACCAGGCCAACGGCATCAAGTGCCCGATGCCTGAGGGCGCCTTCTACGTCTATCCGTCCTGCGCCGGCACCATGGGCAGGACGACTCCGGCCGGCAAGACGCTGGCGAGCGACGAGGATTTCGTCAGCGAGCTTCTCGACGCCGAGGGCGTCGCGGTCGTGCACGGTTCCGCCTTCGGCCTCGGCCCGGCATTCCGCATCTCCTATGCGGCAAAGACCGAGGACCTCGAGGAAGCCTGCCGCCGCATCCAGCGCTTCTGCGGCAATCTCAAGTAGAATTTGCCGCGCCCGGGACGGTGGGCCGGCTCCCCACGAATCACGCTAATCTCGCGCGCATGTTCCTGCGCGCGCTCGTCCTCCTCACGTTTGCTCTCGGTCTCATGTCGCCGGCGGCGGCGCAGGAGCGCGTCACCGTCGGCACGCAAAGGCTCTCCGACAACGGCGCCTTGTTCATCGCGGTCGCGCGCGGCTACTTCAAGGCCGAAGGCCTCGACGTCGAGATGACCGCCTACAAGTCCGACAAGGAGGTGGCCCAGGCGGTCGCCTCCGGCGCCACCGACTTCGGGCTCGCCGCCTTCACCACCGACGCCTTCAACTATGCTGGGCAGGGCTTTCTCAAATTCGTCGCGTCGCAGGTGCAGGAGCGCAAGGGCTTCGAGGGCAACGAGGTCGTCGCCTCCAACGCCGCCTGGGCCAACGGGCTGCGCAAGATGGAGAACTTGTCGGGCAAGTCGGTCGCGATCACGTTTCTCGGCTCGCCGTTCCACTATCAATTGGCCCAGATCGCCAAGGTCAAGAACTTCAACTTCGGCGACATCGTCATCAAGCCGATGCAGACGGTCGACGCGGCGGCGCTGGCGGTCGTCGAGGGCAAGGCGGAAGCGGCCATCCTGCCGGCGAACTATGCGCGCGAGCTGATGGTGGCGAGCCAGGCGCGGCTGGTCGGATGGTATTCCGAAGTCGGCGATCCGCAGGAACTCGGCGCGCTGTTCGTCTCGAGCAAGGTGCTGGCGGCGCGCCACGCCGTCGCCGACAAGTTCGTGCGCGCCTATCGTCACGGCGCCACCGACTATTCGGCGATGGTGCAACTCGACCGCTACGGCAAGCGCATCTCGAACGTCGCGACGCGAGAGGTTGCGACGGTGATCGCGCGCTACGTCTACCCCGGCCGGCCGATCGGCCGCGCCGCGGCGACCGTGGAGACCGGCGCCTATCCGATGGACCGGGAGGCGAAGCTCGACGTCGCCGACATCGAGCACCAGGTCGCCTGGTTCAAGGCGCAGAAGCTGATCGAGGGCGGCGTCAACGCCAAGGACATCGTCGACACGAGCCTCGGCAACGGCCCGTAATCGCGCCGCAAGGCGTTCCCCGGCCTTGGGAAATGTCGCGCACCGAATACCGCGCGCGCACGCGGCCATCGGTCACAAAAGCGCCCCTTGCCAGTGCCGCACGGTCCTGAGACGATGTTGCCTCAGGGCCGGGAAACTTGGTCCGACCTCCCGGCCGGCAGGGAGGATCGCATGGGACAAAACGGCACGACTCCCAACGTGACGAGTAAATTGGGTCCACGGTGCATCGCGCTGGTGGGCCCGTTCCAGAGCGGCAAGACCACACTCCTCGAAGCCATACTCGCGCGCACCGGCACCATCCAGCGCCAGGGCTCCGTCGATGCCGGCACATCCCTCGGCGATGCCAGCAAGGAAGCGCGCCATCACAAGATGAGCGTCGAGGCGAGCTTCGCCACCTGCAATTTCATGGGCGACAGCTATACCTTCGTCGACTGCCCCGGCTCGATCGAATTCATCCACGACATGCGCACGGTGCTGCCAGCCGTCGACGCCGCGGTCGTGGTCTGCGAGGCCGACGAGAAGAAGGTGCCGCAGCTTCAATTGATCCTGCGCGAGCTCGAAGACCAGAACATTCCCCGCTTCCTGTTCCTGAACAAGATCGACAAAGCCGACAAGCGCGTTCGCGAGACGATCAAGCTCTTGCAGCCGGCGTCGCGCGTGCCGCTCCTGTTGCGCCAGATTCCGATCTGGAAGGGCGACCTCATCGCCGGCTTCGTCGATCTCGCGCTGGAACGCGCCTTCGTCTACAAGGAATACGCGGCCTCGGAAATCATCGACCTCGCCGGCGAGGATCTCTCGCGCGAGAAGGAAGCGCGCTTCACGATGCTGGAGACGCTCGCCGACCACGACGACGCGCTGATGGAGCAGTTGCTCGAGGACATCCAGCCGCCGCGCGACAAGGTGTTCGACGATCTCGCCAAGGAACTGCGCGACCGCATCGTCTGCCCGGTGCTGCTCGGTTGCGCCACGCGCTCGAACGGCGTGCTGCGCCTGTTGAAGGCCTTGCGCCACGAGGCGCCGGGCGTCGCGGAGACCGCGCAGCGGCTCGGGCTGAAGGCGGGCGGCGAGGCGGCCGCGCTCGTGATCAAGACGTTCCACACCACGCACGGCGGCAAGATGTCGGTCGCGCGCGTGCTCGCTGGGCAGATCGGCGACGGCACGACGCTGTCGACGCCGGAGAGCGAAGCCGGGCGCGTGTCCGGCGTGTTCAAGGCCATGGGCCAGCAGTTCGAGAAGCGCGGCGCCGCCTCGGCCGGCGACACCGTCGCGCTCGGCAAGCTCGACGGCGCCAGGACCGGCGCGACTTTGTCATCCGGCAAGCAGGCGCTGCCGGCGCTCGCCGACGTGCAGCCGTCGCCGCCGGTGCTGGCGATCGCGGTGCAGGCGCGCGAGCGAAAGGACGACGTCAAGCTCGGCGTCTCCTTTACCAAGCTCACCGAGGAGGACCCCTCCCTCGTCGTCGTGCACAATGCCGAGAGCCACGACGTGGTGATCTGGGGCCAGGGCGAGATGCATCTGCGGGTCGCCACCGAGCGGCTCGCCGATCGCTACGCCGTGCCGGTCGTGTCGCGGCCGCCGACCGTCGGCTACCGCGAGACCATCCGCAAGCCGATCTCGATCCGCGGCCGTCACAAGAAGCAGTCCGGCGGACACGGCCAGTTCGGTGACGCGGTGGTCGAGATCAAGCCGATGCCGCGCGGCTCGGGCTTCGAGTTCGAGGACCGCATCACCGGCGGCGTCGTGCCGCGCAACTACATCCCGGCGGTGGAGGAGGGCGTGCTCGACGGGCTCAAGCACGGCCCGCTCGGCTTCCCGGTGGTCGACCTGCACGTCGCGCTGGTCGACGGCTCGTACCATACCGTCGACTCCTCCGATCAGGCGTTCCGCACCGCCGGCCGCATCGCCATGACCGAGGGATTGCCGCAGTGCCAGCCGGTGCTGCTCGAGCCGATCCACGAGGTCGAGATCGTCTGCCCGTCCGAGGCGACCGCCAAGATCAACGCCATCCTGTCCGGCCGCCGCGGTCAGATCCTCGGCTTCGACACGCGCGAGGGCTGGTCCGGCTGGGACACGGTGCGGGCGCAGATGCCGGAGTCCGAGATCGGCGATCTCATCATCGAGGTGCGCTCGGCGACCGCCGGCGTCGGCTCGTTCCGGTTCAAGTTCGACCACATGGCCGAACTGACCGGGCGCACGGCCGACCAGATCATCGCGGCGCGGCGGGCGGCGGAATAGGCCGCCGCCGCGCCTTAATTGCAATTCGCGACGACCCGGTAATGATTTGAAAAGGCTATTGCCGCGCCGCCGCGCGGCATTAACCGCGCTTCATACCTCTGCCGCTTTAATCGGCACGCCACGAAAGGGTCCTTGCCCGGTCGCCAACGCCGATGCTCGACGGAATCCGCAATCTCTTCAGCCCGCGCCCGGATCCCTACGCCGATCCGAAGGCGAAGATCCCGCTTTTCGAAGTGCTGAAGCGCAACTGGTTCGAGCTCTGGTATCAGCCGAAGATCGAGCTGCGCACGATGCGCCTGGTCGGCGCCGAGGCCTTGGTGCGCGCCCGCCATCCCTCGCGCGGCGTCGTGCCGCCCTTCTTCTTCCTGCCCGGGGCCGGCGAAGACGACCTACTCAAATTGACCGAGCAGGTGATCCTCACCGCGCTCGGCGACTGGGAGATCTTCAACGAATACGGCGTGCCGATGAAGCTCGCCGTCAATGTGCCGGTGTCGGCCTTCGTCAATCTGCCGATCCCGCAGATGCTGCGCGAGGCGCGGCCGAAGGCGCCGCACTGGCCCGGCATGGTGCTGGAGGTGACCGAGGACCAGATCATCCACGATCTCGACCTTGCCAATGACGTCGCCGCGGCGCTGCGCGAGCTTAATTGCACGCTTGCGCTCGACGATTTCGGCGCAGGCTATTCCTCGCTCGCGAGGCTGCGGCAACTGCCGTTCAGCGAGCTGAAGATCGACCGCAGCTACGTCATGAACTGCGACAGCGATCCGCTCAATGCCGGCTTGTGCGAGACGATCGTCGAGCTGGCCAAGCGCATGGAGCTCACGACCGTGGCCGAGGGCATCGAGACCGTGCACGAGAGCCACAAGCTGCAAGGCATCGGCGTCAATATCGGCCAGGGCTACCTGTTCGCCAAGCCGATGCCGAAGGGCGAGCTGATCGCCAAGATGCGCAAGCGCCTGGGGCTGCGCTCCGCCGCCTAGGACGCGGCCGCCACCTCCCCGCCGAAACCGCGGTCCCTCTCGCGCAAGCGTGATTTGCCAGGGTCGTACCGGGGCCGTAGGTCTCGGCGCGGGGCCATGAGGGAGGAGACTTGGCGATGCCGAACAGCCGACGCCCGTGGGATCTGCCGGAGCGCGAGGCGACGCCGGAGCACCTGGTGTTCAATCGCCGCGCGCTTCTGATTGGCGGCGCCAGCGCGCTGGCGGCGGTTCCCGGCGCGGCGATGGCGCAGCGCGTCAGCGATCTCGACAAGATCCCGGACCCGAGCGCCGGCCTCTACCCGGCCAAGCGCAACGAGACCTACGCGCTCGACCGGCCGGTGACCGACGAGAAGATCAACGAGCACTACAACAATTTCTACGAATACGGCACGTCGAAGGACGTCTTTGCCAATTCGCAGCAGCTCCGGATCAGGCCGTGGACGGTAAAGATCGACGGCATGGTCGAGAAGCCGGTCGAGATCGGCATCGACGAGCTGATGAAGAAGATGACGCTCGAGGAGCGCACCTACCGCCATCGCTGCGTCGAGGCGTGGAGCATGGCGATCGCGTGGACCGGCTTCCCGCTGAAGAAGCTCGTCGACTTCGCGCGCCCGCTCGGCTCGGCCAAATACCTGCGGATGGAAACCTTCCTCGATCCGAAGATGGCGCCCGGCCAGCGCATGAACTGGTATCCGTGGCCGTACATCGAAGGCCTGACGATGGCCGAGGCGGGCAACGACTTGGCGTTCATCGCCACCGGCGCCTACGGCCATCCGCTGGCCAAGGTGCAGGGCGCGCCGTTGCGGCTCGCGGTGCCGTGGAAGTACGGCTTCAAGTCGATCAAGTCGATCGTGCGCTTCTCGTTCGTGGAGAAGCGGCCGGTCGGCTTGTGGGAGGCGTTGCAGTCCTCCGAATACGGCTTCTGGGCCAACGTCAATCCGGCGGTGCCGCATCCGCGCTGGAGCCAGGCGAGCGAGGAGGTGATCGGCACCGGCGAGCGGCGGCCGACGCTGATCTTCAACGGATACGGCGAATACGTCGCCGATCTCTACAAGGGGCTCGAAAGCGAGCGCCTCTGGGCCTGATTCCGCGCCGCCCGCGGGTTCCAACGCGCGCAATCGTGAACGGCGGCGCGGGGGCGCCGTGATAGACTTCGGTTTTCGTGGCTCGTGGGCATGACCCGGAGCCGGCGAAGACGACCCACGACTCCGCGCGTCAGAGCGCCACGGCCACCTGGGCATGAACTCAGGGAGAGATCGCCATGGCGTATTCGAACGTCCTCGTCGGCGCGCATGCCGAGCGTCAGCGCATCACCATCCGCCGCATCGGCATTGCCGATCTGAAGGACGCGTTGCGGCGCGGCCTCGACGATTTCCTGGCGATGCCGACGCACGCGATCTTCCTCTGCCTCGTCTATCCTGTCATCGGCCTGGTGATGGCGCGGCTCGCTTTCGGCTATGCGGTGCTGCCGCTGATCTATCCGCTGGCGAGCGGCTTCGCGCTGGTCGGCCCGTTCGCCGCGCTCGGCCTCTACGAGATGAGCCGCCGCCGCGAGGCCGGGCTCGACGTGTCGGCGACACACGCCTTCGACATCGTGCAGTCGTCGTCGATCGGCGCGATCAGCGCGCTCGGCATTCTCTTTCTCGTGATCCTCGGCGTCTGGCTCGCGGTGGCGAACGCCATCTACGTCGCCGATTTCGGCTATGCGCCGCCGGCCTCGTTTGGCGCCTTCGCGCACGACGTGCTGACCACGCGCGCCGGCTGGAACCTGATCGTCGTCGGCAATCTCGTCGGGCTCGTCTTCGCCGCCATCGTGCTGACCATCGGCGTCATGTCGTTCCCGATGCTGGTCGACCGCGACGTCGGCGCGGCGGTGGCGCTGAAGACGTCGATCGAGGCGGTCGTGCAGAACCCTGTCACCATGACGGGGTGGGGCCTGATCGTCGCCGCGCTGCTGGTCGTCGGCTCGATCCCGGCCTTCCTCGGGCTGACGGTGGTGCTGCCAGTGCTCGGCCACGCCACCTGGCACCTCTACCGCCGCACGGTCGATGCCGGCGACAGCCCGCGCCCGGAGGTGACGCCGCGGCCGCATCGCGACCGCTCCGGCGCCGACTTCCCGATCAACCTGCTGCCGTGGCGGCGGTAAGCGGCGCGAGGCCGGCTCAGGTTTCGACCTCGCCGGCCTCCGCTTCGGCCAACGTCGCGCGCCAGTCGCGGCGCTTGGTGGCGAACGAGATCGCGGCGAGCGTCAGCAATCCGGCGCTCACCGCGAACAGGCCGAGCGAGATCGGCCGCGACAGGAAGATCAGGTAGTCGCCGTTCGACATGATCAGCGATTGCCTGAGGCTCTGCTCCAGGATCGGCGCGATGACGAGCCCGAGCACCAGCGGCGCGGGATCGAACTCGAATTTGCGCAAGCCATAGCCGAGCACGCCCATGATCAGCATGATCCAGACGTCGACGACCGAGTTGTTGGTCTCGTAGACGCCGATGATGCAGAACATGATGATCATCGGATAGAGATACGCGTAGGGAATCCGCAGCACGGTCACGAACAGGCTGACCAGCGGCAGGTTCAGCGCCAGCAGCATGAGATTGCCGACATACATCGAGGCGACGAAGCCCCAGAACACGTCGGGGTGATCGTTGACCAAAGTTGGCCCGACCGAAACGCCGTGGATCATCAGCGCGCCGATCAGCACCGCGGTGATCGGCGACGTCGGAATGCCGAGCGCCAGGAGCGGCACGAAGGCGCCGGTCGAGGCGGCGTTGTTCGCCGTTTCCGGCCCGGCGACGCCGGCGACCGCGCCCTTGCCGAACTGCTCGGGATGCTTCGAGAGCCGCCGCTCCAGCGCGTAGGAGAGGAAGCTCGAAATGATGTGCGCCGAGCCGGGGATGATGCCGATGATGAAGCCGAGCACCGTGGCGCGCGAGATCGGCATCACTGCCTCGCGCCATTCCTTGCGGGTCGGCAGCAGCTCGCGCAGTTTCGGCGCGATGACGTTCTTGACCGCGTCCGCGCTCGGCGTCGACAGGATTTCGCCGAGGCCGAACAGGCCGACCGCGACAGGCACGATGCCGATGCCGTCGCCGAGCTCGGCGAGATTGAAGCTGTAGCGGAAGTCGCCGGTCATGTTGTCGATGCCGATCATGCCGAGCATCAGGCCGAGCGAGGCCATCAGCAGCGTGCGGATCAGCGACGTCGAGGACATGTAGGCGAGGAAGATCAGGCCGAGCACGAGCAGAGCGGTGTATTCGGGCGGGCCGAACTTCACCGCCAGGGTCGCGAGCGGCGGCGCGACGACCGTCAGCACCAGCACGCCGAACGTGCCGCCGATCCACGAGCCGACGGCCGCGATGCACAACGCGGCGCCGGCACGGCCCTTCTGCGCCATGGCGTAGCCGTCGATGCAGGTCATCACCGACGAGGCTTCGCCCGGAATGCGCATCAGGATCGAGGTGGTCGAGCCGCCATATTGCGAGCCGTAATAGATGCCGGCCAGCATGATGATCGCCTGCGTGGCGTTCAGCCCGAACGTCACCGGCAGCAGGATCGAGATGCCGGCGAGCGGGCCGATGCCCGGCAGCACGCCCACCAAAGTGCCGACGACGCAGCCGAGGAACGCGTACCAGGCGTTATGCGGCTCGAGCGCGACCGAGAAGCCCAGGTAAAGGCTGTGCAGCGTGGTTTCCACGGGAGCTTCCTAAAAACCGAGGGGGCCGGTCTCGAGCGGCGTCTTCAGGACGTAGACGAACAACACGAAGGTGAAGACGACGACGCCGACGCTGTATATTGCGGCCGGTGCGAGCCGCCGCCGCTCGATGACGACCAGCAGCGCGAACATCATCGCCGCGTTCGCCGTGATGAAGCCGAGCGGCTCGAAGGCGGCGATCGCCAGCATGGTGATGAGGACGACCATCGCCGCATGCTTGGCGTCGGACCAGGTCAGGGTCGCGAACGGCCGGCTCTCGCCGGCGCGCACCATCAGCGTGCCGCCGAACAGGATCAGCAGCACCGACAGGATCACCGGCATGAAGCCGGAGCCGGGCGAGGCGAGATTGCCGAACGGCAGGCTGCCGCTGACCGCTATGACCAGCAGGCCGAACGCGATGAAGAAGGCGCCCGCGACGTGATCGGCGCGCAGTGTCATGTCCTTTGCCTTTCGCTACACGCGGCCGATCGCCTTGACCGCTTCATCGACACGCAGGCCGTCGACGTCCCAGAATTTCTGGAAATCGGCGCCGCCGAGATAAGCGAGATCGAGGCCGAGATTACCGAGCGCCGTCGTATAGGCCGGCATATGCGCGGCCTTTCCGATCGCCGCGATGAGCGCCGATGTCGCGTCGGCCGGCGTCCCCTTCGGCGCGAAGATGCCGACCCAGAGATAGTATTCGACGTCGTAGCCGAGCTCCTTCAGCGTCGGTACGTCCGGCAGCGCCTTCGAGCGCGTGCCGCCGAACGAGGCGAGGGGGCGAAGCTTCCCGGCCTTGATGTGGCTGAGCGACGCCGAGACCGACTGCGCGGAGGCCTGCGCGTTGTTGCCGAGCAGCGCCGTGATCGCCGGCCCGCCGCCATTGGTCGGCAGATGGCGGAGTTTCATGCCGCCCGCGGCCTTCTCCAGCATCGCCATCGGCAAATGCGTCGCGCCATAGAGTCCGCCGGAGGAGAAGATGATCGTACTTCCTCCGCTCTTGGCCGCGGCGATGAACTCCTTCGCCGTCTTGTAGGGCTGCTGGTCGTTGACCAGCAGCAAACACGGATCGGCGATGAGCCGCGCCAGCGGGATGAAGTCGGCGCGCGTTACCTTCACCGGCCGGCCGAACAATTTGTCGACCTCTGCGTAGCCGGAAATGCCGGTGTTGTGCGACAGCAGCGTGTAGCCGTCGGCCTTGGCGCTGGCGACGTATTGCGCGCCGACGGCGCCGGCCGCGCCGCCTTTGGTCTCGACCACGACCGGCTGGTTGAGGATCGGCTCCATCGCCGAGGCGAGCGGGCGCGTGACGATGTCGTTGGCGCCGCCCGGCGGGAAGGCGTTGACGATGGTCACCGCGTGCGACGGGAAGGACTGCGCGAATGCGGGGCGTGTTGCGAGCGCGGCCGCGGATGCGACTGTGCCGGCGACGAAGGAGCGTCGATCCATCTGATCCTCCCTGGCAACGCCGGCGGCGCGCCGCTTGATTGTGCCGCTCACACCTTGCCGATCGCGTGCACCGCCGCCTCGACACGCTTGGCGTCGGCGTCCCAGAATTTCGCGAAGTCGGGCTGGTCGAGATAGGCGACCTCGTCGCCGATATTGGCGATGGCCGTCTTGAACGGAGCGCTGTTGGCGGCCTTGCGCACGGCCTCGCGGATGACGTTGACGTTCGCCGCCGGCGTCTTCACCGGCGCGAACATGCCGACCCAGAGCGAGAACTCGACGTCGTAGCCGAGCTCCTTGAAGGTCGGAACGTCGGGCATCGAGGCGGCGCGCTTGTCGGAGAAGCAGGCGAGCGCGCGCAATTTGCCGGCCTTGATCTGGCCGCTCGCCGCGGCGATCGAGGTCGCGAGCACCTGCGAGTTGTTGCCGAGGATGGCCGTCACCGCCGGACCGCCGCCATTGGTCGGCAAATGTTTCATCTTGATGCCGGCGGCTTTCAGGAACAGCGCCATCGGCAGATGCAGCGCACCGTAAAGGCCGGACGAGGAGAAGATCAGCTTGTCCGGATTCTTCTTTGCGTCCTCGATCAGCTCCTTGAGCGTCTTGTAGGGCTGCTGATCGTTGACCACGAGCACCATCGGCCCGGCGGTGAGGCGCGCGATCGGTGTGAAATCGGCGCGCGTGAACTTCGGCTGCCGTCCGAACAATTTGTCGACTTCGGCGAAGCCGGAGATCGAGACGATGTGGATGAGCAGCGTATAGCCGTCGGGCTTTGCCGTCGCGGCGAACGGGCCGCCGACCTGGCCGGCGGCGCCGGCCTTGGTCTCGATGACGCAGGGCTGTTTGAGGATCGGCTCGAGCAGCGCCGCGATCGGGCGGCCGACCACGTCGGCCGCGCCACCGGGCGGGAACGGATTGACGAAGGTGATGGCGTGCGAAGGGTAAGCGTCTTCGGCGAAGCCCGGGCGAACGGCGAGCGCGGCGGCGCTTGCCGCGCTGCCCGCGATGAAGCGGCGGCGGTCCATTGTGTCTCCCCCTGCGTGCGGGGCCTCGCGGGCCCCGTCGTCGTTGCCAGCGATGCTAACCCGACGCCGCGCGTAATCAAGGCTCGTCGACGATCGCCACCGCGCGCGTCCAGCCGGCGGAACCGCCGCGTACCTTTACCGGGAAGCAGCTCACCGTGAATCCGGTTGCCGGCAGCGCTTCGAGATTGTGCAGTTTCTCGATGTGGCAGTAGCCGATCTCGCGGCCAGCGCGGTGGCCTTCCCAGATGATCTTCGGGTCATGCGTCTGCGCGTAACGCTGCATCGTGAAGATGAAGGGCGCGTCCCAGCTCCAGCCGTCGGTGCCGGTCACGCGCACGCCGCGCTCGAGCAGATACATCGTCGCCTCGCGCCCCATGCCGCAGCCTTTGGCGACGTAGTCGGGGTGGCCATAGGCCGCGCCCGCGCTGGTGTTCACGACTACGATTTCAAGCGGTGAAAGCGTATGGCCGATACGCCTCAACTCGGCTTCGACGTCGCCGGCGGTCGCGACATAGCCGTCGGCGAAGTGCCGGAAGTCGAGCTTCACGCCGGGCCGGTAGCACCAGTCGAGCGGCACTTCGTCGATGGTCAGGGCGCGCTTGCCGTTGTCCATGGTGGAGGCGAAATGATAGGGCGCGTCGAGATGCGTGGTGCAGTGCGTCGACAGCTTGACCCACTCGAAGCCCCAGCCCTCGCCGTCTGGCAGGTCTTCCTTTTTCAATCCCGGAAAGAATTTGAGGATATCGGCGGCGGTCTGCTGATGGTCGAGATATTCGATCGCCGGCCCATAGCCCGGCGGATCGGCCGCCACGTTGTTCTCCAGTGGCACCGAAATATCGACGATCCTGCGCGGCATTGTGCGTCCTTTGTCCGTCTTCCGATGCGGCGCATCATCGAAGAGGCGGACCGAGGGGACAAGCCCGCAGCGGCCGCGCCGCGCGCGCGGCGCATGCGGTTTGCGCGCATGGCGCATAAACGTGGAGACGAGGGGATTTAGCCCAACTTCTGCGTGGACTTAGCCTCTAGCGCGGCGTGCCGAAACCCGTTTAAGATGCCGCAAAACGAATTCATAAGGGAGGAATGCGATGAATCTCAGAACCATACTGCGGACCTGCACCTGGGCGGCCGGCCTCGCGCTCGCCACCTCGGTGGTGCTGGCCGTGAGCCCGGCGGGGGCTCAAGACAAGAAGCCGATCGTGATCGGCTTCGGCCAGTCGCTGACCGGCTTCCTGTCGCCGAACGGCAAGCAGGCGATCGTCGGCGCCGAAATCTGGCGCGACGAGGTCAACAAGGCCGGCGGCCTGCTCGGGCGCCAGGTCGAGCTGAAGTACTACGACGACCAGAGCAAGCCGGACACCGTGCCGGGCATCTACACCAAGCTGCTCGACGTCGATCACGTCGACCTGGTGGTCGGCGGCTACGCGACCAACCAGAACGCGCCGGCGATGCCCGTCATCATCCGCAAGGGCAAGACCTATATCAGCCTGTTCGCGCTCGACGTGAACGACAAGTTCAAGTACCCGAAGTACTTCTCGATCCTGCCGACCGGCCCGAACACCAAGACCTCGTTCACCGAGGGCTTCTTCGAGGTCGCCAAGGCGCAGAACCCGAAGCCGACCACCGTCGCGCTCGCTTACGCCGACGCCGAGTTCTCGCAGAACGCCTGTGACGGCGCCCGCGAGAACGCCAAGAAGGGCGGCTACAAGATCGTCTACGACAAGAGCTATCCGCCCCCGCCGAAGACCTCCGACTTCACGCCGATCGTGCAGGCGCTGAAAGCGGCCAACGCCGACCTCGTCGTGGTCTGCGCCTATCCGGCGGACTCGGTCGGCATCGTCGAGGCGGCGAACGAGATCGGCCTGAAGCCGAAAATGTTCGGCGGCGCGATGGTCGGCCTGCAGGCGCTCGTCTTCAAGGACAAGCTCAAGGGCAAGCTCAACGGCATCGTGAACTACGAGACCTGGGTGCCGGACAAGAAAGAGATGTATCCGGGCACCGAGGCGTTCTTCAAGGAGTACCAGGCGCGCGCCAAGGCGGCCGGCGTCGATCCGCTCGGCTACTATCTCGGCGGCTGGGGCTACGCCCAGTTCCAGATCCTCGGCGATGCGATCAAGGGATCGAACAGCGTCGACGACAACAAGATCGCCGCCTATCTGAAGTCGCACAGCTTCAACACGATCATGGGGCCGATCAAGTTCGGCGCCAAGGGCGAGTGGGCCGAGGGCCGGATGCTGCAGGTGCAGTATCACGACATCAAGCCGGACGCGAACCTCGAGACCTGGCGCGGCATGAGCTACCAGACCGTGCTGACGCCCTCGAACCTCGCCACCGGCAAGGTGATCTATCCGTACGAGAAGGCGCACAAATAAGCGCGCTTCACGGCGACGACATTGAAAACGCCGCGGGCAACCGCGGCGTTTTTATTGGAGGAGAAGCGTGCAAAGGTGCAAGAGCGCGCCGTGCGTATACGACGCCTAAAGCCCGAGATAGAACTCGCGGATCAGCTGGTTGTTGTTGAGTTCGTCGGCCGAGCCGCCCTCGAAGGCGATCTTGCCGTGCACGATGACGTAGCCGCGGTCGGCGATGCGAATCGCCTGGACGAAGTTCTGCTCGGCCATCAGCACCGTGAGCTGGAAGTGGTCCTTGAGCCGCTTGATCGCGTCGATGGTGCGGGACACGAGCAGCGGCGAGAGGCCGACCGACGGCTCGTCGATCAAAAGGATGCGCGGGGAGAGCATCAGCGCGCGCGCCAGCGCCAGCATCTGCTGCTCGCCGCCGCTCATCGAGCCGGCGAGCTGGCTCTTGCGCTCGGCCAGCCGCGGGAACACCTCGAAACAGAACTCGGTGTTCTCCTTGATCTTGGCGCGCGCCTTGCGGCGGCTGGCGCCGAGCAGCATGTTCTCCTCGACCGTCTGGCGCGGGAACAGGCGGCGGCCCTCCGGCACCAGCGCGATGCCGAGGTCGACGATCTCTTCCGTGGTCTTGCCGACGAGGTTGTGCGTCTCGCCGTCGATCTCGGCGGTGATGGAGCCTGAGCGCGGGCGCACCATGCCCATCACGCACTTCATCAGCGTCGACTTGCCGTTGCCGTTGGTGCCGAGCAGCACGACCGTCTCGCCGCCGGCCGCGCGCAGCGACACGTTCTCGAGCACGCGCACCGCGCCATAGGCGGCGTCGATGGCCTCGACCGTGATGCTGTTGCCGCTACTGGCCAAGATAGGCTCCAATGACTTCGCCTTCCTTGATCACGTCGTCCGGCTTGCCGTCCGCGATCTTCTTGCCCGACACCAGCACGACGAGGCGCTGCGAGAACGCCATCACCGCGCGCATGATGTGCTCGATCATGATGATGGTGATGCCGCTCTCGTTGAGCCGGATAAGCAGCGCGACGATGTCCTCGACCTCGGAATGCGACAGGCCGGCCATCGATTCGTCGGCGATCAGAAGCTTCGGCTCGGCCGCCATGGCGCGGGCGAGCTCGAGCTTGCGCATCTCGACCTGGGTCAGGTCGCGCGGGTTCTTCGACGCCTTGCCATCGAGCGCGACGAGCTTCAACAGCTCCATGCAGCGCTCGTCGGCCTCGGCCTTGGTGACGTGGTGGCCGACGCGGAAGGCGACCGTGTAGAGCAGCGGCACGCGGATATTGTCGGCGACGGTCATGCTCATGAACGGCCGCGGCAGCTGGAAGCTGCGGGCGAGCCCGCGCCGCGTCCGCTCGTGCGCGATCATGCCGTCGACCGTCTCGCCGGCGAAGGTGACGCTGCCGGTCTCGTTGTGCAGCGTGCCGCAGATGCAGTTGACCAGCGTCGACTTGCCCGAGCCGTTCGGGCCGATCAGGCCGACGCGCTCGCCCGGCGCGACCTGAAGATCGACGCCGTCGAGGGCGACGAAGCCGCCGAAGCGCTTGCCGAGTTGCGAAACCTGGAGAAGGGAAGCGCTCATGCCTGCTTCCTCCGCCGCATCCAGGCCTGCCACAGGCCGACGATGCCGTTCGGCGCGACGATGACGAAGCCGATTAAGAGCAGGCCGACGATCAGCAGGTTGACCGCCGAGGAGATCGTCACGGTCGCGACCTGCTGCAGTGTGCCGAGCAGCAGCGCGCCGATCAGCGGCCCGGCCCAGGAGGTGGTGCCGCCGATCATCGGCATGGCGATCGAGTTGACGGCGTAAGAGAGGTCGAAGGCCGAACCCGGCTCGACATAGCCGATGTAGAAGGGGAAGGGGGCGCCGGCCATGCCCATCAGCGCGCCGGAGAGAACCGTCGCGATCAGCTTGAGCTTGAGCGTCGGCACGCCGCAGGCTTCCGCCGCAAGCTCGTCGTCACGGATGGTGGCGAAGCCGTAGCCGAGGCGCGAGCGTTCGATCAGCCGCGCGCAGGTCAGCGACACGATCACCAGCACCAGCATCAGCACGAACAGGTACTGGATATAGGGACCGAACACCGGCACCTTGTCCGGCGGGATGATGTAGGCGCCGCGCGATCCGCCGACGAAGGACCAGTTGACGACGAAGGTTTGCAGCACGACGGCCAGCGCCAATGTGGCGATGGCAAAGAATACGCCGCGCAGGCGCAATGTCAGATAGCCGGTGCCGAGCCCGACGAGACCCGCGACGATGCCGCCGAACACGACGTCGACCGGCACCGGCATCGGCAGGATCGCATGCAGCGGCCCGGCGATCGCGGCCGGGAAGATATCGTCGAGGTTCTGTCCGACCGTTTCGAGAAAGATGCTGGTGTAGACGCCGATGGCGAAGAACCCGGCCGAGCCGAAGTTCACGTAGCCGCAGTAGCCGCCGAGGATGTTCCACGCGGTCGCCAAAATGGCGAACTGCAGCACCGTGTAGCCGAGATAGAAGAGGTAATCGTTGTTGACCGCGCGCAGCGCGAAATAGAGCGCCGCGGCGATGACGATCTGCACGAGGATGAAGACGGGTGTGCGCACGGATCAGCGTCCCAGAAGTCCAGAGGGGCGCACGGCGAGCGTCAGGAGCAGGATGCCGAACGACACGGCCGGCGCCCAGGACGGCCCGTAGAACACCGAGGTGATGCTCTCGATGACGCCGAGCAGGAGCGCGGCGATCAATGTGCCGGGCAGGCTGCCGAGGCCGCCGAGCACGCAGATGGCGAAGATGCGGCCAATATAGTCCCGCCCGACCGAGGGAATGACCGGCTGTATGATGATGAGGAACGCCCCGGCCATCGACGCGGTGGCGATGGAGATGCCGAAGGCGATGCGCTTGATGCGCGTCGGGTCGACCGCCATCAGGCGGAGCGCCTGCGGGTCCTGCGACACGGCCATCACGGCGCGGCCGATGAAGGTGCGGCCGAGGAAGATCTCGAGCCCGGCGAACATCGCCAGCGCCGCCACGCAGGGCACCAGCAGCCGCAGCGGGAACTCCATGCCGCCGAAGGAGAGGCTCGAGCCGATATAGGGCGCGTTGACCGAGCGGTAGTCGACGCCGAAGATCAGGAGCAGGCAAACTTCGGTGACGAACAGCACGCCGAAGAAGAAGGCGAGCCCGCGCAGCGATTCCTGGCCGTGCTTTTCGAACGACGCGTAGTAGATCTGATACATCGCCGCGCCGAGCAAATAGAAAGCCGGCAGCATGGCGATGCTGACGATGATCGGGTCGATGCCGAACTCGGCGTTGACCGCGTAGGCGATGTAGGAGCCGAGCAGGATGAAGGCGGGATGCGCGATATTGACGATGTCGAGCATGCCGAACGAGATCGAGATGCCGGACGTCACCGCGGCGTAGAAGGCGCCGAGCAGGAGCCCGGCGATCACCGCGTTGATCAATAAACCGAAGTCCATGCCGTCCTCAGCCGCCGCGCCGGTGCAAGGGTGCACGCGCGGGCGCCCCCTGTGACATTGTCGATAGTGTCGCAGGCGGCATGGCCGGCATCGTCCCCTCGTTGCGTCCCTACACGTCTCTTGCCGGCGTTTTTCACGCTCTTGGGCTGTGCCGCGTGCCTCTACAGGAAAGGCACGGCGGCGGTCCAGCGCATTTTGCCCCGAACGCCGCCGCCTTGGCTAGCCAGATTGATGGGCATCAAACCATTCCGCCGCGCATGCAAAGTGGGCCGCGGCGGGCAGTCGTCCGGCGCGGCGCCGCATCGCGGGGATCAGGCCGCGGCGGCCTGCGGCTTCACCCCGGCCGGCAGCGGCATCGGCTTGTTGGCGCTGTCCTTGAACTCGACGGTCATGAAGACCATCTCGCGGTCGCCGAGGTTTTCCAGGTCGTGCACCTTGAACTCGCCGTCGCCATAGGTCTCGTGGCGCGTCTCGCCGATCTGGTAGGTGTATTCGACCGTGGTGCCGTCATGCACGTGCTGGCGGCCGCGGCCGCCGCTGACCGCGGTCCAGAAATAGTCCAGCACATGGCGGTGGAAGCCGATGCGCTCGCCCGGCGCGAGCCGGATCATCCATACGCGCGTGCGCTCGTTCTCCGACAGCAGCACCGAGCCGACGCACGGATTGGGGCTCTTCGCCTCGCGCTCGAACTCGGCCGCGATCTCGGCCGGCCACTGCGCCCTGTCCTTCTTTTCGGCGGCCTTGTCGACCATCGTCAGTGCCATGGCATTCCTCCAGTGCTTTTGCGGAACATATATAGGATAATCGAACCGCCGGAAAGCGCGAGGAACGTCAGTGCCGCCAGCATCGGGAAAACACGCCGTCATCATCGGCGGATCGATGAGCGGCCTCCTGAGCGGGCTGCTGCTGCGCCGGGCGGGGTGGGACGTCGATATCTACGAGCGGGTCGAGACGGAATTGTCCGGCCGCGGCGCGGGAATCGTCGCACAGCAGGAACTCATCGGCCGGTTGCGCGGCCTGGGCCTGGCGACCGAAGGCCTCGGCGTGCTTATCACCACCCGAAAAATCCTGAACGCGCGCGGGGAGACGACGAACGAATACGATTGCCCGCAGGTGGCCACCGCGTGGGAGCGCGTCTACCGCCTGCTGCGTGACGCGTTCCCGCCTGATCGCTATCACCGCGGCCGCGCTTTCTCGGGTTTCACGCAGAACGCGCGCCGGGTGATCGCCCACTTCGCCGACGGCGAGGACGTCGCGGCCGATCTGCTGGTCGGCGCCGACGGCATCCGCTCGTCGGTGCGCCAGCAGTGCCTGCCCGAGGTCGCGCCGCAATATGCCGGCTACAGCGCCTGGCGCGCGATGCTCTCGGAGAGCGATTTCCCGTCGGCGGTGCACGCCGAGCTGTTCGGCACCATGTCGTTCGGCCTGCCGCCGGGCGAGCAGTTCCTCGGCTATCCCGTCGCCGGCCCGGACAACGACCTGCGCGCGGGCCACCGCCGCTACAACGTGATCTGGTATCGCCCGGCCGATGAGGCGACAAAGCTCAAATGGCTGCTCACCGACGAGAGCGGGCTCACGCACGCGATCTCCATTCCGCCGGCGCTGATCCGCCGCGAGGCGATCGCCGAGATGCGCGCCGCGGCCGAGCGGCTGCTGGCGCCGCAATTCCGCGAGGTGGTGCGGCTCATCGCCGAGCCGCTGTTGCAGCCGATCTACGATCTGGAATCGCCGCGCATGGCGGCCGGCCGCGTCGCGGTCGTCGGCGACGCCGCCTTCGTGGCGCGGCCGCATGTCGGCGCCGGCGTCGCCAAGGCCGCGGACGACGCCGCGGCGTTGGCCGAGGCGCTCGAGAAGGAGGGCGACGTCGCCGCCGGGCTGAAGCGGTTCGAGGCGGCGCGGCTCGACGAGAACTGCCGCATCATCGAGCGCGCGCGCCATCTCGGCGCTTATCTCCAGGCGACGCGCACGCGCGAGGAAGAGGAGCGCGCCGGCCGCCACGAGACCGACAGCGCGGTCATCCGCGAGACCGCGACGCTTGATTTTTTGTATGGGTAGCTCTTATCCCTCCCCCTGCGGGGGAGGGATAAGGAAATCACATCCCCAGCATCTTCTTCGCGTTGCCGCCGGCCAGCGCCGCGCGCATCGTGTCGTCGAAGCCCGCGACCGAATTGATGTGGCCGATCGGGTCGTTCTCGAGCATGTCGAAGGGATAGTCCGTCCCCATGACGACGTGATCGCCGAACAGCTTCACCAGCGCCTCGAGCTGGTCCGGCGTGAACACGATGGTGTCGACGTAGACTTTCTTGAGGTAATGCGTCGGCGGCTTCGGCAGATTGCCGTGGCTGTCCGAGCGCGCGCCCCAGGCGTGATCGATGCGGCCGGAATAGCCGCCGAGATAGCCGCCGCCGTGCATGGCGAAGATCTTCAGGTTCGGATGCCGCTCCAGCACGCCGTCGAAGATCAGGTAGTGGAGCGCGAGCGTCGTCTCGAACGGGTTGCCGACGACGTTGTTGAAGTAGAAGCGCGACAGGCGCTTGCCCTCGGTGAAGCCGTTGGGATGGATGATGACCAGCGCGCCGAGTTCCTCGGCCTTCTTCCAGAACGGCGCGAAGGCCGGGTCGGACAGCTCGCGGCCGCCGACATTGGTCAAAATCTCGACGCCCCTGAACTTGAGCTGCTTGACGCAGCGCTCGAGTTCTTTCGCGGCCTCGTTGCCGTCCTGCATCGGCACGGTGCCGGTAGGGATGAAGCGGTCCGGATGCTTCGACACCCATTCGGCGATGCCGTCATTGACCATCCGGGCCGCCGGCACGGCGTATTCGAGCGCCACCGTGTGGTAGCACTGCGGCGGCGGCGGCATCACGAGCTGCATGTCGACGCCCATCGCGTCCATGATCGCGAAGCGTTCGTCGTAGCCGGCGCCGATGCGCGAACGGATGTCGCCTTCCTGCTTGGTGCTGACCGCCTTGGTCTCCTCGCTGGAGAAATGCGCGAGCGGAATAGTCGAGACGTCGAGATGCGGCTTGATGAACTCAGCCGCGCGCGGCACCGAGACATGCGCGTGCGCGTCGATGGTCGTCGACTTCGGCCGCTGTTCGCGCCCGGGCTTGCCGTGCTTGCGCGCCGCGGTGTCCGCGTATTTGTTCCAGATGGTCGTCATTGAATTGTCCTTGATTGCGGTTTTCGCTCTTCATCCTTCGACACGCATCGCTTCGCGATGCTTCTCAGGATGAGGATGGAAACTAGAACACCCCGAGATTCTGCCGCAGCACGTCGGGGTTCTGCTTCAACTCGCCAGGCGTCGATACCACCGCCACCTGCCCGGTGTTGAGCAGCACGATGTCGTCGGCGACGTCGAACACCAGCGTCGGGTTCTGCTCGACCAGCACGATCGACAGGCCGCTCTGCTTGAGCTTGCGGATCGTCTCCATCACCTCGTGCACGATCTGCGGCGCCAGGCCCTCCGACGGCTCGTCCATCAGCAGCACCTTGGGGTTGCCCATCAGCGCGCGGCCGATCGCCAGCATCTGCTGCTCGCCGCCGGAGAGGTGCGCCGCCATCTGGTTGGCCCGTTCTTTGAGCCGCGGGAACATGGCGAAGACGGTGTCGAGTGTCCACGGCGCGTGCTTGCCGTTCTTGGGCTCGCGGCCGGCGACGATCAGGTTCTCGCGCACGGAGAGGCTCTTGAAGATGCGGCGGCCCTGCGGCACCAGCGCCACGCCGCAGGCGGCGATGTTTTCCGGCGAGCGGCCGGCAACCTCCTGGCCGAACACCGCGACCGTGCCGCGGCGCGGCGCCAAAAGGCCCATGGCGACGCTCATGCAGGTCGACTTGCCGGCGCCGTTGCGGCCGAGCAGGCCGAGCATGCGCGCCTCGCCGAGCTCCAGCGACACGTCCTGCAGCACGTGGCTGTCGCCGTAATAGGCGTCGATGTGCTCGAGGCGGAGCGCGCTAGTGGCCAAGATAGACCTCCCGCGTGCGCGGATCGTTGACGACGTCGCTGCGCGTGCCTTCGACGATCACCTCGCCGAAATGCAGGAGCGTGATGCGCTCGGCGAACTCCAGCGCCACGTCCATGTTGTGCTCGATCATCACCATGGTGACGTCGCGCGGGATGGCCATCAGGCACTGGTGTACATCGCGCCGCTCGTCGATCGACAGGCCGGCGAAGGGCTCGTCGAGCAGCAGCACCTTCGGCTTCTGCGCCAGCGCCATCGCGATTTCGACGCGGCGGCGCTCGCCGTAGGAGGTCTGCGACAGCGGCCGCTCGGCGATGCGGTCGAGCCCGACCTGCTTCAATGCCGCGCGCGCGTCCTCGACGATGTGGCCCTGCCGCTTCATGTCGATGAGCGGGTTCCAGCGCAAAGGCGACAGGCCGAGCAGAGCGAGCGAGACGTTGTGCAGGATGGTGTTGCGCGCGAACAACGTGATGATCTGGTAGGTGCGCGCCATGCCGAGATGCGCGCGCTTGCGGCTCGGCACGCCGGTGATGTCCTTCCCGAGCAGTCGGATGCTGCCGGAATCGGGCGAGAGGTCGCCGGTGATGAGGTTGAACAGGGTCGTCTTGCCGGCGCCGTTCGGGCCGATGATCAACCGGCGCTCGCCCGGCTCGACGTTGAGGTTGACGTCGCGGGTGACGTGCAGGCCGCCGAACGACTTGCGCAGGCCGGAGATGGTGAGCGCGCTCATGGCTTGGCCTCCGTCGCCGGCCGCTTCCTGGCGAGCCTGACGGTAAGCGCGCGCCACAGCCGCGCGCTGCCCGGCACCAGGCCCTCCGGCATCAGGATGACGATGGCTACGAAGATGGCGCCGAGCAGGAAATTCCAGCGCTCGATGAAGCCGGAGACGACGGTTTTGACCACGACCACCAGCGCCGCGCCGACCACCGGCCCGAGCAGCGTGCCGGCGCCGCCGGAAATGACCATCAGCAGCACCTCGGCCGACGAGGTCAGCGACAGCGTCTGCGGGCTGATGAACTGCGTGTAGTAGACGAACAGGATGCCGGACAGCGCCGTCAGCAGACCAGAGAACAGGCAGGCCCAGAAGCGGATCGCCAGCACGTGATAGCCGAGCGCGTTCATGCGCCGCGGCTGGTCGCGCGTGCCCATCAGCGCCGAGCCGAGCGGCGAGCGGGCGAAGATCGCGACGATGGCGATGGCGATCAGGAACACGATGAGCGAGGCGAAATAGAAGTGCGTCGGGTCGGCGAGCGAGTAGCCGAACGGCGCCGGACGGCCCTTGACGTTGATGCCGTTGTCGCCGCCGGTCAGGCTGATCCAGCGGTAGGCCAGCCCCCAGAGGATCTGCCCGAGCGCCAGCGTGATCATGATGAAGCCGATGCCGCTCGAGCGCAGCGAAAGCACCGCAAATAGCGCCATCCCCGCGACGCCGATGATGAGCGCCGCGACGATCGCGAAGGTGTGGCCGAATCCGAGCTGGAGCAGGTAGCCGGTGGCGTAGCAGGATATGCCGAACAGGCCGGCATGGCCGAGCGAGACCAGCCCGCCATAGCCGGCGAGGATGTTCAGTCCGAGCGCGAACACCGCGTAGATCAGTACCTGGCTCGCCACGTTGACGTAGTAGATGCCGGACATCCACAGCGGCAGCGTCGCCAGCAGGACGATCGCGATGGCGATGCTGATGATGCGCGCGTTCACGGGACGTGCCTGCCGAACAAGCCCTGCGGCCGAAACAACAGCACCAGCAGCATGGGCAGGAAGAGGACGAAATAGGCGAGCTCGGGCAGCAGCGCCTGGCCGAAATTATAGATGAAGCCGACGACGATGCTGCCGACGAAGGAGCCGAGCAGGGAGCCGGAGCCGCCGAGGATCACGACCACCAGCGCCAGCGGTAGCATGTCCTGGTCGAGGCCCGGATAAACCGACAGGATCGGGCCGCCGATGATGCCGGCAAAGCCGGCGAGCCCGGCGCCGATCGCGAACACGATGGTGAAGAGCTGCGACACGCGGATGCCGACGACGCGCGCCATGTCGGGATCGTCGACGCCGGCGCGGATCATGGCGCCGAGGCGGGTGCGGTCGAGCAGCAGCCACAGGCCGATGGCGATCGCCGTGGCGATGGCGATGATCGCCAGCCGGTAGAGCGGGAACACCATCACGCCGAGACGGGCGAAGCCGCCGAGGCCTTCCGGCGTCGGCACCGACAGCGGGTCGCCGCCCCACACCATCAGGCAGAAGTCCGCCGCCATGAAGGACAGGCCGAGCGTCACCAGCACCTGCGCCATCTCGTTGCCGGGCAGGCGGCGCAGCAGGAGCCGCTCGGTCAGCGCGCCGACGAAGGCGACGGCCAGCGTCGCCAGCAGCGCCGCCAGCCAGAAATCCATCTTGTAGCCGAGGAGGCCGACCACCAGCGTGGCGCCGACATAGGCGCCGATCATGAACAACGAGCCGTGCGTGAGGTTGGGGATCCGCATCAGCCCGAAGATGAGGGAAAAGCCTGCCGACAGCAGGAACAACAGCCCACCGAAAGTGATGCTGTTGACCGTCAGCACCAGCCAGAAGCTCATGCCGTGTTTCCGCGCCCTAAAAACGTGTGGAACGGCGGACGCCCGTTGCGAGCGCCCGCCGCCATCGCCTGCCTTACGATTTCAGCGGCGGATAGTCGCGCGAATAGACCGGCTGCGACAAGAACTTCTTCTCGTCGTAAGTCCAGAACTGGCTCACGTTATGGTAGGTCTTGACGGTCTTGTTGATGTACTTTCCGTTGGCCTTCTCGATACGGCGGACGTAGAAGTCGCCGACGACATTGCCGAAGTGGTCGAACTTGATCGGGCCGCGCGGCGTGTCCTTGAGATCGACCGCACGCATCGCCTTGATCATCGCATCCTTGTCGTCGGACTTGCCGCCGGTCTTCTCCAGCGCGGCGTTGATGACCATGCCGTTGACGTAGAGGCCGGCGCAGTAGAAGCCGGGGTCGACGCCGTAGTCCTTGTTCATCGCCGCGACGAAGCGCTTGTTGCTGTCGGTCTGGAGGTCGAGCGTGTACGGGCAGCAGCTGTACATGCCGATGGCCTCGTCGCCGATCGAGCGCAGCAGCGCGTCGTCGCCGCCCGTCTCGCCGGTGACGACCGGGTACTTCAGGCCGGCGGCCTTGTACTGCTTCATGAAGCGCAGCGGGTTGGAGCCGGCGAAGCCCTGGCACACGCCGTCGCAATCGGCGATCTGCGCCAGGTACGGCGTGTAGTCCGGCGTGACGATCGGCGGCCACAGCTTCTTGACGATGCGCCCGCCGGCGTCCTCGAACACCTGCTGGAAGCCGCCCATCTGCTCGTAGCCGAAGGCGAAGTCTTCCGAGATGGTGACGATGCGCTTGAGCTTGAGCTCCTTGGCGGCGAAGTCGGCCATCGGGTGCATCGCCTGCGACGAGGTTGCCGACGCGCGCACGAAGTAGGGGTTCGGCTTGCGCTGCGTCATGTCCTCGGCGGCGGCGAGGCTCATCATCGGCGTCTTGTGCTGCGCCACGTAGTCGGTGATCGCCAGCAATTCGAACGCCGCGAGCGGGCCGACGATGGCGTCGACCTTGTCGCGCTCGATCAGCTCCTGCGCCTTGGTCTTGGCGCCGGCCGGATTGCCGCCGGTATCGGCTGAGACGAACTCCACCTTGCGGCCGGCGAAGTTGTAGTTCTTCTCCTTCAGGTAGGTGACGATGCCCTGTTCCATCTGGATGCCGCCCTGCGCCAGCGGGCCGGTCTTGACGGTGAGCAGGCCGAGCTTGAACGGCGCCGCCTGCGCGAGCGCCGGCGTCGGGAATTTGAAGGCTGCGGCGGCCACGCCCGCTGCCGTCCCGGCCATCATGGTGCGACGTGAAATCTTGCGAGCCATTGCAGTCCTCCCTGAATGCCCACGCGGGCTTTGTCGTGAACGGCCTTATGCGGCCATTTCATCCGTGGAAATTGAAGCCGGCGCGCATGAACCGGAATTCGCCAGTCTTCTGTGCGCCTTCGCTGGTATAATCGGTCAGTCGCTCGCCGGATGTAAAGCCCGGATTGCGCGTCGTTGCATCGCACACCCGGCCCACGCTCCGGGACCTGCACCCTGACGAACACCTCAGGAGCGCTTTGTCGTCCGGTGGACACCCTTTTTCGGCGGAATGATGGGCAGCAGCAGAAACGGCGCCCTGGCGGTGCTGAAGTGCAAGGTCGTGGTGCCGTCGAATAGCGCCTTCGGCCGGTCGCGCGGGTCGTCGTGCAGGAACGGCCCGCAACCGGTCAGTTCGTTCTTGAAGTTCGACAACTTGCCGCCCGAGCCGCCGCCATAGACATAATCCTTGCCGCGAACCGAGAGCGCGATGCGATAGCCGGCCGGCGCCACGATCGAGGTGGGCCAGAGCTCGATGCCGAGCTCCACGGTCTGGCCCTTCTTGAGCATCTGACGCTCGTCGTGGGTGTGATAGGGGCGGTAGGGCGTCGACAGCTTCTTGTCGAGCTTGCGGTGGGAGGCGCGCAGCCAGCCTTGCGCCACCGGCGTGTGCGGGTCGATCGCGCCCTGGAACACGATCTCCTTCATGTCGGCGGTAAAGATGCGCAGCACGATGAAGAAGTCGGCGTCGGCGGTCGAGGACGAGGCGAACAGCTTCAGCGCCGACGGCCCGGTGATCTCGGTCGCCTCGGCCAGCGGCGGCGTCAGGAAGGTGAGGCCGTCGCCCATCGCCGCGAAATTAAGCCTGGCGTTGCCGGACGGCTTCTTGGCCGAGAGCGCCATCGTCTTCGGGTCGAGATAGAACTTCGTCCACCTGGTCCGCTTCAACGGCCACTCGCTCTCGGCGCGCGGCACGAACGTCTCGCCGGGATGGCGAACCTGGAGATTGACCTTCGGCTGCTTGCCCCAGCCTGTGTCCTTGCCGTGCAGGAAGAAGTCGAAGAACTTCCGCTGCTGCTCACGGCCGTAGTCGGTATAGAAATGCGTCCAGTGCTCGATGCCGTGCGCCTCGAGCCATTTCTGTTTTGCGGCGGCGCGCACGAATCCTTCGAAGTTGCCGCGCGGGTGCAGGCCCTGGCCGCCCCAGTTGGCGGCGGTGAACACCGGCACGGTGATCTTGTCCCACTGCGGCGAACGCGCCTTGTGATAGGCGTCGTCCATCGGATGCGCCGCGATCTCGGCGCCGAAGTCGGCGCGGTTCTTCTTGAGCTCCGCCTCGCTCAACGTCTCCGGGCCGCAGACGAGCTCGCCGTGCACGCGGCTGCGCTTGCCGCGCTCGCCGGCGCCGTACTGCACCGTCTTGACCTGCATGTCGTACCAGTTCTCCCAGAACGTCGAGAGAATGCCGCCGTGGTGCGTCATGTCGCGGTACCAGTCGGCCGCGCCTTCCCACACGCACATCGCCGCGAGGTGCGGCGGCTGCAATGAGGCGACGTGCCACTGGTTGATGCCGTAATAGGAAATGCCGTTCAGTCCGACCTTGCCGTTCGACCACGGCTGCTGACCTGCCCACTCGATGCAGTTATAGAAATCCTTCGTCTCGCGCGGCGAGAAATGGTCGATAAAGCCGGGCGAGCAGCCGGTGCCGCGTGCGTCGACACGCACGCAGACGTAATCGTGCGGCACCCATTTCTCCGGATCGACCACTTCCCAGTTCTGGTATTTGTTGGTCGAACCGGCCGACACGTCGGGATGCTTCTCGACCATGCGCTGCCACGCGCTCGGATAGCCGTCCTGGAAGGCCAGGTTCTTGGCGTAGGGTCCGTAGGTGAGGATGACGGGATACTTGCCCGCTTTCACCGGCCGAAACACGTCGGCGCGCAGGACGAGACCGTCCTCCATCGCGATCGGCACGTTCCAGTCGATGTGCATGCCGTCGCGAACTTCGGAACGCTCCTGCAACGCCGCCATGCGTAGTCTCCCGTGTTTTCTGTTTTGCGGGAGGCTACAGCGATCTGTTTGGAGTGCAAGACTGTCAGTCTTTGTCGTCCCCGCGCAGGCGGGGACCCATACGCCGCAGTATCTCATGTCTGCTGCGGAGTATGGGTCCCGGGCCTCACTGGCGCTCGCCCGGGACGACAGCTTGTGTTCAGCGCTTTGACTTCCCGCGCTTGAACTTCGCCATGTCCTCGAGCACCGCGCATACGGCGGCGGTGTCCTTGGCGCCGAGGCCGCGCTTCTGCGCCTTGACGTAGATTGGCTTGGTCGCGTCGAACAGCGGCGTCTTGACGCGGATCTTCCTGGCGTAATCGCCGATCACCTGCATGTCCTTGTCCCAGACGTCGATCTTCATGGTGACGTCATCGTATTTGCCCTTCACCATCATCGGCGCGCGCAATTCGAACACGCGCGAATTGCCCGCGCCGGCTTTCACCAGATCGAAGATCGCTTGCGCGGGAAGCCCGGCCTTCATGCCGAGCACCATCGCCTCGGCGGTCGCGACGTTGTTGATCGCGACCAGAAGATTGGCGACGTATTTCATCTTGCTGCCGTTGCCGAAGGCGCCAACGTCGTAGACGCGCCGGCCGAAGGCCTCGAACATCGGCGTGAGCTTGCGGATCGCCCTCGTGTTTCCGCTCGCGTAGAACACGAGATCGCGCGCCTTCGCCTGCGAGCCGGTGCCGCTCACCGGGCAGTCGAGCATCGTGTGCCCGGCTTTGGCGAAAATCATTTCCGCCTTTTCCTTGTCCGAGATGGTGAAAGTGCTCATCTCGACGATGGTCTTCGGCTTGAGCTTCGCCGCGGCGATGGCGCGGGCCACGTCGAACAGCGCCTGCGGCTTCGGCAGGCTGGTGATGACCGCGGGAACTTTGGCCGCGACATCGGCCGGCCCGCCGGCGATCTCGACGCCCGCGGCCTGCGCCGCGCGCCGGGCCGCCGCGCTGATGTCGTAGCCGACGACGCGCCAGCCGGCGGCGGCGAGGTTCTTCGCGAACGCTCCGCCCATGATGCCGAGGCCGATCACGCCGACCGTTCCCTTCGTCCTTGCCATTCGCTTCTCCCGTGCGCGCGAGTCGCTTCGCTGCGTTCGGCTTTTCTCTTATGGTTGGCGGCACCGCTTGTCGAGTGGCGACCCCGCTTTCAAGGGCGTGGCCTTTCGCCTATCGTCCGGCAAAAGTTTCGCAGGGAGGTTGCGTTCAATGAAGGTCGGAGTTGCAGGTCTCGGCGCGATGGGCAGCGCGCTCGCCGCGCGCCTGATGGAGGTGGGCCACGAGGTCAGCGTGTGGAATCGCACGGCGAACAAGGCCAGGCCGCTCGGCGAGGCCGGCGCCAGGATCGCCGCGACGCCGGCCGCGCTCGCCGCCGCCTGCGAGGCGGTGCTCACGATCCTCACCGACGGCGCGGCGATCGAGCAGGTCTACAACGGCCCGAACGGGCTTCTCAGCGGCGACGTCAAGGGCAAGCTGCTCATCGAGATGAGCACGGTGGCGCCGAAGGTCGAGACCGATCTCGCGCCGAAGGTGCGGGCGAAGGGCGCGAGCTTCGTCGAATGCCCCGTCGGCGGCTCGACCACGCCGGCGCGCAAGGGCCAGCTGCTCGGCCTGATGGGCGCCGAGCCCGCGGACGCCGAGCGGGCGCGGCCGCTGCTTGAGCAGCTCTGCCGCAAGATCGAGCATTGCGGTCCGGTCGGCTCGGGAGCGGCGATGAAGCTTGCGATCAACCTGCCGCTGATGGTCGCCTGGCAGGCCTATGGCGAGGCCTTCGCGATTGCCCGTTCTGTCGGCTGGGACGCCAAGCGCCTCGTCGACCTGTTCAACGAGAGCAACGGCGGCAACAAGGCGCTCAATGCGCGCGCCGAGATGCTGGTGAAGATGCTCGAGGGCAAGGATCCCGGCGTGACGACGTTCTCGATCGCCAACGGGTTGAAGGATCTGCGCACCATGGTGACCGCCGGCGAGGCGCTCGGCGCCGACATGCTGGCGACGAAGGCGGCGCGCGACGGCTTCGAGGACGCGGTCAGGAACGGGCAGGGCGGCGGCGACGGCGCGCAGATGGCCGCCTACTGGTCGGCGAGGAAGAAGAAGTAGCTCGCAGGCGTCATGCCCGGCCTTGTGCCGGGCATCCACGCCTCTCGAGTTTCGGTAAGGCAAGACGTGGATGGCCGCGACAAGCGCGGCCATGACGCGGGAAACCGGGGAGGCGACACATGAAACTCTTTTCCTTCTGGCGCTCGCTCGCGACCTACCGCGTGCGCATCGCGCTCAACCTCAAGGGCATCACGCCGGACGAGGTGATCGACGTCAATTTGCCGCAGGGCAAGCAGCGCGAGGCGAACTTCGCGAAGATCAACCCGATGATGGCGATCCCGGCGCTGGTCGAGGACGACGGCACGGTGCTGTTTGAATCGCTCGCTATCCTCGAATACCTCGACGAGACGCATCCGAATCCGCCGCTCCTGCCGAAGGAGCCGAAGGCGCGCGCCCGCGTGCGCGCCATCGCGCAGATCATCGCCGCCGACACGCACCCGCTGATCGTGCCGCGCGTGCGCGAATTCCTCGCGCATGAATACAAGATCGACGAGCCCGGCGTGCAGAAATGGGGCAATCACTGGCATACCGTCTCGCTGAAGGCGCTGGAGACGGTGCTGTCCGGCTCGCGCGAAACCGGCCGCTATGCCCAAGGCGACCAGGTCACGATCGCCGACATCTGCCTCGCCGGGCAGGCGGTCGGCGCGTTCTATTTCAAGGCCGACATCGCCGCGTTCCCGACGGTCAAGCGCATCGTCGACGAGGTGAACAAGATCGACGCCTTCGCCCGCGCGCATCCGTTGAAGCAGCCGGGCGCGCCGGCTTCGGCCTGATTTCACGGCGTCACATTTGCGCCCTCGGAAACCGGACGAGCGCGAATTTGCGGCATTTGACTGTTCATCCTGCGAGGCGATATCGCTAGCGTGGACAGCGGCGCCATGCCGGCGCAGGAGACAATCTGACGATGCAACTCGGCTTCTTCACCATGCCCATCCATCCGCTGGAGAAAGACTGGCGGAAGTCGCTGCGCGAGGACCGCGAGGCCTTCATGCTCGCGGACGAGCTCGGCTTTGCCGAGGGCTATTGCGGCGAGCACGTCACCGACCGCGCCGAGAACATCACCTCCTGCGCGATGTTCCTCTCCACGCTCGTCGACGCGACCAGGACGATGAAGCTCGGCACCGGCACAATCAACATGCCGAACGCGCATCCCGCCGCGGTCGCGGCGCAGATCGCGATGCTCGATCATCTGCTCGACGGCCGGTTCATCTTCGGCATCAGCCCGGGCGGCCTCCTGTCCGACGCGGAAATCTTCGGCAACCTCGACGCCGACCGCAACGCCATGTTCCTCGAGGCGATCAACCAGGTGCTGGCGATCTGGGAGAGCGAGCCGCCGTACAATCTCAAAGGCAAGTTCTGGAACATCTCGGTCGAGAAGCAGTTCATTCCCGACCTCGGCCAGGGCTATGTGGCCAAGCCGTTGCAGCGCCCGCATCCGCCGATCGTCGTCACCGCGGTGGCGCCGTTCTCCAAGGGCGTCACCGAGGCCGCCGCGCGCGGCTGGGACCCGATCTCGGCGAACTTCCTGATGCCGCAGTGGGTAAAAAGCCACTGGCCGAAATACGTCGAGGGCTGCGAGCGCGCCGGGCGCAAGGCCGATCCAGCCAACTGGCGCGTCGCGCGCTCGATCTTCGTCGCCGACGATGAGAAGACGGCGAAGCGTTACGCCACCGATCCGGACAGCCCGTACCGCTATTACTACAGCCAGCTCTTCACCAAGCTGAAGAAGAACGGCCGCATCGAATTGTTCAAGACGCGCCGCGACCAGCCGGACGACGAGGTGACGCTCGATTCGATCTGCGACCAGCTCATCACCTACGGCACGCCGGACAAGGTCGCCGACGAGATTTTGAAATACCGCGACACCGTCGGCGACTTCGGCACGCTGCTCTACGCTGGCAAGGACTGGAAGGACCGTGAGCTCGGCCGCCGCTCGATGATCCTGCTGGCCGAGAAGGTGCTGCCCAAGGTCAACGCCGCGACGAAGTCATGAGCCGGCCGCGCGTCTTCGTCACGCAGCCGATCGCCGAGAGCGCGCTCGAGCGCCTGCGCGAAGTGGCGGATGTGGAGGTCAATCCGGATTCCAGCCGCGTGCTGGCGAAGGAGAAGCTGATCGAGGCGGTCAAGCGCGCCGACATCCTCTTGTCGCTGCTGCACGATACCGTCGACCGCGACGTGCTCACCGCCAATCCGAAGCTCAAGGCGGTGTCGTCGATGAACATCACGCAGGACCGCATCGATCTCGCGGCGGCGACTGAGCTTGGCATCCCGGTCACCAACATCACGGCGATGGTCACCGACGCGACCGCCGACATCGCCTTCGGCCTCATGCTCGCCGCCGCGCGCAACATCGTGCTCGGCGACAAATTGTTCCGGCAGGGCGTCTATCCCGGCTCGCAGTCGAACCATCTCGCCGGTTACGCGGTGTCCGGCAAGACGCTCGGCCTCGTCGGCTTCGGCCGCATCGGCCAGGCGGTGGCGCGGCGCGGCCGCGGCTTCGGCATGAAGATCATCTATAGCGATCCGCGCCGCCTGCCCGCCGAGGAAGAGGCGGCCTTCGAGGCCGGCTACCGCAGTTTCGAGCAGCTGCTCGGCGAGGCCGACTTCGTCTCGTTGCATCCGCAGCTCTCGCGCGAGACGCGGCACCTGATGAGCGGCGCGCAGTTTGCGCTGATGAAGAAGACGGCCTTCGTCGTCAACACCGCGCGCGGGCCGGTGATCGACGAGGCGGCTTTGGTGCGCGCGCTGAAGGAAAAGAAGATCGCCGGCGCCGGCCTCGACGTCTACGAGTTCGAGCCGCAGGTCTCGGCCGAGCTCGTCGCCATGCCGAACGTGGTGCTGACGCCGCATCTCGGCAGCGGCGTGCTGGAGTTGCGCGAGGGCATGGCGCATGTCGTGGTCGACAACACGATCGCGCTGATCGAGGGCCGGGCGCCGGTGAGCTGTCTCAACCCGCAGGTGCTCAAAAAACTCTTCTGAGCTGCTTTATCCCTCCCCTGAAAGGGGAGGGTGGCGAGCGTAGCGAGCCGGGTGGGGTTGCGCTTCGATTTGAGATGCCCCCACCCGCCGCCTTCGGCGGCACCCTCCCCCGCGAGCGGGGGAGGGATAAGCAGGATCACTCCGCCGTCCAGCCGCCGTCCAGCACCAGCGCCGATCCCGTCATCAGCGACGACGCGTCCGACGCCAGGAACACGATGGCGCCGGTCAGGTCCGACAGCTGGCCGAGGCGGCCGAGCTTGATCTTGCCAAGCACCTCGTCGCGGAACGCCTTGTTCTCGAAGAATGGCTTGGTCATCGGCGTCTCGAGGAAGGTCGGCCCGAGCGAATTCACGCGGATCGCGTGCGGCGCGAGTTCGATCGCCATCGCCTTGGTGAAGCCCTCCATCGCGTGCTTCGACGCGCAGTAGACCGTGCGCCGCGCCGCGCCGACATGGCCCATCTGCGACGAGATGTTGATGATCGAGCCGGGCAGCTTCTCGGCGACGAGCCGCTGCGCCACCGCCTGCGCCACGAAAAACGCGGCGCGCACGTTGAGCCCCATGATGGCGTCGAAGTCCTCGACAGTGACGTCGGCGAGCATCTTCGGCCGGTTCATGCCGGCATTGTTGACTAGGACCTGGAACGGTGCACGCGATGCGACGGCCTTGCGCACGGCGTCGATGTCGGTGACGTCGAGCGTCAGCGACTCGGCCTTGTGCCCGCGCGCGCGGATCGCCGCCGCCGCGTCCTCGATCTCCTGCGTCGAACGCGCCGCGAGCGTGACATGCGCGCCGGCCTCGGCCAGCGCCGACGCCGCGGCAAGGCCAATGCCGCGCCCGCCGCCGGTCACCAGCGCGCGGCGGCCGTCGAGGCGGAAGGAGGGGGTGGGCGTGAGGTCGACGGGCATGGGTGCCTCTGTCTTAATCCCTCCCCCGCTTGCGCGGAAGGGTGGCGCGCGCTTGCGAGCCGGGTGGGGGCATTCTCAATTGCAGCGTGACCCCGCGCCCGGCGCTTGCGCGCCGGACCCTGCCCTTTCAGGGGAGGGATAAAATAGTTCACTCCGCCGCCGTGGCGTAGGGCACGTTGCGGCCGCCGTAGCGGCGGACGCGGATATTGGCCTGCTCGGCGTGGCCGAGGAAGTGCTCGAGCACGCACAGCCGCGAGCACACCTCGCCGATCTTCGCGCTCGCCTCGTCGGTCAGCACCTTCTGATAGGTGCAGGTCTTCATGAACTTGCCGACCCACAGCCCGCCGGTGAAGCGCGCGTTCTTCTTGGTCGGCAGCGTGTGGTTGGTGCCGATCACCTTGTCGCCGAAGGCGACGTTGGTGCGCGGCCCCAAAAACAGCGCGCCGTAATTGGTCATGGCCTTGAGGAACACGTCCGGGTCGCGCGTCATCACCTGCACGTGCTCGGAGGCGACGCGGTCGGCCTCCGCGATCATCTCGGCCTCGCTGTCGCAGACGATCACCTCGCCGTAGTCCTTCCATGCCTGCCCGGCGAGATCGGCGCTCGGCAGGATTGTCAGCAGCCGCTCGACCTCGGCCATCGTCGCCTTCGCGAGCTTCTCCGAATTGGTGATCAGCACCGCCGGCGAGGTCGGGCCGTGCTCGGCCTGGCCGAGCAGATCGGTGGCGCAGATTTCGGCATCGACCGTCTCGTCGGCGATGATTAGCGTCTCGGTCGGGCCCGCCAGCAGGTCGATGCCGACGCGGCCGAACAATTGCCGCTTGGCCTCGGCGACATAGGCGTTGCCGGGCCCGACGATCATGTCGACGGACTGGATCGAGCCGGTGCCGAGCGCCATCGCCGCCACCGCCTGCACGCCGCCGAGCACGTAGATGTCGTCGGCGCCGCCGAAATGCTGCGCGGCGACGATCGCCGGATGCGGGGCTCCCTTGTAGGGCGGCGCGCAGGCGATGATGCGCTTCACGCCGGCGACTTTCGCCGTGACGATCGACATGTGCGCCGAGGCGACCATCGGATAGCGTCCGCCGGGCACGTAGCAGCCGATCGAGTTCACCGGGATGTGCTTGTGGCCGAGGATGACGCCGGGCAGCGTCTCGACCTCGAGGTCGAGCATTGTGTCGCGCTGCTTCTGCGCGAAGTTGCGCACCTGGGCCTGGGCGAACTTGATGTCCTCGAGGTCGCGCTTGGAAATCTGCGCGATGGCGCGCTCGATGTCCTGCGGCGACAGCTTGAAGCTCTCGGGCGACCAGTTGTCGAACTTCTGCGACAGCTCGCGCACCGCGGCGTCGCCGCGCGCCTCGATCTGGCCGAGGATGTCCTCGACGGTCTCGCGCACCTTGGCGTCGGCGGCCTTGATCGCGCTCGCGTCCATTCCGCGCTTGAGGTAGCGGGGCATGTGGGTACTCCTAAATCAACGATGTCGTCCCCGCGAAGGCAGGGACCCAGACGCCGCAGCGTCTCTTGAAGCCGAGGCGTATGGGTTCCGGGCCTCCCTCGCTACGCTCGGTCGCCCGGGACGACAAGGATACTATTTAATCGCCTGCGGATTGATCGGGCTTCCGGTGCCGCCGGTGATGATGAGCGGCGGGCCGCAGAAGAAGAACTCGTAGACACCGTCGTCGTGGCAGTCCTGCGCCAGTTCCTTGAGGTAGAAGATCTCGCCCATACACAGGCCCATGGCCGGGATCACCACCCAGTGCCACGGCTGGTTGGCGTCGCCGGTCTCGTTCGGCCGCACCTCCACGCCCCAGGTGTCGGTGCAGATCGCGGCGATCTGCTTGTCCTGGCACCAGTAGCAGTTCTCGAACTTGACGCCCGGCGCGTCGCCGCCGGCATAGCCGCCCCAGTCCTTCTCGGCGTGGCAGCGCTCCATCTGCCCGGTGCGGATGATGACGAAGTCGCCTTTCCTGATCTCGACGTTCTGCTGCTTCGCGCATTTGTCGAGTTCGTCGTTGGAGATCGACTCGCCATCCTGCATCCATTCGACGCCGCGGAAGCGCGCGATGTCGAGCAGCACGCCGCGGCCGACCATCTTGTTCTTGGAGTGCTCGATGCCGAGCACCGAGAGGCCGCGCGAGTCGATGAGCTTGGCGTCGTAGCCATTGTAGGCCTTGTTCTCGTAGAAGATGTGGCCGAGCGCGTCCCAGTGCGTCGCGCCCTGAACGCACAGCATCAGCGTGTCGTCGGCGTAACGGATCCTGTTCCAGTCTTGCTGGCCGGCGATGGCGTCGGTGCCGGTCGCCAGCATCTGGTGGATCGGGTTGAAGCGGCCGCCGAACAGGCCGGTCTGCGGCCCGGTCTTGTCGAGCGGGATGCCGAGCGCGAACACCTTGCCGGTGCGGATCAGGCGCGCCGCCTTGACGATGTCCTCCGGCGTGACGTGGTTCAAGGTGCCGACCTGGTCCTCCTTGCCCCAGCGGCCCCAGTTGCTGAGCTTCTGGCTGGCTTCCGCGATCGCGTTCTTGTCGACCTTGATGTTCATCGAGCGTTTCCTTGTTTCCCGCGGCGCCGGTCAAACCTCGCCTTCGCGCGCAATACTGCGACGGGCGGCGGTGTTTCTTCAAGCGGGTGACGCGCATGGCGCTTTACAGCCTGCGCATCGCCCGCCCACAATCGCAGGGCGAACCGGCCCACCAGGGGAGAGGACACCATGAAGCGCACGTTCATCGCCGCCGCCGCGCTCGCGGCTTTCACCATGTCGATGCTGCCGGCGCAGGCGGCCGACATCGTCGCGGAATGGGCGAGCGTCAAGCTGCCCGCCGCGCCCGCGCTCAAGCCGGTCACCGTCGATCCGAAGACCACGGCGCTCCTGATGCTCGATTTCATGAACCAGAACTGCGCCAAGCGGCCGCGCTGCGTCGCCTCGATCCCGGCGATGAAGAAGCTGCTCGCCGCCGCGCGAGCCGCCAAGGCGACAGTCGTCTACTCGATCATCGCCAAGACGACGACCGCCGACGTCATCAAGGACGTGGCGCCGGAAGCGAGCGAGCCGCACGTGCTGTCCGGGCCGGACAAGTTCCTCAACACCGACCTCGAGAAGATCCTCAAGGACAAGGGCATCAAGACGGTGATCGCGGTCGGTACCGCGTCGAACGGCGCGGTGCTGTTCACGGCGAGCGGCGCCGCCTTCCGCGGCATGAGCGTAGTCATCCCGGTCGACGGCATGTCGGCCGCCGACCCGGTCGCCGAATACGCGACCGTGCTCGACGCCATGACCGCGCCGGGCCTGTCGGCGAAGGCGACGCTCACACGCAGCGACATGATCAAGTTTTGATGGCTGTCATCACCGGGCCGGCGCGTAAGGGCCGTGACCCGGTGATCCCGATCGGCCGGGCATCATGCCTCCCTAAGCAAGATGGCCGGGACAAGCCCGGCCATGACGGTTAAGGAGCGTGGGAGGGATAAGAGCGCCTCAGACCTTCCCCAGCGCCCGCAAAATCTTTCCCGGCGTGAACGGCATGTCGGTCAGCGGCTGCGCGCCGAGCGGCCGCAGCGCGTCGTTGATCGCGTTCATCACCGAGGCTGGCGCGCCCGCGGTGCCGGCTTCGCCCGCGCCCTTGGCGCCAAGTTCGGAGTCCGCCGTCGGCGAGACGACGTGCGCGCATTCGATGTCCGGCATTTCCGCCGCCATCGGCACCAGATAATCGGCCATGCTGCCGTTGAGCATCTGCCCGCGCGCGTCGTAGAGGCACTGCTCGTAGAGCGCCGCGCCGATGCCCTGCACGATGCCACCGCGGATCTGCTCGTCGACGAGCTGCGGATTGATGATGGTGCCGCAGTCCTCGACGCACCAGTGCTTCAATAATTTGACGAAGCCGGTGTCGATATCCACTTCGAGCCAACTCGCCTGAATGCCGTTGGTGAAGGCGAACGGCCAGCCCTTCGGTACGTAATGCTTCGTCACCACCAGTTCCGGCTGGATGCCGGCGGGGAGGGTGTCGGGGCGGAAATAGACGACGCGCGTCAATTCATCGAGGCCGAGGCGCTCGGCGCCGGAGCCCTTGTCGACGACGACGCCGTTGCGGATATCGAGATCGCCGGGCTTGGCCTGGAGCATCGCCCCCGCAACCGCGAGCACATTTTCACGCAGCGCCTTGCCGGCCTGCCACGCGGCCTCGCCGCCGATGCCGGCCGCGCGCGACGCCCAGGTGCCGCCGCCATAAGGCGTGTTGTCGGTGTCGCCCATGACGACGCGCACGCGCTCGAGCGGCACGCCGAAGGCGCTCGCCACGCATTGCGCGACGACCGCCTCCGCGCCCTGGCCCTGCTCGGACACGCCGGTGTGGATCGAGACATTGCCCTGCGCGTCGAGCTTCACCGTCGCGCCGTCCTGCGAGGTGATGCGCGCACCGCCGACGCCGTAGAACGCCGCCGACGGATTGGTCACCTCGATGAACGAGGCAAAGCCGATGCCGCGATAGACGCCCTGCTTGCGCAATTTCGCCTGCTCGGCGCGCAGGCCGGCGTAGTTCATCATCGCGTCGAGATGCGCCAGCGCCTCGTGGTGCGACAATTTCTCGAATTTGAGCCCCGCCGCCGACTGCGCCGGATAGGCGTCGTCGGGAAAGAGGTTGCGCCGCCGCAGTTCCAGCGGGTCCATGCCGATCTTGGCCGCCGCGAGCTCGACCAGGCCCTCCGTCACCACCACCGCAATCGGATGGCCGACGGCGCGGTACTGGCACATGACATTCTTATTGGTGAACACCACGCGCGCCTGCGCCCGGTAGTTGCCGCAGGTGTAAGGCCCGCCGACGAGGTTGACGACCTGGTTCGCCTCGATGCCGGAGGTGCGCGGATAGACGGAGTAGGGGCCGATGCCGGTCAGGTCGTCGATCTCGAAGGCGGTGATGGTGCCGTCCTTGTTGACGCCGATCTTCGCCTTGATGCGGTGGTCGCGCGCGTGGATGTCGGTGACGAAGCTCTCCAGCCTGTCGGCGACGAACTTGACCGGGCGCTTGAGCATCTTCGACAGCGCCACCGCTGCCATCTCGTCGGCGTAGGTGTGCACCTTGATGCCGAACGAGCCGCCGACGTCCTTGGTCAGCACGCGCACCTGGTCATGGCGGAGGGCGAGGTGCTTGGCGAACAGGTCCTGCATCATGTGCGGCGCCTGCGTGCCCTGGTAGACGGTGAGGCGCTGCTCGCCTTCGTTCCAGTCGGCGACGATCGAGCGCGGCTCGTTGGTGACGCCGGTGTGGCGGCCGGTGACGAAGGTGGTCTCGACCACCGCGTCGGATTCGGCGAAGGCTTTCGTCGCGTCGCCGACCTCGAGCTTCCGCTCGAAGCAGAGATTGTCGCCCAGCGACGGCTGGATCACTGGCGTCTTCGGATCGAGCGCCGTCTCGGCGTCGGTCACCGCCGGCAGCTCGTCATACGTCACCGCGACAAGCTCGCAGGCGTCCTCGGCCTGCGCGCGCGTCTTCGCGACGACCGCGCACACCGCCTCGCCCTGCCAGCAGGCGCGCTCGACGGCGATGGCGTGCTGCGGCGCCGATTTGAGGCCCTTCAGATGCGTCAGCACCGCGACCCACGGCGTCATCACCTCGGCGAGTTCGGCGCCGGTGACGACGGCGATCACGCCCGGCGCCTTCTCGGCGGCGGTCTTGTCGATCCTGACGATGCGCGCATGCGGGTGCGGCGAGCGCAGGAAGGCTACGTGCGCCATGCGAGGCAGCACGACGTCGCTGACATATTGCCCGCGCCCCTGCGCCAGCCGCGCGAGATTCGGCCGCGGCACCGATCGGCCGATATAGGAGTTCGGCCGGTCGAGCGCTGTCAGGACGGGCGGGAAGTCGTCGGCGATTTTCATGAAAGGCTCACAAAAACCGCGACGGCCACAAAATCGTGCGCCACATGTGCGCCGACGGCGAATTGTCGAGGCCGAGGCCTTCCTTCGGCTGCCTGAAGTTGCGGCCGATGATATCGACGAAGTCGTCGAGATTGACCTTGGCGTTCGGGTCGAACGCGTAGATGTCGTTCATGCAGATCAGCCGCGAGGTCATGTACCATTTGTGCGCCCGCGCGCGCTTGTACTCCTCGACGATGTAGGGCTCGGGCGTGTAGTCGGGCCCGAACAGGGTCTTGTAGAGATCGGGGTAGCCGTAGCCGACCGACTCGTCGGGGAAGAAGCGCAGCGCCTGATGCATGCGCACCGCCCACGAAATCTCCTCGTCGACGTAAGGCTCGATCATCTGCGCGCCCCAATAGCCGTGGTCGCAGCGGATGAAGGAGACGATGGCGATGTCGTGCACGAGGCAGGCCATCACCACCTTCTCCGGCTGGCCGGTCTTGAGCGCGTGATTGGCGCTTTGCAAAAGATGCGCGGTCGAGGCGAAGCGGTGGCGGAAATAGTCGACGAGGGTCGGCTTCTCCGGCATCGGCGGCAGGCGCGGATCGGCGCCCATCAGGAAGTGCTTGCCCGGGTTCTTCGCCAGCAGGTCTGCGCCCACGTCCATGCGGCGCTCGCCGTCGGTGAGATAAGAGAAGGTCGAGCGCGACAGGATGCGCTCCATCTCGTGCATCTTCTCTTCCTCGAGCGCGTCGGCGCGCTCGGACATCGACATCGAGTGCGCGTGCTCGTTCATGGCTCACCTTCCCTTGGCGCGCTCTTGCGCCACCGCCTCGATGGCATCGACGATCGCCTGATAGCCGGTGCAGCGGCAGTAATTACCCGAGAGATGCGCGCGGATCGCTTCGCGTGAGGGTACGCCGCCCCGGCGCAACAAGTCTTGCGCCGCGACGATCATGCCCGGTGTGCAGTAGCCGCATTGCAGCGCGTTGCGCGCGACGAAGGCCGCCTGCAAATCGGCGGCCTCGCCGCTGTCCGACAGCCCCTCGATGGTTTCGACCGTGGCGCCGTCGCATTGCACCGCCAGCATCAGGCAGCCGCGCACGATCTCGCCGTTGACGCGCACGGTGCAGGTGCCGCAGACGCCGTGCTCGCAGCCGACATGCGAGCCGGTGAGCACGAGGCCGTCGCGCAGGAAATCGACCAAGGTCGTGCGGGCGTCGACGCGCTCGCTGACGCGCTCGCCGTTGACCGTCAGGGTGATGTCGAGCGCAGTGCCGGTCATCCTTGCGTTCCCATCAACTGCTTCGCCACCCGCCGCAGCAGCACGCCGGCGAGGTGCTTCTTCTCGGCGCCGGTCGCCTGAATGTCGTCATGCGGTTCGAGGTCGAGCGCGCCGACCGCCGCCTCGACGTCGCCGCTTTCTAGCACGGCTTCCGCCTTGCGTGCGCGCAGCGCCGTGTTGCCGACGCCGAAATAGGCGAGCCGCACGTCGGCAAGGCCCTTGCCCTTGGCGCGCGCCGTCGCCGCCAGGCCGACGATGGCGTAATCGCCGTGCCGCCGCGCGAGCTCCGCGAAGCCGGTGCGGGTGTCCGCCGTCGCGGCCGGAATGCGGATGCCGGTCAGCACCTCGCCCGCGCCGAGCGCCGTCTCGTAGAGATCGGTGAAGAAATCGTCCGCCTTGATGCGCCGCGCGCCCTTGGCGCCATGCGTCTCGACTTCGCCGCCGAGCGCCAGCAGGCACGCCGGCAGTTCGGCCGCGGGATCGGCAAAGGCGATCGAGCCGCCGATGGTGCCGCGGTTGCGTATGGCGGGGTGCGCGATGTGCGGCATCGCCTGAGCGATCAGCGGCGCGTGCCGCGCGATCGCCTCGGAGCGTTCGGCCTGCGCGTGCCGCGTCAGCGCGCCGATCGCGACCGTGCCGTCTTTCGCCTCGATGCGGTCGAGGCCACCGATGCCGTTGATGTCGATCAGCAGCGCGGGCGCCGACAGCCGCATGTTGAGCGTGGCGATCAGGCTCTGCCCGCCGGCGAGCAAGCGCGCGTCGGCCTGCGCGGCGAGCAGCGCCACCGCCTCGTCGAGCGAGCGGGCTTTTTTGTAGGCGAACGGCGCCGGCTTCACGGCTCCTCCTTAGATTTTTCCGGCATTGTGACGCAGCGGCGCGCAAGGTCAATGCAGGTCTGCCCCCACTCGCGGGTCCTGCGCGCGGCGCGTATAAAGGCGCGCAACAAACGGGGGGAAACGATGGCAAACGCATTCGCCGGCAAGGTCGTGGTGGTCAGCGGCGGCAGCCGCGGTATCGGCCGGGCCATCGCCGCCGCCTTCGCGGGCGAGGGCGCGCAGACGGTGTTGGCGGCGTCGAGCGCGGCCAATCTCGCCGAAGGCGCGAAGGCGGTCGCCGCGGCCGGCGGCCCGGCGCCGCTCACGGTCGCCGCCGACCTGCGCACGCTTGAAGGCTGCGAACAGGTGTTCGCCGAGGTCAACGCGCGCTTTTCGCGCTGCGACGTGCTGGTCAACAATGCCGGTGCGACGCGCGGCGGCGATTTCTTCGCGCTGCCGGACGACGCCTTCATCGACGGCTTCGCGCTCAAGTTCTTCGGCGCGGTGCGGCTGACGCGGCTATTCTGGCCGCTGCTCAAGGCCGCGCACGGCAGCATCGTCAACATCGTCGGCGGCGCGGCGCGTACGCCGGGCGCCGACTTCCTGATCGGCGGCTCGGTCAACGCCGCCTTCGCCAATTTCTCGAAGGGGCTTGCCGCGCTCGGCAACCGCGACGACGTGAACGTCAACGTCATCCATCCCGGCATGACCGAGACCGGCCGCATGATCCAGTTGTTCGAGCAGTTCGCCAAGGCGCAGGGAAAGACGCCGGAGCAGATCAAGCACGAGCAGTTGTCGAAGACCGGCATCCGCCGCATCGCGCAGCCGGAGGACGTCGCGGCGCTGGCGCTGTTTCTGTGCGGGCCGCCGGCGCGGCACATCCAGGGCACGGCGATCGCCGTCGATGGCGGCACGACGCCGGGGTATTACTGAGCGTCTTATCCCTCCCCCGCTTGCGGGGGAGGGATAACAAAGCACTACCCCTGTATCTTCCTCACAATCTCGATCGCGCGCCGCAGCAGCGTCATCGACGCCTCCAGCGTGCGGAAGGCCGCGTGCGCGGTCAGCGTCACGTTCGGCAGTTGCGCCAGCGGATGATCGGCCTTGAGCGGCTCGGTGTGAAACACGTCGAGGCCGGCGTGGCGAATGTGACCGCTTTTCAGCGCCGCGATCAGCGCCGCCTCGTCGGCCAGCGCGCCGCGCGCGGTGTTGACGAGCAGCACGCCCGGCTTCATGCGCGCGATGCGCTTTGCGTCGAGGAAGCCGCGCGTGTCGTCGTTGAGCACGAGGTTGAGCGAGACGACGTCGGCGCGCGCGAGCAGCGTGTCGATGTCGACGAGCGGGCAGGGCGCATCCGGCTGCGGCGTGCGATTAAAGGCGATCACCTCCATGCCGAGACCTTTGGCCATGCGCGCGACCTCGCGGCCGATGCCGCCGAGGCCGATGATGCCGAGCGTCTTGCCGAAGAGCTGCATGCCCTCCTGCGGCGTCCACGCGCCGCCGCGCATGGCACGGTCCATGCACGCCACGTCTCGCGCGGCGGCGAACATCAGCGCGATGGTGTGCTCGGCCACTGCAATGTCGCCATAGCCCTTGATCGTGTGCACGGTGACGCCGCGCGCCGCGAGCTCGGCGACGTTCATGTAGCTCGCAGCGCCCGTTCCGAGGAAGACGATGTGCTTTAACTGCGGGCACTGCGCGACCAGCTCGGTCGGCATGTAGGAATGGTCGTCGAGCGCGATGTCGTAGCCGGCGATCACGTCGGGAAGCTCCGGCCCGACGCGCACCGTGCGGTTGACGGTGATCGCGGGGTCGTCCGGGCGGATGACCTTGTCCCAGATCGGCGCGAGCTGGTCGTTGCAGTCGATGAAGATGGATTTCATGGGTCGCCTTTATGAGGTGGCGGAGGCGTTGCCGCAAGCACGCTTCCCCTCTCCCCCAAGGGGAGAGGGGATGAAGAGAGTGCGGCTCGTCCGAAGGCAATCGCGGGAAAACTACCGCGCCACGATCGGTTGCGCGGCGAGCTTCGGTTCGCGCACGGCGACGTCGACGAAGCGCGAGCCCTCCTCGAACCACGACTTCGGCGCCGGGTGGCCCCACAAGGTCTGCCGCTGCGGATCGGTGAGCGACCAGCGCAGCGGCTTGAGGTCGGGATCGACGGTAAGATAGTCGGACGTGAACAGTTCGACGCGGTGGCCGTCGGGATCGCGGACATAAAGAAAGAAGGCGTTGGAAATGCCGTGCCGCCCCGGCCCGCGCTCCATGTTGGCGAGGAAGCCGGACGAGGCCATCACGTCGCAGATGTGCAGGATGTCGAGCGCGCCGGCGGCCCAAAGTCCGACATGATGCAGGCGCGGGCCGGCGCCGTTGGTGAAGGCGAGGTCGTGCACGTTGCCCTTGCGGTGCATCCATACCGCCCACAGCCGCGGATCGGCGTCGTCGTCGGTCTCGGTGTATTCGGTCAGGCGGAAGCCGATGTCGGTGTAGAAGTCGTAGGAGGCCTGCACGTCGGGCGTGAAGCAGTTGATGTGGTCGATGCGCTGGATGCGCGCGCCGCGATACTCCGCGTAATTGCGGATCAGGCACTCGGCCTCGTCCATGCGCGCGTAGAAATCGACCGGCATGCCGGCGGCGTCGACGGTGCGCAGGGTGCGGCCCTGATACGGCACCTCGGGAAACGACGTCGGCAGGCCCTTGCGCGCGAAATAGAAGGCGGCGCGGTCGAGGTCCTCTTCGCTGGCGAGCTTGAAGCCGATCGCATGCGCGGCCGGCGCGCCGGCCTGCGTCAGCACGATCGAATGATGGTTGCGCTCCTCGACGCCGCGCAGATAGAGCGCGCGCTTGTCCTGCGCGGTGACGGCAAGGCCGAGGCAGTCGACATAGAACGCGCGCGCCTTGGCAAGATCGCGCACGCCGAATTCGACATGGCTCGCGCGCACGACGTTGAACGGCGGGTTGAGGTTGTTCGGCCGGACCGGCATGGCGCGGTCACGCCACCTGTTGCGCGCGCTCGCGCAAGGTGTTGCGGCGGAAGGTCATGTCCGGGTCGATCTCGTGTATTTCGACGGTCAGCCCGATGCCGTGCGCCGGATAGACCTCGGCGAGACAGCGGTCGGCGGCGGCCAGCAAGGCCCGGCCGAGTGCCTTGCGCGCCTCGGCGGTGCGGCCGCGGCGCAGCCGCGCGGTGATGTGCACGAAGCCGTTGGCCGGATTGCCGTCGGCGACGCGGAAATGCTCGCGGCGCACGGCGCGTGTGCGGATGCCGACGAGTTCCGCGATGCCGGTCTCGATCGCCGCCTGGTGCAGATCGGCGACCAGCCGGCCGGCGTCGAGCCGATCCTCGAGGTTGGCGGAGTATTCGGCAATGATATGCGGCATTCGGCCCCCGGCGTTGACGGCCCCGGCTCCCCGGAATACATGCGTGCGTCTTCGGCGGCGGAGCATAGCCCCGAAAGGCCGCCCGATCCAATCCGGGCGGCGCTGGGCTGCGGGAAACGCTGGAGCTTCGATGAAGCTGGCAAGCTATAAAGTGCGCGGGCGCCAAAGCTTTGGCGCCGTGGTCGGCGAGGGCGTCGTTGACCTCAAGCTGCGTCTCGGCGCCGGCTTCGACGGCGTGCGCGACCTGTTGCGCGCCGGCGCCATCGACAAAGCGCGCGAGGCGGTGCGCGGCGCGCGCGCGGATTTCGCGCTCGCCGAGGTGACGCTGATGCCGCCGGTCGACGCGCCGGAGAAGATCCTCTGCATCGGCATCAACTACGCCAACCGCAACGCCGACTACGGCGACCAGGACGTGCCGAAATATCCGAGCATGTTCTACCGCGCGCCGGCCTCGCTCGCCGCGCATGGCGAGCCGCTGGTGCTGCCGCGTGAATCCGAACAGCTCGACTACGAGGGCGAGATCGCGCTGGTCATTGGCAAAGCGGGCCGCCGCATCGCCGTGGATGACGCGCTCGCGCACGTCGCCGGCGTGACCTTGTGCAACGAAGGCACGATCCGCGACTGGATCCGCCACGGCAAATTCAACGTCACGCAAGGCAAGAATTGGGATTCGAGCGGCGCCATCGGCCCGTGGATCGCGACCGCCGACGAGGTCGACCTGGCAAAGCCGCTGCACCTGACCGTCAAGCTCAACGGCGAGGTGACACAGGACGACTCGACCGCCAGCCTGATCAAGTCCTTTCCCGAGCTCATCGCCTATGTCAGCACGTTCATGACGCTGAAGGGCGGCGACATCATCGTCACCGGCACGCCGGTGAAGCTCAAGCGCGCAGACGCGCCCGCCTGGCTCAAGCCGGGCGATACCGTCGAAGTGGCATGCCCGGAGATCGGCGTGCTGCGCAACACAGTGGTCGCGGAACAATGAACGAGAATCAAAAGGCCGTCTGTGTCATCGGCTTTCCGGTGAAGCATTCGCGCTCGCCGATGATCCACAATTACTGGATCAAGCAGCACGGCATCGACGCCATCTACCGCATCGAGGAAGTCACGCCGGAGCAATTCCCGGACTTCATCGGCGGCCTGCGCCAGCGCGGCTATGTCGGCGCCAACGTCACCGTGCCGCACAAGCAGGCGGTGATGGCCTTGACCGAGCCGGACGAGCGCGCGCGCGGCATTGGCGCCGCCAACGCGCTGTGGTTTGCCGACGGCGCGCTGCGCTCGACCAACACCGACGTGTTCGGCTTCCTGTCCAATCTCGACAATGCGACGCCGGGCTGGGACCGCGGGCTGGAGACCGCGGTGGTGCTCGGCGCCGGCGGCGGCGCCCGCGCCGTCGTCTACGGCCTGTTGCAGCGCGACGTGCAGCGCGTCTACGTCGTCAACCGCACCATCGCGCGCGCCGAGGTGTTGCAGAAGCAGTTCGGCCCGCGCGTGCGCCCGGCCGGCTGGCAGGAGACGACGGGGCTGCTCGGCGGCGCCGGCCTCATCGTCAACACCACGACGCTCGGTATGACCGGCCAGCCGCCGCTCGAAATCAATTTGCGCTGCCCGGCCTCGCTGGTCGTCGCCGACATCGTCTACAATCCGCTGGTCACGAAACTTCTGGGAATGGCGCGCGAGCGCGGCCTGCGCACCGCCGACGGCCTCGGCATGCTACTGCACCAGGCCGTGCGCGGCTTCGAACTGTGGTTCGGCATCCGCCCGGAGGTGACGCCGGAACTCCGCGCCCTGGTCGAGGCCGACCTGATGCAGCACGCGGCGCCAGCCCAGCCGGCCACGCCGGCGCCGAAGCCGAAAAGGCCGCGGAATAAGCCGCGCAGCTAGGGGTTGATCTGCCTGACGGCGGCGTCCGTCCGCCGGCGGGAGGTAACCCATGCGCTCATTGCAGGCAGTCTGCCGCGTCGTCGCGGCGGCGATGGTAACGCTTCTTCTGGCCACGGCGGCGTACGCGCAGCAGCCGGGCCGTATCCGCGGTGAAATTGAGAAAGCCGACGGCGGCACGCTCGCCGTCAAGACGCGCGACGGCGCCATGCTCACCGTCAAGATCGACGACAAGACGCGCGTCTCGGCGCTGGTCAAGGCCACGCTCGCCGACATCAAGACCGACACCTTCATCGGCATCGCCGGCATGCCGCGGCCGGACGGCGGTATCGACGCCTTCTCGATCCACATCTTCCTGCCGGCGCAGCGCGGTGTCGTGCCGGACCGCACCGGCCCGTGGGACGCGCGGCCGGGCAGCTCGATGACCAACGCCTATGTCGCGAGCGCCGTGGCGGCCAAGGACGGCACGACGCTGACCGTCAAATACAAGGACGGCGAGAAGAAGGTAATGGTGTCGCCGCAGACCGTCATCGCCGCCGCCGCCAAGGGCGACGCCAGCGAATTGAAAGCCGGCGCGCACATCATCATCTTCGGCTGGGACAAGCAGGCCGACGGTTCGGTGCTGGCGAAAACGATGTATGTTGGGCGCGGGGTCGCGCCGGCCATGTGAGGAGCGCCATATGCGCGCGCTGCTTTTCGCTCTCTGCCTTCTGCCGCTGGCGGCCCTGGCGCAGCCTTTCGCGCCGGAGACCATGCGCATCAGCGGCACCGTCGAGGCGGCCGATGCCGGCAGCATCACCGTGCGCGCGCTCGAGGGCGGTGGCACGCATCGGGTCTTCCTGACGCCGAAGGTGGCGGTCTACGCGGTCAGCACGGCGACGCTCGCCGACGTCAAGCCCGGCGCCTTCATCGGCGTCGGCGCGACGCCCAATTCGGACGGCAGTCAGCGCGCCATCCGCGTCACCGTGTTTGCCGAAAGCCTGCGCGGCCTCGGCGAGGGCTTCCGGCCGTGGGATCGCGCGCCGAAGGGCACCATGACCAATGCTACCGTCGGCGAGACGGTGAGCGGCGTCGACGGTCGGACGGTTACGGTGCATTACAAGGGCGGCGAGAAGCGCATCGTCATCCCGCCGGACGCGCGCATTCTTGCTTATGCCGTCGGCGACCGCGCCGAATTGAAAGTCGGCGCGCACGTCGCGATCCTGCGCGCCAAGCGCAAGCTCGACGGCACCTGGGAGGCCGACCGCGTCAATGTCGGGCGGGGCGGGGTGATCCCGGATTGAGGGCGCTCGTCGCTGCGCCCTCTCCCCTTGCGGGAGAGGGCATAGCGACGACCGCAGGCGCACTACCCCGCCTTGCGTGACGGCGCGTGCGCCGAGCCGCGCGCCGTGGTGTCGAGATCGGCGGCAAGCTCGGGCACCTCGCGCATCAGCCGCTCGAGCCGGCTTTCGCGGCCGCCATCGGCGCGCGCCTCGCGCAATTCCTCGACCGGCCGGCGCACTTCGTCGCAGCGCGCCAGCGCGTCGATCTCCATGCCGTGCTCGGTGAGGCGTCCGAGCAGGTGCGTCAAATCCTCGATGTGCTCGGCGACGACGTGGATGACGCCCGACTCCTCCTGCACCTTGCCGCGCACCGCGACGTAGCGCGCGCCGAGCACGATCGGCCGCAGGCGCTCGAACGTCTTCGGCCAGACGATGATGTTGGCCATCGCCGTCTCGTCCTCGATGGTCATGAAGATGACGCCGTTGGCCGAGCCCGGCCGCTGCCGGCAGGTGACGAGGCCGGAGACGGTGGCGCGCGCATTGGACGGCGTCGTGCGCAAGCCGTCGTTGCGCAGGATGCCGCGCTGGCTCAAATCGCCGCGCAGGAACTCGGCCGGATGCGCGCGCAGCGACAGGCGCAGGAAACGATAGTCGTTGACGACCTCCTCGCCGATCGGCATGGGCGGCAGCGTGACGTCGGGCTCTTGTGTCCCGGATGCGGTGCGGCACGAAGTGCTGCACCGCTGATCCGGGATCCCGGTTTCTTCAAAAGATAGCTGGGTCCCGGTTCTGCGGCGCACCACGTCGCTTCGCTCGTGCTGCGCCGCGCCCGGGACACGAGGTGCCGCAAACAACGGCAGATCGTCGTCGCCATCACCCACACGGCCGAGCGCCTTCGCCGCCCACAGCGCGTCGCGGCGTGTGAGCCCGAGCGAGGAGAAGGCGTCGGCGTCGGCCAGCCGCTCCAGCACGCGCGGCGACAAGGCCGTGCGCAGCCAGAGGTCGCGCAGGGAGTCGTATTTTCCCTCCCCCCACGCGCTCTCGCGCGTGGCGGGGAGGGGAGTGGCGCCACGCCTCTCCACAATCCTCCGCCCATCCTCCTCCTTCAGTCCCTTGATCTCGCGTAAGCCAAGGCGGATCGCGTGCGTCGTGTGAATGTCGCCGCGCATGTCGCGATGCAAGTCGTGCACATGCCCGGCCGCGCTCCGGTCCGGCTCCAGGGTCGAATCCCAGTCCGAGAAATTGACATCCGGCGGCCGCACCGTAACGCCGTGCTCGCGCGCGTCGCGCACGATCTGCGCCGGTGCGTAGAAGCCCATCGGCTGCGCGTTCAGCAGCGCCGCGGCGAAGGCGTCCGGATAGCGGCACTTCAGCCACGCCGAGGCGTAGACGAGCAGCGCGAAGCTCGCGGCGTGGCTTTCGGGGAAGCCGTATTCGCCGAAGCCCTCGATCTGCTGGAAGCAGCGCTCGGCGAAATCGCGCGCGTAGCCGTTCGCAAGCATGCCGTCGATCATCTTGCGCTGGAACGTGCCGATGGTGCCGACGCGCTTGAACGTCGCCATGGCGCGGCGGAGCTTGTCGGCCTCGGCCGGCGTGAAGCCGGCGGCGACGATGGCGATCTTCATCGCCTGCTCCTGGAACAGCGGCACGCCGAGCGTCTTCGACAGCACGGCGTCGAGCGCCTGAGACGGATAGGTGACCGGCTCGCGTCCCTGCCGCCGCCGCAGATAAGGATGCACCATGTCGCCCTGGATCGGGCCGGGGCGCACGATCGCCACCTCGATGACGAGGTCGTAGAACATTTGCGGTCTCAGCCGCGGCAGCATGGTCATCTGCGCGCGGCTTTCCACCTGGAACACGCCAAGCGAATCGGCGCGGCACAGCATGCGGTAGACGGCTTCGTCCTCCGGCGGGATAAAGGAGAGGTCGAGGCGGGGCGGTGGCGCCGGCAGCGCCTCTCCATAATGCCTTTGCACCAGATCCAGCGCCTTGCGCACGCACGACAGCATCCCGAGCCCGAGCACGTCGATCTTCAGAATGCCGAGCGCGTCGATGTCGTCCTTGTCCCATTCGATGAAGGTGCGGTCGTCCATCGCCGCGTTGCCGATCGGAACGACCTCGTCGAGCCGGCTGTGCGTGATGACGAAGCCGCCGACGTGCTGCGAGAGATGCCGCGGGAAGCCGTTGATCTCGGCGGCGAGCGCGAGAACCTTCTGCATGCGCACGCTCCGCGGATCGAGCCCCGTGCGCGTCACCGCGTCGCGCGTGACCGCGCCGCCGCCGCCGCCGCCCCAGATCGACGACGACAGCGCGCCGATAGCGTCTTCCGACAGGCCGAAGGCCTTGCCGACCTCGCGGATCGCCGAGCGGCCGCGGTAGCTGATCACCGTGGCGGCGATGCCGGCGCGCTCGCGGCCGTATTTGCGGTAGATGTACTGGATCACCTCCTCGCGCCGCTCGTGTTCGAAGTCGACGTCGATGTCCGGCGGCTCGCGCCGCTCCGGCGAGATGAAGCGCTCGAACAAAAGCCCGCCGCGCACCGGGTCGACTTCGGTGATGCCGAGGCAGTAGCAGACCGTCGAGTTCGCCGCCGAGCCGCGGCCCTGGCAAAGAATGCCCTGCGAGCGCGCATAGGTGACGATGTCGTAGACGGTGAGAAAGTAGGGCGCGTAGTTGAGCTGCGCGATCAGCGCGAACTCGTTGGCAAGCGTGGCGTGGACGGCGTCGTCGATGCCGTCCGGATAACGCCGCGCCGCGCCCTGCCAGACGAGATGTTCGAGTGCGTCCTGCGGCGAGGAGAAGCCGTCGATCTGCTCGTCCGGGTATTCGTATTTGAGTTCGTCGAGCGAGAAGGTGAGCGCTTCCGACAGCGCCAGCGTCTCCTCGATCGCCTCCGGCGCGTCGCGGAACAGCCGCGCCATCTCCGCCGGTGACTTGAGATGCCGTTCCGCGTTGGCGGCGAGCTTGCGCCCGGCCCGGTCGATCGTCGTCTTCTCGCGGATGCAGGTGAGCACGTCGGCCAGCGGCCGCCGGTCGGGATGATGCATGTGTACGTCGTTGACGGCGATCAGAGGCACCTGCGCGTCACGGGCGGTCTGCCTGAAACGGGCAAGGCGCACGCGGTCGTTGCCGCGGTAGAGCATCGACGCGGCCAGCCGCACGCGTCCGGGCGCCGCGGCGCGCAATTCGCGCAGCAGCGACGCATTGCCGCCGAGCGCGACGAGCTCGAGCCCGAACGCATGCGCGATGAGATCGTCGCGCGTGAGGATGCATTCGCCCTTCTTGCCGCGCAGGTTGCCGACGGTCAGCAGCCGCGTCAGCCGGCCCCAGCCGGCGCGGTCGCGCGGATAGACGAGAATGTCCGGCGTGCCGTCGGCAAAGGTAAGCCGCGCGCCGGGATGATAGACGAGCGGCAGATCGTGCTCGCGTTTGGCCAGATGCGCGCGCACGACACCGGCGACCGAATTGCGATCGCAGATCCCGATGCCGGCGAGCCCCGCATGGGCGGCCTGCACCATGAGTTCTTCCGGGTGCGACGCGCCGCGCAGGAACGAGAAGTTCGAGGCGACGGCGAATTCGAGGTAGGGCATGGACTCAACTCACGAACACTGTCCGCCTCATCCTGAGGAGCCGCGCGAAGCGCGGCGTCTCGAAGGATGAAGGCGGCGTCCTCATGGTTCGAGACGCGCGGTTTCACCGCGCTCCTCGCCATGAGAACAAGAACTCACGCAAACGTCCCGTGCACGAACCAGGCCGGCGCCGCGTCGCCCGGCGCGAGGTCGCGATAGAGGCCGGCGCGGAACAGCCAGAAACGAAGACCGCTTCTGTCCTCGACGCGGAAATAATCGCGCGCCGGTCCGCCGTGCTCGCTCCACCAGGTGCCTTCGATGCGCTCGGGCCCTTCGGCCGAAATCACTTCATGCAGCGCGCGCCGCCACCTGAAGCGCAAAGGCGGCCCGTCCGGCACTTCGGCCACCGCCTCGATCGGCTCCGGCCGCGCGAATAGCCGTAGCGGCCGCGGCGCAAGCTCGGCCGCGGCGCGATAGGCGCGGAACGCCGCCCAGCCGTCGTCGGTGCCGGTCGCCTGCGCCGGCATCGCGGCCGCCGCGATCTCCGGCAGGTGGCTGTCCTGCGCGATCAGCCGCCGCACGCGCTGCGAGCCAAGCCGCGCGGACAGCCGATCGACGAGGCGGTTTATCTCTTTCGTCTCATCGCCGCCGCCGATGCCGATCTGCTCCGGCGCGCAAGGCTCGGCGGTGAGCACCGACAGCCGCGCCATGTCGAAGCCGAAGCCGGGATCGAGCGCGTCTGAAAGCGCGGCGAGCCGCTCGGTGAACAGCGCGCGGATCTCGGCCGCGTCGCGCATGGGCCGCGACGTGCCGGCGGCGATGCGGCGCAGCGCGCCGTCGGTGCGGAACAATGTGAGCTCGATGCGGCGCGCGCCGTCGCCGCGCCGCTCCAGCGCCGCCTTCAGGCGCTGCGCCAGCCGTTCGGTGACCGCCAGCACGTCCTCCTCGCGCGCGATCGGCTCGGCGAAACGCTGCTCGGCGGCGTAGGGCGCGACCGGCAGCCGCGGCGACAGCGGCTCGTCTTCCAGCGCCAGCGCGCGGTCGAGCTGCCGCACGACGGCGCCGCCGAAGCGTGCGGTGATCGGGCTGCGCGGCAGGTCGATGATGTCGCCGACGCGTTTGAGACCAACGCGCGCCAGCGACGCGACCGTGTCCGGCGGCAGGCGCAGGGCCGCGAGCGGCAGCGGCGACAGCACCTTGCGCTCGTCGCCATTGGCGTGACTGCCATGCGCGCCGTAACGCGCGGCGGCGTGCGCCGCGCCGGTCGCGCCGGCCACCGCGATGGCAAAGGCAAAGCCGGCGCGGTCGAGCCGCGCGGACACATCGGCGATGAGCGCGGCCTCGCCGCCATAAAGATGCGCGCAGCCGGTGATGTCCATGAGCAATCCGTCCGGCGCGTCGCAGGCGACCAGCGGCGTGTAGCGCAGGCACCAGTCGGCGATCTGATCGAGCAGCGTCGCGTCGGCGTTGGCGTCCTCCGGCACAGCCTCGAGCGCCGGATGCATCGCGCGCGCCTGCGTCAGCGCGAGGCCGGGCGTCAGGCCGATGCGCGCCGCGGCGCCGTCGACCGCGGTCAGCACGTCGGCATTGCCGCGCCGGCCGTAGACGGCGAGCGGCGCCGCAATCTCACGCGACCTTCTGATGCGGTCGGTGGCGAACCGGCTGAGCCACAGGCTGAGCATGCGCTGCGAGCGCGAAACGGCCATCGCTGTCACTCCATTCGAGGATCCATTGCCCGCGCGCCCCGCGCCGGTTGCGCACGAGCGCGACGGTGAAACGCGGGTGCGCGTGCGTCGACGCAGCGGCGCCGATCACCCACCGCGTCGCGGCGGTGGAGGCGTCGTCCTCCGGCGCCGCGCGCAGGATGAGCGCCAGCGCACCGCTCTCCGCCGCGGCGAGCGAGAGCCGCCGCGCCGCGACCGCGTCGAGCGCGCCGTGCCGCATCTCGCCGATGACACAGGCGACCGCGCGGCAGCGCAGCGCCTCTTCCATCGCCCACAAGAGGCCGCGCCGCTGCGCCACCGCGACCGTGACGAGCCGCTCGGGCGCAAGGCCGAAGCCGTCGAGGCCGGGCCCGTAAAGCGCGCCGCTCTCCAGCGCGCTCATCTCCTCGGCGATCCAGACCGCGTTCTTCGCGGCGCGCGCCGCCACCCCCATGGCGAACCCCGTCGCCGCGGCGACATGCGCCTCGCTTGAGGCCGCGATCTCGTGCAGCGCGCCGCGCATCAGGCCGCCGCCGAGCACGGTATCGACGGCGCCTGCGCCGAGCGGCAGCGCCGTCGGGCCGTCCTCGAGCCCGGGGGGCTTTTCAAGGCCGCGCAGGCGCCGGCGAAGTTCCTCGATCATCGTCCAAGCCTCTGGCGCTGCGACGGAATGCCGTTCGGACGCGCTCGCGCGTCCGCCCTGTCCCAACGCTAATGTTCTCTATTTGTTCTAGTGTGCCGAAGGCCCCCGCCGCCGTCAAGCCGCAAGCGGCTGCGGTCCCGGGCCGGGCGCGGCCCCAGCCTTAGGCGTGGTGCGCGAGGAAGACGACGAGCGCCGCGGCCGCCAGCACGGTGGCCAGCCAGACGAGTCTCGGATCGGCGTCCTTGTTCATGCGGGGCGCTTGTTCATGCGGCACGTTTGATCAAACCGTGTGCCAACCCGCGCGGGCCGCCGGGGTTCACGCTTCCCTTCTTTCACCCTCCCGCTCACCGGCTTCACCCTCCCACCGCGAAGCGGCGGGGGGAGGGGAGTCGAGAGGCAGTTGGGCGATCTCTGTTCACTTCTGAACGAGCCGCTTCCGTCCTTCCGCCGTCAGCGTCAGCCGCGATTGTTCGCGCGTGCCGCCGTTCTCGAAGCGGACGAGACCGTCGGAAATCGCGTCTTCCCAGATGGCGAAATGCGGGCAGCTGCGCCGCCACGCGTCCGCGTCGGCGTAAGAGCGCGGCGCCTCCGCCACCCAGGTGAGGAACTGCTGCGTCAATGCGTCGGCCGCGGCGGACATGGCCGGAACATTACACCGGTTCGCGCGCGGCCGGAATCTGCCGCGCGGCATGGACAGTCTTTCCGCGGCGGAACGAAGTGTCACACGCGAAGCCCGTTATTGCGCCCTCTCTCCTTGTGGGAGAGGGCATTTTTATTTGCAAATACTGCGGCTGCTCTCTCCCACAAGAGGAGAGGGCACTGCGACGAACGCTCTCACTCGTCCGCGCCGCTGCCGCTGATGTGCCGGCGCCGGATGCGCCGCACGATGAACCAGATGACCGCCACCGCCACCGGCACGAGCGCCGCGGTCGCGATACTGGTGTTGAAATGAACGCCGGCGCCGGCGATGCCGTCGAGCACGTGCCCGAACAGGCCGACGACGTAATAGCTGATCGCGGCGACCGACAGGCCTTCGACCGTCGTCTGCAACCTGATTTGCAATCGCGTGCGCGCGTTCATCGACTTCAGCAGATCGCGGTTCTGCTGCTCGAGCTCGACGTCGACGCGCGTGCGCAACAGGTTGGCGGCGCGCGCCAGCTTGCGTGATAAATTCGCCTGCCGCTCCTCGGTGGTGATGCAAGTGCGCATCGCCGGCGCCATGCGCCGCGCCAAAAACGAGGTCCAGGTCGGGAAGCCCTCGACCGCACGCTCGCCGATGGTCTGCAGGCGCAGCTGCACGATCTCGTTATAGGCGCGGCTGGCGCCGAAGCGGAACAGGCTCGCCGCGGCGCCGGCCTCGAGCTCGGCGGCGAGCGCGGTCAATTCGTCGAGCAGGCGGTGATTGTCGATCAGCTTCTCGGTCGAGCGCATCTCCTCGGTGACTTCCATCAGCCGGTGCTCGATGCGCGCGATCGACGGCGCCAGCCGCTGCGCCTCGGGCAGGCCGAGCAGCGCCAGCGTGCGGTAGGTCTCGGTCTCGACCAGCCGCTGCACCAGCGCGCCGGCGCGCTCGGGGCCGAGCTTGCGGTCGATGACGAGGATGCGCACGAAGCCGGCGGCGTCGGCGCGGAAATCGCTGGCGAAGACGGCGTCGCCGTCGGCGTTCTCCGCGACCGCGAGGCTGGCGCGGTCGAACAGCGTGTCGAGCGCAATGCGCGGGCTTCGCTCCGCCGTCAGGTGCAGGTCGAGCGCGACGAGGAGAGGCCCGGGCTGCGGCAGCGCCGCCATCGGCGCGGCGAGCGAGGCCGCCGCCGGGTAGAACGGCGTATTGCCCTCGGCCGGCATCTCCCAGGTATAGGTGGTGAATTCGGAGTGCTGCTCCCAGCGCAGCGTGGCGCCGCCAAGGCTGACGCGGTGCTGCTTGTCGCCGGGCTTCGGCGCTTCGACGCCGCGCTTGATGCAGAGTGCGGTAAAGGCGGCGCGGTCGGCTTTTGCCCGCTCGCCGGCGGTGTCGAAGGCGAAATGCAGGATGCGCCGCGGCGTCTCGATCGCGGTGAACGGCCGCGCGTGCACCTCGCCGAGCACCGCGGCGCGCAGCGCGTGGGCGGAGAGCTTGCCGTCGTTGATGGTGACGTCCATGGCCGTTCGGTCGCATGGGATGGCGGAATTGGCAAGCAGTGACCGTCGCCACGCCCTCTCCCCTTGTGGGAGAGGGCATTGAGAGACTCTCAAGGCATGATGACGGGTGAGGGGTCGATCCCTCACCCATTCTTTTTCGTTGCAATGCTGCGGCTGCCCTCTCCCACAAGGGGAGAGGGCGCGTGCGGCGAGGCCCGCCCCGCCGCACCGCAGCACGAAATCTTTTAAAAGGACTGTTGACCGTTCCTAGGATACGTGCCTATAGTCCTTGGTCCTGCTCGTCGAGGGGCGTCGTCATGGGACGCCGTGAGGATGGAGCAGCGGTGAGAGACGGGCCGGAGATACGGCTCAGAACTCACCGGGCCGGCGTCACCGGGAAAACCCGCCGCCGGTTGATGCGGCGCCGCGGGCTTGGAGCAACGCACTCCATAGCACCCGGGCGATGGCGGGGCTCCGCTCGCAGGCAATAGGACCTGCCGCCAGGAGCTGGCTGACGGGCGTGGCTGGTTCACGTACCGGAAG
>DATNBL010000050.1:0-11176 GCA_035571935.1 Pseudolabrys sp.
TTCTACAAGGAGCTCGGCAACCAGGGCGTCAAGGCGACCGACATTCCGGTCGTGGCGTTCTCGGTCGGCGAGGAAGAGCTCGCCGGTCTCGACACCAAGCCGCTGGTCGGCCATCTCGCCGCCTGGAACTACTTCGAGTCGATCAAGACGCCGGCCAACGCCGCCTTCATCAAGGAGTGGCACGCCTACACCAAGAACGCCAAGCGCACCACCAACGATCCGATGGAGGCGCACTACGTCGGCTTCAACATGTGGGTGAAGGCGGTCGAGAAGGTGAAGTCGACCGATCCGGACAAGGTCATCGACGCGCTGCCCGGCATCGAGCAGACCAACCTCACCGGCGGCACGTCGGTCATGCTGGTGAACCACCACATCACCAAGCCGGTGTTCGTCGGCGAGATCCGCGGCGACGGCCAGTTCGACGTCGTCTGGAAGAGCAAGGGTCTCGTGCCCGGCGACGCCTGGTCGGACTACCTGCCGGGCTCGAAGGACCTCGAGTCCGATTGGATCAAGCTGAAGTGCGGCAACTACAACAAGGTGACCAAGAAGTGCGGCGGCCAGGCTTCCTGACCGCGTGAATGACCGCGCGCGTCGCGCGGACGACAAGGGGAGACGGCGGCGTTCGCCGTCTCCCGCTCGACCGAACCCTTGCCGGGGCACGATTTGAAATGCGTACTGTCCGCGATCGCCTGTTCGCGCTCGTTCTCGCGCTCGGCTTTCTCGCCGGCGTTGCGGGTGCGGCCTATGCCGGCCCGTATGAAGATGCGCTGAAGGGCTTCACCGAAGGCTCGATCAGCGATACCGGCGACGCCATCGGCGGCGTCGTGGCGAGCGGCAATCCGCTGGCGGGCGATGTGCTCGCCGCGCTCAAGGACGCGCGGCTGATGTATTCCGCCGCGCAGAAGACGGTCTTCATCAAGACGCCGGACGGCAAGCTCCGCGACGCCGCGACCGGCGCGGCCTTTACCGGCGCGCCGCCGGACGACATCGACACCGTCATCGTCAACAACCGCCTGCGCAATGTCATCGAGGCCGCCATGGGCGGGCTGACGCTGATGGCGGCCGACCCGAACAAGCGTTTCGACGCCGCGCAGGCGGTGTTCCGCTCGCATGGGGCGTCGGCGTTGCCGACACTCGACGCGGCGCTGGCCAAGGAGACCGACCCGCGCGTCAAGCGCGCGCTGGCGCAGGCGCGCGCCGCCGTCGTCGTGACGCTCGCGGAATCGAGCGAGGCGGACAAGATCGCCGCCATCGGCGTGCTGCGCGAGCGCGGCGATCAGGATGCGCTCGGCCTCCTCGACAGCCTGCCGTCCGGCCTGCCGCCGGATGTGCTCGCCGCCGCCGCCACGGCCAAGAGCAAGATCAACGGCGCGCTGGCGCTGTGGGGCGCGGTGCAGGACGCGTGGTACGGCCTCTCGCTCGGCTCGGTGCTGCTGCTGGCGGCCATCGGTCTTGCCATCACCTTCGGCGTGATGGGCATCATCAACATGGCGCACGGCGAGATGGTGATGCTCGGCGCCTACACGACCTACGTCGTGCAGCAATTGATCCGCGCCTACGACCCGGCGCTGTTCGACTATTCGCTGATCATCGCCTTGCCGCTCGCGTTTCTCGTGGCCGGCGGGGTCGGCGTCGCCATCGAGCGCACGATCATCCGTTTTCTCTACGGCCGGCCGCTGGAAACGCTGCTCGCCACCTGGGGCCTGTCGCTGATCCTGCAACAGGCGGTGCGCACCATCTTCGGCCCGACCAACAAGGACGTCGGCAATCCGTCGTGGATGAGCGGCGCCTTCGACCTCGGCGGCATCACCATCACCTATAACCGCCTCTGGATCATCGTGTTCACGCTCGCCGTGTTCGTCGCGCTGCTCGGCATGCTGCGCTTCACCCGCCTCGGGCTGGAAATGCGCGCGGTGACGCAGAACCGCGCCATGGCCGCGGCGATGGGCATTCGCACCGCGCGCATCGACGCGCTCACCTTCGGCCTCGGCTCCGGCATTGCCGGCATCGCCGGCGTGGCGCTGTCGCAGATCGACAATGTCTCGCCGAACCTCGGCCAGGGCTACATCATCGACAGTTTCATGGTCGTGGTGTTCGGCGGCGTCGGCAACTTGTGGGGCACGCTGGTCGGCGCCTTCACGCTCGGCATCGCCAACAAGTTCCTCGAGCCCTATGCCGGCGCGGTGCTCGGCAAGATCGCCATCCTCATCTTCATTATCCTGTTCATCCAGAAGCGCCCGCGCGGCATGTTCGCGCTCAAGGGCCGCGCGGTGGAGGCGTAGGTGCGCGCCTTCCCGCTGACGCGGCTGATCGACCGGGGCGCGGGCGTGTTCCTCGTGTTGCTCGGCGCGTTCGCGGTCGCGATCCCGGTGCTGAACCTGCTGGTGCCCGCCACGTCCGGGCTGCACGTCTCGACTTATCTCGTCGCGCTGTTCGGCAAATACATCTGCTACGCGATCCTGGCGCTCTCCATCGACCTCATCTGGGGCTACGCCGGCATCCTGTCGCTCGGTCACGGCGCGTTCTTTGCGCTCGGCGGCTACGCCATGGGCATGTACCTGATGCGCCAGATCGGCACGCGCGGCGTCTACGCCAATCCGGAGCTGCCGGACTTCATGGTGTTCCTGAACTGGCACGAACTGCCGTTCTACTGGTACGGCTTCAACTGGTTCGGCTACGCGGCGCTGATGGTCGTGCTGGCGCCGGGGGCGCTCGCCTTCGTGTTCGGCTGGTTCGCATTCCGCAGCCGCGTCACCGGCGTCTATCTCTCGATCATCACGCAGGCGATGACCTATGCGTTGATGCTCGGCTTCTTCCGCAACAATTTCGGCTTCGGCGGCAATAACGGCCTGACCGATTTCAAGGACATCCTCGGCTTCCAGGTGCAGGCGGAGGGCACACGCAATGCGCTGCTTGTGGCCTCGTGCCTGGCGCTGGCGGCCGGGTTCCTGATCTGCCGCGCCATCGTCACCTCCAAGTTCGGCAAGGTGCTGGTGGCGATCCGCGACGCCGAAGCACGCACGCGATTCCTCGGCTACCGGGTCGAGGCCTACAAGCTGTTCGTGTTCACGCTGTCGGCCGCCATGGCCGGTGTCGCCGGCGCGCTCTACGTGCCGCAGGTCGGCATCATCAATCCGGGCGAGTTCGCGCCAGGCAATTCCATCGAGGCGGTGATCTGGGTCGCGGTCGGCGGCCGCGGCACGCTGACCGGCGCGGTGCTCGGCGCGGTGCTCGTCAACTACGCCAAGACCTTCTTCACCTCCGGCGTGCTGGCGCCGTACTGGCTGTTCATGCTCGGCGGCCTGTTCGTGCTGGTGACGCTGCTCTTGCCGCGCGGCATCGTCGGCACGGTGCAGTGGGGCCTCGAACGTCGCGCCGCGAAGTCCGCCGCGGCCGACGATGGCACGGATATCGGCGCGGCTTCCGCGCCGGCGGCCGAGTAGGGGGCAACGATGCAGCAGACCACCTCCGCGCTGCTCTATCTCGACGGTATCACCGTCTCCTTCGACGGCTTCCGTGCACTCAACGAGCTCTCCTTCGTCATCGAGCCCGGCGAGATGCGCGCCATCATCGGGCCGAATGGGGCCGGCAAGACGACGATGATGGACGTCGTCACCGGCAAGACGCGGCCCGACGCCGGCGACGTCTTCTTCGAGCAGGGCAATCACGACCTGTCGAAGCTCGACGAGACCGAGATCGCCGAGCTCGGCATTGGCCGCAAGTTTCAGAAGCCGACCGTGTTCGACATGCACACGGTCGAGGACAACCTGCTGCTGGCCCTGAAGAACGACCGCCGCGTGCGCCGCACTTTGTTCTGGGAATCGACGTCCGAGCAGGACGGCCGCATCGACGCGATCCTCGGCACCATTCGTCTCAAGCCGTTGCGGGCGCGCGTCGCGGGCAGCCTGTCGCACGGCCAGAAGCAGTGGCTCGAGATCGGCATGCTGCTGGCGCAGGATCCCAAGCTCCTGTTGGTGGACGAGCCTGTCGCCGGCATGACCGACGTCGAGACCATGCAGACGGCGGAGCTCTTGCGTGAGATCAACCGCGACCGCACCGTGGTCGTGGTCGAGCACGACATGGCCTTCGTGCGCGAACTCGGCGTCAAGGTCACGTGCTTGCACGAGGGCGCCGTGCTCGCCGAAGGCACCATCGATCAGGTGTCGGAGAACGAACGCGTGGTGGAAGTGTATCTGGGGAGATGAATTCGTGTCCCGGGCGCGCTGCAGCACGAAGTGCTGCTGCGCAGACCCGGGACCCCGGTTGCTGAGGGCAAAAATCGGGGTCCCGCAACTGCGATGCACCGCTAGCGCGTTGCATCGCGTGCGGGACACGAGGCAGAAGGTGAATCATGCTCGACGTGAACGCGATCAACCTCCACTACGGCGCGGCGCAGGCGCTGCGCGGCGTGTCGCTCAAGGCCGAGCCGGGCAAGGTCACCTGCGTGCTCGGCCGCAACGGCGTCGGCAAGACCAGTCTGCTGCGCGCCATCGTCGGCCAGCACGCAATCTCGGCCGGCGCGATCACCTTCGAGGGCAGAGACATTTCGCGCCTGTCGACGGTCGAGCGCGCGCGCTCCGGCATCGCCATCGTGCCGCAAGGGCGCGAGATCTTCCCGCTGCTCACCGTCGCGGAAAACCTCGAGACCGGCTACGCGCCATTGCCGCGCAGCGAGCGCTCGGTGCCGGACGACGTGTTCTCGCTGTTCCCGGTGCTCAACACCATGCTCAAGCGCCGCGGCGGCGACCTTTCCGGCGGACAGCAGCAGCAGCTGGCGATCGGCCGCGCGCTGGTGATGCGGCCGCGGCTGCTGCTGCTCGACGAGCCGACCGAGGGCATCCAACCGTCGATCATCAAGGACATCGGCCGCGCCATTTCGTATTTGCGCTCGCTCGGCCAGATGGCCATCGTGCTGGTCGAGCAGTATCTCGATTTCGCGCAGGAACTGGGCGATAGGCTGGTGGTCATGGACCGCGGCGCGATCGTCTATGCCTGCGACAAGGCGGACATGGACGAAGGCGCGCTGAAGCGGGCGATGGCGATCTAGTCGGGCATGACGGATGGGGGAACGGTGCGGGCTGTAGCGGCATCTATCGAGCACGACACCTTTGCCGCCAATCGCGCGCGCGGGACGATCGCGCTCGCCGTCGCCGCGGCGGATGGCGTCACGCGCCGCACGCGCGTTCATGAATCCGGCTCGCTGCGCGTACGTTTCCCGAATACGCAGGACGGCCTCGAAGCGGTGATCGTCAACACCGGCGGCGGCATGACCGGCGGCGACGAATTCAGCGTCGGCATCGATGTTGCCGAAGGCGCGCATCTCGTCGCCGGCACCGCGGCGGCGGAGAAAATCTACCGCTCGACCGGGCCCGACACCGCCATGAACGTGCGGCTCTCGGTCGGCGAAGGTGGACGGCTCGCCTGGCTGCCGCAGGAAACGATCCTGTTCGACCGCGCGCGCCTGAAGCGCCGGATCGGTGTCGATTTGGCCGAGGACGCCTCTCTCGTCATGGCTGAGGCCATTGTGTTCGGCCGCGCCGCAATGGGCGAGCAGATGACGCAGGGCTTCTGGGCCGACACCTGGCGCGTGCGCCGCGGCGGCAGGCTCGCCTTCGCCGAGAACGTGCGGCTCGACGGCGATATCACCGCAAAGCTCGCGCGGCGGGCTTGCGCCAACGGCGCCATCGCGCTTGCCACCGTGCTGATCGCGCCGGCGGACGACAGAATGCTCGAAGCCGTCCGCGCGCTCGATTTCGCCGGTGAGGCCGGCGTCTCCGCCTGGAACGGCATCGCCGTGGCGCGGCTCGTCGCGCGCGACGGCGCGAGCCTGCGCCGCGACCTCGTCGCGCTGCTCGCGGGGCTTGGGCAGCCCGTGCCGCGGCTCTGGCATCAATGAGGACAGCATGAACCTGACGCCCCGCGAGAAGGACAAGCTGCTCGTCGCGATGGCGGCGATGGTCGCGCGCCGAAGGCTCGAGCGCGGCGTCAAGCTCAATCATCCGGAGGCGGTGGCGCTGATCACCGATTTCATCATGGAAGGCGCGCGGGACGGCCGGACCGTCGCCGAGCTCATGGAGGCCGGCGCGCATGTGCTCACGCGCGCGCAGGTGATGGCCGGCATTCCGGAAATGATCCACGACATCCAGGTGGAAGCGACGTTCCCCGACGGGACCAAGCTCGTCACCGTGCACAATCCGATCCGCTGAGGAGGTGAACATGAAAATCCTGTATGCAATCGCGGCTCTGGCATCGGCAGGCGCGGCCGAGGCGCATGATTCGTTCATCCCGCACCACCATCCGCATGACGTGAGCTGGCTGCCCGACACCGGCACGTTCGGCGTGGCCGCGCTTGTGCTCGCGGTTGGGGTCATCGCCTATGTGCAATTCCGCCGCGGGTGAAGCGATGATCCCCGGCGAAATCCTCGTCAAGGACGGCGAGATCGTGCTCAACGCGGGGCGCAAGGTCGTGACGCTCGCCGTCGCCAACACCGGCGACCGACCGATCCAGGTCGGCTCGCATTATCATTTTTTCGAAACCAATCCGGCGCTGAAGTTCGAACGCAAGAAGGCGCGCGGCATGCGCCTCGACATCGCTGCCGGTACCGCGGTGCGCTTCGAGCCGGGGCAGACGCGCGATGTGACGCTCGTCGCGCTCGCGGGAAAACGCAAGGTTTACGGTTTCCGGCAGAACGTGATGGGGAAGCTTTAGGAGCGCGACAATGCCCGTGACAATGAACCGCCGCGCCTATGCCGACATGTTCGGGCCGACCGTCGGCGACCGCGTGCGCCTTGCCGACACCAACCTCATCGTCGAGGTTGAGAAGGACTTCACCATCTACGGCGAGGAGGTGAAGTTCGGCGGCGGCAAGGTGATCCGCGACGGCATGGGCCAGTCGCAAGCGACCAACAAGCAGGGCGCCGCCGACACCGTCATCACCAATGCGCTGATCCTCGACCACTGGGGCATCGTCAAAGCCGACGTTGCCATCACCGCCGGCCGCATCTCGGCGATCGGCAAGGCCGGCAATCCCGACATCCAGCCGGGCGTGACCATCGTCATCGGGCCCGGCACCGAGATCATCGCCGGCGAGGGCAAGATCCTCACCGCCGGCGGCTTCGACACGCACATCCACTTCATCTGCCCGCAGCAGGTGGAGGAGGCGCTGATGTCCGGCGTCACCTCGATGCTCGGCGGCGGCACCGGCCCCGCGCACGGCACCTACGCCACGACCTGCACGCCGGGCCCGTTCCACATCGGCCGCATGATCCAGGCGGCGGACGGCCTGCCGGTCAATCTCGGATTCGCCGGCAAGGGCAATGCCTCACGCCCCGCCGCGCTGGAGGAGATGATCGAGGCGGGCGCCTGCGCGCTCAAGCTGCACGAGGACTGGGGCACGACGCCGGCGGCGATCGACTGCTGCCTCTCGGTTGCGGACGACTACGACGTGCAGGTGATGATCCACACCGACACGCTCAACGAGTCGGGCTTCGTCGAAGATACGATCAAGGCGTTCAAGGGCCGCACCATCCACGCCTTCCACACCGAAGGCGCGGGCGGCGGCCACGCGCCCGACATCATCAAGGTCGCGGGGCTCAAGAACGTGCTACCGTCGTCGACCAATCCGACGCGGCCGTTCACGCGCAACACCATCGACGAACATCTCGACATGCTGATGGTGTGCCACCATCTCGATCCGTCGATCCCGGAAGATCTGGCGTTTGCCGAAAGCCGCATCCGCAAGGAGACGATCGCCGCCGAGGACATCCTGCACGACATCGGCGCGCTGTCGATGATGTCGTCGGACAGTCAGGCGATGGGCCGCGTCGGCGAAGTGATCATTCGCACCTGGCAGACCGCGGACAAGATGAAGAAGCAGCGCGGCCGGCTCAAGAATGAGAAGGGCGACAACGACAACGCGCGCGTGAAGCGCTACATCGCCAAATACACGATCAATCCGGCTATCGCACACGGCGTCGCGAAGTACATCGGCTCGGTCGAGAAGGGCAAGCTCGCCGATCTCGTGCTGTGGTCGCCGGCGTTCTTCGGCGTCAAGCCGGAGACGATCATCAAGGGCGGCTCGATCGTCGCGGCTCTGATGGGCGATCCGAACGCCTCGATCCCGACGCCGCAGCCCGTACACTACCGCCCGATGTTCGGCGCCTTCGGCAAGGCGCTGACGGCCTCGTCGCTGGTGTTCGTGTCGAAGGCGGCGGTGCGCCGCAAGCTCGGCGAGAGGCTCGGCGTCGAGAAGGAGCTTGTCGCGGTCGAGAAGACACGCTCGATCTCGAAGAAGAGCATGATCCATAACGATGCCACGCCGGACATTGAGGTGGATCCCGAAACCTACGAAGTGCGCGCCGACGGCGAGTTATTGACCTGCGCGCCGGCCGAAATTCTGCCGATGGCGCAGCGCTATTTTCTGTTCTGATGGAGAGGGATGCCGGGAGAATGCCGATGATCTATGTGGTGGCCCAGCTCACGCTGAAGCCGGGCACGACCGAGCGCGCCTGCGCCGGCGCCCGCGACGTGGTGGCGGGCACGGTCAAGGAAGACGGCTGCCTGTTCTACGACTTCAACTTCAGCGTCACCGATCCGACGCGGCTTGTCGCGGTCGAGCGGTGGGAGTCGAAGGAGGCGTTGGCGCGCCACAACGAGACTCCGCATTTGCTGGCCTGGCGCAAGGTGGTGGCTGAAGTCGTTCTGGAGCGCGATATCCAGGTCATTACGCCGGAGAGCGTCGAGCGCAAATGAAGCGCGTCAGCGACATCCGCTCGGCGGGCGCCTGGGACGCGACAGCCGCGACCGACTTCGTCGTGCTCGACGCGCAGGACCGCCATCGCCGCCGTGTCGTCTTCGTCGGCGAGCATGGCGCGACCTACCTGCTTGACCTGCCGCGTCCGGCGCAGTTGCGCGACGGCGACGCGCTGGTGATCGAAGACGGCGCGCTGGTGCGCATCGCCGGCAAACCGGAGCCGCTGGTCGAGATCGCGGCTGTCAACGCGCAGGTGTTGGCGCGGCTCGCCTGGCATATCGGCAATCGCCATACTGAGGTGCAGATCGTGGGCGAGCGCCTGCGCATCCGCCGCGACCACGTGCTGGAGGAGATGCTGCGCGGCCTCGGCGCCACACTTACTTATGTCGACGCGGTGTTCGATCCCGAGCACGGCGCCTATGCGCATGACGGGCACGGTCATGGGCACTGAGGCCGAGTCGCTCTACCGCCTCATGGCCTGGCTGTCGCCGGCCTATCCGGTCGGCGCGTTCTCCTATTCGAGCGGCATCGAATGGGCGGTGGAGGCGGGCGATATCACGAATGCCGCGACGCTGAAGGATTGGCTCACGACGATGCTGAGCGACGGCGGCGGATTCTGCGACGCCGTGCTGTTCGCGCAGACGCATCGCGCGGCCGAGGACGACGACGCTCTGCACGGCATCGCCGAACTCGCCGCGGCGCTGGCGCCGTCGAAAGAACGGCATCTGGAAACGACCGCTCAGGGCAACGCCTTCGTCGAGGCGTCGCGCGCGGCCTGGCCCTGCGCCGCGCTCGACCGTCTCAAGGCCGCGTGGGACGGGCCAGTCGCCTATCCGGTCGCGGTTGCCGCCGCCGCTGCCGGACACGGCATTCCGCTCGAGCCCGCGCTCGCGGCATTCCTTCAGGCGCTCGCCGCCAACTGGGTGTCCGCCGGCGTGCGGCTGGTGCCGCTCGGCCAGACCGACGGCCAGCGCGTCATTGCGGGGCTCGAGCCGGTCGTCGCGGCAACGGCGCGGCGCGCGCTCGAGACATCGCTTGATGATCTGGGCGCGTCGGCGTTCCGCGCCGACCTCGCATCGTTGCGGCACGAGACTCAGTACACGCGGCTGTTCAGGTCGTGACTGCGGCGGGCGGATACAGCTTCCGCATTTCACCCTCCAGGGGAGGGTGGAAGACCACGGACAGCGAGACACGAGGATGCAAACGCCAATGAAAAACCCCCACGGTCCCCTGCGCGTCGGTGTCGGTGGCCCGGTCGGCTCCGGCAAGACCGCGCTGATGGACCGCTTATGCAAGGCGCTGCGCGACAAATATCAGATCGCCGCCATCACCAACGACATCTACACCAAGTGGGACGCTGAATATCTGGTGCGCTCCGGTGCGCTGGCGCCCGAGCGCATCGCCGGCGTCGAGACCGGAGGCTGTCCGCACACCGCGATCCGCGAGGACGCCTCGATCAATCTCGCCGCCATCGCCGACATGTGCGCCAAGTTTCCCGATCTCGATCTGGTGCTGGTCGAATCCGGCGGCGACAATCTCGCGGCCACCTTCTCGCCCGAGCTCGCCGACCTCACCATTTACGTGATCGACGTCGCCGCCGGCGAGAAGATCCCGTCGAAAGGCGGGCCGGGCATCACCCGCTCCGATCTGCTGGTGATCAACAAGATCGACCTCGCGCCCCATGTCGGCGCCTCGTTGGAGGTCATGGACCGCGATGCCAAAAAGATGCGGGGCAGTCGGCCCTTCGTCTTCGCCAATATGCATACGGGCGAAGGCGCCAACACGATCGCGCGTTTCATCGAAGAGAAGGGCGGTTTGGCGTAGCCGCGGGCGAGAACGTCGCCGCACGCGCCCTCTCCCCTCGTGGGAGAGGGCAGCCGCAGCAGTTCAGACATAAAGAATGGGTGAGGGGGCGTTCCTGAAATCGCCCCCTCACCCATCGGAACGCTTGGAGAGTCTCTCAATGCCCTCTCCCACGCGGGGGAGAGGGCGCATCGACAAACGCAGCGCTCGCGGAGATGCGTCTCTTGGTCAACGGAGAAGCTCAGCCCGCCTTGGCCATCGTCTCCTGCGCCGCCGCGAGCCGCTCCTTCGCCGCCGCCATGCACATCAGGAACATGGCGCGGCGGGCCAGCCGCCATTCGTCGCGCTCGCCACGGCGGGCGCAGTGCACGAGATGCTTCGCCGCCAGCCGTTGCATCCGTTCGACATTGGAAGCGTCGAGCACGCTGGCGCGGATCAATCGCGAACAGGCGATATCGAAGGCTTCGCCCATGGCACGTACGGAGTCGTCATCCAGTCCGATCTGCTCAACGGCGCGCATCGTTCGATCCCCGCGTTTTCCGTAAAACTCGCGGTCGGCTTCGGAGTTCCGTGCGTACCGCGCCGACGGCCGTGCCTGCTTGAGGCAGATCAATGTTGAT
>DATNBL010000051.1:0-53807 GCA_035571935.1 Pseudolabrys sp.
CAAGACGATGGGCAAGCTCGGCGTCGTCGCGCAGCAGATCGCCGGCGGCGACATCTATCCGGCGCTGGAGAAGGGCACGATCGACGCCGCCGAATGGGTCGGCCCCTATGACGACGAGAAGCTCGGCTTCTACAAGGTCGCGAAGTATTATTACTATCCGGGCTGGTGGGAGGGCGGCACGACCAACCACCTGCTCATCAACCTCGCCAAGTGGAACGATCTGCCGAAGTCGTATCAGGCCGTTCTGCAGGCGGCGGCGGCGGCGGCGAACGTGCAGGAGCAGGCCGCCTATGACGCCCGCAACCCGCAGGCGCTCAAGCGGCTCATCTCCAACGGCGTGCAACTCCGGCCGTTCAGCCAGGCGGTGATGGAAGCCTGCCTGAAGGCCTCGAACGAGGTGAACGCCGAGGAGTCGGCCAAGAACCCGGCATACAAGAAGGTTCTTCAGTCGATGGAGGCCTTCCGCAACGACGAGTACCTGTGGTGGCAGGTCGCGGAATACGGCTTCGACAGCTTCATGATCCGCACCCGCAGCCGCGGCTAAACCCGCGCAACGGTGTAACATTCGAGGGGGACCGGCCCGCTGGCCGGTCCCCTTTTTGCTTAACCGAGAGGGAACTTCGCCCTTACAAGTTCAGCCGAACCAGTGCACACTGGAAATACCGCGCGGGGGCCCTCGGCACCCCGCCATGCCCCGTGGGCCGTCCCGGGGGCCAAGGATCAAGAACGGTGCAACGCGGCCGCGTCAGCCCGCCTCATCAATCCAAAATCCGAATGGGAGGATCCCTGAATGAAACGTCGTGAATTCCTCAAGACCGCCGGCCTCGGCGCCGCCGCCACCGCAGCTGTGGCCGCGCCCGCGATCGCGCAGTCGTCGCCGACCATCAAGTGGCGCATGCCATGCAGCTGGCCGAAGTCGCTAGATACGCTCTACGGCGCGGCCGAGGTGATGGCCAAGTCCGTGGCCGAGGCGACCGACAACAAGTTCCAGATCCAGGTCTTCGCCGCCGGCGAGATCGTGCCGGGCCTGGCCATCGTCGATGCCGTCCAGAACGGCACCGTCGAGATCGGCCATACCGCGTCCTACTATTACTTCGGCAAGGATCCGAGCTTCGGCTTCGGCACCTGCGTGCCGTTCGGGCCGAACGCGCGGCTCAACCACGCCTGGTACGTGCAGGCCGACGGCGAAAAGATGCTCGATGAGTTCTACAAGAAGTACAATGCGAAGGGTCTGCTCGCGGGCAATACCGGCTGCCAGATGGGCGGCTGGTATCGCAAGGAGATCAAGACGACCGACGACATCAAGGGCCTGAAGATGCGCATCGGCGGCTGGGCCGGCAAGGTGCTTGCCAAGCTCGGCGGCGTGCCGCAGCAGATCGCCGGCGGCGACATCTACCCGGCGCTGGAAAAGGGCACGCTCGACGCCTGCGAGTGGGTCGGTCCCTACGACGACGAGAAGCTCGGCTTCTACAAGGTGGCGCCGCACTATTACGCGCCCGGCTGGTGGGAAGGCGGCTCGATGCTGCTCGCCTTCGTCAACCTCGATAAGTGGAACTCGCTGCCGAAGCAGTACCAGGCCGTGCTCGCGCAGGCCGGCCACTACGCCAACACGTGGTGCATGGCCAAGTACGACCACCTGAACCCGCAGGCGCTGCGCCGGCTGCTCGCCGGCGGCACCAAGCTGCACGTGTTCTCGCCGCAGATCATGGACGCCGCCTACAAGGCGACCCTGGAGCTGCACGCCGAGGTCTCCAAGGAGAACGCCACGTTCAAGAAGCTGAACGAGTCGCTGATGTCCTTCACCAAGGACTCCTATCAGTGGTGGCAGGTGGCGGAGTTCAGCTACGACGCCTTCATGATCCGCGCCATGCGCGCCTGATCGAGCGCAAGCGCACAAACGACAAGCCCCGGAGCGATGAGCTCCGGGGCTTTTTTATTTGCCGCGCGGCGCGCCTATTTGATTTGCGGCGGCTGGCTGAAGTCGAGCGAGGGCATCTCGATCTGCGGGATGTCGATCTTCACCTTGTTCGGGTCGAGATGCACGCCGGTGTTCTTGTAGTGCATCACCATCGCCGGGAACAGGATCACCAGCACGACCATGATCACCTGGATGACCACGAAGGGCATAGCGCCCCAGTAGATCTGGCCGGTGGTGATGCCGTCGGTGCGCTTGCCGGTAAGGCGGTCGTTGTACGGCTCGCGCGGCGCCACCGAGCGGAGGTAGAACAACGCGAAGCCGAACGGCGGGTGCAGGAACGACGTCTGCATGTTGACGCCGAGGATGACGCCGAACCAGATCAGGTCGATGCCGAGGTGCTCCGCCGCCGGCCCGAGCAGCGGGATCACGATGAACGCCAGCTCGAAGAAGTCGAGGAAGAAGGCGAGCACGAAGACGAAGGCGTTGACGAAGAGCAGAAAGCCGATCTGCCCGCCGGGCAGCGACGTCAGCATGTTCTCGACCCAGATGTGGCCGCTGACGCCGTAGAAGGTCAGCGAGAACACGCGCGCGCCGAGCAGGATGAAGACGACGAACGAGGCGAGCTTGGCGGTCGATTCCACCGCCTGCCGGATCAGGTCCCAGGTGAGCCGGCGCTTTAACCCGCCGAGGATCAGCGCGCCGGCCGCGCCCATGGCGCCGCCCTCGGTCGGCGTGGCGACGCCGATGAAGATGGTGCCGAGCACGAGGAAGATCAGGAACAGCGGAGGCACCATCACGAAGGTGGTCTGCTGCGCGATGTGCGAGAGGAAACGGAAGCCGATGAAGCGATTGCAGGCATAGTTCACCACCGCGACGGCGAACGCGAAGATGATGGCGAAGAACATGCAGAGGACGACGAAATCGGCGCCGTGCGCGTCCGGATAGAAAGAGTGCTCGGCAAGATAGCCGACGCCGCCGCTCACGATCGTGAGCACGGCGAGCGAAATAAGCCCGCGGCTGCCGCTCGGCTCGCGGAAGCCGACCGCTTCCGCCGGCAGGCCCGGCGTCGCCTTCGGATAGAGCACCGAGACGATGAAGACATAAACCGCGTAGAGGCCGGCGAGCACGAGGCCGGGGATGAACGCGCCCTCGTACATGTCGCCGACCGAGCGGCCGAGCTGGTCGGCCATGACGATCAGCACCAGTGACGGCGGGATGATCTGCGCCAGCGTGCCGGAGGCCGCGATCACGCCCGAGGCGACGCGCCGGTCGTAGCCGTAGCGCATCATGATCGGCAGCGAGATGAGGCCCATCGAGATGACGGAGGCCGCGACCACGCCGGTCGTCGCCGCGAGCAGTGCGCCGACGAAGATGACGGCGTAGGCGAGGCCGCCGCGCACGGTGCCGAACAACTGCCCGATCGTGTCGAGCAGGTCCTCCGCCATGCCGGATCGTTCCAGCACCAGTCCCATGAAGGTGAAGAACGGGATCGCCAGCAGCGTGTCGTTGTTCATCACGCCGTAGATGCGTTCCGGCAGCGCCTGCAGGAAGTTCGGCGCGAACTGGCCGAGATCGATGCCGACCAGCGCGTAGATCAGGCCGACCGCGCCGAGCGAGAACGCCGCCGGGTAGCCGAGCAGCAGGAAGACAACAAGCGAGCCGAACATGATCGGCGCCATGTTGTCGATGAAGATCTGAACCATCTGAATGTCCCCCCGCGCCGCTCTAGCGGTGCTCGATCGCGTCGACGATATGCTCGACTTCGGCTTCGAGCGTATCCTTCTGCGACTCGTGAGGATCGGGGATGAGACCGCGCATGACGGCGAAGCGCTTGACCAGCTCCGAAAGGGCCTGCGCGAGGAGCAGCGCGAAGGCCATCATGATCAGCGCTTTCGACGGCCATTGCGGCAGGCCGCCGGCGTTGCCGGACTGTTCGTTGATCTCGAACGAGCGGGCAAAGAACGGAATGCCGGTGGTGATCATGATCACGCACAGCGGCATCAGGAAGAAGGCGTGCCCGATCGCATCGATCCAGTTGCGCACGGCCTTGGGGAATAGCTGGTTCACGATGTCGATGCGGATGTGCTCGTTGGCGAGCAGCGTCCAGGGCGAGCAGAGCAGGAACACGGCGCTGAACAGCACCCACTGCAATTCCAGCCAGGCGTTGGACGAGGTGTCGAGAACCTTGCGGATGGTGGCGTTGATGGCCGAAACGAGGACCGCGGCGAGGATCAGCCAGGCGAGGCGGCGGCCGAGCCAGGTGTTCATGGCGTCGATCAGCCGTGTCACCGGCAGCAACGCTTTCAGGACTGCGTCGAGGGCGCCCAAGTCGAAACTCCCCTGTCAGGCCGGTGCCCCGGCGCGCTTATTTTTGTTGATTCCCACGGCCTGGTCCCCCACGGCCAAGCGGGGCCACCTAATCCGAAGGGGGGCAGGGCCGTCAATGCCGAAATTGGTTGCAGAATATGGCCATGGCGCCGCGGCCGCGGAGGAGGCCCGAAAGGCCGCGGGGGACGGACTTTATCCGCCGGTCACGCTCATGTGGCGGGCGACGGCGGGGCGCTGGTGCTCGCGGTCGATGATGAAATCGTGGCCCTTCGGCTTGCGGCCGATGGCCTCGTCGATGGCGGCATGGACCGGAGCGTCGCTCTCGGAGGCGCGCAGCGGCGCGCGCAGGTCGGCGGCGTCGTTCTGCCCGAGGCACATATAGAGCGTGCCGGTGCAGGTGATGCGCACGCGGTTGCAGCTTTCGCAGAAGTTGTGGGTGAGCGGCGTGATGAAGCCGAGCCGGCCGCCGGTCTCCTTGACGCGCACGTAGCGGGCCGGCCCACCGGTACGATACCCTATGTCCTCGAGCGTGAACCGCTCCGCAAGCCGCGCGCGCGCGAGCGACAGCGGCAGATACTGGTCGAGGCGCGATTCCCCGGTCTCGCCGAGCGGCATCACCTCGATCAAGGTCAGGTCCATGCCGCGGCCGTGCGCCCAGGCGGTCATGTCGGCGAGTTCGTCCTCGTTGACGCCCTTGAGCGCCACGGCGTTGATCTTGACCTTGAGCCCGGCCTTCTGTGCGGCGTCGACGCCGGCGAGCACCTTGCCGAGATCGCCCCAGCGCGTGATGGCGCGGAACTTGTCCGGATCGAGCGTGTCGATCGACACGTTGACGCGCTCGACGCCGTAGCCTTTCAGTTCCGCCGCGTATTTCTCGAGCTGCGAGCCGTTGGTGGTCAGCGTCAGCTCGTTGAGCGCGCCGCTCTTGAGATGCCGCGACAGCGACGACACCAGCGTCATGATCCCGCGGCGCACCAGCGGCTCGCCGCCGGTCAGCCGCAGCTTGGTCACGCCCTTGGCGATGAAGGCGCTGCACAGCCGGTCGAGTTCCTCGAGCGACAGCAGGTCGGCTTTCGGCAGGAAGGTCATGTGCTCCGACATGCAATAGACGCAGCGAAAGTCGCAGCGGTCGGTTACTGAGACGCGCAGGTAAGTGATGGCGCGGGCGAACGGATCGATCAGCGGCCGCGGCGGCAACGGATCGATCGGCGGGCGCGGCGCGGCGCCGGCGCGATCGAAATCCGTGACCGGCTGTTGTTCGGCCTTTGCCATCCGGTGTCCTGTCAGGCGGCGTGCCCGCCGCCCGCTACATATAGGAACTGCCGCGGACAAAGGCCATACGGAGCATTCCGGATGCGAAACGGCCCGCGCCCCTGAAGGAACGCGGGCCGCCGAAACGGTCCAGACCGGCTCAGCGCTGCGGCGGCGGCGACGGCCAGGGCGAGGTCGCCTGCTGCGCGGGCGCCGCGGCGGGCGCGGCCGCCGGGGCAGGGGTGCGCGCCGCGGCCGGCTTCGGCGCCGCCGGCTTCTTGGCGGCGGGCTTCTTGGACGAACGGCGCGCCGGCTTCTTCACCGGCTTCGGCGGCGGCGGCGCCGGCTGGAGCTCGGCGAGCACCGGGTTCGGCCGCAGCTGCGGCGGCGAGCCGGTGGTGTTGATCACTTCGAGCTGGTCGGTCTCCGGCAGATATCCGTTGAGCGAGAACGTCACGGTCTGCGGCGCGTCGGCGGGCACGGCGAGCGCGCACGGCGTGCGGCAGGACTGGCCGTTGCCGATCTTGGCTTCGGCGCCCGGCGGCTCCGACTCGAACCGCACCGTGTCCATCACGGGGCCCGGCTTGAGCGCGTCGAGGCTCATCCAATCGGGAGTTGAGGAGCACGCCGCGAGAGCAAGCGCGCCACCGACGATGGCAATCACTCGATACATCTTGAATCCGTCCCCACGCGAGCCGCACCCATATGCCCGCCCGGCGGCAAGATACGGGCGTTGACACGTAATCGCAATCATTTCGATCCCATTAACCTTACCGCGTTAACCATACCACCCGCCACATTTTCAAAATCGGGCCGATATCGACGCGATTTCATCCGGCAGTTGGTTGAAGTGGCTGATCACGCGATCCGGCGCGAACTCTGCGACCGGTCGCTCGCTGTAGCCGAAATCGACGGCGATCACCGGAATGCCGGCGGCGCGCGCGGTGCGAATATCGGTTTCGGAATCGCCGATCATGATGGCCGCGCTCGTCGCGCCGCCCGCGGCGGCGATGGTGCGCCGCAGGATTTCTGGATCGGGCTTCTGGATGCCGAACGTGTCCTGGCCGCAAATTGCGGCGAAGCGGCCGGCGAGATCGAGCGCGCGCAGCAATTGCACCGACAGGCCCTCGAGCTTGTTGGTGCACACCGCCAAGCGATGACCCTTGTCGGCGAGCGCGTCGAGCGCATCGGTCAGGCCGGGGAAGGGCCGCGAGCGATCGGCGATGTGGCCGGCGTAATGCGCGAGGAAATCGGCGAACAGCCGCTCCATCAGCTCGGGGGTCGCGGCGCGCCCGTCCGCCTCGAGGCCGCGCACGAGCATCGCCTTGGCGCCGCCGCCGATCATCGCGCGCGCGTCGTCGTAGGGCACGACCGGCAGGCCCTCACGCGCGAGCACGACGTTGAGCGTGCCGACGAGATCGGGCGCGGTGTCGACGAGCGTGCCGTCGAGATCGAAGACGAGGAGCGGGGCGGGCATGACGGGCTCCTCGCTAGCGGCCGCGCGGGCCGCTTGCAAGCCCTCGCCGGGCGGTAACGAAGCCGCGATTTCCGGCTATTCAGGCCCGCCAATCGAGGCTAGATAGGCACCACCTCGCCCCCAGGCTTCCACAGCGATTTTCGCGGGTGCCGATGAACGCCGAAGACTTCAAACGCGCCGCCGCCGCCAGGGCCCTCGACCTGGTGCGGCCGGGCATGCGCCTCGGCCTCGGCACCGGCTCGACCGCCAAGCATTTCGTCGCGCTGCTCGGCGAGCGCGTGCGCGCGGGTCTCGACGTCGTCGGCGTGCCGACCTCGGAAGCGACGCACGCGGACGCGAGACGCGCCGGCATTCCGCTCGCGACGCTCGACGAGATGCCGGAGCTCGACCTGACGGTCGACGGCGCCGACGAGATCGCGCCCGACCTGACGCTGATCAAGGGCGGCGGCGGCGCGCTGCTGCGCGAGAAGATCGTCGCCGCGGCGTCCGCGCGCATGGTCGTGATCGCCGACGAGAGCAAATGCGTGCCGGTCCTCGGCCGCTTCCCGCTGCCGGTCGAGATCGCGCCGTTCGGGGCCGGCGCGACCTTGCGCGCCGTCCGGGCGGCGATCGCCGGCGCGGCGCAGCCCGGCTCCCTCGATTTCCGCCAAGGCCGCGACGGCCATGCTTTCGTCACGGATGGAGGCCACTGGATCATCGACGCCGCGCTCGGCCGGATCGACGATCCGGCCGGGCTCGCGCGCGCGCTTGCGGCCGTCCCTGGGGTGATGGAGCACGGACTTTTCGTCGGGCTTGCCGCTGTCGCGATCGTCGGCGGCGAAAACGGCGTCAGGACGATCGAGCGCGGCCGATGATTTCGAGCCCCATGGAGCAACGATGAGAAACGTCATGCGAGCCGTGAACCGCACGCTGTCGGCCGGCCTCCTCGCGGCCACGCTGGCAGCCGGGCCTGCCTTCGCGCAAAGCCCGCAACCTTCGGCCGCCGCCCTGGCGACGGCCAAGCAGCTGGTCGAGGTCACCGGCGCGGTGACCCTGTTCAGTCCGCTGGTCGCGGGCGTCGTCGAGCAGTCGAAACTGCTCTTCCTGCAGCAGAACCCGATGCTGCAAAAGGACCTCAACGAGATCGCCGCCAAGATGCGCGACGACCTTCAGCCGCGCTTCGCCGAGGTGACTCAGGAAGTCGCGCGGCAATACGCGACGCACTTCACCGAGCAGGAGCTCAAGGAGATCCTCACCTTCTATCAGTCGCCGGCTGGCAAGAAGATGCTCGCCGAGCAGCCGGTCGTCGTGAACAACAGCATGCACTTTGCCCAGGACTGGGCCAACAAGCTCTCGACCGAAGTGACGGCGAAGATGCGCGATGAATTGAAGAAGAGGGGCCACCCGATGTGAGCCGGCGGCGCCGGACGAGAGGCCGGCGCGGGTCAGGCGAGGCGTAAGCAATGGCAGGGCATGAGGTCGATTTATTCGTGATCGGAGCCGGCTCCGGCGGCGTGCGCGCCGCGCGGGTCGCGGCGGCTCACGGCGCCCGTGTCATGATCGCCGAGGAATTCCGCGTTGGCGGCACCTGCGTCATTCGCGGCTGTGTGCCGAAGAAGCTCCTGGTCTACGCGTCGCGCTTTGCCGACGAGTTCGAGGACGCCGCCGGCTACGGCTGGACCGTGGAGAAACCTGTTTTCTCCTGGCCGGCTTTGATCGCCAACAAGGACCGAGAGATCACGCGGCTCGAGGCCGCCTATACGGCGACGCTCGAGCGCTACAAGGTCGCGCTGAGGAAGACCCGCGCCGTGATCGAGGACGCGCACACGGTGCGGCTCGAGGCGGACGGCACGCGCATCAGCGCCGGCACGATCCTCGTCTCCACCGGCGCCTGGCCGCATTTCGGCCCGAAGATCCCCGGCATCGAGCACGTCATCTCGTCGAACGAGGCGTTCCATCTCAAGGAATTGCCGAAGCGTATCGTCGTCCAGGGCGGCGGCTACATCGCCGTCGAGTTCGCCTGCATCTTCGCCGGCCTCGGCAGCAAGGTGACGCTGGTCTATCGCGGCGAGAACATCCTGCGCGGCTTCGACGACGACGTGCGCGAGCACCTGCGCAACGAGATGCGTGCGCGGGGCATCACGGTGACCTGCGGCCACACCGTCACCGCCGTCGACAAGGCCGGCGATGAATACGTCACGCACCTCTCCGACGGTGCGACGATCGCCTCCGACAAGGTGATGTTCGCGATCGGACGGCACCCGAACGTCACGGGCCTCGGTCTCGAAAAAGTCGGCGTCAGGATCAACGAGCGCGGCGGCATCGAGGTCGACGCCTATTCCAGGACGTCGGTGCCGAACATCTACGCCGTCGGCGACGTCACCAACCGCGTCAATCTCACGCCGGTGGCGATCCGCGAGGGCCACGCTTTCGCCGACACGGTCTACGGCAACAAGCCGACCCGCGTCGATCATGCCGACGTGCCGACCGCGGTTTTCTCAGAGCCCGAGGTCGGCGTCATCGGCCTGACAGAAGCACAGGCGCGCGCCGAGCTCGACGTCGTCGACGTCTACAAGACCTCGTTCCGGCCGATGAAGGCGACCTTGTCCGGGCGGCAGACGCGCTCGTTCATGAAATTGCTGGTCGACGGCGTGACCGGCCGCGTCGTCGGCTGCCATCTGGTCGGCCCCGACGCCGGCGAATTGATCCAGACCGTCGGCATCGCGGTGAAAATGGGGGCGACCAAGGCCGATTTCGACGCCACCATGGCCGTGCACCCGACGGCGGCCGAAGAGCTGGTCACCATGCGCGAAAAGGCCATGACCTACAGGCGCCAGGCGGCGGAGTAGCCGTTCAGATTTGGCACCGCGAAAGTGTGGCACCGACGGCCGGGGGTCGTGTATAAGGCGGCCCGAAAGCGTTGGAGTATGCCGTCATGTCCGAGCGTTGGACGCCCGATAGCTGGCGCAGGAAGCCGATCCAGCAGGTCCCGGACTATCCGGACCGGCAGGGCCTGGCCGACGTCGAGAAACAGCTCTCGACCTTCCCGCCGCTGGTTTTTGCCGGTGAGGCCCGCCGCCTGAAGGCGCGGCTGGCGCGCGTCGCCGCGGGCGAAGCTTTCCTGCTCCAGGGCGGCGACTGCGCCGAGAGCTTCGCCGAGCACGGCGCCGACAACATCCGCGACTTCTTCCGCAGCTTCCTGCAGATGGCGGTGGTGCTGACCTATGCCGCGGCCTCGCCGGTGGTGAAGGTCGGCCGCATCGCCGGCCAGTTCGCCAAGCCGCGCTCCTCGCCGAGCGAGAAGCGCGACGGCGTCGAGTTGCCGAGCTATCGCGGCGACATCATCAACGACATCGCCTTCACGCCGGAGTCGCGCAATCCCGATCCGCGCCGGCAGATCGAGGCCTATCGCCAGTCGGCGGCGACGCTCAATCTGCTGCGCGCCTTCGCGCAGGGCGGCTACGCCAATCTCGCCAGCGTTCGCCAGTGGATGCTCGGCTTCGTCAAGGACAGTCCGCAGTCGCGGCGCTACGTCGAATTGTCGGACCGCATCGGCGAGGCGCTCGGCTTCATGCAGGCCTGCGGCCTCGACCTCGAGAGCCATCCGGAACTGCGCACGACCGAGTTCTTCACCAGCCACGAGGCGCTGCTGCTTGGCTTCGAGCAGGCGCTGACCCGCGTCGATTCCACGACCGGTGACTGGTACGCGACCTCCGGCCATATGCTGTGGATCGGCGACCGCACGCGGCAGTTCGATCACGCACACATCGAATACGCGCGCGGCGTGAAGAACCCGATCGGGTTGAAATGCGGGCCGTCGCTGAAGGCGGACGACCTCTTGCGCCTGATCGACATGCTCAATCCCGACAACGAGCCTGGCCGGCTGACCTTGATCGGCCGCTTCGGCGCCGAGAAGGTCGGCGAGCACCTGCCGGCTCTGGTGCGCGCCCTCAAGCGCGAGGGGCGCATCGTCGTCTGGTCCTGCGACCCGATGCACGGCAACACGATCTCGTCGGCGTCCGGCTACAAGACGCGGCCGTTCGATCTCATCCTCAAGGAGGTACGCGGCTTCTTCGACGTGCACCACGCCGAAGGCACCTATGCCGGCGGCGTGCACCTGGAGATGACCGGGCAGAACGTCACCGAGTGCACCGGCGGCGCGCGCGCCATCACCGAGGCCGATCTCAACGACCGCTATCACACGGTCTGCGATCCGCGGCTCAATGCCGAGCAGGCGATCGATCTCGCCTTCCTTCTGGCGGAGCTGCTCAAGAAGGAACGCGCCAGCCGCGCCACGCCGATGCCGGCGGCGGCGGGGCTTTAACTTCGCGCGCTCAGCGTCGTAGGGTGGGCAAAGGCGCGTTCTTGGCACGCTTCGCTTTGCGCACCCTACGCAGGGTGGTGCGACAGGTTTTTCAAACACAATTTACGCTGACGCCGGCGCTTTATCCTTTCCTTAATGATGCGCCCGGTTCCTTGACGCAATCATTCAACCTGTAACGACTGCGCAAACCCTTCCGGCAACACTCGTGTTCATCGATGCGGGCGGGAAGGCGTTCCATGTTGAAACGGGCGGCAATCATCGCAGTGACGGCGGCGGCGCTTTCCGCCGGCGCGCATGCGTCCGCCGCCAATCCGTTCATCATCGAGGCCGAGAAGCCGGCGTTCACCACCACCTTCGCGCTGCGCTACTGGTACGGCATGGGTTCGACCAGCAAGGACCTCTACGGGCTGACGCGCGACACGCTCAATTCGCGGCTGAGCTACACCGGGCTGCAATCGCACTCGGCTGAAGCCGCTATCCGTGTCGACCATGAGAGCGGCCTGTTCTGGAAAGGCTATGCCGGCTTCGGCGCCGTCACCGGCGGCAATTTGCAGGACGAGGATTTCCCGCCGGGCATCTCGCCCTATTCGAGCACGAACAGCGCGCTGCAAACGCAGGAGCTCGGCTATCTCTCGACCGATTTCGGCGGCGCCATATTGCTCGGCCGCGATTTCCGCCTCGATGCCTTCGCCGGCTATCACTACATGCACATGCGGCTGAAGGCGTTCGGCTGCACGCAGACGGCGACCAACACGTCCGTATGTACGCCGCCGGTCGCCGACAGCGTCGCCGTGATCGTGCAGGACAACAACTGGCACGCCGTGCGCCTCGGTCTCGCCGCCGACATCCCGGTGTTCGACAAGTTGCGTCTCAATATCGAAGGCGCCTATCTGCCGTGGGTCTGGCTCAACGGCACCGACAACCATCTGCTGCGCGCCGACCTCAACGGCCCGACGCCCGAGGACGGCAACGGCTGGGGTTACCAGTTCGAGGCGATCCTGACCTATCCGATCACCGACGCCTTCAGCGTCGGCGTCGGCGGCCGCTACTGGCACATGCAGACCAAGGGCAATGCCGACTTCACGGCCTCAGGCGGCACCACCCAGCCGCTCGACTTCAAGGTCGACCTCTACGGCGTCTTCCTGCAAGGCAGCTATCGCTTCGACGCGCTCTGAGCGGCGGGAGCCTCAGGGCTGCGGCGGCGGCCATTGCCGGGGGCGCGGGTGAAGCGGTACAGGTGAGCCATGACCGGGGCACCCACCGACCGGCTGGCGATCGCGGTCGCGCAGCTCAATCCGACCGTCGGCGACGTCGCCGGCAACGCCGCCAAGGCGCTGCGCGCGCGCGCCGAGGCAAAGGCGCAGGGCGCCGATCTCGTCGTCTTTCCCGAACTGTTCATCGCCGGCTATCCGCCGGAGGATCTGGTGCTCAAGCCGGCCTTCCAGGCCGCCTGCCGCGCCGCCATCGAGGCCTTGGCGCGCGAGACCGCAGACGGCGGCCCGGCGCTCGTCATCGGCACGCCGTGGGCCGACGAGGGCAAGCTCTATAACGCGGTCGCGCTGATCGACCGCGGCGCCATCGCGGCGCTGCGCTACAAGGTCAACCTGCCGAACTACGGCGTGTTCGACGAGAAACGCGTGTTCGCGCCCGGGCCGGTGCCGGGGCCGGTCAGCTTCCGCGGCGTGCGGCTCGGCATTCCGGTGTGCGAGGACATCTGGACCGAGGAGTCGGCGAGTTACGAGAACGTCGTCGAGTGCCTGGCCGAGACCGGCGCCGAACTGCTGATCGTGCCGAACGGCTCGCCTTACTGGCGCGGCAAGAACGACGTGCGCCTCAACGTCGCGGTGGCGCGCGTCACCGAGCAGGCGCTGCCGATGGTCTACGTCAACCAGGTCGGCGGCCAGGACGAGCTGGTGTTCGACGGCGTGTCGTTCGGCTTGAACGCCGACCGCTCGCTCGCCTTCCAGCTCGGCGCCTTCGTCGAGAGCGTCGTCACCACGCAGTGGGTCAGGCGCGGCGGCACGTGGCGCTGCGAGGCCGGGGCGACGATCGAGGCCGTCGAGGGCGACCGCGCCGATTATTCCGCTTGCGTGCTGGGCCTGCGCGACTACGTCAACAAGAACGGATTTCCCGGCGTCGTGCTCGGCCTGTCCGGCGGCATCGACTCGGCTCTGTGCGCGGCGATCGCGGTCGACGCGCTCGGCGCCGAGCGCGTGCGCTGCCTGATGCTGCCGTACAGGTTCACGGCGCAGGTGTCGCTCGACGACGCGGCCGCCTGCGCCAAGGCGCTCGGCCTGCGCTACGAGGTGCTGCCGATCGCCAGCGCGGTCGAAGGCTTCGAGGCGGCGCTGAAGCCGGCCTTCGCCGGCCTTTCGCGCGACGTCACCGAGGAGAATTTGCAGGCGCGCACGCGCGGCACACTTCTGATGGCGGTCTCCAACAAGTTCAATCTGATGGTGGTCACCACCGGCAACAAGTCGGAAATGTCGGTCGGTTACGCCACGCTCTACGGCGACATGAACGGCGGCTTCAATCCGGTCAAGGACATCTACAAGACCGAGGTGTTCCGCCTGGCGCGGCTGCGCAACGACTGGAAGCCGCACGACGCGCTCGGCCCCGCCGGCCTGGTCATCCCGGAGAACATCATCGTGCGGCCGCCGACGGCGGAATTGCGCGAGAACCAGAAGGACGAGGACTCGCTGCCGCCTTACGCGGTGCTCGACGCCATCCTCGAGCGGCTGGTGGAGCGCGAGGAGCCGGTGTCGGCCATCGTCGAGGCCGGCTTCGAGCGCGACACCGTGGCGCGCATCGAGCGGCTCCTGCACATCGCCGAATACAAGCGGCGCCAGGCCGCGCCCGGCGTGAAGGTGACGCTGAAGAATTTCGGCCGCGACCGCCGCTATCCGATCACCAACCGCTTCCGCGATCCGGGCACGCCGCTGCCGAAGCCGGACGGCTCGCTCGCGCCGGGAAAGCCCGCGCGCTCAGAAGCGGCGGATGTGTAGGCCATCATCCGCTCATTCCCGCGAAAGCGGGAATCCAGCGCCGAGTCACAACTGGGTGTCCCCGCTTTCGCGGGGACGAGCGGAAGAGAAACTCAATTCGACGGCAGGAACGTCGGCCCGACCGTGCGCACCTTGCGCTTGGTGGGATCGATCTGGCCGGGCGCGTCGGCGAGCGCCGAGCGCGTCGATTCCGGCTTCGGCGCGGCCGACGGCTTGACCGGCTTGCCGTCCGCCCCGCGCGGCGCCGACAACTTCTTGGCGTTCTCGTCGGTGACGACGACGTCGCCGGCCTCCACCGTGGTGTCGGGGCCGAGCGCCTTGAGCGCCTCCGCCCAGCTCTCGCCGGGGCGGCGGCAGCCGCAGGCCGGGCTCATCTGCTTGCGGTAGGCGAAGGCGGTGGCCAGTGCGGTGTAGGGCTGGCCGTCGAGGCCGACGGCCTGCGTCATCTCCTCGCCGGGATTGTGATAGGTGTAGAGCTGCACCTGCGCCGCCGGGCATTCGCGCTGGCAGGTCTGCGCGTCGATCTGGAAGTGGTCCGGCGTCGTCGCATACGAAACCGGGAAATAATAGCCGTCGCACAGCCGCACGCAGACGGTGCGGTAGGTGCCGCCCATCTGCTGCTGCGGCGCGCCGATGATGGCGCCGCTCTCGTTGCCGATGCCGCCGAACAGCCGGTCGAAGAAGCCGCCCGGGCCCTGCTGCGTCGCCGCCGAGCGATATTGAGGGCCGCAATTGTTCTGACCGAGCGCGATCAGGAGCGAATGCCGCTGCGCCGCGCGCTGCGTGTTGCCGCCCTGGCTCTGCTCGAGCTGCATCTGGAGGCGGTCGAGCGTGTTTCGGGCCTGGTCGATCTGGCGGTTGAGGCTGCCGCATTGCGGCGGCGGATTGGAGAAGATCGAGAAGAAGCCGGAGCGCTCGCAGCCCATCTGGCGGCCCTGCGACACCATGCGGTCGACCTCGTATTGCTGGCGATGCACGGCGTCCTCGGCGCGGCGAATCTGGTCGGCGCGGCCGGGATCGTTGTCGCCGCGGTCGAGCGAGGCAAGCTGGGCGACGAGCGCCTGGCAGTTCGGGCTCGGCGCCTGCGCCAAAGCGGCGGCCGAGGTGGCCAGCGCAAGCGCGGCGGCGATGGTCAGGTTGAGTCCCCTCATGGGCGGCACTCTAGCCAATGAAATGTGGCGCGGGGAGGTCATGCCGGCCTCGGCCGGGTGCTTTCCGCCCGCAGGTTCCAGATGACCCCGGAGATGATGATTAGCGCGCCGATCAGCACGAAGATGTCCAGCCGCTCGCCGTAAAAGGCCCAGCCGACCACGGCGATCAGCGGGATGCGCATGAAATCGAGCGGCACGACGAGGGTGGCGTCGCCGGCGCGGAAGGCGTTGCTCAGGCAATAGTGCGACGTCACGCCGCCGATACCCAGCGCGATCGCCGGCACGATGTTGTGCGCCTGGAAATGGGCGAAGGCGGTCAGGTCGCTGCCGACGAGCGACAGCGGAAACTGGATCACCGCCATCCAGAACACGATACCGAACGTCGACTCGGTCGCGGTCAGCTTTTTGGTGGTGATCATGGTGATGGCGTAGCCGAACGCCGCCGCCAGCACGAGGAATGCCGCCGGATTGATGGCGGCGATACCGGGCCGCAGGATCACCAGCACGCCGGCAAGCCCGAGCACCACGACGCCGGCGCGGCTCTTGGTCATCTTCTCGTCGAGCAGCCACAGCGCCAGCACCGCCGTCCAGGCCGGCATCGTGAACTCGAGCGCAAACACCATCGCCAATGGCAGCAGCGTCAGCGTATAGGCCCAGGCGAACTGCGAGGCGTAATGCACGATGTTGCGCAGGAGATGCAGCTTGATGCGCCGCGTGCGCGTATAGAGGCGCAATTCCGGACGCGCGAGCAGCAGCACGAGCATCACCAGCAGCACGGCGCCGGAGCGGATCGCCAGGATCTCGAAGATCGTCAGGCCGCCGCGCGAGAGCTCGCGGATCGACACGGCCATCACCGAGAACGACAGCAGCGTGCCGGTCATCCACAGCACGACGCGCACGATGTTGGCGCGGGGCGGAGCCGCGCTCACTCGGCGTCCGGCTGGTTTTCGGGACGCGCTCGGTCGAAGGCAGGCAGCTTCAGGCACGCGGTCTCGACGGCGACGATCCTGGGGAAGGCGTCGAGCGGGACTTTCAGCCGCCGCGCGTTGAACACCTGCGGGATCAGGCAAACGTCGGCGAGCGTCACATGCGCGCCGCAGGCGTAAGGCGCGGGACGGATCATTGCCTCGATCGCCTTGAAGCCCTCGATCACCCAGTGGTGATACCAGGTGTCGATATCGGCCTGCTCGTGCTTGAGCGCGCGCTTGAGGTATTGCAGCGCGATCAGGTTGTTGAGCGGGTGGATGTCGCAGGCGACCGCCTGCGCGATGGCCCGCACCTTGGCGCGCTCCAGCGCGTCGGCCGGCAACAGCGGCGGCTCCGGCTCGATCTCGTCGAGATATTCGATGATCGCCAGCGACTGCGTCAGCACTTCGCCGCTCGAGAGGACGAGCGCCGGCACGCGCTCCTGCGGGTTGAGCGCGTGGAACTCCGGCTTGTGCTGCTGGCCGCCGTCCTTGGTGAGATGGATCGCGACCATATCGTAGGGCAGGGCCTTGAGGTTGAGCGCGATGCGCACGCGATAGGCGGCGGAGGAGCGGAAATAGGTATAGAGCTTCACGTTGAATGACCCCGGCGGCGGTCCCGCAATCTAGCGGGGACGGCGTGGATTGGCGATATCGGTGGCGAGCTCGCCGGACCGCTCGGTGAGTTTTTTCAGCGCGCGGTGCAGCGCGTCGCGGTCGGCGGCGTCGATGCTGTCGAGCAGCCGGTCGGCAAAGCGCGTCGCGATCGGCGCCAGCTCGTCGTACATCTCGCGCCCGGCGGGGGTGAGCGACAGAAAAGCCTCGCGCATGTCGGCGCGGTTCGACCTGCGGCCGATCAGCTTGCGCTTCTCCAGTTGCGCCACGGCGCGCGACACCTTGGTCTTGTGCATGCAGCTGTGCGCGCCGATCGCCTTCGCGGTCATCATGCCGAACTGGCCGAGCGTGACGAGCACGCGCCATTCCGGAACGCCGATGCGGTAGCGCTCGGAATAGATGCGCGACAGCGCGGTCGAGACCAGATTCGAGCAGACGTTGAGCCGGTAGGGCAGGAAGTCCTCGAGCCTGAGCGCCGGCTCGGGCGTCCCGGTCGTCCGCTCGGCCGTCTCGTCGATCATCGCCACCGGCATGCCCCCGCACGTGTCCGCGCGGCGGCGGATCGGCGCCGCCCGCGCAGGCAAGCGACTCTCGCCGATGTTGCGACCGGGCGCAACGAATTTGCAAAGCGCCGCTAAATGCCGGGAAACGCGGGCCGATCGGCCATTTCCGCAGGCCGGAATGAGCCCGGATCGGCCGCCGATTGACCTTGGTTGCATAGGCAACTAATTTTGCGGGACCAGCCCGCGACCGGGGGAGCGCCATGACCAGCGGCTACATGTCCGGCTTCGGCAATTCGTTCGAGACCGAGGCGCTTCCCGGCGCGCTGCCGGTCGGCCGCAACTCGCCGCAGAAATGCAATTACGGCCTCTACGCCGAGCAACTCTCCGGCTCGCCCTTCACCGCGCCGCAGGCGACCAACCAGCGCTCCTGGCTCTACCGCATCCGGCCGACGGTGAAGCACAATGGCCGCTACACGAAGGCCGAGAAGGGGCGCTGGCGCACCGCGCCGGTGCGCGAGGACACCGATCTGCCGATCGGGCAACTGCGCTGGTCGCCGGTGCCGATCCCGGACGAGGCGCTCACTTTCGTCTCCGGCATGAGCACGATGACGACCGCCGGCGACGTCGATGCGCTCGCCGGCATGGCGGCGCACCTCGTCTTCGTCACGCAGTCGATGCAGCGCGAACACATGTTCAACGCCGACGGTGAGTTCCTGGTCGTGGCGCAGGAGGGGAGCCTGCGCTTCCGCACCGAGTTCGGCGTCATCGACATCGAGCCCGGCGAGATCTGTGTCATCCCGCGTGGCGTCATCTTCCGCGTCGAGTTGATTGGCGGGCCGGCGCGCGCCTATGTCTGCGAGAACTACGGCGGCGGCTTCACGCTGCCGGACCGCGGGCCGATCGGCGCCAATTGCCTGGCCAATCCGCGCGACTTCCTGACGCCGGTCGCCGCTTTCGAGGACGTCGACGGCCCGCACACGCTGTTTGTGAAGTGGGGCGGCGAGCTCTATCGCACGCAGACCGGCTATTCGCCGCTCGACGTCGCCGCCTGGCATGGCAACTACTTCCCGTACAAATACGATCTCCGGCGTTTCGCGCCGGTCGGCGCCATCCTGTTCGACCATCCCGATCCGTCGATCTTCACAGTGCTGACCTCGCCGTCGGAGACACCGGGCACGGCCAATGTCGACTTCGTCATCTTCCCCGAGCGCTGGCTGGTCGGCGAGAACACGTTCCGCCCGCCCTGGTATCACCGCAACATCATGTCGGAGTTCATGGGGCTGGTTTACGGCGTCTACGACGCCAAGCCCGAGGGCTTCGTGCCGGGCGGCATCAGCCTGCACAACCAGATGCTGCCGCACGGGCCGGACGCCGATGCCTTCGAGCACGCGAGCAACGTCGAGCTGAAGCCGGTGAAGCTTTCCAACACGCTTGCCTTCATGTTCGAGACGCGCTTCCGTCAGCGCGTGACGCAATACGCCGCCACATCGCCGAGCCTTCAGGACGACTACGCCGACTGCTGGGCCGGGCTGAAGAAGCATTTCGATCCGAACCGCCGCGAGCCGAAATGAAACTCGCTTCGCTCAAAGACGGCCGCGACGGCCGCCTCGTCGTCGTCTCGAAGGACCTGACGCGCTGCGCCGACGCCGCGGCGGTGGCGCCGACATTGCAGGCGGCGCTCGACGATTGGGGTGCGGCCGAGCCGCGGCTGACCGAGATCGCCGACTCGCTTGAAGCCAATCGCATCGCGCATATGGCCTTCGACGCCGCCAAGTGCGCGGCGCCGCTGCCGCGCGCCTATCAGTGGCTCGACGGCTCGGCTTACGTCAATCACGTGGCGCTGGTGCGCAAGGCGCGCGGCGTCGAGATGCCGGCCACGTTCTGGACCGACCCTTTGATGTACCAGGGCATCTCCGACGTGCTGCTCGGCCCGCGCGATCCGATTTCCGTCATCGACGAGGCCTGGGGCATCGACCTCGAGGCCGAAGTCGTCGTCGTGCTCGGCGACGTGCCGATGGGCGCAAGCCGCAAACAGGCGGCGCAGGCGATCAAGCTCATCATGCTGGTCAACGACGTGACCTTGCGCAACGTCACCGGCCCCGAGCTCGCCAAGGGCTTCGGCTTCGTGCAGTCGAAACCGTCGTCGGCATTCACGCCTGTGGCGGTGACGCCGGACGAACTCGGCCGCGCCTTCGACGGCGCTAAAGTCAACCTGCCGCTTCAGTCCTTCGTCAACGGCAAGCCGCTCGGCAGGCCCGTCGCCGGCAATGATATGACCTTCGACTTCCCGACGCTGATCGCGCACGCGGCGAAGACGCGCGCGCTCTCCGCCGGCACCATCCTCGGCGCCGGCACGGTGTCGAACCGCGATGCCGATGGCGGTCCCGGGCGGCCGGTGGAGGAGGGCGGCCTCGGCTATTCCTGCATCGCCGAGCAGCGCACGGTCGAGACGATCCGCGCCGGCAAGCCGGCGACGCCGTTTCTCACCTTCGGCGACCGCGTGCGCATCGAGATGCGCGACGCCGAAGGCCGCTCGATTTTCGGCGCCATCGAGCAGGACGTGATACGTTATCGGCCGTGACCGACCGACAGGGGATTTCATGAGCAAAGCCTTTGCGTCCGCCGGCGATCTCACCGAGAAGAAGGTTTCGTTCGACCAGATCGGTCCGGGCCTCTACGCATTTACCGCGGAGGGCGACCCGAACTCCGGCGCCATCGTCGGCGACGACAGCTGCATGGTGATCGACGCGCAGGCGACGCCGGCAATGGCCTCGGACCTGATCGCGCGCGTCGCCAAGGTCACCGACAGGCCGATCAAATACGTGCTGCTGACGCACTATCACGCCGTGCGCGTGCTCGGCGCGTCGGCTTTCAAGGGCGCGGAAATCCTGGCGTCGGACGCGACGCGCGGGCTGATCGCCGAGCGCGGCAAGCAGGACATGGATTCCGAGATCGGCCGTTTCCCGCGCCTGTTCCGCGCGGTCGAGACGATCCCCGGATTGACCTGGCCGTCGATCACCTTCCCCGACCAGATGTCGGTCTGGCTCGGCCGGCGCGAGGTGCGCATCATGCATATCGGTCGCGGTCATACGGCGGGCGACGTCATCGCCGCGGTGCCGGATTGCGGCGTCGTCTTCTCCGGCGATCTCGTCGAGTACAAGTCCGCCTGCTATTGCGGCGACGCGCATTTCACCGACTGGCCGGCCACGCTCGACAATCTCGCCGAGATGCAGGCAACCGCGCTGGTGCCGGGCCGGGGCGCTGCGCTGTCGAGCGCGGAGCAGGTCAAGGAAGGCATCGAGATGACGACCGACTTCCTCTCGACGCTGTTCGGCTCGGTGAAAGACAGCGTCGCCAAGGGCCGCTCGCTCAAGGACGCGTTCGACTATGCGCGTATCGCGATGGACCCGAAGTTCAAGACCTTCGCCATCTACGAGCACTGCCTGCCGTTCAACGTCTCGCGCGCCTATGACGAGGCGCGCGGCATCGAGTGGCCGGTGATCTGGACCGCGGAGCGCGACCGCGAAATGTGGGCGGCGTTGCAGGGCTGAGGCGACGGGCCGGGGACACGGGGGATGGGCGCGAACGCGCACAAGTCGATCTACACCTACGGCTACCGCCGGTCGGCCGATCAGGATGCGGCGGCGCCGGTGCGGCGGCCGGTGGTCGTGGTAGGCGCCGGGCCGGTGGGCTTGGCCTGCGCCATCGATCTCGGCCTGCGCGGCGTGCCGGTGGTACTGATCGACGACGCCGACCGCATCGGCGAAGGCTCGCGCGGCATCTGCTGGTCGAAGCGCACGCTGGAAATCCTCGATCGCCTCGGCGTCGGTGAGAAGCTGGTCGAACAGGGCGTCACCTGGAAGCTCGGCAAGGTGTTCCGCGGCGACGATCTCGTCTTCTCGTTCGATCTCCTGCCTGAGGCCGGGCACAAGATGCCGGCCTTCATCAATCTCCAGCAGTATTACCTCGAGAAGGCGCTGTGCGACCGCGCCTCCGAGATCGGAGCGATCGACCTGCGCTGGAAGAACAGGCTCGCCGGCCTCGAACCGCGCAACGATCACGTACGGCTGACAATTGCCACCGATGACGGCCCCTACACGCTCGACGCCGACTGGCTGATCGCCGCCGACGGCGCGCGCTCCACCGCGCGCGACCTGCTCGGGTTGGCCTTCTCCGGCGTCACCTTCGAGGACAAGTTCCTGATCGCCGACATCCGGATGGCGGCGGACCTGCCGACCGAGCGCCGCTTCTGGTTCGATCCGAGCTTCCACACCGGGCAGTCGGCGCTGATGCACCGCCAGCCGGACAATGTCTGGCGCATCGATCTTCAGCTCGGCCCCGACGCCGACGCGGCGCTAGAGCAGCAGCCGGAGCGCGTAACCGCGCGGCTCAAGCGCATGCTGGGCGAGCGCGATTTCGAACTCGAATGGATCTCGGTCTACCGCTTCAACTGCCGCCGCCTCGACCGCTTCGTGCACGGCCGCGTCGTCTTCATCGGCGACGCCGCGCATCAGGTGTCGCCGTTCGGCGCGCGCGGCGCCAATTCCGGCATCCAGGACGCCGAGAACCTGGCGTGGAAGCTCGCCGCGGTGTTCAACGGCGAGGCGGGTTCTTCCCTGATTGATAGCTACGAGCGCGAGCGCACGCAGGCGGCGGATGAGAACATCGCGCATTCGACGCGCTCGACGGATTTCATCGCGCCGCATTCGCAGGCCGAACGCAATTTGCGCGACGCCGTGCTGGCGCTGGCGCCGCGGGCGGAGTTCGCGCGCCGCATGATCAATTCCGGACGCCTGTCGGTGGCGACGGTCTATGACTCGCCGCTGTCGACGCCGGACGAGGAGACGTTCGGCGGCAGCGCGCGGCTCGGCGCGCCGGCGCCGGATTGTCCGGTGCGCGGGCGCGACGGCGCGGCGAGCCATCTGCTCCAGACCATCCCCGGCGAGTTCACGCTGGTGACGATGAAGAACGGCGGCGCGCCGGACGCGCCGGCCGGCGTTCGGCATATCTCAATCGGCGATGACGTCGCCGACTGCGACGGCCTGTTCGCGCAGCGCTACGACGCCACGCCCGGCGCGGCCTGGCTCTTCCGCCCCGACCAGCATCTCTGCGCGCGCTGGCGCCACGCCGACGCCACGAAAATCGCCGCCGCGCGCGACCGCGCGCTGGGGAAGCCCGCATGAGCCCGTTGAAGACGCAATCGCAATTCGCCGATCCCGACGCGGCATACGTCGCGCTGGTCGAAGCGCGCCGCGGCATGAGCGAGGAGCAGGCGGCGGCGTTCGACACGCGGCTCGCGCTCATCCTCGCCAACCACATTGGCGATCTCGACGTGCTGAAGGAAGCCATCGCGCTGGCGAAGGCGGAACGATAGCGGCTTCTGAATCCCGACGTCATGGCCGGGCTTGTCCCGGCCATCCCGATAAGGCGGGCACGGTGGCTTCCTAAGCGAGATCGCCGGGACAAGCCCGGCGATGACAGAGAATATGCGAAAGCTTTTGAGGCTGACCTACTTCGTGCAGACGATCGCCACGAGATTGTCGCAGCGGCCGTTCTTGCAGCCGCCGGAAGCGTCCGCCGGGATCGCGCCGGTGATGTCGTCGCGGTCGACCTTGCGGTAGCTCGTCGCCTGCGCGAACTGGTGCGACTGGCAATAGGAATTCGCCGCGGCGCGGCCGCAGTGCTCGCCGTTGGCAAGGCACCGGTCGACGCCGTAGCCGTCGGCGTCGTTCGGGATGATGAACATGCGCCGCTCGCCGCCCGCGGCATGCGCGGCGGCCGAGACGAGCGACAGGCCGATGAGGGCGGCCAGGATGGTCCGCATGAGACGAGCGTCCGGTGTCGAAAAGGCGCCGCCGGGCGCCTCAAGGGAAGGATGCAGGGAAATGCTTAAACGCCGCTTAACCCTGCGGGCGGCGGCAGATAGGGGCCGCGGAAGGCCGAATTGGGGCAAAGGCGGCCCGGGGCGGGTCTTGACGCCGCGCCGTCCACAACCCATTGTGCCGCCGCAATGTACGGCCTCGAAACCATCGGCGGCATCTGCCGCATTATTATTCGCTAGCGACCATCGCTGGCTCGGCCGTCTATTCTCTCAACCCTGAGATTCTGACAGACGCCGGCCAGCGCGGTCGACGGGTGTTCCATGGCGGTTGAGCTCAAGCTCTACGATACGCTGACGCGCGAGAAGCGGGTGTTCCAGCCTTTGGACGCCGCCGACGTGCGCATGTATGTGTGCGGGCCGACCGTCTACGACTTCGCCCATATCGGCAACGCGCGGCCGGTCATCGTCTTCGACGTGCTGTTCCGGCTGCTGCGCCACATCTACGGCGAGAGCCACGTCAAATACGTGCGCAACATCACCGACGTCGACGACAAGATCAACGCGCGCGCGGCCGAGCGCGGCGTCGACATCCGTCAGTTGACGGAAGAGACCTACAACAATTTCAAGCAGGACGTCGCCGCGCTCGGCTGCCTGAGGCCTACGGTCGAGCCGCGCGCGACCGAGCACATCGCCGAGATGAGGACGCTGATCGAGCGGCTCGTCGCCTCGGGACACGCCTACGTCGCCGAAGACAACGTGCTGTTCAACGTGCCGTCGATGCCGGACTACGGGCGGCTGTCGAAGCGCCCGCTCGACGAGATGATCGCCGGCGCCCGCGTCGAGGTCGCGCCGTACAAGAAGGACGCGCAGGACTTCGTGCTGTGGAAGCCGTCGAAGCCGGGCGAGCCGTCATGGCCGTCGCCGGCCGGCGTCAAGACGCCCGGCCGCCCCGGCTGGCACATCGAATGCTCGGCGATGTCGTGGAAGCACCTCGGCGAGACTTTCGATATCCACGGCGGCGGCATCGATCTCGTCTTCCCGCACCACGAGAACGAGATCGCGCAATCGCGCTGCGCCTTCCATACGCCGGTGATGGCGAATTATTGGATGCACAACGGCTTCCTTCAGGTCGAAGGCGAGAAGATGTCGAAGAGCCTCGGCAATTTCGTGACGATTCATGAATTGCTCAAGGACTGGCCGGGTGAGGTTGTGCGTTTCAATATGCTGAAGACGCACTACCGCCAGCCGATCGACTGGACGGTCGCCAGTTTGAAAGAATCACAGAATACGCTGCGTCACTGGGCCAATATATTGGAACGTCACCAGACGTCGTTCAATTCGAACATAGTGCCGGAGCGTGGCGTTCTTAAGGCTCTTAGTGACGACTTAAATACTCCGATGGCCTTTGCCGAGATGCATAGGTTGTCCGACCACGCGAGAAAAGGCGATTTTCAAGCGGCGCAAAAACTTCATGCGACTGGAGAATGGCTTGGAGTTATCACACATGCGCTGATGTCATCGTCAGATATGGCCTCGGTTGGCGAAGGTGCCGCTCAATTGATGCCTCAGGAATTTAAGAATCAAGTTGAGCAGTTGATCGAAGCAAGGGCGGCCGCGCGCAAGGCGAAGGACTTCAAGGAGTCCGACCGCATCCGCGACGAACTCGCGGCGATGGGCGTCGTGCTCAAGGATTCCAAGGACGGCACGACCTGGGAGATCGCGCGATGAGCGCCCCGCAATTCGCGCTGCGGCCATTCCTCGCAGACGACGCCGCGTCGCTCGCGCAGATCTTCCGCGAATCCATCGCGGCGCTGACCGGCGACGACTACGGCGAGGCGCAGCAGGAAGCGTGGGCCGCTGCGGCCGACGATGTGACGGATTTCGCGGCCAAGCTCGGCGGCCAGTTGACGCTCATCGCGACGCTCGACGGCGAGCCGGTCGGCTTCGCCTCGCTCGAGGGTAAGGACAAGATCGGCATGCTCTACGTCCATCCGGACGCCGCCGGGCAGGGCGCGGGCAGCGTGCTTGCCGACGCGCTGGAGAAGCTCGCGGGCGCCCGCGGCGCCACGAAGCTGACGGTCGATTCGAGCGACACCGCGCGCGGCTTCTTCGAGAAGCGCGGCTACGTCGCGCAGAGCCGCAACTCGATCTCGGTGGGCGACGAGTGGCTCGCCAACACGACGCTGACCAAACAGCTCAACGGGGGCAAGCCATGAAGCGTCCGGACACGCCATTCCCGCACCACTGGCTCTATTACATCGTGCTCAAGGCCGTCATCATCGCCGCCGCGGTCGCGGTGGCGACGAAGTATTTCGGGTTGTGGTGATGTGATGGCGCGCGAACGCCTCTACCTCTTCGACACGACGCTGCGCGACGGCGCGCAGACGAACGGCGTCGATTTCACGCTCGCCGACAAGCTCGCCATCGCCGCGATGCTCGACGATCTCGGCATCGATTATGTCGAGGGCGGCTATCCCGGCGCCAATCCGGCCGACACCGAATTGTTCGGCGAGAAGCGCAAGCTGAACACCACCTTTACCGCCTTCGGCATGACGCGCCGTCCCGGCCGCTCCGCGTCGAACGATCCGGGCCTCGCGATGCTGCTCGATGCGCAGGCCGACGCCATCTGCTTCGTCGCCAAGTCGTGGGACTATCACGTCAAGGTCGCGCTCGAGACGACGCTCGAGGAAAACATCGCCTCGATCCGCGACAGCGTGCGCGCGGCCAAGGCGATGGGCCGCGAGGTGCTGCTCGACTGCGAGCATTTCTTCGACGGCTACAAGGCCAATCCGGATTACGCGCTTGCCTGCGCCAAGGCCGCCTACGATGAAGGCGCGCGCTGGGTGGTGCTGTGCGACACCAATGGCGGCACGCTGCCGCACGAGGTCGAGGCAATCGTCGGCGCGGTGGTGAAGGCGATCCCCGGCGACCACGTCGGCATCCACGCGCACAACGACACCGAGCAGGCGGTGGCGAATTCGCTCGCCGCGGTGCGCGCCGGCGCACGGCAGATCCAGGGCACGCTCAACGGGCTGGGCGAGCGCTGCGGCAACGCCAATCTCGTGTCGCTGATCCCGACCCTGAAGCTCAAGCCGGATTACGCGGACAAATTCGACATCGGCGTGTCGGACGCCGCGCTGAAGAAACTGGCGCAGGTGTCGCACGCGCTCGACGAGCGCCTGAACCGCGCGCCGAACCGCCACGCGCCTTACGTCGGCGAGAGCGCCTTCGCGACCAAGGCCGGCATTCACGCCTCGGCGATCATGAAGGATCCGGCGACCTACGAGCACGTCGCGCCGCAGACGGTCGGCAACAAGCGCAAAGTGCTGGTGTCGGAGCAGGCCGGCAAGTCGAACGTGCTCGCCGAGCTCGACCGCGTCGGCATCAAGGCCGACAAGGACGATCCGCGCATCGCGCGGCTTCTGGAGATCGTCAAGGAGCGCGAGGCGATCGGCTACGCTTACGAGGCGGCGGACGCGTCGTTCGAATTGCTGGCGCGGCGCACGCTCGGCGCGGTGCCGGATTATTTCGACGTGACGCAGTTCGATGTCACCGTGGAGCAGCGCTACAACGCCGTCGGCGACCGCGTCACCGTCGCCATGGCGGTGGTCAAGGTGAAGGTCGGCGAGCAGGCGACGATCTCGGCCGCGGAAGGCAACGGCCCGGTCAACGCGCTCGACCAGGCGCTGCGCAAGGACCTCGGCAAATACCAGACCTACATCGATGGCCTCTCTCTGACGGATTTCCGCGTGCGTATCCTCAATTCCGGCACCGAGGCCGTGACGCGCGTGCTGATCGAGAGCGAGGACGAGAACGGCGAGCGCTGGACCACGGTCGGCGTGTCGGCGAACATCATCGACGCCTCGTTCCAGGCGTTGATGGATTCGATCGTGTTCAAGCTGGTGAAGTCGGGCGCGACGGTTTAGCCGGAAGAGAAGATTGTATCCGCTCGTCCCCGCGAAGGCGGGGACCCAGCGCCGACGTGCCGCGGGGAACGGTCCGGCTGGATTCCCGCTTTCGCGGGAATGAGCGGAGCAAGGGGAATCATCCATGATCGACCACGTCTCCGTCCCCGTCCGCGATCTCATCGCCGCGACACGCTTCTACGAGGCCGTGCTCGGGGCGCTCGGCATGACCGCGCTGGAGCGGCGGCCGGCGACCGTCGGCTTCGGCAAGCAATATCCCGAGTTCTGGATCAACCTGCGCACAGACGCGCAGCCTTTGCCCGCAAACAGCGGCGCGCATGTCTGCTTCCGCGCCCGCGCGACCGACCTGGTCGATGCGTTTCACGCCGCGGCGCTTGCCGCCGGCGGTGCGTCCGACGGCGCGCCGGGCCTGCGCCCGCAGCACGGCGAGGGTTATTACGCGGCCTTCATCCGCGACCCGGATGGCAACCGCATCGAGGCGGTGACGTTTGTGAAGTAATTTTTTTCCGCTCATTCCCGCGAAAGCGGGACTCCAGTTGGAGCTGTCCCCGCATTCGCCGCGCTGGGTCCCCGCCTTCGCGGGGACGAGCGGCGGATAGGGCTGGCGTCAGGAAAGCCTAAAGCCGCGCGGCCGGCTCCATCTTCTTCGCGTCGTCCGGCATCCTGGCCGCCTCGGCCCGCACCATCGGCAGGATATCGGCGACCTTGTCGGTGACCAGCAGGTTGAAGTCGAGCCCGGAGCGGATGAACTCCAGCGTCTTCATGTGATCGAGCAGCGCGCACAAGGGATCCCAGAAGCCCTTGATGTTGGCGAGCAGGATCGGCTTCTTGTGCCGGCCGAGCTGCACCCAGGTGATCTGCTCGACCACCTCTTCCAGCGTGCCGACGCCGCCCGGCAGCGCGACGAAGGCGTCCGCCATCTCGAACATCATGCGCTTGCGCTCGTGCATGTCGCTCGTCACGACAAGGTCGTGCGTGCCGCGCAGCGCGCGCTCGCGCGACATCAGGAATTCGGGGATGATGCCGGTCAGATTGCCGCCGTGGTCGAGCACCGACATGGCGATCGCGCCCATGATGCCGACGGCGCCGCCGCCATAGACCAGCCCGACCTTCTCACGCGCCAGCGTGGCGCCGAGTTCGCGGGCGGCCTCGACGAAGGCGGGGTCGGTTCCGGGGCCGGAGCCGCAATAGACGCAGATTTTTCTGATTTCGCTCATTGGGATCGTTTGGGGACCGTTCTGTTGTTCCTCAGCATGTGCGTCGCCGCGGCCGCAGCGTCAAGGCGGCGGCAGGATTTCCCGCGATAACGGCAGGGTTTATGCCCGGGGGAGGGTGATTACGGCCGGGAATCCGCCTATATCAGTGCGCGACGGCCCTTCGAGTTCCGCCGTCCTGTCCGGACCCTTTAATGACTGCGAATCACCATCCTGCCCCGGCGCAAGCGCCCCGGGTGACCGCCGACCGCGGCGCGCTGCTGCGCACGGTCATCAACCTCTGGCCCTACATCTGGCCGGCCGACCGCGCCGACTTGAAGCTGCGCGTGCTCGGCGCGCTGGTGCTGCTGCTCGCGGCCAAGCTTGCCACCATCGCCGTGCCGTTCACCTTCAAGTGGGCGACCGACGCGCTCATCGGCCACGGCACCGCGCCGGCCGAAAGCTCCGACTGGCTGTTGTGGACCGCGGCGGCGCCGATCGCGCTGACGCTCGCTTACGGCGCGATGCGCGTCCTGATGTCCGCGCTGACGCAGATGCGCGACGGCCTGTTCGCCAAGGTGGCGATGCACGCGGTGCGCCGTCTTGCCTACCGCACCTTCGTGCACATGCACGAGCTGTCGTTGCGTTTCCATCTCGAGCGCAAGACCGGCGGCCTGACGCGCGTGCTCGAGCGCGGCCGCAACGGCATCGAGACCATCGTGCGCATGGTCATCCTGCAACTCGCGCCGACCATCATCGAGCTCGCGCTCATCACCGGCGTGCTGCTCGTCGAGTTCGACTGGCGTTACGTCGCCGTCGTCCTCGCCACCGTCGCGCTGTACATGGTCTACACTTACTACGCGACCGAGTGGCGCATCGGCATCCGCCGCAAGATGAACGACAGCGACACCGACGCCAACGTCAAGGCGATCGACTCGCTCCTGAACTACGAGACGGTGAAGTATTTCTCCGCCGAGGAGCGCGAGGCGGCGCGCTACGACCGCTCGATGGCGCGCTACGAGGACGCCAGCGTCAAGGCCTATACCTCGCTCGCCGTGCTCAACGCCGGGCAGGCGATCATCTTCACGCTCGGCCTCGCCGCCGCGATGGTGATGTGCGCGTTCGAAATCCGCGCCGGATCGAAGACCGTCGGCGACTTCGTGCTCATCAATTCGATGATGATCCAGCTCTACCAGCCCTTGAACTTCATGGGCATGGTCTACCGGGAGATCAAGCAGGCGGTGATCGACATCGAGACGATGTTCTCGATTCTGGCGCGGCCGACCGAGATCGTAGACGCGCCCGGCGCGCCGCCGCTCCAGGTGACGCGCGGCACCATCCGCTTCGAGGACGTCGCCTTCGCCTACGACCCGGCGCGGCGCATCCTCAAAGGCGTCAGCTTCGAGGTACCGGCCGGCAAGACCGTCGCCGTGGTCGGCCCGTCCGGCGCCGGCAAGTCGACCATCTCGCGGCTTCTCTACCGCTTCTACGATCTCTCCGGCGGCCGCATCACCATCGACGGCCAGGACATCGCGACGATCACGCAGAAGTCGCTGCGCCAGCAAATCGGGATGGTGCCGCAGGACACCGTGCTGTTCAACGACACGGTCCGCTACAACATCCGCTACGGCCGCTGGGAAGCGAGCGACGCGGAGGTCGAGGAAGCGGCGCGGCTTGCGCAGATCGACCGCTTCATCCGCATGTCGCCGAAGGGCTACGAGACCGAGGTCGGCGAGCGCGGCCTGAAGCTGTCCGGCGGCGAGAAGCAGCGCGTCGCCATCGCGCGCACGATCCTCAAGGCCCCACCGATCCTGGTGCTCGACGAGGCGACCTCGGCGCTCGACAGCCATACCGAGAAGGAAATTCAGGACGCGCTCGAGCGCGTGTCCAAGGGCCGCACGACTTTGGTCATCGCGCACCGGCTGTCGACCATCGTCGGCGCCGACGAGATCATCGTGCTCGACGCCGGCGAGATCGTCGAGCGCGGCACGCACCACGCGCTGCTTGCGAAGGGCGGGCTCTACGCCAGCATGTGGAACAGGCAGCGCGAGGCCGAGGAAGCGCGCGAGCGTCTCGCCCGCGCCGGCGAGGACGAGACCGCGCCCAACCGCAACCCGCCGCCGGTGGTGGAGGACGAGGAGGACGCCGTGGCGCCGGCCACGGCGGCGGAGTAAAAACGCTCCATGTCCATCGTCGATTCGATCCGCAAACAGTTCGTGCCGATCACGCCGGAGGGCTATCCCTTCATCGGCGCCTTCGCGCTCGTCGCGCTGCTCCTGTTCTGGGTGTGGACGCCGCTCGGCTGGCTCGCGAGCCTGCTGACGCTCTGGTGCGTCTATTTCTTCCGCGACCCGCCGCGGGTGACGCCCGTGCGCGACGGCCTCGTCATCGCGCCGGCCGACGGCGTCGTCAGCCAGATCACCACCGCCGCGCCGCCGCGCGAGCTCGGTCTCGGGCCGGCGCCGCTGCCGCGCATCTCGATCTTCATGAGCGTGTTCGATTGCCACGTGAACCGCAGCCCGGTCGCCGGCCGCGTCGAGAAGATCGTCTACACGCCGGGCAAGTTCTTTAACGCCGACCTCGACAAGGCGAGCCTCGACAACGAGCGCAATTCGCTGGTGATCGCCACGTCCGCCGGCCCGCGCATCGCGGTGACGCAGATCGCCGGCCTCGTCGCGCGCCGCATCGTCTGCTTCGTCAAGGAGGGCCAGCCGGTCGGCGCCGGCGAGCGCTTCGGCATGATCCGCTTCGGCTCGCGGCTCGACGTCTACCTGCCGGACGGCACGCCGCCGCAGGTCGCGGTCGGCCAGATCGCCACGGCCGGCGAAACCGTGCTGGCCGACCTCCTCGGCGGCGACCACGGCAGGGCCTTTCGCGCCGGCTAAGCCATTGAATTAACGTAATTTCTGGGCCGTTACGGGAAGCGGCTACGAAAAGCCACGGATCGCGCTATATAGTCGCCGTCATGGTCTTCCAGCCGATCGATCCCGCGCCGCCGCGCTTCCGCCGCCGCTTCAAGGCGATCCCCGTTCGCACGCTGCTGCCGAACCTGATCACGCTGCTCGCGCTCTGCGCCGGGCTGACCGCGATCCGCATGTCGGTCGAGGGAAGGCTCGAGCTCGCGCTCGCGGCAATCGTCTTCGCCGCCATGCTCGACGGCATCGACGGGCGCGTCGCGCGCATGCTCAAGGGCACGTCGCGCTTCGGCGCCGAGCTCGACAGTCTCGCCGACTTCGTCAATTTCGGCGTCGCGCCTGGCCTGATCCTCTATTTCTGGGGCTTGCAGGAACTGAAATCGGTCGGCTGGATCGCCGCCATGGTGTTCGCGATCTGCGCGGCGCTGCGGCTCGCGCGCTTCAACGTGATGATCGACGATCCGAACAAGCCGCTCTGGGCCGCCGACTTCTTCACCGGCATTCCGGCGCCGGCCGGCGCGATCACCGTGCTGCTGCCGATCTACCTGAATTTCCTCGGCCTGCCGAACGGGCTGATCACCGCCTGGGTCGTGCTGTTCTACACCGTCACCATCGCGCTCTTGATGGTGTCGCGGCTGCCGGTGTTCTCGGGCAAGCGCATCGGCAAGCGCGTGCCGCCGGAAGGCGTGCTGCCGGTGTTCGTCGCGGCGGTGCTTTTCGTCGCGCTCCTGATCAGCTATCCGTGGATCGTGCTGACCATCGGCACGCTCGCTTATCTCGCCTGCCTGCCCATCGGCTGGCTCTCCTACCGCGAGAACCAGCGCCGCGACGCGGCCTCGGCGCGCGCCGCCGCGGCAGCCTCCGTGCCGGGCGAGCCGTACAAGCCGAGCCCGTCGATCGCCGATGAGGAGCGTCCGACGCGGCTCAACTGAGCTTGCGCATGTAGGCGGGCGTCTCGCCCGTCAGGAAATCCTCGCGCACCGGCGCGAAGAAATCGACGACCTCGGTGTCTTCCGGAAAATACCCTTCGTGCTCGACGCCGCCGGGGATCACCGCGACGTCGCCGGCCTTCATCGAACGCTTTTCCTCGCCGATGCGGAAATCCATCGTGCCCTTGATCATCCACACGATCTGCTCATGCGGATGCTTGTGCGCGGCGGCGCGCGCGCCGGCCTTCATGCGCCAGTAGACCAGCGTGCCCTGCTTGCCGGACACGACGCGGCGCCGGATCTTTTCGGTGATCTCCTCCTCCTTGACGGAGGCCAGCTTGTCGAAGCCTGCGATGACCGGCATGTCGCTTCTCCCTCGTCTGTGCGTTGAGGATCAGGCCTTGCGATTGCGATAGCCCGACGTGCCGAACGGATAGCCCGGCATGATGTCGTAAGGGTGCGCCCAGCCGGGCAGGGCCTGCATGCGGTTAAGCCACGCGGCGATCGCCGGATGGTCCTTGGCGATGTCGAAACCGAACTCCTCCGCCGGATAATAGAGATAGCCGGTCATCGACACGTCGGCGATGGTCGGCCGGTCGCCGGCGAGGAACGGCGTCTTCGCGAGCCGCTTGTTGACGATGCCGAGCGCGCCTTGCGCGCGCGCCTTGAAGGCCTCGAGGACCGCCGGGTCGCCCGGCGTCTTGGCAAGGGTCTTCAGGAACCGATACGGCCCGAGGAAGCCGTTGACCTTCTGATTGTCGAAGAGCATCCAGCGCAGCGCCTCGAGCTCCTCGTCCTCGCCCTGCGGCAGGTACTTGCCGCTGCGGCGCGCGAGATACGTCAGGATCACGCCCGACTGCGACAGCTTCTTCTTGCCGTGCGCGAGCACCGGCGCCTCGCCCATCTCGTTGATCGACTCGCGAAACTCCGGCGTGCGCTGCACCCCCGCGCCGAAGAAGTCGACCCATTGCGGCTCCCAGTCGGCGCCGATCAGGTTGAGCATCAGCGCGGCGCGATAGCAGTTGCCGGACTGCGCGAAGCAATAGAGCTGGTATTCGGACATCGGTTTCCCCCGTTGGATTTTGTTATCGCGTGAGCTTCACCGGCGTGCCGGACGCCGACGTGCCGCTGAACTGGCCGCCGGAGAAGGTCAGCGCGCCGAGCATGTTGTTGTCCTCGTCGCCGATCGTGAGCCCGCTTTCGCCGATCGACCAGCGGCGGCTCAGGTAAAAGCGCTCGGGGCAGCCGCCTTCCGGCGAGATGGTGCCGGCGAGCGCGCCGGGACTGCCCGCGAAATTCAGGCCGCAGGGCGGCGCATTCGGCGCGGTGAGCAGCCAGCGCCCGTTCATGCTCTCGGGCGCCGGCGTCGAGGCGCCCGAAAGGATGTCCTGCCCGCCGGCGCAGCCGGCGAGCAGCAGGGCGGCACATGCGGCGAAGACGGGCCGCATCATTTCATCGTCGGGATGACGAACTCGGCGCCTTCCTTGGTGCCGGTCGGCCATCGCGACGTCACCGTCTTGGTCTTGGTGTAGAAGCGGATCGAGTCCGGCCCGTGCTGGTTCAGGTCGCCGTAGCCGGAGCGCTTCCAGCCGCCGAACGTGTAGTAGGACAGCGGCACGGGGATCGCGAAATTGACGCCCACCATGCCGACCTCGACGCGCCGGACGAAATCGCGCGCGGTGTCGCCGTCGCGCGTGTAGATGGCGACGCCGTTGCCGTACTCGTTCTCGCTCGGCAGCCGCACCGCCTCCTCGTAGTCCTTGGCGCGCACGACCGACAGCACCGGCCCGAAGATCTCGTCCTTGTAGATCTTCATGTCCGTCGTGACGTTGTCGAACAGGCAGCCGCCCATGAAGAAGCCCTTCTCGTAGCCCTGCATCTTGAAGCCGCGGCCGTCGACGACGAGCTTGGCGCCTTCCTTGACGCCGATGTCGACATAGCTCCTGGCGCGGTCGAGCGCCTGCTTGGTGACGAGCGGGCCGTAATCGGCGCTGGCGTCGGTCGAGGGGCCGATCTTGAGGCTTTCGACGCGCGGAATGAGCTTCTTCATCAGCGCGTCGGCGGCCTTCTCGCCGACCGGCACCGCCACCGACACCGCCATGCAGCGCTCGCCGGCCGAGCCGTAGCCGGCGCCGATCAGCGCGTCGACCGCCTGGTCCATGTCGGCGTCGGGCATCACGATCATGTGGTTCTTGGCGCCGCCGAAGCACTGCACGCGCTTTCCGTGCGCGCAGCCGGTGGCATAGATGTACTCGGCGATGGCCGAGGAGCCGACGAAGCCGATCGCCTTCACGCGCGCATCGGTGAGCAGCGTGTCGACCGATTCCTTGTCGCCGTTGACGACGTTGAGAATGCCCGGCGGCAGGCCGGCTTCGAGGAAGAGTTCGGCGATGCGCAACGGCACGGACGGGTCGCGCTCCGACGGCTTGAGGATGAACGCATTGCCGCAGGCGATCGCCGGCGCGCATTTCCATAAGGGGATCATCGCCGGGAAATTGAACGGCGTGATGCCGGCGACGACGCCGAGCGGCTGGTGCATCGAATAGAGATCGATGGCGGTGCCGGCGCTCTCGGTGAACTCGCCCTTCATCAGATGCGGAATGCCGCAAGCGAACTCGACGACTTCGAGGCCGCGCTGGATGTCGCCTTTGGCGTCGGGAAAGGTCTTGCCGTGCTCGGACGACAGGAGCCGCGCCAGGCTGTCGAACTCCTTCTGCACCAGCTCGAGAAACTTGAACATCACGCGCGCGCGGCGCTGCGGGTTGACCGCTGCCCAGCCGGGCTGCGCCGCCTCGGCGTCGGCGATGGCGTGCTCGACCTCGGAGCGCTTGGCGAGCGCGACCTTGGCCTGCACCTCGCCGGTGTTGGGATCGAAGACGTCGCCGAAGCGGCCGGAGGTGCCCGCGACGGCCTTGCCGCCAATGAAATGACCGATCTCACGCATGGCTGTCGTAGCTCCTCCGCCTGTGGGCTTTGTGCTTGCGGCCGGACTGGCCGGATTCGAGGTGTTTTACCCCATTTTGGGCCCGGGTCACCGGGGGCCGGGCCGGTTTGGCGGCGTATCTCCTTCACCGCCGATTAGGCTTTACCGCCCCTTAACGGCGGCAGTCTAGGGTCGGAACCGCGGGGCCGTTTTGGCGCCGCGAAGGGCGTCGCGTCGGGCGGGACAAGTCATGGATATTGCAACGAGTCTGGGTCTTTTGGCCGGCGTCGGCGTGGTCTGCACCGTCATCCTCATGGGTGGCGACCTGCATATGTTCGTCAGCGAGCACGCCATCATCGTCATCTTCGGCGGCTCGTTCGCGGCGACCCTGATCCGTTTCCCGCTGTCCTCGATCATGCACGGGCTGCCGCTCGGCGCCCGCTTCGCCTTCACCATGCGCCGCATGAGCCAGCGCGACCTCGTCGACGAGATCGCCGGCATCGCCGACATCGCCCGCAAGCAGGGCCCGGTCGGGCTGGAAAAGGTCGAGGTCGACGATCCCTTCCTCGCCAAGGGCATCCGCTTCGTTGCCGACGGCTACGACACGAGCTTCATCCGCGACAATCTCGAGCGCGACCGCGACAACTTCCTCACCCATCTCGACGAGGGCCAGAAGATCTACCGCGCGGTCGGCGACTGCGCGCCGGCCTTCGGCATGATCGGCACGCTGATCGGCATGGTGCAGATGTTCGCCAACATGACCGACCCGTCGAAGCTCGGCCCCTATATGGCCACCGCGCTGCTCGCGACCTTCTACGGCGCCACCGTCGCCAACCTGTTCTGCCTGCCGATCGCCGACAAGCTGCATCTCAAGCTCGTCGACGAGGAGATCAACCGCACGCTCATCATCGACGGCATCCTGATGATCCGCGAGGCCAAGAGCCCGACGCTCGTGCGCGAAATGCTGCTCGCCTACCTGCCGGAGAAGCATCGTCACTCCGAGGAGGAGGCAGAGGCCGAGGCGCCGCAGGCGGCCGCCGCCTGACGTCACGTACCCTGGTCGAGTAGCAGCGCATGGGAAAACGCAGGGAAGCACACGGCGGCGGTCACGGCTGGTTCGTCACCTTCGCCGACCTGATGGGCCTCTTGGTCTCGTTCTTCGTGATGCTGGTCGCTTTCTCGACGCAGGACCAGGCGAAATTGCAGGTCGTCGCCGGCTCCATGCGCGACGCCTTCGGCGTGCAGGATCACGTGCGCTATTCCGGCATCATCGAGGTTCTCGGCCTGCCGACGCGGCCAAAGCTGAAGAACGCCGCGCATATCGATCCGTCGGAAGCCTCCGCGACGCCGTCGCCCGACGAGCACGACCGCCAGCGCACCTACGGCGCGCGGTTCAAGGCCGATCAGGGCTTCGCGCTCGCCTCCGCGTCGTTGCGCCAGGCGCTTCAGGACATGCCGGAGATCACCGAGGCCTCCAAGCACATCATGATGGAGGAGACCAAGCAGGGCCTCAACATCGAGATCGTTGACCAGGACGGCCGCTCGATGTTCGCCAACGGCTCCAAGGAGCCGAACGAGCGCACGCGGCTGTTGTTGCAGAAGATGGCGCCGGCCTTGAAGGCGATGCCGTACCGCATCTCGATCATTGGCCACACCGCGGCGACGGCGGTGCCGCCCAAGCCCGGCTACGGGCCGTGGGAACTCTCGGCCGACCGCGCCAACGCCGTGCGTCAAATCCTCGCGGCGGAGGGTGTGCCGTCCGGACATATCTACATGGTTGCGGGCAAGGCCGACACCGAGCCCTTGTTCCCGGACAACCCCTCGATGTCGCCCAACCGGCGGGTGACCCTGACCCTGATGCGGGAAGAGCCGCCGCTGCCGGCCGATTTCAAGCCGTAAGGCGAGCCGAGCCGTCCGGTAACAGACGGTTCCAGGTCAAAATCCCCGTGGAAAAAGGTCGGTACTCTCGGCGTTGACCCGATGCTATAAGGCCCCGCTTTTGGGGCTTTGGGCTGACACGACAACCTTTCGATGACCGACGGTGTGAACGAACCGGCGGCCTCGCCCGAGGCCGCTGTCGAGACGGGGCATGAGGTTCAGCCGAGCTTCCTCGCGCTGGCGCTCGGCAGCGTCGGCGTGGTCTACGGCGACATCGGCACCAGCCCGCTTTACGCGTTCCGCGAGGCGGCGATGGCGGCGAGCGACAATCACGCCGTCACGCGCGGCATCGTGCTCGGCGTGCTCTCGCTGATCCTGTGGGCGCTGATCGTCACCGTCACGCTCAAATACGTGCTGATCCTGCTGCGCGCCGACAATAACGGGGAGGGCGGCACGCTCTCGCTCACCGCGCTCGCCACCCGCGCGCTCGGCCGCCGCACCACCTTCGTCTTCATCGTCGGCGTCATCGGCGCCTCGATGTTCCTCGGCGACAGCGTCATCACGCCGGCGATCTCGGTGCTCTCAGCGGTCGAGGGGATGAAGCTCGCGACGCCGGCCTTCAGCGATTATGTCGCGCCGCTCACCGTCGTCATCCTGATCGCGCTGTTTGCCGCGCAGAGCCGCGGCACGGCGAAGGTCGCCGCGCTATTCGGCCCCGTGATGGTGATCTGGTTCGTCTCGATCGCGCTCGCCGGCGCGCTGCACATCTTCGACGACCCGCACGTGCTCGCCGCGATCAATCCGCTCTACGGCGTCGAGTTCCTGATCGACCACGGCGCCATCGGCCTCGTTACGCTCGGCGCCGTGTTCCTCTGCGTCACCGGCGGCGAGGCGCTCTACGCCGACCTCGGCCATTTCGGCCGCAAGCCGATCCAGACGGCGTGGCTCAGCCTTGTGCTGCCGTCGCTGGTGATCAATTACTTCGGGCAGGGCGCGAAGGTGCTCGCCGACCCGGCGGCGATCGAAAACCCGTTCTACCGGCTGGTGCCCGATCAACTGCTGTTGCCGATGGTGGTGCTCGCCACCGCCGCCACCGTCATCGCCAGCCAGGCGGTCATCACCGGCGCCTATTCGCTGGTGCATCAGGCGATCCAATTGGGGCTGCTGCCGCGGCTGACGATCAAGCACACCTCCGCCTCGCATGCCGGGCAAATTTACATTCCGCGCGTGACGGTGGCGCTGCTGATCGGTGTGCTGCTGCTGGTCGGCCTGTTCCGCACCTCGAGCGCGCTCGCCTCGGCCTACGGCATCGCGGTGGCGACGACGATGGTGGTCGACGGCACGCTGGCCTTCATCGTCGTATGGAAACTATGGCAGTGGCCGTTGTCGCGCGCGGTCGCGCTGATCCTGCCGTTCTTCATCGTCGACGTGGTGTTCTTCTCCGCCAACCTGATCAAATTGCTCGAAGGCGCGTGGGTGCCGATCCTGTTCGGCACGTCGATGGTGCTCTTGATCCTGACGTGGCGGCGCGGCTCCGGCATCCTCGTCAACAAGACGCGGCGCAGCGAGGTGCCGCTCGACACATTGTTCCGCAGCCTGGAGAAGAAGCCGCCGCACATCGTGCCCGGCACCGCGGTGTTCCTGACCAGCGATCCGGAATTCGCGCCGACCGCGCTTTTGCACAATCTCAAGCACAACAAGATTTTGCACGAGAGCAACATCGTACTGACCGTCGTCACCGGCGACACGCCGCGCGTGCCGGAGAGCGAGCGCGTCAAGATCGCGCCGCTGTCGAAGCACTTCTCGCGCATATCGCTGAAGTTCGGTTACATGGAGCAGCCCAACGTGCCGAAGGCGCTGGGGCTCGCGCGCAAGCAGGGCCTCCAGTTCGACATCATGTCGACGTCGTTCTTCCTGTCTCGCAGGGCGCTGAAACCCTCGCCGCAATCGGGCATGCCGACCTGGCAGGACCACCTGTTCATCTGGCTGGCGCGGTCGGCCAGCGACGCCACCGACTTCTTCCAGATTCCGACCGGCCGGGTGGTCGAGGTCGGTACCCAGGTGACCGTTTAGGACATCCATTCCACGGCTCCGGAATGGCGATAGATTCAGTAAGTATTTGATATCGTTGCCATAAACAGGTAACGACTGTTGCGGAATCCGCATGGCTCGCTTGCCTGACCCGCGAAATTCGCTGCTGTCTCGCGCCCCGGCCCGGCGTTATATGCGCGCCGTCTGATTGTTTTGCACTGCACAAAAACGTTCCAGGCACCCCCATCCCATGAGCCACAGCACGACGGCCGGTAACGGCGCCCACGCGGCGCTGCCGGAAACTGCCGACGCGCACCCGCGCACCGGTTTCTGGACTCTCGCGATCGGCTCGATCGGCGTGGTGTACGGCGACATCGGCACCAGCCCGCTCTACGGCTTCCGCGAATCGATCCTCGCCGCGACCAGCGGCGGCGGCACCGTGAACGAGACCATCGTGCTCGGCATCCTGTCGCTGATCATCTGGGCGCTGATCTTCGTCGTCACCGTCAAATACGTCATCATCCTGCTGCGCGCCGACAACAAGGGCGAGGGCGGCACGCTCGCCTTGATGGCGCTTGCCTCGCGCGCGCTCGGCCGCGCCTCGGGCGCGATCATCCTGCTCGGCATCATCAGCGGCGCGCTGTTCTACGGCGACGCCATCATCACGCCGGCGCTGTCGGTCCTGTCCGCCGTCGAAGGCCTGAAGATCGCGACCCCGGCCTTCGATCCCTACGTGGTGCCGATCACGGTGGTGATCCTGATGGCGCTGTTCTGGGTGCAGTCGCACGGCACCGCGCGCGTCGCCGCGTTCTTCGGGCCGGTGATGATGGTGTGGTTCGCGGCCATCGCCGTCGGCGGCCTCTGGCACATCGGCCAGCATCCGGCGGTGCTCTACGCCTTCAATCCCTGGCACGGCATCTACTTCCTCACGCACCACGGCCTCGTCGCGTTCTACACGCTCGGCGCCGTCTTCCTGGTCATGACCGGCGCCGAGGCGCTCTACGCCGACCTCGGCCATTTCGGCCGCTCGCCGATCCGGCTCGCCTGGCTCGCCATCGTGCTGCCGGCTCTGACGCTGAATTACTTCGGGCAGGGCGCGCTGGTGCTCGCCGAGCCGAAGACGATCGACAACCCGTTCTTCCTGCTCTACCCGCACTGGGCGCTGCTGCCGATGGTGGTGCTCGCCACCGTCGCCACGGTCATCGCCAGCCAGGCGGTCATCACCGGCGCCTATTCATTGACGCGGCAGGCGATCCAGCTCGGCCTCCTGCCGCGGCTCGAGATCCGCCACACCTCCGAGTCGCTGGCCGGGCAAATCTACATGCCGCGCGTCAACGGGCTCCTGCTCCTCGGTGTGCTGCTGCTGGTCGCGCTGTTCCGCTCGTCGGGCGCGCTGGCGTCCGCCTACGGCATCGCCGTCACCGGCACGATGGTGGTGACCGGCATGATGGCTTTCGTCGTCATCTGGCGCGTCTGGCAATGGCCGATGTGGGGCGCGGCGCTGCTGATCGCGCCCTTCGTCTTCGTCGACCTCACCTTCCTGAGCGCGAACATGCTCAAGGTGCTGGAGGGCGGCTGGATCCCGCTCGCGCTCGGCGCGCTCATCATGGTGATCATGTATACGTGGCGGCGCGGCACGCGGCTCCTGATCCTGAAGACGCGCAAGCAGGAGATTCCGCTCGCCGGTCTCGTCGCCAGCCTCGAGAAGAAGGCGCCGCATCAGGTGCCGGGCACGGCGGTGTTCCTCACCAGCGATCCGGAATTCGCGCCGACCGCGCTGCTGCATAGCCTCAAGCACTACAAGGTGCTGCACGAGAAGAACGTCATCCTGACGATCGAATCGGCCGACACCCCGACCGTCGACCCGGCCGAGCGCGTGCGCATCGAGCCGGTCGGCGAGACCTTCTCGCGCATCGTGCTGCGCTTCGGCTTCATGGAGACGCCGAACGTGCCGAAGGCGCTGGCCATCGCGCGCAAGCTCGGCTGGACCTTCGACATCATGTCGACGTCGTTCTTCCTGTCGCGGCGCTCGCTCAAACCCGCCGCGCATTCCGGCATGCCGCGCTGGCAGGACCGGCTGTTCATCGCGCTGACCCGCTCGGCCAACGACGCGACGAGCTATTTCCAGATCCCGACCGGCCGCGTCGTCGAGGTCGGCACGCAGGTGACGATCTAGCGTTTCTTCACCTCTCCCATAGGGAGAGGTCGCTGCGCGAAGCGCAGCGGGTGAGGGGTTACAAACTCTCGAGTCAGGAACCCCCTCACCCCAACCCTCTCCCCAAGGGGAGAGGGAGCGCGCCGTGCATGGGGCGCGTCGCCCCTACGGCTTGAAATGCTTCAGCAGCGTCTGCAACAGCGGCGCCAGCCGCCTGAGCTCGTCGCGGTGGGCGGCCGAGAGGCCGGCGAGCAGCGCCTCGGCTTTCGGCGTCAGCGTCAACAGCACCTGGCGGCGGTCCTCGATCCCCGGCCGCCGCCGCACCAGCGACTTCGTCAGGAGCCGGTCGATCAGCCCGACGGCGCTGTGATGGCGGACGCCCAACCGTTCGGCGAGGTTGCCGGTGGTCATCGGCTTGTCGCCGCCGAAGCCCTTGATCGCCAATAGCGCCTGGTGCTGCTGGGCGGTCAGCCCGGCCTCTTCCGCGGCGTCCTCGCTGAAAATCAGGAAATGCCGCAACAAATAGCGGAACTCCGCCAGCTTTTCGTAGTCGGCATCGGTGAGGGGGCGCGGCCGCGGTTTGACGGTCATAAGCGCCCTCCGCATGCGGCTATGCACAGCTGGCGCTTTAAATTATATCGCAGTGCGATATATATCCCGCGACCCGACATCTCAGCACCAGCTCCCGTGAAGGTATCCTTATGCCGAGCGACCATTCGCCCGATCGTCCCACGCTTTCCAAGGTCCGCCCGGCGGAGGCCGCCCAGCGGGCGGTCGAGGACCGCCTCAGGGATTTCAGCACGGATCGCCGCCTTTTTCTGCTCATGGCGATGGCCATCGTGGTCGGCTGTGCCGGGGCGGCGGCGGCCTGGGCGCTGTACCACCTGATCGCGCTGGCGACCAACCTGGCCTATTACGGCCGTTTCAGCGCCGCCACGGGCACCGCCCCGGGCGACACGCTCGGCTGGTGGTCCATCCTGATCCCGGTGGTCGGCTGCCTGATCGTCGGCCTGATGGCCCGGTTCGGCTCGGAGAAGATTCGCGGTCACGGCATCCCCGAGGCCATGGAGGCGATCCTGATCGGCCGCAGCCGCATCCAGCCGCGGGTCGCGCTGCTCAAGCCTCTGTCCTCCGCCATCTCCATCGGCACCGGCGGCCCGTTCGGCGCCGAGGGCCCGATCATCATGACCGGCGGCGCCTTCGGCTCGCTGTTCGCGCAATTGTTCAACCTCTCGAATGCCGAGCGCAAGACGCTATTGGTCGCGGGCGCCGCGGCCGGCATGAGCGCCACCTTCGGCACTCCGGTCGCCGCCATCCTGCTCGCCGTCGAATTGCTGCTGTTCGAGTGGAAGCCGCGCAGCTTCGTCCCCGTCGCCATCGCCTCGATCGTCGCGGCGGCGCTGCGGCCCTATCTCATGGGCGGCGGCGTGCTGTTCCCGATGCCCGACAGCCCCGCGATGGCGCCGGTCGCGCTCCTGCTCGCGGCGGTGCTCGGCGTGCTGGCCGGCCTCGGCTCCGGGCTGCTGACGCAGATGGTCTATGCCTGCGAGGACGCCTTCCAGCGCCTGCCGATCCACTGGATGTGGTGGCCGGCGCTCGGCGGCCTCGTCATCGGCATCGGCGGCGTCATCGAGCCGCACGCGCTCGGCGTCGGCTACGACAACATCGCCGCGCTGCTCTCGGGCCACATGACGACGACGGCCGTCGTCCGCCTGATGCTGGTCAAATCGGTGATCTGGTCGGTCGCGCTCGGCTCCGGCACGTCCGGCGGCGTGCTCGCGCCGCTGTTGATGATGGGCGGCGCGCTGGGCGCGCTGTTCGGTGCCTTCCTGCCTTATGCCGATCCGGGCACCTGGGCGCTGATCGGCATGGCCGCGATCATGGGCGGCACCATGCGCTCGCCGCTGACCGCGATCATCTTCGCGCTCGAACTGACGCATAATATCGGCGCGCTGGTGCCGGTGGCGATCGCCTGCGTGCTGGCGCATGCCACGACGGTGCTTCTGCTGCGCCGCTCGATCCTGACCGAGAAGGTGGCGCGCCGCGGCCATCACGTGATGCGCGAATATATCGTCGACCCGTTCGAGACGATGCGCGTCGGCGACATCATGGCGCGCCCGGCCGAGACCCTGCCGGCCGGGATGGCCATCGGTGAGGTCGTCAAGTTCTTCACCGCCGAGGGCCCGCCGAAGCGGCACAAAAGCTATCCGGTCGTCGAAGCCGGCGGCAAGCTCATCGGCATCGTCTCGCGCTCGGACGTGCTGCGCTGGACCGTCGAAGGCTGGCCGACCGATCAGGTGCTGCGCGACGTCGTCTCCGAGCAGGAACTCACCGTCGGCTACGAGGACGACCTCGTCGGCAATCTCGCCGACCGCATGGCGGCGGCCGACGCCAGCCGCGTGCCGATCCTCCGCCATGGCGACCGCGCCGTGGTCGGCCTTGTGGCGCGGCGCGACCTGTTGCGTGTGCGCATGCAGGGCCGCCGCCACGAGACCGAGCGCGAGGTGCTTATTCCGCTTCGCGGCGGCAGGCGCCCGGCGGCCGCGGGGTAGGGCGGGACCAAAAGACTGATGCGGCGGCCGCGGATTCCGGGTAGAAATCGGCCTTTCGCGAGAGGACTGCCCGATGGCCGACGACATGCCGCGCGCCGACGAAGTCACCAACCTGACGCCGCAGGAGGTGGCCGATGGTCTGCGCGCCGGCCGCATGCTGCTGGTCGACGTGCGCGAGCCGAACGAGACCGCCGTCGAGAGCTATCCCGACGCGGTCATCGTGCCGCTGTCCGTGTTCGATCCGGCCGCCATCCCCGATCCGCAGGGCAAGCAGGTCGTGTTCGCCTGCCGCTCCGGCCGGCGCTCGGTGACGGCCTCGCTCGCCGCGCAGGACCAGGGCTATCCCTACACGTCGCATCTCGCCGGCGGCATCATCGGATGGAAGGCCGCCGGCCTGCCGACCAAGACCGGCTAGAAACCGGTCCCGCCGAAGCGGTAGTTCAGGCCGACCTTGACGATCTGGGTGTCGAGCTTGACGTCGCCGCTGCCTTCGACGGTGAGTGTTCCGGTCGTCGTGAACGATGGCGTCACCGACCCGAACTTCAGGTAGTTGTATTCGATCTTCACCGAAAGATTGTTCCAGATCGCGTATTCGTAGCCGGCGCCGAGCAGCCAGCCGGTGCGATTGGATGTGGCGCTGACCGTGCCGCCGATGCCGTCATTGCCGTCCCATTTGTCGCGCGTCCAGGCCGCGCCGAGCTTGGCGTAGACCAGCGAGCGGTCGAAGGCGTAGCCGAGGCGGGCCGCGGCCGTCGCGAAGTAGTCGTTCTTGAGCGACAGCGTGCCGCCGAACAGCGGCTCGTCGAGCTTGACGTCGGCCCACGAATACTCGCCCTCGATGCCGATGACGAATTGGCCGATCTGATAGTTGTAACCGGCCTGAACGCCGCCGAGCCAACCCTTGGCGGTGCGGGAGTCGCCGTCGCCGCTGAACCGGCTCCAGCCGTAGCCAACGTGCGGACCGATGTAGAATCCGGTCCACGAGAACACCGGCGCGGGACTGAGATATTGCGGCGCCTTGTAAGCGGGCCGCGGCAGGTCGGCGGCTGAACCGAGGGACGGGACGGAGAGAAAAGCAACTGACGCAACCGCACTCCACACGATGGTGGAACGGCGCATGATGATGTCCTCTGCGAACGACTATTTTGTGGAAAAGCACTTCTACAATCAGGTCCCGTGTATACGATTCGACGGCGCGGCGGGGTGCTTTTTCCCCTGATTCGCGCGGCATAATGCGGGGCCGGCCCGCCCGCGGGGGCCCGCCTCCGGCAGTCCGATGAGGGATTCGATGCGACGTGCAAGCCTTGCAGTGCTGTTGATCGCCGGCGTGCTCGCGGTCGCGCCGCCGCCCGCCGCCGCGCAGGGGCGCGTCGTCAACGTCTACAACTGGTCGGACTACATCGACCCGCAAGTGCTGGCCGACTTCACCAAGGAGACGGGCATCCGCGTCCAGTACGATACCTTCGACGCCAACGAGACGTTGGAGACCAAGTTGCTCGCCGGCAAATCCGGCTACGACGTCGTGGTGCCGACCGCCTATTTCCTCGAGCGGCAAATCAAGGCGGGCGTGTTCCAGAAACTCGACAAGGCGAAGCTGCCGCATCTCGTCAACGCGTGGCCGGAGGTGACCAGACGGCTTTCGGCCTACGACCCCGGCAACCAGTACGCCGTCAATTACATGTGGGGCACGACCGGCGTCGGCTTCAACGTCAAGGCGATGCACGCGCGCCTCGGGCCCAACGCGACGATCGATTCATGGGACGTCGTGTTCAAGCCGGAGGTGCTGGCGAAGTTCAAGGACTGCGGCGTGCACATGCTCGACAGTGCCGACGACATCATGCCGGCGGCGCTGCATTATCTCGGCCTCGATCCGAACTCGACGAAGCCGGCCGACCTCGAGAAGGCGACCGCGCTGCTGATGACGATCAGGCCATCGGTGCGCAAGTTCCATTCCTCGGAATATCTCAATGCGCTGGCGAGCGGCGAGATCTGCCTCGTCGTCGGCTGGTCCGGCGACATCAAGCAGGCGCAGAAGCGCGCCGCGGAGGCCAAGAATGGCGTCGACATCGGCTACGCCATCCCGAACGAAGGCGCGCAGATGTGGTTCGACAATCTCGCGGTCCCGAAGGACGCAAGCCACGTCGCCGAGGCCTACGCCTTCATCGACTATCTGCTGCGGCCGGACGTGGCGGCGAAGAACTCCAACATGGTGTCCTACGCCAACGGCAATCTCGCCAGCCAGAAATTCGTCGACAAGGCGGTGCTCGGCGACAAGGGCGTCTACCCGGACGCGGCGACGATGGCGAAGCTCTACACCGTCGGCGCCCGCGACCAGCGCGCGCAGCGGCTCATCAACCGGCTGTGGACCAAGGTGAAGACGGGGGAGTAGCTCCGTCGGCCTGAGGCGGCCGTGCGCTTTGCGCGAGCCTCGAAGGACTTGTGGTCAGAGATCCTTCGAGGCGTCCCTTCGGCGCGCTCCTCAGGATGACGGGCCTACCGCCACCTTCGATGCAGCCAGAGCCATTGCTCGGGATGCTCGCGCACCCAGCCTTCGATGACGCCGGTGATGACCTGCATGGTGCCGGCAATGTCGATGTCGCCACTGGCGTCGCGCGCGGGCTTTATCTCCTCGCTCAATTCGGCGCGGAAGCGGTTGCCGGGCAGGCGGACGATGCGCGTGCCGTGGATCGGGCAATTGAAATGCCGCGCCAGCCGCGCGATCAGCGGGTTGGCGTTGGTCTTGCGGCCGAAGAAAGTCACCTCGACGCCGCGCACGTAAAACTGGTCGACCAGCATGCCGACATGCGCGCCGCGCGTCAGCGCGTCGGCGATCTTGACCGGCGCGTCGAGGCTCGTCGCGATGATCTCGCCCATATGCGTGGCGCGCGTCTCGGAGATCCAGTCGTTCACCGCCTTGATGTTCGGCCGCCGGTAGAGCACCGCGCTGTCGAGTTTGTAGGTCGCGGCGCAGATCGCAGGCAGCTCCCAGTTGCCGAGATGCGCGGCGAAGATCAGCGCCGGCTTGTCGTCGCTGAGCAGCCGGCGAAACCGGTCGATCGTCGGCTGGGCGAGCACGATGCGGCCCTCACGCTCCGGATGCTCGGGGTCCCAGTCCCACAGCCGGTCGATATGCGCGAACTCCGCGCCCATGCGGCCGAGATTGGCCCACACGCCTTTCAGGATGCGCTCGATCTCGGCCGGCGGTTTCTCGGGGAACGCGGCCGTAAGCTGCGCGCGCGCGACGCGGTTCTCGCGGAATGCGGGGCCGATCGTGCGCATGAACCAGCCCGCGGCATTCGCCAGCGGGCCGAACGGCACGAGGCGCAAGCCGCGCAGCAGGCCGACCGCGATCGCCCCGGCGGCGGCATCGGCGGCGCGCTTTGCGCCACGGCGCAGGCGCCGCTTGATGCTGCTCATGGGCGCCTCAGAAGTTGACGATGACCTTGCCGAACACCTTGCGCGTCTCGAGCCGCGCCAGGCCCTTCTCGAATTCGGCGAGCGGCACTTCGGTGTCGATGATCGCGCCCATGCCGGCGGCCATCTTCGCCAGCGAGTCGCGGATGTTCTGGATGCGGCAGCCGAACGAGCCGAGGATCTTGTACTGCTGCTGGAACAGCTGCATCAGGTTGATGGTGACGGTCGGGCCCGCGGTCGAGCCGCAGGTGACGAGCCGCCCGCCGCGTTTGAGGCACAGCAGCGAGGCGTTGAAGCCTTCGCCGCCGACATGCTCGAACACCACGTCCACGCCCTTCTTGGCGGTGAGCTTGCGCGTCACGCCCTCGAAGCGGTCCGTCTTGTAGTTGATGACGTGGTCGGCGCCCAGGGCCTTCGCCTTCTCCGCCTTGTCGTCGTCGCCGACCGTGGTGATGATCGTGCAGCCGAGCGCCTTCGCCATCTTGATCGCCACCGAGCCGATGCCGGAGCCGGCCGCGTGCACGAGGATGGTTTCGCCGGCTTTCAGTTTGGCGTTGTCGAACAGCATGTGCTCGGTGGTGCCGAAGGCGATCGGCGCGCAGGCGGCGTCGCGCAAGGAGACGCCGTCCGGCACCGGCACGACGAGCCGCGCCGGCATGTTGATCAGGTCGCGGGCAAAGCCGTCGATGTGGAAGCCGAGCACGCCGCCGACGTTTTCGCAGAGATTGTCGCGGCCCTCGCGGCAATTGGCGCAGTGGCCGCAGGTCATGGCGCCGTACATCACGACCTTCTGCCCGGGCTTGAACTGCGGCACGCCCGCGCCGACGGCGGCGATCTCGCCCGACGCCTCGGCGCCGACGATCAGCGGCAGCTTGCGCTTGGCGAAGGCCATGCCGCGGAAGCCCCACAAATCGAGATGGTTGAGGCCGACCGCCTTGATGCGGACCTGCACCTCGCCGTCGCCCGGCGCGGGCGGCTCAGGCACGTCGGCCAATTCGAGCTGGCGGTCGCCGATCAGTCTTAATGCGCGCATGGGGTTATCACGAACCGGCGGTCAGGCCGGCTCGACGCCGACGACGAGCGACACGTTCTGCCCGCCGAAGCCGAATGAATTGGAGATGGCGTGCTTCAATGTGGCGTCGCGCGCCGTGTTCGGCACCACGTCGAGCGGGATCGCAGGATCGGGGACGTCGTAATTGACGGTCGGCGGCATGCGCTGGTTTTGCAGCGTCAGCACCGTGAACACCGCCTCGATCGCGCCTGCGGCGGAGAGCGTGTGGCCGATCATCGACTTGTTCGACGAGATCGGCAGCTTGCTGATGCGCTCGCCGAATACGGTCGAGCAGCCGAGATATTCCATCTTGTCGTTTTCCGGCGTCGAGGTGCCGTGCGCGTTGACGTAGTCGATGTCGTCGGGCGTGAGCCCCGCGTCCTCGAGCGCGTTCCTGATGCAGGCGATGATCGGCTTGCCGTCCGGGCTCGAGCGCGTGCGGTGGAAGGCGTCGGTCTTCTCGCCGCAGCCCTCGACCACGCCGAGGATCGTCGCGCCGCGCGCCCTGGCCGCGTCGTAGCTTTCCAGCACCAGCGCGCCCGCGCCCTCGGCCATGACGAAGCCGTCGCGGTTCTTGGAGAACGGACGCGCCGCCTTCTGCGGATTGTCGTTGCTGGTCGACAGCGCCGACAAGAGCGAGAAGCGGATGACGGCCTCCGGGTTCACCGATCCGTCGGTGCCGATGCACAACGCCGCGTCCGTGTCGCCGCGGCGGATCGCCTCGACGCCGAGCTGGATCGCGCTGGCGCCGGAGGCGCAGGCGGTCGACAGCGAGATCGGCGAGCCGCGCGTGCCGAACTTCTCGGCAATGTGGTCGGCGACCGAGCCGAACAGGAAGCGGTCGTGATAGGCGGGAAACTGGTCGCTGGCGCGCAGGAGGTCGGAATAGGTGACCGTGTCGTTGCTGCCGGAGCGCGCGCCAACGGCGAGCCGATGCGGCCATTCCATCTCGATCGGCGGCACGGCGAGGAAGAGGGGGCCCGGAAAGTCGCCGGCCTTGCCGATGCCGGACTGCGCGATCGCCTCCTCGGCGGCGAGATCGGCGAGCTGCTCGGAAAGCGCCGCGGTGCAATCGGGTTGCCCGAGGAAATCGACGCTGCCGGCGATGCGCGTCTTCAGCCCGTCGGTCGGGAAGCGGGTGATGGCATGGATGCCGGAGACGCCGGATGTGAGCTTTGCCCAGTTGTCGGCCTTGCCGGCGCCGAGCGAGGTCACCACGCCGACGCCGGTCACGACGACGATCGGGCGGCCCATCTTGTCCTTGGTCGGCGCCATGTCCGCTCTCCTCAGCCGGCTTTTTCCACCAGGGCGAGGCCTTCGCCGCGCCAGTGGCCGACGCCGGTCACCACGACTTGCGCCAGCGGGCCGCTCATCGGCTTTTCCAGCCCCGTCGAGTCACAGGGCGGGAAGAGACTACCATGCTGCAGGGCGACCGTTGCCAGCGCCAGATTCATGGGGAATTGCGGCTCCAACCCATGACCGAGATAAGTGCCGGTAGCGCGAACGGCAAGCTCGCCATGCGCGGCGAGAAAGGCGCGCTCTTCCGCGGTCGCCGGATTGGCGCCGGTGGCGCCGGAGATGACCGCCGCGCGCTTGCCGTCGACACGGTCCTTGACCTTGTCCCACAGGCCCTCGAGCGAGGCGGTGACGTTGCCCGGCTGGCGGCGGCGGCGGTCGGAGACGACGCTTGCCAGCCGCGCCAGCGCCTTGGCGCCGCGCGCTTCCGCGTGTTCGCGCGCCTCGATGACGAGGAAGGCGCCGAGCGAGCCGAGCGCGAAGCCGCCGGGCACACGCTCCCACACCGGCGCGAACTTGTCCTTCAGCATCAGGCCGGCGAACTCGTAGAGCATGATGAGGTCGGGCCGCTCGCCATTGTGCGCGCCGCCGACGAGGGCAATATCGCTCTGCCCGGCGCCGATGCGCGAGAGCGCGATGCGAACGGCATCGAGCCCGGCCGATTCCTCGCCCATGAAGGTGCGCGACGACGACGTCACGCCGTGCACGATCGAGATGTTGCCGGCAAGCAGATTGGAGAGTTGCGCCAAAAAGAGGGTGGGGCGCAGGTCGCTCATCAGCCGCTCGTTGAGGAAGCCGGCCGGATTGGCGGCGCGCGGCATGCCGGACAGGATCGTGGAGTCGACCGAGAGGTCGCGCTCACCGCCGCCGGCGGCGACGATCATGTCCATGTGCGAGAGCACTTCGGTCTTGCCCTTGACGCCGGCACTGTCGAGCGCGAGGCCGGCCGCATAGGTGCCGATGCGCTGCCAGTTCTCCATCTGCCGCTGATCGCCCTTCTTGGGGATCTGCAAATCGAAATTGATCGGCGCCAGCGGATGCACGATGTAGGGCGCGAAGGTCGTCGTGTCGGCGGAGGGCTTGGCCTCCGACAGCTTCAGCCAGTGCGCGTCGGCGCCTTCGCCGAGACAGGAGACGATGCCGATGCCGGTGATCCAGGCCTCGCGCGCGCCGTCAGCCATGCGCGGGCTCCTCGCTCGGCACGCCGAGGTGGGTCGCCTGGTCGCGCATGTGCTGGCGCATCTCGGCGTTCGGGAACGGCATCACGCGCAAGGTGATGGTGGCGTCGCAGATCGGCTTGCCGGCGGACGAGATGGTCGCGTTGGTGATGGCGTAGCCGGAGCCGTCATGCGCGAGCTTTGCTTCCACCGCCAGCACCATACCGGGCACGACGAAGGTGCGGAACTTGGCGTCCTTGACGGCGGCGAGGAAGGGCATGCGCTCGAATTTGTTGACGGCGACCACGAGCCAGCCGGAGGTCTGGGCCATGGTCTCGATCAGCAGCACGCCCGGCATCAGCGGGTAGCCGGGGAAATGTCCCTCGAAGACGGTGCTCTGCTGCGGCACCGTGGCCTCGGTGCGGATCGTTCGGTCTGCGAGATTGAGGTCCGTGACGCGGTCGATGAGCTGGAAGTACTCGAGACGCATTTCCCCTCGTCAGGCCCCCTTGGCTGCAACGAGCTCGTCGATACGGGCGGCGAGGTTCTTGAGCACGAAATACTGGTCGGTGGTCGCCTTGCCGTCGTTGACCTCCTGCGTCCACTGCTCCAGCGGCAGCTTGATGCCGAACGCCTTGTCGATGGCGAAGGCGATGTCGAGGAAGTCGAGGCTGTCGATACCGAGGTCGTTAATGGCGTGACTTTCGGGCGTGATCGAGTCGCGCGGGATGTCGCACGTTTCGGCGATAATATTGGCGATGGTGTCGAACGTCGAGGACATCGGTAACTCTCTGATTGAAGGGAAGAACTGGCAATCGCCCGGACACGCGCCACCCCGCGCACGTGCCAGTATCCGCGCGGCCTTCGACAACCGGCTGGCAGTCGGCAGCCCGTATAGCGAACGGGGCGGCACCTTTCAATGCCGCCCGCAATCTGCGGGGAAAACTGGCTAATCCGGGCCGTTAAGGTTGCCGCGGAGAGCCCTTCCGGGACCCTAGCGGATCGGCTGATAGTCGACCGGCGTGCAGCCGCGCCGCCCCGAGAGGACGCAGTCCTGGTTCCGGCGCATGTCGGCGATGGAATTGGCGAGCCAGAGCGCGGCCCCGATCAGCACCAGCACGAACAGCAGGCCCAGGGCATTGACCGCCATCCGGTGCCGGTACTCGGCCGGGTCGTCGGCGGAGCGGGCATAATCGGCAAGATCGTCCTCGGCGCCGTCCCGCGGGCCGGGACGCGGGGCGCTCGTCCGGCGGGTCCGGAAATCGACGACCTCATGGTCGCCGCCTGAAGGGGTGCTGTTCGCCACGCCGTCATCCTACCATGCCCGGTTGCCCGGCGGCCGCCGGAACCGGACGTTCTCGACTTCATCTATTCAACGGACCGGGCCTTCGCATCCTGCCGGTCCGGCTGCCGGGGCCGTCCGTGGACGGCGGGAACACAAGGGACTAGAACCTCGAGCCCATGCGCACGCGTCATTTCAGCCGGCGTCTGATCGGCCTGCTCGCGGCCTATCTGGTCGCGCTGCCGGCGCTGATCCTGCCTTTGTCGATGCCGGCCACGGCGGCCGCCGCCAGCCTGTGCGCCACGGAGCACGGCGCGCCGGCCGGCCACGGCCAGGCCTGCCCCTGCGCCGCCGTCTGCGGGATGCAGTGTCCGGCGCCGGCGCCGGCGCTCGCCGCCGGCGAGGCTTCGCCGCTGCCGGCGCTGCAATGGCATGCCGTCGCCGTGCTTGAGCCACAGGCTCTCGTCGCTGCGCCCGCCCAGGCGATCCGCAAGCCGCAACTGCCGCGCGGCCCGCCGGCCGCCTGAACGCCGTCCCCGCACTTTCAATTCAAACGCGCCGGCTCTTGCCGCGCGGACCCGACACCGTTCAGGAGCTTTCTATGTTGCGCACATTCATTGCCGCCGCCGTCGCCCTTGCCGTGCTGGCGTGGCCGGCCTTCGCCCATGACTACACGCTCGGCGCCTTGAAGATCACGCACCCCTGGTCGCGCGCCACGCCAAAGGGCGCGCAGACCGGCGGCGGCTATCTCGCGATCACCAATTCCGGAACGGCGCCCGATCGCCTGATCGGCGGCTCGACCGCCGTCTCGAAGGGCTTCGAGCTGCACGAGATGTCGGTCGACAACGGCGTGATGAAGATGCGGCTGTTGCCGAACGGCGTCGAGATCAAGCCGGGCGAGACGGTGACGTTCAAGCCGTCGGGCCTGCACATCATGTTCACAGGGCTGAAGGCGCAGCTCACGAAGGGCGAGCACGTCGACGCCACGCTGAGGTTCGAGAAGGCGGGGGAGGTGAAGGTGTTCTTCCTCGTCGGCACGATCGGCCAGACCGCGCCCGGCGGCAAGGGCGGCGAAGCCGGCGGCATGAGCCACGACATGCCCGGCATGAAGATGGAGCATTGAGGCGGCCGGGGACGTACCCCGTAGGGCAAATGAGCGGAGCGTCATCCGCCGCCCTGGCGGCGCCCTTATCCCTCCCCTGAAAGGGGAGGGATAAGCGAAGCCCTGCCGCGCCGCAGCACAAATTCTTTTAAAAAGACTGTTGACCTATGGGGTTGAATACGACATTATCACCTTGACACACCACATTTCGGGTGGTCTGATGGCCTTACAGACAGGGACCACCGGCCATGAACCTTTCCGATCCGATCTTTGCCGACGAAGCCAAGGCCCGCGAATGGCTAGAGGCGCAGGTGTGGCCGGAAGGCCCGATCTGCCCTCATTGCGGCAACGCCGATAGGGCCAGGATCAAGGCGCTCCAAGGCAAAACGCACCGTCCGGGCCTCTTCAAATGCAACGAGTGCCGCGAGCAGTTCACCGTGACGGTCGGCACAGTGATGGAGCGCAGCAAGATTCCGCTCCGCAAATGGGCGATGGCGATGTTCCTGATCGCATCCTCCAAAAAGGGCATTTCGGCGCACCAAATGCACCGCATGATGGACGTACCCTACAAGACCGCTTGGTTCCTGATGCACCGCATCCGCGAGGCCATGAAGGTTTCGGGGCTTGGTAAAACGCCGCTCGGCGGCAACGGTGCTGCGGTAGAGG
>DATNBL010000052.1:0-2588 GCA_035571935.1 Pseudolabrys sp.
CGCGCCGGCAAGATGCTGATGGACGACATGGCGGCGATGGGCCCGGTACGCCTGCGCGACGTCGACGAGGCGCAGGCGCTGCTCGTCAACCTCGCCAAGGATCTCGCGGCCAAGGGCGAAATCACGCTCACCAAGAATCGCGCCGACGACGAGCTGGTGTACTGATGGCGGCTCCCGCAAAATTCCTGTTCGACACCGACTTCGCCGCGCCCGACAAGTCGCGCGACAAGGTGACGGCCGCCGAAGTCGCGCAGAAGGTTGCGGCCGCCGAGCAGCGCGCCTATCGCGACGGCTTCGATGCCGGCCAGCGCGAGGCCAAGGCCGAGAGCGACCGCCGTGCGGCGCTGGCGCTGGAGGAGATCAAGATCGGCGTGCAGGCCATCGCGGCGCGCATTGCCGGGATCGAGACGCGGATGGAGACCGAGGCGGTCGAGGTCGCTGTCTCTGTCGCGCGCAAGCTCTGCAGCGAGCTGATCGCCGCCGAGCCGCTCGGCGAGATCACGGGCCTCGTCAAGGAATGCTTCTCGCACCTGGTCTCGACGCCGCATCTCGTGGTGCGCATCAACGCCTCGCTCTACGAACTGGCGCGCGAGGGCATCGAGCGGCTGGCCAAGCAGTCCGGCTTCGAGGGGCGCCTCGTCATCCTCGCCGAGCCCGAGATCGCGACCGGCGACTGCCGGATCGAATGGGCCGACGGCGGCGTGGTGCTGGAGCGCACCGCGATCGACGCCAAGATCGACGAGCTTGTCGGGCGCTATATCGCGTCCAGGAACGAGGCCGCGCCTGCGGCCATGGGGAGTTAAGACATGAGCGACACCGACACCCAGGTTCCGCTTCCTGACCTCAACAACGCGGCCGAGACACCCGCGACGACGAACGACATCGGCTACAACGAAGACGAGCAGGCCGCCCGCATTGCCGCCGACCTCGAGGCGGTGTTCGACGTGCCGGTGCAGGTCTCGGCCGTGCTCGGCCGCTCCAAGATGGACGTCGGCGAGCTGTTGAAGCTCGGCCCCGGCACCGTGCTCGAGCTCGACCGGCGCGTCGGCGAGGCCATCGACATCTACGTCAACAATCGCCTGGTCGCGCGCGGCGAAGTCGTGCTGGTCGAAGAAAAGCTCGGCGTGACCATGACCGAAATTCTCAAGGCCGAACGAACCTAACATTTCGCGCTTGAAGGGCGCGCACAGACGGACAGGAGACAGACATGCGGCTTCTCATCGTTGGCAGCCTGAAGGGCCAGCTCACCGCGGCCACCAAGATCGCGATGGACAACGGCGCGTCCGTGACGCATGCCGAGGGCAACGAACAGGCAATGGCGGTGCTGCGCGGCGGCAAGGGCGCCGACCTGCTGCTGGTCGATGTCGGTCTCGACATCCGCGATCTCGTGATGCGGCTCGAGGCCGAGCACATCCATGTGCCGATCGTCGCCTGCGGCATCACCAACGACGCCCGCGCGGCCGTGGCGGCGATCCATGCCGGCGCCAAGGAATACATCCCGCTGCCGCCGGACCCTGAACTGATCGCGGCGGTGCTCGCCGCCGTCGCCAACGACTCCCGCGACCTCGTCTATCGCGACGACGCCATGGCCAGGGTGATCAAGCTCGCGCAGCAGATCGCGGGCTCGGACGCCTCCGTGATGATCACGGGCGAGTCCGGCACCGGCAAGGAGGTGCTGGCGCGCTACGTCCACTCCCGTTCGACCCGCGCCAAGCGGCCATTCATCTCCATCAACTGCGCGGCGATTCCCGAACACCTTCTGGAATCCGAGCTGTTCGGCCACGAGAAGGGCGCGTTCACCGGCGCGGTCGCGCGCCGCATCGGCAAATTCGAGGAGGCGACCGGCGGCACGCTGCTGCTCGACGAAATCTCGGAAATGGATGTACGGCTGCAATCGAAATTGCTGCGCGCGATCCAGGAGCGCGTGATCGACCGCGTCGGCGGCACCAAGCCGGTGCCGGTCGACATCCGCATCATCGCGACCTCGAACCGCAATCTGTCCGAGGCGGTGCGCGAAGGCACCTTTCGCGAGGATCTGCTGTTCCGGCTCAACGTCGTGAACCTGAAGATCCCGCCCCTGCGCGAGCGTCCGGCCGACATCCTCGAGCTGGCACAGCATTTCGCCAAGAAATATGCCGACGCCAATGGCGTGCCGCTGCGGCCGATCTCGGCCGAGGCGCGGCGCGTGCTCTCGGCCAACCGCTGGCAGGGCAACGTCCGCGAGCTTGAAAACACCCTCCATCGCGCGGTGCTGATGGCGCAGGGCGACGAGATCGGCGCGGAAGCGATCCTGACGCCGGACGGCGACCGGCTCGACGTCGCGAAGACCCAGCCGGCGGTGGCGCACGCGACGTTTGCCGCCGAGCAGGTCACCCGCGCGCTTGTCGGCCGCACCGTGGCCGACGTCGAGCGCGACCTGATCCTGGAGACGCTGAAGCACTGCCTCGGCAACCGCACCCATGCCGCCAACATTCTCGGCATCTCGATCCGCACGCTGCGCAACAAGCTGAATGAATATGCCGACGGCGGCGTGCCGATCCCGCCGCCGGGCACGGGCGATTACGGGCAGCGCCTGGCGACGGCGGGGT
>DATNBL010000053.1:0-9394 GCA_035571935.1 Pseudolabrys sp.
TGCTCGGCGTGCTGCTGCTGGTCTGGGCCTACTAGGCGCCATGCTGCCCTGGGAGAAGCTCGACAGCGCGCACATTCCCGGCGGCGCCGAGTTGCGGCTGATGCGGCGCGGCACCGAGTTCGCGATCAAGCTCGGCTCCAACGAATTGATGAGCAGCCGCCTGACCGCGACCGAGCAGGCGCTCGCGACGCTCGCCTGCGACCGCATCAAGACGCGTCCGGCGCCGAAGATCCTGATCGGCGGCCTCGGCATGGGCTTCACGCTGCGCGCCGCGCTCACGGTCCTTGGGCCGCAGGCGCATATCGACGTCGCCGAGCTGGTGCCGGCGGTGATCGCCTGGGCGCGCGGGCCGATGGCGTCCTTGTTCGGCGCCAGCCTCGCCGATCCGCGCGTCGCCATCCACGAGGCGGACGTCGTCGACATGATCCGTGCACCGCGGGTGGACTACGACGCCATCCTGCTCGACGTCGACAACGGCCCGAACGGCATCGTGCGCAAGGCCAACGACCGGCTCTATGATGTCAACGGGCTCGCTGCCGCGCACAAGGCGCTCACAGCCGGCGGCGTGCTGGCGGTGTGGTCGTCGGCGGCAGATGCGAAGTTCACGGGGCGGCTGCGCAAGAGCGGCTTCGCCGTCACCGAAAACGCCATGCGCGCCAAGGGCCCGCAGGGCCGCGCGCAGCACTTCATTTGGGTGGCGGTAAGGGAAGGGTGAGGGCGCGTGTCCCGGACGCGGCGCAGCACGCAGTGGTGCGTCGCTGATCCGGGACCGTCAAAAATTCGGAGATCGATGCGATCCCGGGTCTGCAGCGCGTCATTTCATGCCGCGCTGCGCCCGGGACACGCGCGCCATTCGGCGCGCTAATTCCGCTCGTCCGGCAGCACCGGCAGCGGATGGCACTCGATGCCTTCCTCGATCAGCTCCTTCGCCTCGTCGGGCGAGGCGATGCCATGGATCGAGCGATGCTCGATCTCGCCGTAGTGCATCTTGCGCGCTTCCTCGGAGAATTTCTCGCCGACATTGTCGGAATTCTTCACCAGGTGGTCGCGCAGTTCCTTGAGCTTGGCGCGGATTTCCTGCTCCTGCGGCGAGATCATCGCGACCGGCGCGGCGGCCGGCGCCGTGGCGGGCGCCTCCGGCGCAGGCGCCGGCATCTCGATCGGCACGCGGCGGCCCTTCTTGGCCGCGACGCGCGGCGCCATGATCGCCTTCTCGACCTTCGTCGACTCACACACCGGGCAGGCGACGAGCTTGCGCTTGGCCTGCCGCTCGAACGCGGCCGAGTCGGCAAACCAGCTGTCGAACTCGTGCTTCTTGTCGCAGACGAGCGTGTACTTGATCATTCGCGGCTCCGCACCACGTGCAGCCGCGCCGGCTCGGCCATCGGCTCGATCACCTCGAAGCGGCGGCCGTGCTGCAGCGACGGGATGCGGCCGCGCGCTTTCGCGACCTCGCCCGGATCGATCTCGGCCATGATCACGCCGGGCTCGGTGCCGCCCTCGGCGAGCACGCGGCCCCACGGATCGACGATCAGCGAATGGCCGTAGGTCTCGCGGTTGTTCTCGTGCTTGCCGCCCTGCGCCGCGGCGAAGACGAACGAGCCGTTCTCGATGGCGCGGGCGCGGTTGAGAATGTGCCAGTGCGCCTCGCCGGTCTGCTTCGTGAAGGCCGACGGCACGGTCAGCATCGTCGCGCCGGCTTCGGCCAGCGCGCGATAGAGCGCGGGGAAGCGCACGTCGTAGCAGATGGTGATGCCGAGCCGGCCCCAGGGCAGGTCGGCGACGACCGCGATATCGCCCGGAGCGTAATTGTTCGACTCGCGGTAGGTCTCTCCGTTGCCGAGATCGACGTCGAACATGTGGATCTTGTCGTAGCGCGCGGCGATGTCGCCCTGCGGGTCGATCAGGAACGCGCGGTTGACGGCGCGCTCGTTGTGTTTGATGGCGAGCGAGCCGACGTGGAGGTAGAGCGCATGCTTGCGCGCGAGCTCGCGCAGCGCCGCGAGCGAGGCGTCGGCCTTCTCCTCGACCACGGTCGCGAACAATTGCTCGCGATTGGCGGCGAGGATGTTGGTCATCTCCGGAGTCTGCGCGTAATCGGCGCCGCCGCTCTTGGCCTCGGCGATCAAGCGCGCGGCGGCGTCGATGTTCGCGGCCGGGGTCAGGCCCGACCGCATCTGGATCATCGCCGCCTTGAACGCCGCCTTGTTGCTCATGCACCCTGTCCTTCGCCGGCCAAGAGCGGATCGAGCTTGCCCGCCCGCTCGAGGTCGTGCAGGTCGTCCGAGCCGCCGACATGCACCGTGCCGATGAAGATTTGCGGAACGGTATACCCGCCGTGCGCGCGTTCCATCATCTGGCTGCGCAGCGCGGAGTCGGCGCCGACGTCGATCTCCTTGAAGGCGACGCCCTTGCGTTTCAGCAGGGCCTTGGCGGCGTGGCAATAGGGGCAGTACCGCGTGGTGTAGATTTCGACCGGAGGCATCGCGCGATTCCAAAGGTTCTGGAGGCACTTATATGGTGGCGCGGGCCCCGGCGACAACCCGGGCGAAGGTCAGCACGTCGACATGGGCGGCCCCCGCCCGGAGCAAGGCGCGGGCGCAGGCCTCCACCGTCGCCCCCGACGTCAGCACGTCGTCGATCAGGACCAGCCGCCGCCCGGCGATATCGGCCTTGCGCTCGGGCGGCACGCGGAAGGCGCCCTGCACGTTCTGAGCCCGCTCGCCCTTGTCGAGGCCGACCTGCTGCGGCGTGGCGCGCACGCGCTTGAGGCTCTCGTAGAGCACCGGCACGCCTGTGGCGCGGGAGACGGCCGAGGCCAGAGCCGCCGACTGGTTGAAGCGCCGCGCCCACAGCCTGCGCCAGTGCAGCGGCACCGGCACCAGCGCGTCGGCCTCGCGCGTCAGCTCGCGCCCGGCCCGCGCCATCCACTGGCCGAGCATAGGCGCCAGTTCCAGATGGTCGCTGTACTTGAACTTGTGCACCAGCGCGCGGGCGACGTCGTCGTAGCGCACGGCGGCGCGGGCGCGGTCGTAGGACGGCGGATTGGCGATCGCCTCCATCGACAGAAGGCCGGGGCCGGGATCGTAGACGAAGGGGATGCCGAGCCGCGCGCAATAAGGCGGCTCGATCAGCGACAGCTTGGCCCAGCAGGCGGCGCACAGGCCGTGGCCGTCGCCGAGCGGCTCGCGGCAGGAGGGGCAAAGCGGCGGCAGCGCCATGTCCAGCGTGAAGCGTAGCGCGTGGCCGACACCCCGCCGCCATTGCGCGACGCGGGAGAACGCCCGTTGTTCACCTTCAGCCGCCAGCCCATTCATGCTTAAAGGCTAGCAGATGCCAGAGCACCCGGCCATCTTCGACCGCCTCCTCCTGCGCGAGCGCCAGCGGCGCGCCCGCGCGCGCGGGCCGGCGACGTTCCTCATCGACCGTGTCGCGGCGGAGCTGGCCGAGCGATTGGCGGCAGTGCTGCGCACGTTCGACGTCGCCGTCGATCTCGGCACGCCCACGGACGCGCTGCGCCGCGCGCTCGCCAGCATGGCCAAGATCGGCACCCTGATCGCGGCCGCGCCGGCCGCAGCCGCGCTCGACGGGCAATTCCCGCGCGTCGTTGCCGACGAGGAGGCGCTGCCGTTTGCTGACGGCGCGCTCGATCTCGCGGTGTCGGCGCTTGTGCTGCACTGGGTCAATGATTTGCCCGGCGCGCTCGTTCAAATTCGCCGCGCGTTGAAGCCGGACGGGCTGCTGCTGGCGGCGATGCTCGGCGGCGACACGCTCACCGAATTGCGCGAGGCCTTTGCCGCCGCCGAGAGCGAAATCGAGGGCGGCATCTCACCACGCGTCGCGCCGTTCGCCGACCTGCGCGAACTCGGCAGCCTGATGCAGCGCGCGGGCTTCGCCCTACCGGTGGTCGATTCCGACCGGCTGACAGTGCGCTACGACTCAGTCTTTGCGCTGATGCGCGACCTGCGCGCGATGGGTGCGACCAACGTGCTGACCGAGCGCCGCCGCGCGCCGCTCAAGCGCCGGACCTTGCTGCGCATGGCCGCGATCTACGCCGAGCGTTTCGTCGATACCGACGGCCGCGTGCGCGCGACATTTGAAATTGCCTGGCTGTCCGGCTGGTCGCCGCACGAGAGCCAGCAGAAGCCGCTCAAGCCCGGTTCGGCGGCGCGGCGGCTGGCGGATGCACTCGGTGCGAAGGAAATTCCGGCGGGCGAGAAGACGGGCCGCTGACGCGTCTGTCAGAACATGGCGGCGATGCGGTCATAGAGATTGGTCTTGATGCTCGTTCCCATCGTCCACACCGTGGCGATGATGGCGAACGAGATTCCTGAAGCAATAACAGCGTATTCGATGGCGGTCGCGCCGCGCCGGTCGCCGATCAACCCACGCAGACGAGCGATCAGGTCGTTCACGAACTCGCGCATCGTTTGCGTCCTTTGGTTCGGCAGGATCAGAGCAGCGCCATCAGGTGCGACACCAGCGGCACGTCGGCCGGCGGCATCTCGTAGTCCTTGAGCCTGTTCGGCCTCACCCAGGCGAGCGCCTGACCTTCCCGCGGGCTGACCGTCCCCTCCCAGCGCCGGCAGACATAGAGCGGCATCAGGAGGTGGAAGTCGGGATAGGCATGGCTGGCGAAGGTGAGCGGCGCGAGACACGGCTCACGGACGACGATGCCCAGTTCCTCCTTCAGTTCGCGGATCAAGGTCTCTTCCGGCCGCTCGCCCTGCTCGACCTTGCCGCCGGGGAACTCCCACAGGCCCGCCATCGGCTTGCCGTCGGGGCGCTGTGCGAGCAGCACGCGGCCGTCGGCATCGACAAGGGCGCAGGCGGCGACAAGGACGATCTTGCTCACGACATGCGACCCGCAGGGTAGGAGGGCTTGGTTAAAGTCACTTAAACGGTAATCCGGCAGGCCGGCCGCGGCCAACTGCTAGCCGGGCCGGACCAGCGCCAGCACGGCGTCGGCGAAGGCCTTCGGCGCCTCCTGGGGCGGATTGTGCCCGACCCCCGGCAGGACGCGGCGCTCGTAGCGGCCGGTGAAGTGCCGGGCGTGGTTCTCCGACAGCGTCGGCGGCATGACCCCGTCGCTCTCGCCCTGTAGCGCGTTCGCCGGCGCCGCGATCGCCGGCTGCGCGGCGAGGCGCCGCTCGATCGGCTCGAGCGCCGGATCGCCGGGGGCGTTGCCGTAGCGGTGGCGGTAGGACTGGATCGTCACCGCCACGAAATCGGGATTGTCGAACGCCTCGGCGCTGCGCGCGAACGCCGCCTCGTCGAACGCCCATTGCGGCGACCACAGCCGCCACAGGTGCCGGCACAGGTCGCGGCGGTTCCGGTCGAGCCCGGCGCGGCCGCGCTCGGTGTGGAAATAATATTGGTACCAGTAGCGTGCTTCCTGCTCCGGCGCCTGCGGCTTGTTGGCGTTGGCGATGTCCTGGATGTTGTAGCCGTTGCCGGTGACGAGCCCGATCGCGCGTTCCGGCCACAGCGCGGCGACGATGCAGGCGGCGCGGCCGCCCCAGTCGTAACCGGCGAGCAGCGCCCGCGACAGCTTCAGCGCATCCATCAGTTCGCGCAGGTCGTTGCCGAGCGCGCCCTGCTGGCCGGAGCGCGGCGTCGCGGCGTCGAGAAACCGCGTCGCGCCGAAGCCGCGCAAATGCGGCACGATCACGCGGCAGCGCGCCGATACGAGCAGCGGCACGACCTCGTCGTAGCAGCGCGGCGAATATGGCCAGCCATGAAGCAAAATCACCGGCGTCGCGTCCGCGCTGCCGCTGTCCTCGACCGCGATGTCGAGCGTCGGCGTGCGGACGTGCCGGAGCGCGATCAACTGCGATAGTCCCCGTTGATGGCGACGTATTCTTTCGTCAGGTCGCAGGTGAGCACGCGGTCGCGGCCCTTGCCCATGCCGAGCGCGACGCCGAGCCGGATCACCGGCTCCTTCATCCTCTCGCTGACCGTGGCCTCGTCGTAGAACGGATCGCGCGCGCCCTTGTGCGCGACGCGGATGCCGCCGAACCAGATCGACAATTTATCACGATCCGCCGGCTCGCCGGCCTTGCCGACCGCCATGACGACGCGGCCCCAGTTGGCGTCCTCGCCGGCGACCGCCGTCTTCACCAGCGGTGAGTTGGCGATCGACATCGCGATTCTGCGCGCCGAGGCGTTCGACGTTGCGCCGTCGACGGTGATCTCGATCAGCTTGCGCGCGCCTTCGCCGTCGCGTGCCACCTGCTCGGACAGGTTCGCCAGCACGGCATGGAGCGCCTTCCTGAACGCCGCGAGCCGCGGATCGGCGGCGCGGGTCATGCGCGGATGGTTGGCCTTGCCGGTCGCGAACAGCATGAGCGTGTCGGAGGTGGACGTGTCGCCGTCGACGGTGACGGCGTTGAAGGTAGTGGCGACGCCGTCCTTCAGCATCGCCTGCAAAGCCGGCGGGGCGATCGCGGCGTCGGTGAAGACGAAGGACAGCATCGTCGCCATGTCCGGCGCGATCATGCCGGCGCCCTTGGCGATGCCGCAGAGCGTCACCTTTGCTCCGCCGATCCTGGCCGTCGCGGTCGCCACCTTCGGAAAGGTGTCGGTGGTCATGATCGCCTTGGCGGCATCGAGGAAGCTGCCCTCGCGCGCGCGCGCGGCGAGGCCGTCCATCACCGGCGCGAATTTCGAGGCGTCGAGCGGCTCGCCGATGACGCCGGTCGAGGCGAGGAAGACCTCGCCGATCGCGCAGCCGGCGGTCTTGGCCGCGATCTGCGCCGTCAGTTTCGTGGCCTCGCGGCCGCTTTTGCCGGTAAAGGCGTTGGCGTTGCCGGAGTTGACGACCAGGGCGCGCGCCTTCGCGCCCTTGAGGTTGGCGCGGCACCATTCGACCGGCGCCGACGGGCACTTCGATTTGGTGAACACGCCGGCGGCGACGGTGCCCTCATCGAGCAGCGCCAGCAGCACGTCGGTGCGGCCCTTGTAGCGGATGCCGGCCTGCGCGGTGGCAAGGCGCACGCCGGCGACCGCCGGCATGTCGGGCACGTGCTTCGGGGCGAGGGGGGAGATGGAGGTGGACATGGAAGGCACCACGCGAGTTGTCATCGCCGGGCATCGCCCGTCAAAGACGGGCGTGAACACCCTGTTCCCCGGCGATCCCGATGAGGCGGGTAATGCAGTGCCTACCTAAGCGTGATGGCCGGGACAAGCCCGGCCATGACGACAAGTTTTGATGCCCGTCTCACAAAAACAAATGCCCGGCGCGGGGCCGGGCATTGTTTCTTCGCCCGCTCATTCCCGCGAAAGCGGGAATCCAGTTGGGCCGCGCCGCGATGGGTCCCCGCTTTCGCGGGGACGAGCGGAAAGAGCTTACTTCTTCGGCGCCTCCGCCGGAGCGGGCGCGGCCGGCGGCGCGACCGTGTACATCTTCTCGATCTTGGCTTCGGCGCGCAGCTTGGTCACGAGATCGGCCTGCGCCTTGCGCGTGACATACTGCTCGATCTGCTGCTTCACCTCGTCGAAGCTCGGCGCAGGCTTCTTGCGCTTGTCCTCGACCTTGATCACGTGCCAGCCGAACTGCGTGTGCACCGGCTCGGAGATCTGGCCCTTGTCGAGCTTGAAGGCCACGTCGGCGAATTCCGGCACCATCTGTTCCTTGGTGAAGTAGCCGAGGTCGCCGCCGTTTGCTTTCCCCGACGGGTCCTCGGTGGTCTCGCTCGCGACCTTGGCGAAGTCCTCGCCCTTCTGCAGCCGAGCGATGATCGCCTTGATCTTGTCCTCGGCCGCCTTGCTCGCCTTGTCGTCGCCGGCCGCGGCGCGGATCAGGATATGGCGCGCGTGCACCTCCTGCTCATCGCTCATGGTCTTGACCGCGTCGTCATAGACCTTGTGCATCGCCGCGTCGGTCATCGCGTCCTTGGCGGTCTGCTGCAGGATCGTTTCCATGAGCAGCTTCTTGCGCGCGAAATCGAGCTTGGCCTTGAACTCGGGCGTGTCGCCCATCTTTTTCTCGTTCGCCGCCTGCGACACCAGGATCATGTCGGCGACGAACTGGACGAGGTAGTCCTTCTTGGCGTCCGGCGACATCGGCGGCAACTGCCCCGCCTCCGCCTCGGCGACGGTCAGATCGCTCTGGTGGATCTCGGTGCCGTTGACCTTGGCGACGACCGGATCGTCGGCGAAGGACGGTGCCGCGGCGGCAAGCGTCAGCGCCAGCCCGGCGGCGAGAGCGGCGAAAAGACGCGCAGGGGTCCGGCGGCCGGCAGCGAAAAGGGGAGTCATGGGCGGTCCTTGGGAGGTTTGGGTCCGCGTCCTGTCCGCGGACGGCGGACTTGTCACCCAACAACCATGGCTTTGCAATGGCGTCGGCGTCCCCCGGCCGTGACAAGACTGTGACCGGAAGCCGTAAACCCCTTTTGGCGCAGGTAATTGACAACAATCCGACCCCCTCCTATCTCTCGCCTGACCTCGGCTGAAAGCGCTCGTGCCTGCGCCCTTGGCGTCGCATTTGCCCGAAAAGACCGCGAATTCAGGACTGTCGGAACCAAAGTCCGGCGGTCTCCTTGATAGGGCGCCTTCAGCCACCCGTTTAGGAGCTTGAGACCATGATCGGCGCCGTCGCCCGCAAACTGTTCGGCTCCGCCAACGAGCGCCGCATCCGCAGCTATCAGCCCCGCGTCGCCGCCATCAACGCGCTGGAGAATGAGGTCGCGGCGCTGTCGGACGAGGCGTTGAAGGCGCGCACCGCCGATTTCAAGAAGCAGATCGAGGAAGGCATCTCGCTCGACGACCTCCTCGTGCCGGCCTTCGCCACCGTGCGCGAGGCGGCCAAGCGCACGCTCGGCCAGCGCCATTTCGACGTGCAGCTGGTCGGCGGCATGATCCTGCACGAGGGCAAGATCTCCGAGATGAAGACCGGCGAAGGCAAGACGCTCGTCGCCACGCTGCCGGTCTATCTCAACGCGCTCACCGGCCGCGGCGTCCACGTCGTCACCGTCAACGACTACCTCGCCAAGCGCGACGCCGAATGGATGGGCCAGATCTACGGCTACCTCGGATTGACCACCGGCGTCATCGTGCACGGCATCGACGACGAGGAGCGCAAGAAGGCCTACGACTGCGACATCACCTATGGCACCAACAACGAGCTCGGCTTCGACTATCTGCGCGACAACATGAAGTACCGGATGGAGGACATGGTCCAGCGCGGCCACGTCTACGCCATCGTCGACGAAGTCGACTCCATCCTGGTCGACGAGGCGCGCACGCCGCTGATCATCTCCGGCCCGCTCGACGACCGTTCCGAATTCTACAACACCATCGACACTTACATCCCGCAGCTCGACAAGGGCGACTACGAGGTCGACGAGAAGCAGCGCACCGTCACCATGACCGAGGCCGGCATGGAGAAGATGGA
>DATNBL010000054.1:0-87660 GCA_035571935.1 Pseudolabrys sp.
AACGAAGAAAAGAGCCGCATCATGATTCAGATGCAAACCAACCTGGACGTCGCCGACAATTCCGGCGCGCGCCGCGTCATGTGCATCAAGGTGCTCGGCGGGTCGAAGCGGAAATACGCCACCATCGGCGACGTCATCGTCGTCTCGGTGAAGGAGGCGATCCCGCGCGGCCGCGTCAAGAAGGGCGACGTGATGAAGGCCGTCGTGGTCCGCATCGCCAAGGACATCAAGCGCGCCGACGGTTCGGTCATCCGCTTCGACCGCAACGCCGCCGTGCTGATCAACGCGCAGGCCGAGCCGGTCGGCACCCGCATCTTCGGGCCGGTGCCGCGCGAGTTGCGCGCCAAGAACCACATGAAGATCATTTCGCTCGCGCCGGAGGTCCTCTGATGGCCGCCAAGATCCGTAAAGGCGACAAGGTCGTCGTCCTCACCGGCCGCGACAAGGGCCGCACCGGCGAAGTCGTCGAGGTGCGCCCGGCCGAGAGCCGCGCGCTCGTGCGCGGCGTCAACATGGTCAAGCGCCACCAGCGCCAGACCCCGCAACAGGAAGGCGGGATCATCTCGAAAGAGGGCGCGGTGCACCTGTCCAACCTAGCGCTGGCCGATCCCAAGGACGGCAAGCCCACCCGCGTCGGCTTCAAGTTCGTCGGCGAGGGCGATAACCGCAAGAAGGTGCGCTTCGCGAAGCGCTCCGGGGTAGAGATCGATGGCTGATACGCAGACCGAGAACAAGAAGGCCAAGGGCAGCGCGCCGAAGGGCGACGCTCCGAAGGCGCCGAAGGCTGCAAAGCCGGCGCCCAAGAAAGAGGGCGGCGAGGCCAAGGCCAAGGCGCCGCGCGAGCGGTCGGACTATGTCGCGCGCCTGCGCACGCACTACGACAAGGTGGTGCGCGGCCAGATGACCGAGAAGTTCGGCTACAAGAACCCGATGCAAGTGCCCACGATCACCAAGGTCGTACTCAACATGGGCATCGGCGAGGGCGTGGCCGACCGCAAGAAGGTCGACAACGCCTCGCAGGACCTCTCGCTGATCGCCGGCCAGAAAGCGGTCATCACCAAGTCGCGCAAGTCGATCGCCAACTACAAATTGCGCGACGGCCAGGCCATCGGCTGCAAGGTCACCTTGCGCAAGGCGCGTATGTACGACTTCATCGACCGCCTGGTGAACATCGCGCTGCCGCGCATCCGCGACTTCCGCGGGCTCAACGCGAAGAGCTTCGACGGCCGCGGCAACTATTCGCTCGGCATCAAGGAGCACATCGTGTTCCCCGAGATCGACTTCGACAAGGTCACCGACAGCTGGGGCCTCGACATCACCGTGTGCACGACCGCCAGGACGGACGACGAGGCGCGCGCGCTGCTCACGGCATTCAATTTTCCGTTCCGGCAGTGAGGCGCGATCAGCGCGACCTCAAACGCGGAACCGTTAGGAGCTAATCGAATGGCGAAGAAGAGTTCGATCGAGAAGAACAACCGGAGGCGCAAGATGGCGAAGCAGTTCGCCAGCCGCCGGACCAAGCTTAAGGCCATCGTCCAAGACAAGAGCCTGCCGGTGGAGGATCGTTTCGCCGCGACACTCAAGCTTGCCGAACTGCCGCGCAATTCCTCGCGCACCCGCATCCGCAACCGGTGCGAGCTGACGGGGCGTCCGCGCGCCTACTACCGCAAACACAAGCTCAGCCGTATCGCGCTGCGCGAGCTCGGTAACAAAGGCCTCATTCCGGGCCTGGTGAAGTCGAGCTGGTAAGGGGGCGCCGAGATGTCTGTGAACGATCCGATCGGCGACATGATCGCCCGCATCCGCAACGCGCAGATGCGCAACAAGTCCAAGGTCTCGATGCCCGGCTCCAAGCAGCGCGAGCGCGTTGCCGAGGTGCTCAAGGCCGAAGGCTTCATCCGCGGCTACGCCAACGTGGCGCACGCCTCGGGCCGCACCGAGCTCGAGATCGAGCTCAAGTACTTCGACGGCACGCCGGTGATCCGCGAGATCGAGCGGGTCTCCAAGCCGGGCCGCCGGGTCTACGCTTCGGTGAAGGCGCTGCCGCGCATCAACAACGGGCTCGGCATCGCCATCCTGTCCACCCCGAAGGGCGTGATGGCCGACCATGACGCCCGCGACGCCAATGTCGGCGGCGAAATCATCTGCACGGTGTTCTGATGTCGCGTATCGGAAAACGTCCCGTCTCCGTCCCGTCCGGCGTCACCGCCAACGTGGAAGGGCAGACGGTCAAGGTGAAGGGCCCCAAGGGTGCGCTTCAGGTCGTGCTGCACGACGACGTCGCCGTCAGCCTCGACAAGAGCGCGATCAAGGTGGAGCCGCGTCACGAGACCAAGCGCGCGCGCTCGCAGTGGGGCACCTCGCGCACCCTGGTGAACAACCTGATCGCCGGCGTCACCAAGGGCTTCGAGGAGAAGCTTGAGATCACCGGCGTCGGCTATCGCGCGGCGGTGCAGGGCAAGCAGCTCAACCTGCAGCTCGGCTTCTCGCACGACGTCAATTTTCCGATCCCGCAGGGCATCGCGATCGCGACGCCGAAGCCGACCGAGATCGTCATCACCGGCATCGACAAGCAGCAGGTCGGCCAGGTGGCGGCGGAATTGCGCGGCTTCCGTCCGCCCGAGCCGTACAAGGGCAAGGGCGTGAAGTACGCCGGCGAATACATCTTCCGCAAGGAAGGCAAGAAGAAGTAGAGGGCTTGCGCCATGACGAATTTGAAGGACCGGACCGCGCGGCGGACGGCGTCGGTGCGACGCAAGGTCAAGCTTGCCGGCATCAAGAACGGCCGGGCGCGCCTGTCGGTGTTCCGCTCGTCCAAGCATATCCACGCGCAGCTCATCGACGACATCAAGGGCGAGACGCTCGCCGCGGCCTCGTCGTTGGAGAAGACGTTGCGCGAGAAGAGCAAGACAGGCGCCAACATCGCGGCGGCCAAGGAAGTCGGCAAGCTGCTCGCCGAGCGCGCCGCCGCCAAGGGCATCAAGGACGTCGTGTTCGACCGCGGCGGTTACATCTATCACGGCCGCATCAAGGCGCTGGCCGAAGCCGCCCGTGAGGGCGGACTCAACTTCTAACGGAAGATCGCATCATCCCGAAAAGTAGGAACCGGCTTTCGGATAAGATGATGCGAAGGGAAAAAACACATGGCACGTGAAGCGCGACGGGATCGGGAACGCGGCCAGCGCGAGGAGCGCGAGCCGAGCGAGTTCATCGACAAGCTTGTCCACATCAACCGCGTGGCCAAGGTGGTCAAGGGCGGCCGTCGTTTCGGCTTCGCCGCGCTGGTGGTGGTCGGCGATCAGAAGGGCCGCGTCGGCTTCGGTCACGGCAAGGCGCGTGAGGTGCCGGAGGCGATCCGCAAGGCCACTGAAGCCGCCAAGCGCGGGTTGACCCGCGTGCCGCTGCGCGAGGGCCGCACCCTGCATCACGACGTCGCCGGCCGTCACGGCGCCGGCAAGGTGTTCCTGCGCGCGGCGCCTCCGGGAACCGGCATCATCGCCGGCGGCCCGATGCGCGCCGTGTTCGAGACCCTCGGCATGCAGGACGTGGTGGCCAAGTCGCTCGGCTCGTCGAACCCGTACAACGTGGTGCGCGCGACCTTCGATGCGTTGAAGCATCAGGACTCGCCGCGTTCGGTCGCTGCGCGCCGCAACATCAAGGTTTCCACGCTGCAGTCGCGCCGCCGCGAGGGCGGCGAGGCGGAAGCGACGGCGGAGTAATCCATGGCCCAGGCAAAGAAGATCAAGGTCGAGCAGATCGCGAGCCCGCTGCGCAAGCATTTCGACCAGCGCCAGACACTGGTCGGGCTCGGTCTGAACAAGATCGGCCGCGTGCGCGAGTTGCCGGACAATCCGTCGACGCACGGCATGATCCGCAAGGTGCAGCATCTCGTCCGCGTGGTGGGCGGGAAGAAGTGATTTCTGTCGTCACCGGGCTTGTCCCGGTGACCCCGATCGAGCGGGCAGTGCCTCGCTGATCGAGATGGCCGGGACAAGCCCGGCCATGACAAATGAGAGGTCGAGGACAGGACGATGAAACTCAACCAGATCGCCGACAATGCCGGCTCGCGCAAGAATCGCATGCGCATCGGCCGCGGCATTGGCTCCGGCATGGGCAAGACCGGAGGCCGCGGCGGCAAGGGCCAGACCGCGCGCACCGGCGTGCGCATCAAGGGCTTCGAGGGCGGCCAGATGCCGCTGCATCGCCGCCTGCCGAAGCGCGGCTTCCGCAACACGCCGTTCGCCGTCAAGCTCAACGAGGTCAACCTCGGCAAGGTGCAGGCGGCGATCGACGCCGGCTTCATCGACATCAAGGCGCCGATCGACGCCGCCGCCATGGTCAAGGCCGGTCTGATGCGGCGCGAGAAGGCCGGCGTGAAGCTGCTCGGCAATGGCGAGTTCAAGGCCAAGGCTGAATTCGCGGTCTGGGGCGCGTCGAAGTCGGCGCGCGAGGCGATCGAGAAGGCGGGCGGGTCGGTGAAGATCCTGGCGCCGGCGCCGGAGGCCGAGGAAGCGCCGAAGGCGAAGAAGCCGAAGAAGAAGGCCGCCGAGGCCGAATAGGAAGGCGCGACCGGCCGCGACGGTCGGGCCGCACCTTTCCGACTATTGAACGAGTGACGCAGTGCCTATGTAGGGGCCTGTGTCGACCGGAACGGGCCCGATCCGGGCAGCCGGCGGCGAGGCGGGCGCGGCGGCAGGAGCGAACGATGGTTTCGGCGGCGGAACAACTGGCGGCCAATCTCAACTTCTCGGCGCTCGCCAAGGCCGAAGAGCTCAAGAAGCGCATCTGGTTCACGGTCGGCGCGCTGCTGGTCTACCGGCTCGGCACTTATATCCCGTTGCCCGGCATCGATCCCGCCGCGTGGGAGCAGATCTTCAACACCCAGTCGGGTGGCATCCTCGGCATGTTCAACATGTTCTCCGGTGGCGGCATCCACCGGATGGCGATCTTCGCCCTGAACATCATGCCTTACATCTCCGCCTCGATCATCATCCAGCTGATGACGACGGTATCGCCGACGCTCGAGGCCCTGAAGAAAGAGGGCGAGGCCGGCCGCAAAATCATGAACCAGTACACGCGGTATCTCACAGTGGGTCTGGCAGCGGTGCAGTCCTACGGCATCGCCATCGGTCTGGAAGGCACCGGCAACGTCGTGTCGCATCCGGGCGTCTTCTTCCTGATGTCGACCACGATCACGCTGACCGGCGGCACAATGTTCCTGATGTGGCTCGGCGAGCAGATCACCTCGCGCGGCATCGGCAACGGCATTTCGCTGATCATCCTCGCCGGCATCGTCGCGCAATTGCCGTCGGCCATCGCCGGCACCCTAGAGCTCGGCCGTCAGGGCGCGCTGTCGACCGGCCTCATCCTCATCGTCATGGTGATGGCGGTCGCCGTCATTGCCTTCATCGTGTTCATGGAGCGGGCGCAGCGCCGGCTGCTGATCCAGTACCCCAAGCGCCAGGTCGGCAACCGCATGTTCGAGGGCCAGTCCTCGCACCTGCCGCTCAAGCTCAACACCTCGGGCGTCATCCCGCCGATCTTCGCCTCGTCGCTGCTGTTGTTGCCGACCACGGTCGCCAACTTCAACGCGGGGCAGGGCCCCGGCTGGCTGACGACGGTGACGACCTTGCTCGGTCACGGCCGGCCGCTGTTCCTGATTCTCTACATCGGCCTGATCGTCTTCTTCACGTTCTTCTATACCGCGGTCGTGTTCAATCCGACCGAGACGGCGGACAACCTGAAGAAACACGGCGGTTTCATTCCGGGCATCCGGCCGGGAGAGCGCACCGCGGAGTACATCGACTACGTGCTGTCGCGCATCACCGTGGTCGGCGCGCTCTATCTGGCGATCGTGTGCCTGATCCCGGAAATCCTGATCTCCTACGCCGCGGTGCCGTTCTATTTCGGCGGCACCTCGCTGCTGATCGTGGTCAGCGTCACGATGGATACGGTCGCGCAGATCCAGGGCTACCTGCTGGCGCATCAATACGAAGGTCTGATCAAGCGGTCGAAATTGCGGGGGCGCAATCGATGAGACTGATCCTGCTCGGCCCGCCGGGGGCGGGGAAGGGCACGCAGGCGCAGCGGCTGGTGGCGAAGTACGGCATCGTGCAGCTCTCGACCGGCGACATGCTCCGGGCCGCGGTGGCGGCGGGCACGCCGGTCGGCTTGCGCGCCAAGGCGATCATGGACCGCGGCGATCTGGTCCCCGACGAGGTGGTGGTCGCGATTATCGCCGACCGCATCGGTCAGGCGGACGCCAGGCGTGGATTCGTCCTCGACGGCTTCCCGCGCACCGTGGCGCAGGCCGAGGCGCTCGACCGGCTGCTGGACGAGCGCGGGTTGAAGCTCGACGGCGTGATCGAGCTGAAAGTCGACGAGACCATCCTGATCAAGCGTATCGAGACGCGCGTCGCCCAGATGACCGCCCGCGGCGAGAAGGTCAGGGCCGATGACAATGCCGAGGCGCTCAAGAAGCGTCTCGAGGCCTACCGCGCCCAGACGGCCCCCCTGGCCGACTATTACGCCCGCACGGGGCAGCTCAAGACCGTCGACGGCATGGCGCCCATCGATGCGGTGACCAAGGCGATCGACGCCCTGCTGGCGCCGGCACGCCCCTCCCGGGCCCGGGCCAAGACGTCCGGACGCGGGGCGAGCCGCGGCCGCGCGGCCAAGGCCAAGACCGCCCGGGGCCGGGCGGCCAAGCGGCGGGTCAAGAGTTCCCGCGCCAAGGCGGCAGGCCGTCCGGCGGGCCGCAAAGGCCGCAAGCGGACCGCGAAAGCTGCCGCCGCCTCGCGCAAGAAGGCCGGCCGTCCGGCGGCCAAGAGGGGCCGTGCAGCCGGCCGCTCAGGAACACGCAAAACCCGCGCCAAACGCTTGACGAGGGCCAGATGAATCCCCTAATAACCGGGGTATCCAGGAGTTTGGCGCGATGCCGGGTCCCAGAGCGGCGGGGCCGGGTGTCGTGCACTGTTTTGTGCCATCCCTTTGCGGGACCACAAGAAATCGGCGCGCTCGTCGCCGCCGGCCGGCAACAGGCTTAACAGGAGAGAGCAGTCGTGGCTCGTATCGCGGGCGTCAACCTTCCGACCAACAAGCGCGTCGTTATTGCGCTGCAATATATCCATGGCATCGGCCAGAAGACCGCCAAGGACATCGTGACCACCCTCAACCTGCCGATGGAACGGCGGGTGTCGCAACTGACCGACGCCGAGGTTCTCCAGATTCGCGAATTGATCGACCGCGACCATATGGTCGAGGGCGACCTGCGCCGTGAAGTCGCGATGAACATCAAGCGCTTGATGGATCTCGGCTGCTATCGCGGCCTGCGCCATCGCAAGGGCCTGCCGGTGCGCGGCCAGCGCACGCACACCAATGCGCGTACCCGCAAGGGCCCGGCCAAGACTATCGCCGGCAAGAAGAAGACCGCCTGATCGGACGCAGTTTGAACTGGGCGCGCGTCGAACGCAGCGCCGTGAAAGGGATCGAGAATGGGTAAGGAAGCCACCCGCGTCCGCCGGCGCGAGCGCAAGAACATCGCCTCGGGCGTGGCGCACGTGAACGCCTCGTTCAACAACACCATGATCACCATCACCGACGCCCAGGGCAACACGATCGCCTGGTCGTCGTCGGGGACCATGGGCTTCAAGGGCTCGCGCAAGTCGACGCCCTATGCCGCGCAGGTCGCGGCCGAGGACGCCGGCAAGAAGGCGCAGGAGCACGGCATGCGCACCCTCGAGGTCGAGGTGTCGGGTCCGGGTTCGGGCCGCGAATCGGCGCTGCGCGCGCTGCAGTCGGCCGGCTTCACGATCACCTCGATCCGTGACGTGACGTCGATCCCGCACAACGGTTGCCGGCCGCGCAAGCGTCGTCGCGTCTGAGTTTTAATTCGAGAGGCGGACGTGCCCCGGGCCGTCCGCCGTCCGCCTGAGATGTCCCCCACATGGCGGGTGGGGTTGCGCGAGGGGCAGCCTTGCGCCGCGGAAAGGTGAAGACGTGATTCAGAAAAATTGGCAGGAATTGATCAGGCCGAACAAGCTCAACGTGACGCCGGGCATGGACGCCGCGCGCACCGCGACGGTCGTGGCCGAGCCGCTCGAGCGCGGCTTCGGCGTCACGCTCGGCAACGCCTTGCGCCGCATCCTTCTGTCGTCGCTCCAGGGAGCGGCGGTGCAGTCGGTGCACATCGACGGCGTGTTGCACGAGTTCTCCTCGATCGCCGGCGTGCGCGAGGATGTCACCGACATGGTGCTCAACATCAAGGACATCGCCATCAAGATGCAGGGCGAGGGTCCCAAGCGCATGGTGGTGAAGAAGCAGGGTCCGGGTACGGTGACCGCCGGTGACATCCAGACGGTCGGCGACGTGGTCGTGCTCAATCCGGACCTCATCCTGTGCACCCTCGACGAGGGCGCCGAGATCCGCATGGAGTTCACCGTCAACACCGGCAAGGGCTACGTGCCGGCCGAGCGCAACCGTCCCGAGGACGCGCCGATCGGTCTCATCCCGGTCGACAGCCTCTATTCGCCGGTCAAAAAGGTCTCCTACAAGGTCGAGAACACCCGCGAGGGCCAGATCCTCGACTACGACAAGCTGACCATGACCATCGAGACCAACGGCGCGGTGTCACCCGAGGATTCGCTCGCTTACGCGGCGCGCATCCTGCAGGACCAGCTCAACGTGTTCGTCAATTTCGAGGAGCCGCGCAAGGCGGAGGCCGCGGAGACGATCCCGGATCTCGCTTTCAATCCGGCCTTCCTCAAGAAGGTCGACGAGCTCGAGTTGTCCGTGCGTTCGGCCAACTGCCTGAAGAACGACAACATCGTCTACATCGGCGATCTCGTGCAGAAGACGGAAGCCGAGATGCTGCGCACGCCGAACTTCGGCCGCAAGTCGCTCAACGAGATCAAGGAAGTGCTGGCGCAGATGGGCCTTCATCTCGGCATGGAAGTGCCGGGCTGGCCGCCGGAGAACATCGAGGAGCTCGCCAAGCGCTTCGAGGATCACTACTAAGACTTACGTTTCGGCTGCGGCCAGCATCTTCGGCTGCGGCTTTGATTGGGCGAACGCGGGAAGCCCACCCGCATCCTGTCCGGCGAACCGTCGTGACACAGAGACATAAGGAATTGTATCGATGCGTCACGGCAAGGTTCACAGGAAGCTCGGCAAGAAGCCCGCTCACCGCAAGGCGATGTTCGCCAACATGGCCGCGAGCCTGATCAAGCACGAGCAGATCATGACGACGCTGCCGAAGGCGAAGGAGCTTCGCCCGGTGGTCGAGAAGCTGATCACGCTCGGCAAGAAGGGCGGCCTCGCCGCGCGCCGCCAGGCTATCTCCGAGATCCGCGACGTGGCGCAGGTCAAGAAGCTCTTCGAGGTGCTGGCGCCGCGCTACAAGGAGCGGCACGGCGGCTATACCCGCATCATGAAGGCCGGCTTCCGCTACGGCGACAACGCCCCGCGCGCGGTGATCGAGTTCGTCGACCGCGACGTCGAGGCCAAAGGCAAGGACTCCGGGCCGGTGCAGGTCAAGGCCGCCGCCGAGGAGACCGCACCCGCGGCCTGATCGCCGAGCCGGGTTTTGGAATAGCGAAAGGGCGGCCAGCCAAGGCCGCCCTTTTTCGTTGGCCGGTGGAACCCGCGAGTGCCTGTGCACGGCGGAACGCCGCATTGGCGACATACGCCAAGTCGCGGTAGCATGCTCCCTGCAACAAGAAGCGCGTCCCGGAACAGGGGCAGGGGAGAGACAACAATGGTTCGCACGTTCGTGCTGGCCGCGGGGCTGGCAATGGCGCTGTCCGGCGCCGCGCAGGCGCAATCCGATCTGGTCAAGCGCGGCGACTACCTCGTCAACACCATCCTGACTTGCGGCAATTGCCATTCGCCGAAAGGCCCGCAGGGCGACATTCCCGGTAAGCATTTCTCGGGCGGGCTGTCGTGGGACGAGCCGCCGTTCAAGGTGACCGCGCCGAACATCACCGAGGACAAGGAGACCGGCATCGGCGCCTGGACCGACGACCAGATCAAGCATCTCCTGCGCACCGGAGAGCGGCCGAACGGCGTGCCGATCGCGGCGGTGATGCCGGTCGGCTTCTATAAGATCGTCACCGACCGTGACATGGACGCCATCGTCGCCTATCTGCGCACGCTCCAGCCGATCAAGAACAAGGTGCCGGACCCGGTCTACCGCTTCCCGGCCAAGTCCCAGACCCCGCCCGGCGCCGAGGCAAAGTACACCGAGGCCATGATGAAGGACCCGGTGAAGCACGGCTTCTACCTCGTCACGATCGGCCACTGCTTCGAGTGCCACACGCCGATGGGCCCGAAGGGGCACGACTGGAAGGACTACGGCAAAGGCGGCATGGAATTCCCCGGGCCGTGGGGGAAGTCGGTCTCGCGTAACATCACCCCGAGCAAGACCAAGGGCATCGGCTCCTGGACCGACGCGCAGATCAAGACCGCGATCACCACCGGCGTCGACAAGGACGGCCAGCATCTCAAGCCGCCGATGGGCTTCGGCTATTACGCGCACATGACCGACGGCGACATCAGGGACATCATCGCATATCTGCGCACCGTGCCGGCGCAGGAGTAGGGGCGGCCACAGGCACGGCGAACTCCCTCTCCCCGTTGGGGAGAGGGTTGGGGTGAGGGGGGCCTGACTCTCGGACGTTGTAACCCCTCACCCGGCGCACTTCGTGCGCCGACCTCTCCCTATGGGAGAGGTGAAGAAGCAGCCTCACCACCCCGCCAGCACCACCTTGCCGATGGTGGTGCCGCTCTCGATCTGTGCATGCGCCTTGCGCAGGTTCGCGGCGTTGATTGGCGAGAGCTCCTGCGCCGCCGTCGTCACCAGCAGCCCGCCGTCGATCATCGCCGACACCTCGTTGAGCAGCTTGTGCTGCCCGATCATATCCGGCGTTTCGAAGATCGCGCGCGTGAACATCGATTCCCAGTGCACCGAGGCCGCCTTGCGCTTGAGCGGCCCAATGTCGATCGCCTTCGGGTCGTCGATCAGCGCAAACTTGCCGAACGGCGCGATGATATCCGGAACCTGCGGAAACGACGTGTCGGTGCCGGAAATGCCGGCGATCAGAGCAACTTGCGGGTGACCTATCGCCTTGAGCTGGCCGGCGAGCGGCTTCTTGTGGTCGATGACGTGGTCGGCGCCCAGCTTCACGCACCAGTCGCGCGTCTCGGCGCGCGAGGCGGTGGCGATGACGGTCAGCGCGGTCAGCTTCTTGGCCAGCAGGATCATCATCGAGCCGACGCCGCCGGCGCCGCCGATGACGAGGAGGACGCGGCCGTCCGGCGTCTTGCCGGGCGCGACGCCGAAACGGTCGAACAGCATCTCCCAGGCGGTGATCGAGGTCAGCGGCAGCGCCGCCGCCCGTGCGAATGACAGCGATTTCGGCTTCCTGCCCACGATGCGCTCATCGACCAGGTGGAATTCGCTGTTGGTGCCGGGCCTGGCGATCGAGCCGGCGTAGAACACCTCGTCGCCCGGCTTGAACAGCGTCACGCTGGAACCGACCGCCTCGACCACCCCCGCGGCGTCGTAGCCGAGGATTTTCGGCGGCTCGCCGGCGGCTGGGCGGGCGCGCATGCGCACCTTGGTGTCGACCGGGTTGACCGACACGGCCCTGACCGCGACCAAGAGGTCGCGCGGGCCGGGGGAGGGCCTCTCGGCGGTGAAGTCGGCGAGGGCGTTCGGGTCGCTGACGGGCAGGGACTGGGTGTAGCCGACGGCTTTCATGGGGTGGGGGCTCCGGAGGCGTTCCTCGTGTTCGCGCGCGGCGTTATTGCATAGGCTGGCGCCGGGCCGCCATTATTCGGCCAAGGCACCCCGTATATCAGGTGGAACCCGCCGCAGGACCCCGACAGACATGATCAGGCAGTTGACCCTTGCAGCCGCTCTCGCCGCCGTCCTTGCCAGCCCGGTCTGGGCGCAGGAGCGCCGCGTGCCCGCCTCGCAGGCCGAGCTGCAGCTCTCCTACGCGCCGCTGGTCAAGAAGGTCGCCCCGGCGGTGGTCAACGTCTACGCCGCCAAGGTGGTGCAGAACCGCAATCCGCTGTTCGACGACCCGATCTTCCGCCAATTCTTCGGCGGCGGCCTGCCCGGCGGCCGGCCGCAGGTGCAGCGCTCGCTCGGCTCCGGCGTCATCGTTGACCCGTCCGGCCTGATCGTCACTAACGTGCACGTCATCGAGGGCGCCGACGAGGTCAAGGTCGCGCTCAACGACAAGCGCGAGTTCGAGGCGCAGATCGTGCTCAAGGACAAGCGCAGCGATCTCGCCGTGCTCAGGATCAAGGATGGCAACGCGCGCCTGCCCTCGCTCGAACTCGGCAATTCCGACGCGCTCCAGGTCGGCGACGTCGTGCTCGCCATCGGCGACCCCTTCGGCGTCGGCCAGACCGTCACGCACGGCATCGTCTCGGCGCTCGCCCGCACCGAGGTCGGCACCAGCGACTACCAGTTCTTCATCCAGACCGACGCCGCCATCAATCCCGGCAATTCCGGCGGCGCGCTGATCGACATGGCGGGCAAGCTCGTCGGCATCAACAGTGCCATCTATTCGCGCTCCGGCGGTTGGCAGGGCATCGGGTTCGCCATTCCGGCCAACATGGTGCGCGTGGTGGTTGCCTCGGCCAGGAGCGGCGGCAGCGCCGTGCAGCGGCCCTGGCTCGGCGCCAAGCTGCAGGCCGTGACGCCGGACATCGCCGACAGCCTCGGCCTCAAACGCCCTGCCGGCGCGCTGGTCGCCAATGTGCTGCCCGGCAGCCCGGCGGCGAAAGCGGGGCTGAAGGCCGGCGATCTGATCGTCTCGGTCGACGGGCAGGGCGTCGATGATCCGAACGCCTTCGACTATCGCTTCGCTACGCAGCCGCTCGGCGGCACGGCCAAGCTCGTCTTCATGCGCGGCGGCAAGGAGACCACGGCAAGCGTCGCGCTCGAACTGGCGCCGGACCGGCCGCGCGACGAGATCGCCATTCGCGGCCGCTCGCCCTTCACCGGGGCCCGCGTCGCCAATCTCTCGCCGGCGCTGGCCGACCAGTTGCAGATCCAGAACGGCGATTCGGGCGTCGTCGTGCTCGACGTGCCGGACAATTCGATCGCGGCTCGGTTCGGTTTCCAACCCGGCGACGTCATCGTCGACGTCAACGGCGAGAAGATCGAGCGGACGCAGGACCTCGAGAAGGTGAGCGAGGCGTCGGCGCGGTCGTGGCGCGTCACCATCCAGCGCGGCGGCCGTCGGATTTCGGCGGTGTTCAGCGGGTAATTCCCTTCTTCACCTCTCCCCACCTGCGGGGAGAGGTCGGCGCGCGAATAGCGCGCCGGGTGAGGGGCTGCTACTTTGGTGCTCGATATGCGTCTCGCCCCTCATCCGGCTCGGACCTGCGGTCCTCGCCACCTTCTCCCCGCAAGCGGGGAGAAGGAAGAAGGCATTTGATGGCGCCCCGCGGCAAAGCGAGCGGCCCGAGTTTGTTCGCGGCCGCCGGTCTCGACAAGGACGCGCCGCGTCCCTTGGCCGACCGGCTGCGTCCGCAAAAGCTCGACGAGGTCGTGGGCCAGGACCATCTGCTCGGGCCGGACGGCGCGCTGACGCGGATGCTCGCGACGCGCTCGCTCGGCTCACTCGTGTTCTGGGGTCCGCCGGGCACCGGCAAGACCACGGTGGCGCGGCTTTTGGCGCAGGCGACCGACCTGCACTTCGAGCAGATCTCGGCGATCTTCACCGGCGTCGCCGACCTGAAGAAGGTGTTCGAGGAGGCGCGGCGCCGCCGCGAGCTGGGGCAGGGCACGCTGCTCTTCGTCGACGAGATTCACCGCTTCAACCGCGCCCAGCAGGATAGTTTCCTGCCGGTGATGGAGGACGGCACAATCGTCCTGGTTGGCGCCACGACCGAGAACCCGTCTTTCGAACTGAACGCGCCATTGTTATCGCGTGCCCGTGTACTGGTGTTCCGCTCGCTCGACGCCGTGGCGGTCGAGAAGCTTCTGGCGCGCGCCGAGGAGATCGAGGGCCGGCCGCTGCCGCTCGATGCCGATGCTCGCGCCTCGCTCGTGCGCATGGCGGACGGCGACGGCCGCGCCTCGCTGACTTTGGCCGAGGAAGTGTGGCGCGCCGCCCGCGCTGGCGAGGTGTTCGACCAGAAGAAGCTCCAGGACATCGTGCAGCGCCGCGCGCCGATCTACGACAAGGCGCAGGACGGCCACTACAATCTCATCAGCGCGCTGCACAAGTCGGTGCGTGGCTCCGATCCCGACGCGGCGCTCTATTATCTCGCGCGCATGCTCGATGCCGGTGAGCCGCCGCTCTATATCGCGCGGCGCGTCGTGCGCATGGCGATCGAGGATATCGGGCTTGCCGATCCGCAGGCGCTCGTCATCGCCAATGCGGCGAAGGATGCCTACGACTTCCTTGGTTCGCCGGAAGGCGAGCTCGCCATCGCGCAGGCCGTGCTCTATTGCGCGACGGCGCCGAAGTCGAACGCGGCCTACGTCGCCTATGGCGCGGCGAAGCAGGTGGCGAAGGAGGCGGGTTCGCTCCTGCCGCCGAAGCATATCCTCAACGCGCCGACGAATTTGATGAAAGACGAAGGCTACGGCCGCGGCTACGCCTACGACCACGATCAGGAGGAAGCGTTTTCGGGCCAGAACTATTTCCCCGAGGCGCTGCCGCGGCAGCAGTTCTACGACCCGCCGGAGCGCGGCTTCGAGCGGGAGATCAGGAAAAGGCTCGACTATTGGGCCAAGCTGCGCAAAGAGCGCGGCGGCGAATGACATTCAAAGGACGGACATGAGTCGAGGCAAAGGAGGCCCGCGCCAGCCGGGCGGCGGACGGCGCGAGGCGGGTCCGCGGCAGCAGACGCGGGGCACGCGCGGCGCCGCGCGCTTCGGCAAAGGCGAGGGTGGGAAGCGCGCGGGCAAAGGACCGCGTCGGTTTCAACGGGACGACGACCGGCCTGCGAGCCGTCACCCTGAGGTGCGCGCGTCGCGCGCCTCGAAGGGCGGCGGCGGGCATCACCTGGAGCGGCAGGCGGTGCGCCGTGTGGACACGCCGTCCTCCTTCGAGGGCCGGCTTCGCCGGCCACCTCAGGATGACGGAGAGAGAGAGAGGATGCCGCCGACCCTCCCCGCCGCTCGCAAGAGCTCGCGGGGGGAGGGTGAAGTGCCGACCGCCGTGCAGACCGTCTCGGTCTCCGCCGACGAGAACAACATGCGCGTCGACCGCTTCTTCGAGGCGCGGTTTCCCGGCCTGTCCTTCAGCCATATCCAGCGCATTATCCGCAAAGGCGAAGTGCGGGTGAACGGCCGCCGCACCGAGCCGAAGGCGCGGCTCGAGGCCGGCCAGTCGGTCCGCATTCCGCCGCTGACTTTGGCGCCGCCGCCGGTGCGCGACGACGCCCCGCAGGCGCAGAAGGATCGTGCCTTCCTCAAGGGCATCACGCTCTACGAGGACGACGACGTGATGGTGCTGAACAAGCCGATGGGCCTGGCCGTGCAGGGCGGCTCCGGCACGACGCGGCACATCGACGGCATGCTTGGCGCCTTGCGCGGCGGTCATCCCGACGCGCAGCGCCCGCGCCTCGTGCACCGGCTCGACAAGGACACGGCCGGCTGCCTGCTCGTCGCCAAGACGCGGTTTGCCGCGGCCGCGCTCGCCAAGACCTTCCGTTCCCGTTCGGCGCGCAAGACCTACTGGGCGCTGGTGGCCGGCGTGCCGCGGCCGCAGCAAGGCCGCATCTCGACCTATCTCACCAAGCAGGAGGTCGAGGAGGACTCGTTCATGCGCGTCGCCGAGCACGGCGAGAAGGACGCCGTGCACGCCGTGACCTATTACGCGGTGGTCGAGACCTCGGCGCAGAAGCTTGCCTGGGTGTCGCTGAAGCCGGTCACCGGCCGCACGCACCAATTGCGCGCGCACATGGCGCATATCGGCCATCCGATCGTCGGCGACCCCAAATACTTCAATATCGAGAACTGGGAGTTCCCCGGCGGCATCCAGGACCGGCTGCATCTGTTGGCGCGGCGCATCGCGGTGCCGCATCCGCGCGGCGGCGTCATCGACGTGTCGGCGCCGCTGCCGCCGCACATGGAGCAATCGTGGAACCTGCTGGGGCTCGACGCCTCCCGCTACGACCCGATCGTCGACGCGCCGGAGGAGTAGAAGCCGGCCGCGCGCATGCCTATGTGGAGTCCCATGCGCCCGATCCTCGTCATGGCAATGGCTGCCGCACTGTTCGCGCCGGGCTATGCGCATGCGCAATCGGAGCGTGACTACAACATCATGCGTCCCGAGCCCGGATATCCGGAGGAACTGCCGACGCCGTGGCTGCCGCCGAAATACAAATCGCCACGCGGCTCGCACAATCGCGTTGAGCCCATCCCGCAGCAGCATCGGCATGTCGTGGAACCGCGCCAGTCGCCGCCGCTGGTCGTGCCGCAGACGGGGCAGGTGGTGCCGCAGTCGCCGGTGATCTCGCCGTCCGGCCCGAACGGCACGGAGACGTTCCAGGACCGCGCGACGCGTTGCGTCGGCCAGAGCAGCGCGCCCGGCGCCGGCAATCCGAACGCCTATGTCGGCACCTGCGTCAATCAGTGAGTCTCAGATCTCCTCCATCACCTGCGCGTAGGAGATGAGCGCGAACAAAGCCGTGCCGCCGACCATGTTGCCGATCAGCACCGGCACGAAAAACGACGTGACGAACCGCCACCACTCCCAGTCGCCGGCGAAAACCAGAAGATAGGCCTCCATGCTGCCGGCGATGACGTGGGTGAAGCCGCCGACCGAGATCAGCCAGGTCATCAGCGTGATCACCGGCACTTTGGCGCTCTCCGCCGCCGGCAGCATCCACACCATCGCGGCGATGATGAAGCCGGACGACACGCCGCGGAAACACATCTCCCACCAGGTGAGCTTCGCCATCTCGCGGCTGATGGCGAGCATGGCCTCGGTGAGCGCATCGGGGATGACCGGGAAATAGGTGCAGAACACCGCGGCGAACAGCGTGCCGGCGAGGTTCGCGGCCAGCACGATCGCCCACAGCCGCGCCATGCGCCAGGCATTGCCGGCGGAGAAGTCCTTCAGCACCGGCAGCACCGCGGTGATCGTGCTTTCGGTGAAGAGCTGCTGGCGGCCGAGCACGACGATCAGGAAGCCGAGGCTGTAGCCGAAGCCGGCGATGAGGTCGCGCCACGGCGCGTCGGGCAGATGCTCGCGCAGGATTGCCTGCGCCAGCAGCGAGAAGCTGATCGAGAGGCCGGCGGCGAGCCCCGACCACCACAGCGAGACGAGGGGACGCTCCATCTCCTCGTCGCCCAGCCGCCGCACCACTTCGTAGATGACCGGCGTGCGCGGCGTCGACAGTTCCTCGACGTCCTCCACCTCGTGGTCGGAAATCCCGCGGCGGCGGCCTTTCGCCCCGCCATTGCCGCCGTCGCCGGGTTTGCCGTTCCGCGCCATGCGCACAGCAACGCGATGGCGGGAACCCGGTTCCGCGCCGAGGGTGCTTGACAGGCAACCAAAAGGTTGCATATAAGGGTCCATGACGATCGACGCCATGGACGCGGTGTTCCGGGCGCTCGCCGATGCAAGCCGCCGCGAACTGCTCGACCGGCTGCGCGCCGAGAACGGGCAGACGCTCGGCCAGCTCTGCGCGCGGCTCGTCATGACGCGGCAGGCGGTGAGCAAGCACCTCGCCATTCTGGAGGAGGCGAACCTCGTCGCGACCGTCAAGCGCGGCCGCGAGAAGCTGCACTATCTCAATCCGGTGCCGATCCACGAGATCGGCGAGCGCTGGATCGGGAAATTCGAGCGCGGCCGCTTGCAGGCGCTCGCCGACATGAAGAACGCGCTGGAGCAGTCCGATGAGTAAACCGAGCTTCGTCTACGTCACCTACATCCGCACCACGCCGGAAAAGCTGTGGGCGGCGCTGACCGATCCAGACACGATCCGCAAATACTGGTTCGGCATGACCGCCGAATGCGACTTCAAGGCCGGCTCGCCCTGGGCGCTGCGGTTCGCGGATGGCCGCGTCGCCGACAGCGGCGAAATCCTCGAGGCCGACCCGCCGCGCCGCCTCGTCATCCGCTGGCGCAACGAGTTCAAGCCGGAACTGAAGGCGGAGGGCTCGTCGCGCTGCACGTTCGAAATCGAGCTGGCCGCATATTATCCGGACTTCGGCGGCAAGGCGGTCAAGCTCACCATCCATCACGTGCTCGAAGGCGAAGGCGACAAGTTCATCGCCGCGGTGTCGGGCGGCTGGCCGAAGGTCGTGTCGAATTTGAAGTCGCTGCTGGAGACCGGCGACGTCGCATTCAAGGAGTAACCATTATGACCAGGCCGGCCTTCGTCTACGTCACCTACATCGCCGCACCGCCGGAGAAGGTCTGGGCGGCGCTCACGAAACCGGACCTCACCGAGAAATACTGGTTCGGCTATCGCGTCGAGGCCGGCGCGAAGGCCGGCGGGCGCATGACCGCGTTCAACCCGGCCGGGCGCAAGGCGCACGACGACCCGATCATCGAAAGCGATCCGCCGCGCCGCCTCGTCTACGGCTGGAAGCCGCTCTACAAGGACCTGCCCGACGAAAAGCCGTCGCGCGTCACTTTCGTGCTCGAACCGTTCAAGGATCAGACGCGGCTCACCGTGACCCACGACGAGTTCGAGCAAGGCAGCCGCATGTTCGGCATGATCTCCAAGGGCTGGCCGGCGGTGCTGTCGAGCCTCAAGAGCTTCCTCGAGACCGGCCGCGGCCTCGAGCCCACCTGGGACGAGGAGCAGCAAAAGCGGGCCGCCGAGGCATGACCGGCATCGGCGCTTCAGGCCGGCCGTCCTGCCGGGCCTGAAAAGCCTGATCGGCACCGGCCGTATGGTTAGCGGCTGTTAAATTTCCCGCCACAACCCGCTAGGGCTTTGTCAACGGCTATCGCCCTATACCTATGTCCGGGACCGGACGGACATTGATGATCACGCATTCAGGCGCGTTTCCAGCCGCTTTCGACGAAAGCCAACTCGAGCTGAAACCGGTCGCGGTGACGCGCTGGACGGCGCGGCTCGTGGATGCGTTCGTCGAACAGTCCTTCCTCGAGAGCCGTTTCCGCGACGATCGCCGCCGCGTGCTGGTGCTGCTCGGCTTCATCGCCGGCGCCGGCGCGCTGATCATCATCGGACGCTTCATCGCCCATCTCGGCGGCCACGGCGCCCTCACAGGCATGCTGCCGCCGCTGGTTCCGGTGATCGTGGCGAGCGCCGGCGCCGTGGTGCTGCTGCGCATGAAGTCGCCGCAGGCGCTGGAGATCGGCCTGCTCGCGGTCGGCGCCGTCGCCGTCCTGACCCGCTTCACGATCATGACGCTGCAGCCGGTGCTGGCGGTGAACTGGCTGCCGCTGATGGTGACGTCGCTCTTCATCATCTATCTCTATCTGCCGGTCCGCCTGGTCGCGGCGATCGTGTTCGCGACATTCTATTCCGCGATCTCGGTCGTGTGGTGGTTCGCGCTCTACGGCGGCCCGTTCGGCCCCGAGCATGTCTATTTCGGCCTGTTGTGGATCGTGCTCGGCAACGGCCTCGGCTTTGCCGCGGCCAACGCCTTGCAGCGCGGCCAGCGCGTCCAGTACGCGCAGAAGCTGGTGATGCAGCAACTGCTCGCGACCGACGCGCTCACCGGCATCGCCAACCGCCGCAGCTTCGACGAGGCGATCGCGCGCGAATGGCGCCGCTGCGCGCGCGCAGGCCGGCCGCTGTCGCTCTTGATGATCGACGTTGACCACTTCAAGGCCTACAACGACCGCTTCGGCCACCAGAAGGGCGACGCCTGCCTGCGCCGCATCGCCCGCGCGCTCGTCGATTGTGTCGCCGCGCCGGAAGCGCTGGTCGCGCGCTATGGCGGCGAGGAGTTCGTCTGCCTCTTGCCCGGCATGGACCAGCGTTCCGCCGCCAAACTGGCGCGCCGCGTCGCCGTCGCGATCGACCGCGCGGCGATCACGCACCCGACCTCGCCGGACAGCGACCGCGTCACCTTGAGCGTCGGCGTCGCCACGGCCGACGCCTTCGTCAGCGACGAGAATGCGCTGCTGACGCTCGCCGACGAGCTGCTCTATGCGGCCAAGAATGGCGGCCGCAACCGCATCGTCTCCGGCGAATTGCCGTTCGAGCAGCCGGCGGTGCGCGCCGCTTGAGGCCTAGCGGCTGGCGCCGTCGAGCGCGGCGAGATCGTCCGCCGACAGCCTAAGTCGCGGCGCCTTCATGATGTCGTTCAACTGCGCAAGGCTGGTGGCGCTGGCGATCGGCGCCGTGACGGCCGGCTGCGCGATCAGCCAGGCGAGCGCGGCCTGCGCCGGCGTCGCATCGTGCCGCGCCGCGACGTCGTCGAGCGCCTTCAAGATCCCCAGGCCACGCGGGTTCAAATAGTTCTTCACCTTGCCCCCGCGCGACGGGTTCTGCTGCGCGTCGGCCGGCGTGCGGTATTTGCCGGTGAGGAAGCCGGCGGCAAGGCCGTAATAGGGGATGACGCCGATGCCTTCGGCGCGGCACACAGCGGCGTAGTCCGTCTCGAAGCCCTTGCGGTCGGCGAGATTGTAGAGCGGCTGCAGGCTCTCGTAGCGCGGCAGGCCGCCCGCCTTGCTGGCGGCGAGCGAGGCCGAAAGCCGCGCCGGCGAGATATTGGACGCGCCGATGGCGCGCACCTTGCCGTCGGCGATCAGCCGCGCATAGGCGGCGAGCGTCTCCTCAACCGGCGTCACCTCGTCGTCGAAATGCGTCTGGTAGAGGTCGATGGTCTCGACGCCGAGCCGGCGCAGCGAGGCTTCGGCCGCGCGCAGGATGTAGTCCTTGCGCACGGTCCGGCCTTCGCCCATGTCGGAGCCGACCTTGGTGGCGATGACGACTTTGTCGCGCTTGCCCCCGGCCTTGAGCCAGCGGCCGATCACCATCTCGGACTCGCCGCCCTCATGGCCCGGCGCCCAGCGCGAATAGCTGTCGGCGGTGTCGATCGCGTTGAAGCCGGCGTCGACGAAGGCGTCGAGGATCGCCGACGACGTCTGCTGGTCGACGTTCCAGCCGAACACGTTGCCGCCGAGCACCAGAGGCGCAATGGCGATGCCTGAGCGGCCGAGCGGGCGGAGGTTCATGAGGGTCCTTTCCGCCTCATCCTGAGGAGCGGCCGTAGGCCGCGTCTCGAAGGATGGGGCGGCCCCATGGTTCGAGACGCGCTGCTGCGCAGCACTCCTCACCATGAGGCCGAATGGGGGCTATCGCAATGACGCGTTGATCTTGTCCAGCGCCGACTGCCCGGGGCAAAGTTCACCCGCATTGAGCGCGTTGAGCGGCTGCTCGACCGTGCGCAGATGCGCGTGTAAATCTTCCGACTCCTCCTCGACGAACAGGAGACCGGTGACGATCTGCCCCTTCGAGGCGTGATGCTGGAGGAAGCCGAGCGCAGCGGTGCGGTCGGTGAGGTCGTAGTCGGCGGCGAGCTTGCGCAACGCGATCTTCGAGCCGTCGTGCTGCTCGACGATCTCCACCGTGCCCGGCTCCTGCTTCACCTCGATCGGCATGCGCGACGAGATGAAGTCGAGCCGGTTCACCGCCTCGTTGTGCTCGCGCACGAAGTCGAAGCTCTTGGTCGAGCCGGCGTGGTTGTTGAAGGCGATGCAGGGCGAGATCACGTCGATGAAGGCCGCACCCTTGTGCGCGATCGCGGCCTTGATGACCGGCACGAGCTGGTGCTTGTCGCCGGAGAAGGAGCGGGCGACGAACGAGGCGCCGAGCTGCAGCGCCATCGCCACGAGATCGATGGAGTTGTCGGTGTTGATCACGCCGCGCTTCGATTTCGAGCCGCGGTCGGCGGTGGCCGAGAACTGGCCCTTGGTCAGGCCGTACACGCCGTTGTTCTCGACGATGTAGACCATGTTGACGCCGCGGCGCAGGCAGTGCGCGAACTGGCCGAGGCCGATCGAGGCACTATCGCCGTCGCCGGACACGCCGAGATAGATCAGGTCGCGGTTGGCGAGGTTGGCGCCGGTCAGGACCGACGGCATGCGCCCGTGCACCGAGTTGAAGCCGTGCGAATTGCCGAGGAAGTAGGTCGGCGTTTTCGACGAGCAGCCGATGCCCGAGATCTTGGCGACGCGGTGCGGCTCGATGGCGAGCTCGAAGCAGGACTGGATGATCGCCGCGGTGATCGAGTCGTGGCCGCAGCCGGCGCACAGCGTCGACACCGCGCCTTCGTAGTCGCGATGCGTGTAGCCGAGCTCGTTCTTCGGCAGGGCGGGGTGGTGGAATTTCGGCTTGGCGAGGTAGGTCATGGTCTTTGCCTCTGACTCGTGTCCCGGACGCGCCGCAGCGCGCGGCGGTGCGGCGCAGATCCGGGACCGTCGCGGTCGATAAGGCCCCGGGCCTGCAGCGCACCACTTCGTGCTGCGCCGCGCCCGGGGAAAGGTGAAAGGCCGCTCACGACGTCACCTTCGACGGCTTCACCTTCAGCTTTTCGAGGTGCTCGCCGATCGCCCTGGCGATGAAGCGGGCGGTGATCGGCGTGCCGTCATAATGGTTGACCGGCACGAGCCGCACCGGGTCGATGTCGCACTCGTTGACGATCAGCGAGCGCAGTTGCGCGTCGCGGTTCTGCTCGACGACGAAGACGAAGTCGTGGTCGGCGACGAACGAGTTCACCGACGAGTGGAACGGGAAGGCGCGGATGCGCATGCGGTCGAGAGCGTGGCCCTGCGCCTCGATCATGTGGATCGCCTCGTCCATCGCTGGCGCGGTCGAACCATAATAGATGGCGCCGTACTTCGTCGGCTTGGACGAATTGGCGATCAGCGGTTTCGGCACGATGTCCTTGGCCGTCTCGAATTTGCGCAGCAGCCGCTGCATGTTGTCGACGTAGGGCGCGCCTTCCTCGGTGTACTTCGCGTAGCGGTCGCGCGAGGTGCCGCGGGTGAAGAACGAGCCCTTGGTCGGATGCGTGCCGGGATAGGTGCGGTAGGGGATGCCGTCGCCGTCGACGTCGAGATAGCGGCCGAAGTCCTTGCCGGCTTCCAGCTCCTCGGCCGTCATCACCTTGCCGCGGTCGTAGACCTTGGCGTCGTCCCACTGGAATGGCCGGCACAGGTGGTGGTTCATGCCGATGTCGAGATCGAGCATGACGAAGATCGGCGTCTGCAGCCGGTCGGCGAGGTCGAAGGCTGCGGCGCCGAACTCGAAGCTCTCCGTCGGATCCTCGGGGAACAAGAGCACGTGCTTGGTATCGCCGTGCGAGGCATAGGCGCAGGAGATGACGTCGCACTGCTGCGTCCGCGTCGGCATGCCGGTCGAGGGGCCGGCGCGCTGCACGTCGAACAGCACCGCCGGGATTTCCGCGAAATAGGCAAGCCCGATGAACTCCTGCATCAGCGAGATGCCGGGGCCGGACGTGGCGGTGAAGGCCCGCGCGCCGTTCCAGCCGGCGCCGATGACCATGCCGATCGAGGCAAGCTCGTCTTCGGCCTGGATGATCGCGTACTTCGCCTTGCCGGTCGCCGGATCGACGCGGAGCTTGGCGCAATGTCGCGTGAACGCGTCGGCGAGCGAAGAGGAGGGCGTGATCGGGTACCAGGCGCAGACGGTGGCGCCGCCGTAGACGGCCCCGAGCGCCGCCGCGGCGTTGCCCTCGACGAAGATGCGGTCGCCGACCTTGTCGGCCTTTCTGACCTTCAGGCCGATCGGGCATTCGAGATTGAGCGTCGCGTAGTCGCGGCCGATATGCAGCGCCTTGACGTTCGGCTCGATCAGTTTGTCCTTGCCCTTGTACTGCTCGCCGATCAGCTGCTCGATGATCTTGACGTCCATGTCGAGCAGCGCGCTCATGACGCCGAGATAGATGATGTTCTTGAACAGCTGGCGCTGGCGCGGATCGGTGTATTCGCGGTTGCAGATGGCGGTCAGCGGCACGCCGATGACGGTGATGTCGTCGCGGAATTTCGACTTCGGATAGGGCTTGGTCGAGTCGTAGAGCAGATAGCCGCCCGGCTCGACGCCGGCGATGTCCTTGTCGAAGGTCTGCGGGTTCATCGCCACCATGAAGTCGGTGCCGCCGCGCGCGCCCATGTGGCCGGCTTCGGAAACGCGCACCTCGTACCAGGTTGGCAGGCCCTGGATGTTCGACGGGAAGATGTTGCGGGGCGAGACCGGCACGCCCATGCGCATGACCGCGCGCGCGAACATCTCGTTGGCGCTGGCCGAGCCCGAGCCGTTGACGTTGGCGAACCGGATGACGAAGTCGTTTACGCGGCTGAGCGGCGCTGCGGTCGGCATGACGGGCCTGCGTGGGTCATTTCCAGGAAGAACTTTTGCATGTCCCAGGCGCCGGTCGGGCACCGCTCGGCGCACAGGCCGCAGTGCAGACAGACGTCCTCGTCCTTGACCATGACGCGGCCGGTCTTCAGCCCGTCCTGGACGTAGAGGTCCTGGGTGAGGTTCGGCGACGGCGCGTTGAGCCGCGTGCGCAGCTCCTTCTCCTCGCCGTTCGCGGTGAAAGTGATGCAATCCATCGGACAGATGTCGACGCACGCATCGCACTCGATGCACAGCTTGGTCGCGAACACCGTCTCGACGTCGCAGTTGAGGCAGCGGTGCGCTTCCTTCAGCGCCAGGTTCGGGTCGAAGCCGAGCTCGACCTCCGCCTTGATGTCCTTGAGCGCCACGACCTTGTCGCGCAGCGGCACCTTGTAGCGGTTATCGAGCGCGATCTCGTTGTCGTAGGACCACTCGTGAATGCCCATCTTCTGGCTCATCAGCTCGACCGCCGGGATGGGGCGGTCGGTGATGTCCTCGCCGGAGAGCATCTTGTCGATCGAGACGGCGGCCTCGTGGCCGTGCGCCACGGCCCAGATGATGTTCTTCGGGCCGAAGGCAGCGTCGCCGCCGAAGAAAATCTTGGGATGCGTCGAGGCCATCGTGGTCGGATCGACCTTGGGCATGTCCCACTTGTCGTCGAACTCGACGCCGATGTCGCGCTCGATCCAGGGGAACGAGTTCTCCTGGCCGACCGCGACGAGAACGTCGTCGCAGGGGAAGTGCTGGTCCGGCTCGCCGGCGGGCACGAGCTTGCGCCGGCCCTTGGCGTCATACTCCGCCTTCACCTTCTCGAAGGTGATCCCGGTGAGCTTGCCGTTGTCGTGCGTGAATTCCTTCGGCACGAGGAAATTGTGGATCGGGATGCCCTCGTGTTGCGCGTCTTCCTTCTCCCACGGCGAGGCCTTCATCTCCTCGAAGCCGGAGCGCACGACCACGTCGACCTGCTCGCCACCGAGGCGGCGGGCCGAGCGGCAGCAGTCCATCGCGGTGTTGCCGCCGCCGAGCACGACGACGCGGCGGCCGATCTTCGAGATGTGGCCGAAGGACACGCTCGACAGCCAGTCGATGCCGATATGGATGTTCTTGGCCGCTTCCTGGCGGCCGGGGATGTCGAGATCGCGGCCGCGCGGCGCGCCGGAGCCGACGAAGATCGCGTCCCAGCCTTCGGCGATCAGCGCCTTCAGCGAGTCGATGCGCTTGCCGCCGCGGAATTCGACGCCGAGATCGAGGATGTAGCCCGTCTCCTCGTCGATGACGCTGTCGGGCAGGCGGAATTTCGGGATCTGCGTGCGGATCATGCCGCCCGCTTTCGGGTCCTGGTCGAACACGACGCAGGTATAGCCCTGCGGCGCGAGATCGCGCGCGACGGTGAGCGAGGCCGGCCCGCCGCCGATGAGCGCGATGCGCTTGCCGTTCTTCTTCTGCGCGGGCTTTGGCAATCGCGCCCTGATGTCGTCCTTGTAATCGGCGGCGACGCGCTTGAGGCGGCAGATCGCCACCGGCTCGTCCTCGACGCGGACGCGCCGGCAGGCCGGCTCGCAAGGCCGGTCGCACGTGCGGCCGAGCACGCCGGGGAACACGTTCGATTTCCAATTGATCATGTAGGCGTCTTCGTAACGCCCTTGCGCGATCAAGCGGATGTATTCGGGGACCGGCGTGTGCGCGGGGCACGCCCATTGGCAGTCGACCACTTTATGGAAGTAGTCCGGCGCAGCGATGTCAGTGTTCTTCATTGACTCCTCGAAACGCGGCACCGCTACGCAGAGAGTCCACTCGAAAACGGTGTCGCGTCAGCCTCGACCGGCCGGAATTCCTTGGCGGAAAGAGAGCCGCGGGCGGCTCGATTCCGCGCCGGCATAATATGTGTTCAGGCAGGCTAAGGCTACCGCCGGCGCTCGTGCAATGAGGCATATCAACCGCACCGAAATCACGATGCCGGCCTTGAAATTGGCCTGTATTGCGTCAGTTCCGGTCTTGTGCAGCGCACAATAGACAAGGAAGTGATGGGGCCGTGAAGCGCCGGTGGCCGGGGGCCGGAGCGCCCTTGTCGCGCCCGCCGCCAGCGCCTAAGCCCGGTCCGCCGGCGCGCCCGCGCCGGCCCCCGTGTCAGGCAATCCATGCGCGAGATTTTCGAAGAGGTCTTTGAGAACCAGCCGCTCGACCCGACGGAGGCGGCGCGCCGCGCGGTGCGGCCGAACCTGCGCAAGCGCTTCTACAAGGACGCGACGGCGGGCGAGGCGGGCGAGGGCGGCTTCCCGGTCCTGCTCGACGGCAAGCCGGTGCGCACCCCCGCGCGCCGGCCGCTGGCCGCGCCGAACCGCGCGCTGGCCGAGGCGATCGCCGCCGAGTGGAACGCGCAAGGCGAGGCGATAGACCCCGCGCGCATGCCGCTGACGCGGCTTGCCAATGCCATCATCGACGCGGTCGCCTTAAATCCCGCGCCGGTTGCCGACGAAATTGCGAAATATCTCGGCAGCGATCTCGTCTGCTATCGCGTCGAAGGTCCGGAGGGCCTCGTCGCCCGCCAGGCCGAGATCTGGGATCCGGTGCTGGCCTTTGCGCGCGACGTACTCGACGCACGCTTTGTGCGGGTCGCGGGCGTGATGTTCGCCGCGCAACCGGCGTCCGCAATCGCCGCCGCGCGCGGCCACATTCCGCAGGATCCCTGGCGGCTCGGCGCCGTCTCCTCGATCACGACGCTGACCGGCTCGGCGCTGATTGCGCTGGCGCTCGCCAAGGGCGCAACTTCAGCCGAAACAGCCTGGTCGGCCGCGCACCTCGACGACGATTGGCAGATGGCGCAATGGGGCCGCGACGAGCTGGCGTTGCAACGCCGCGCTTTCCGCCGCGGCGACTTCGACGCGGCCGCGACGGTGCTGGCCATGACCCAATGATCCCGTTCGTCCCCGCGAAGGCGGGGACCCAGCTGTAACTCACAACTGGATTCCCGTTTTCGCGGGAATGAGCGGGTAAAGGTGCGCGCGGATATGCTATCCTCGGCGCGTCCATTCGCAGCGGGGGCAGCGATGAAGATCACGCTCGATATTTCCAAGCTCGTCGAAGACGGCAAGCTGACGCCGGAGGAAGCGCACCGCCTCACCGCGCTGGCCGCGCACGAGACCGGTTCGCTCGGCATCAACATCCTGATCGGCTTCGGCGTGGTGGCGATCGCCGCCGGCGCGGTGGCGTTGGTGCCGACGCCGCTGACCGCGGTCGTGCTCGGCATCGCGCTTATCGCCGCGGGTTTCGCGGTGCTCGTCAACCGCGTCAAGCAGTGGGCGGTGCTCGGGCAAATCTGCCTCGTCATCGGCGCGCTGATGTTCTGCGGCGGCGTGGTCGCGTTCGGCGAGGGCTCGCTCGCCGCAATGCTGATCGTCACGGTGTCGCTGGCGGCCTTGGCGGCGGCCGCGCGCTCGAGCCTGCTCGCCGCGCTCGCGGTGCTCGCCGCGTCGGCCTGCCTCGGCGCCCGCACGGGGTACTCGCACGCGATGTATTCGCTGGCGATCTTCGAGCCGACGCTGACCATTGTCTTGTTCTCCGCGCTCGCCTTCGCCGCCTTCCATTATTCGAAGCAGCTGCCGGCCGATTACGAGCGCGTCGCGCTGACCGCTTCGCGCACGTCGATCCTGCTCGTGAATTTCGGCTTCTGGATCGGCTCGCTGTGGGGCGACCCGTTGTTCCTGCTGACGCGGATGGGGCAGAAGACGGTCACCATGCCGCGGCTCGACGACGTGATCATCCCGCGCGCGGCCTTCGGCATCGGCTGGGCGGTGGTGCTGGTCGCCGCGGCGCTGTGGGCGATGCGAGCAAACCGGCGGTGGCTGGTCAACGTCGCCGCCGCTTTCGGCGCCATACACTTCTACACGCAGTGGTTCGAGCGGCTCGGCGCCACGCCGGTCTCGGTGCTGCTCGGCGGCGTGGTGATGCTGGCGATCGCCCTGGCGCTGTGGGCGTTCAACAAGCGCGCGGCGGCGGCGCCCTGAACGGGGCCTAGTTTTTCGCCAGCGCCTCGGCTTGGCCGCGGCTGGCGTCTGCTTCCTCGCGGCGGCCGAGCGCCTCCAGAACGAGGGCGCGCGCCTTGTGCGCGTCGGCCAGTTGGGGCGCGACGGCGATGGCCTTGTCGGTGGCGGCGAGCGCGGCTTCCCTCTGGTCGATCGCCATCAGCGCCCGGGCCTTGGCGAGATGGGCGTAGGGGACTTTCGGCCCGACCTCGACCGCGCGCTCGGCGGTGGCCAGCGCCTCCTGATGGCGCCCGGCCCGCCCGAGCGCATGCGCGCGGTTGATGTAGCAGAGCGGCACGTTCGGCTCGAGCGCGATGGCCTTGTCGTAGCTCTCGATCGCCTCGTCGATTCTCCCCATCGGCTCGAGCGCGGTGCCGCGGTTGAGCCAGTTCGGCGCGATCGGCTCCAGCTCCAGCGCCCGGTCGTAGCTCGACAGCGCCTCGGCAAAGCGCCCGAGCTCGCACAGCATGTTGCCGCGGTTGGCGTAGGCCTCGGCGAACTTGATGTCGCAGGCGAGCGCCTCGTCGAAGGCGGCGAGCGCGTCCTTGCGCTGGTTCTGCTCGGCCAGCGCCTTGCCAATCAGGTTATGCACCCGCGCCTGCCGCGGCCGGAAGGAGAGCGAGCGGCGGGCCATGTCGATGCCCTCCTTGTACTGGCCCTCGGCGCAGGCAATCACCGCCGAATAATAGAGCGCGTCGGCGTTCTGCGGGTCGCGCTTCAAGACCTCGACGTAACGGTCCATGGCCGGGCGGAATTCGCCGCGGCGGTGGTGGAAGAGGCCCTGCTCGAGGAGCTGCGGGATCGGGATCTGGCCGGTCTGGCTGGTCTGGCTCATGGGGCCGGGTTCTAAGGGGCGGGGGCCGGGATGCCAAGCGGGCCCTCGGCTCATGGTGAGTTTGCGGCCCGGCCTGTGCTATGCCTCGTTGCAGGTTCCAGGACGCGGGCAGGGGCTCCAGGCGGCATGAAAGACATCCTAGACAGGCTCGAACAGCGGCGGGCGGAGGCTCGCCTCGGCGGCGGCGAGAGGCGCATCGAGGCGCAGCACAAGCGCGGCAAATTGACCGCCCGCGAGCGCATCGAGCTGCTGCTCGACAAGGGCTCGTTCGAGGAGTTCGACATGTTCGTCGAGCACCGCTCGGCCGAGTTCGGCATGGAGAAGCAGAAGATCCCCGGCGACGGCGTCGTCACCGGCTGGGGCACCGTCAACGGCCGCACGGTCTATCTTTTCTCCAAGGACTTCACCGTGTTCGGCGGCTCACTGTCGGAAACGCACGCGCAGAAAATCATCAAGGTCCAGGACATGGCGATGAAGGCGCGGGCGCCGATCATCGGCCTGTTCGACGCCGGCGGCGCGCGCATCCAGGAAGGCGTCGCAGCCCTCGGCGGTTACGGCGAGGTGTTCAAGCGCAACGTCATCGCCTCGGGCGTCATCCCGCAGATTTCCGTCATCATGGGCCCCTGCGCCGGCGGCGACGTCTATTCGCCGGCGATGACCGACTTCATCTTCATGGTGCGGGACACGAGCTACATGTTCGTCACCGGTCCCGAAGTCGTGAAGACGGTGACCAACGAGGTGGTGACGGCGGAAGAGCTCGGCGGCGCGTCGGTGCACACGGCGAAGTCGGGCGTCGCCGACGGCTCGTTCGAGAACGACGTCGAGTGTCTCCTCCAGATGCGGCGCCTGATCGACTTCCTCCCCGCCAACAACGAGGCGGACGTGCCGGAATGGCCGACACAGGACGAGAGCGACCGCATCGAGGAGTCGCTCGACACGCTGATCCCGGACAATCCGAACAAGCCCTACGACATCAAGGAGCTGATCCTGAAGGTCGCCGACGAGGGCGACTTCTTCGAGATCTCGCAGGCCTTCGCCCGCAACATCGTCACCGGCTTCGGCCGCATCGCCGGCAGGACGGTCGGCTTCGTCGCCAACCAGCCGATGGTGCTCGCCGGCGTGCTCGACTCGGACGCCTCGCGCAAGGCGGCGCGCTTCGTGCGCTTCTGCGACGCCTTCGGCATTCCGCTCGTGACCTTCGTCGACGTGCCGGGCTTCCTGCCCGGCACCGCGCAGGAATACAACGGCCTGATCAAGCACGGCGCCAAGCTTCTGTTCGCCTACAGCCAGTGCACCGTGCCGCTCGTCACCGTCATCACGCGCAAGGCCTTTGGCGGCGCCTATGACGTGATGGCGTCGAAGCACATCGGCGGCGACATCAACTACGCCTGGCCGACGGCGCAGATCGCGGTGATGGGCGCGAAGGGCGCGGTCGAGATCATCTTCCGCGGCGGCACGGCGGACGAGATCGCCGCGCGGACGAAAGAATACGAGGATCGCTTCCTCTCGCCCTTCGTCGCCGCCGAGCGCGGCTATATCGACGACGTCATCATGCCGCACTCGACGCGCCGCCGCATCGCGCGGGCGCTGGCGATGCTGAAGAACAAGCACGTCGAGATGCCGCACCGGAAGCACGATAATTTGCCGCTCTAGCTGTCATGCCCGGGCTTGACCCGGGCATCCATGATGAGAGTCAGTGCGGGATGGCATTAGTCGTGATGGATTTGCGGCCCGGCCTCATGGATTGCCGGGTCAAGCCCGGCAATGACAGAGAAGGGTGGCTCGACATGCTCCGGCCGTTGACGCTCGCTCTTGTCCTCCTGACCTCATCCCCCGCCTTCGCCTTCGAGGGCGAGAACCTCCTCGTCTCGATGCCTCAGGGCTACAAGGTCGGCTACCAGCAGAAGAAGACGAACGCCCAGATCACCGAGATGGTGCCGTCGGGCGAGACCGTCGAGGGCTGGACCGAGATGGTCACCGTGCAGGTCTTCACCGGCATGAAGGGCGTGACGCCGGACCAGTTCCGCACGCGTATGGTGACCTCGTGGTCCAATGCCTGCGCCAATGCGGTGGCCGGGCCGCCGACCCGCGCGGTTGAGAACGGCTACCGAATAGCCTTCTGGATGATGAGCTGTCCGCTCAACAAGCAGAGCGGCAAGCCGGAGACGACATGGTTCAAGGCGATTCAGGGCCAGGACAGCTTCTACGTCGTGCAGAAGGCGTTCAAGTTCGATCCGTCGCAGGACCAGATCGTGCAGTGGACGCTGTATCTGAAGAAAGTCGGCGTGTGCGACACGCGGCTGAAGGAGCGCGCCTGTCCGCCGGGCTTGCGCTAGCGCTCCCGAAAAGCGCGCCGCTATTTGTCCACGGTCATGTAGACGACGCGCATGAAGGCCTTTGCCTGCTGCTCGCTCGCCTTCATCGCCGCGTCGAAGTCGGCGAAGGGTTTCGCCGCGTAGACCTCGTCGAGACTCTTGCCCTCCTTGACCAGCTTCACCATACGCTCGCGCGCGGCCACCATCATCGCGCGGTAGGCGGCAAGCTGCGCCTTGGTCGCCAGCGGCCCGTGGCCGGGCACGATCTTCGTCTGGCCGTCGGCGAGCGAGAGATAGATGTCCGCGGCCGAAATCACGCCCTTGATGCTGCCGCCGTTTAAAAAATCGATGTTCGGATAGCGTCCGTTGGTGAAGGTGTCGCCGGTCGAGAGCACATTGGCGTCCTTGAACCAGACGAACGTGTCGCCGCCGGTATGCGCGTTGGCCGGATGCGTGAGCGCTGCCGTGCGGCCCTTGACCTGAAGCGTCAGCGCGTCGGTGTAGGTTTTCGTCGGCAGGCCGGCGCCGTCGACCGGCGGAAACTTGATGCCGGTGGTGTTGCTGGTGGTGCCGGCCGCCAGCATTGCCCGCTCGTTGACGTGGCCGACGACGGTCGCACCCTCGGCGGCGAAGCCGGCATTGCCGCCGGTGTGGTCGCCGTGATGGTGCGTGTTGATGAGGTACGTGACCTTCTGCGGCGTCACCGCGGCGATCGCGGCTTTCAGCTTGTCATGCATCGGCGCGAACTGGCCGTCGACCATGATGATGCCGTCGTCGCCGGCCGCCACCGTGACGTTGCCGCCGGCGCCCTCGAGCATCCACGTCTTGTGGCCGAGGTCGGTGGTGACGACGGCGATCTTTGCGAAGTCCGGCCCGACCGGCGGCGTGGGCGCGGTCTGGGCCGAGGCCGGGGCGGCGAGGGCGAGGCAGGCAAAGGCGGCGAGGGCGATGCGGCGCATGGGCGGGAGCTCCCTTTCCGACACTAACGATCCGGTCGGCGGGTTATTCCCAAACATTATTGGCGCATTTGCCTAGGCTCGCCCGCGTAAACTTGGCGCAGGTTTCCCTCACCTCCACCCGCCGCCGCCATTCGCATAGACCGTATCCGCCGTCATGAACTCGCACGCGTCCGAGCACATGAACACGACGAGCTCGGCGATCTCGTCGGCCCTGCCGAAGCGGCCCATCGGGATGTCGGCGAGCATCTTCGCCTTCAATTCGGGCGAGGTCGCCGCCGCGGCGGCGAACTGCGTGTCGACCGGCCCCGGCGAGATCGACAGGCAGCGGATGCCGTCCTTGGCGAATTCGCGCGCCACCCCCATCGTCATCGTGTTCACCGCGCCCTTGGCCGCGGCGTAGTGCACCGAGGTGCCGGGCCCGCCGCGCTTCACCGCCATCGAGGCGACGTTGACGATGACGCCGAACTTGTTCGCCAGCATGTGCGGCAGCACCGCCTGCATCGCCCAGAACGTGCCCTTGAAGTTGAGGTCGAAGGTGCGCTCGATCAGGTCGTCGTCGATGTCGAGGAATTTCGAGCGCTTGAGCGCCGAGCCCGCCGAATTGAACAGGAAGTGCACGCGGCCGAATTCGTTGAGCGCGAGCTCGATCATGTCGTTGACCGCGGCGCGCCTGGTCGCGTCGATGGTCAGCGCCAGCGGCTTGCCGCCGGCATTGCTCGCCTTGTTCTGCGCGTCGATCATCTCGGCGGTCTGCGCGACGCCGTTCTCGTTGACGTCGGTGCAGACGACATTGGCACCCTCGCGCGCGAAGGCGAGGGCCGCGGCGCGGCCGATGCCGCTCGCGGCGCCGGTGATGACGACGGTCTTGCCGTGGAAGTAGTCGGGCGTCTTGGGCATGGCGGGGGCCTTCTGGCGGAAAACGGCGGGGAGGGGATTATAGCGGGGGCGGCCTTGCCGTCACCCTGAGGTGCTCGGCGCGGAGCGCCGAGCCTCGAAGGGGCTCTGAGTCAGAGGTCCTTCGAGGCTCGCGGAGCCTGTCATCGGGCCGCGCTGCGCGCGGACCCGTTGGCTCGCACCTCAGGACGACGCGAGAGGCTTGGTGACTTGCCCAGGTCACGGCGCGCCCCCATCATCGGCGCGAACGAGGAGCACCCCATGAAACCCATCGACTACGCCGACGCGTCGCCTGCCGTGCGCGCCGTCTATGACGACATCAAGCGCTCGCGCAACGTGCCGGACGTCAACAATTTCTGGAAATACCTGGCGCACGATCCGGTGACGCTCAAGCGCACCTGGGAGAGCATCAAGGAGATCATGGCGCCCGGCGCGCTCGATCCCCTGACGAAGGAGATGATCTATCTCGCCGTCTCCGTCTCCAACGGCTGCGGCTACTGCATCGCCAGCCACACCGCCGCGGCGCGCAAGGCCGGCATGAGCGATGCAATGTTTGCGGAGGTGATGGCCGTCACCGGCATGGCCAACGAGACCAACCGGCTGGTCAATGGATACCGGGTGCCGATCGACGCCGCCTACAACACCTGAGACACGTTGCGGGCGGCGGCCCGCCCGTGGCATTGTCGGGCCATAGGTGGGGCGCCTCAAGAACAAGAACCGCGCGGCGTACCCGTGGGGGACCTGATGATGATGATGATCGATCGCACGTTATTGATGCGCCTGCTGTGCGTGGCGCTGGTGGCCGGCGTCATGCTGCCGGTTGGAACCGTGCTGTTCCCTTATGTCAGCCATGCGGTCGACGGCACGCAGTTCCAGGCGCTCGAGGCCGTGTTCAGTGCCACGGTCGGCTACGGCCTCTACGCCCTGATCGGCTGATTTTTCGGCTTTACCGGCTCGTCCGTGGCGCCCCGCAGCGGCCCCGGAGGGCCATCGCGGCCTCTCCACGCTGAAAACGCACCCCGGCGCGGACCCCGCGCCGGGGATGATTGCCGAAAGCCGTCTACTTGCCGGCCGGGGCCGGAGCAGGGGCCGGCGTCGCGGGCGTCGCCGGACGCGGCGCCATGCCGCCTCCCGGAGCCGAGCCGGTCGTGGTGGCGGCCGGGTTCTTCGGCGCGTTGCTGGCGGTGTTGGTGCCGCTGCCGTTCCAGCCGCCGATCAGCACGAAGACGATCAGGATCAGCACGGCGATGCCGGCGATCCAGCCCCACATTGCGCCGCCGCTCGACGTGTCGTCGCGCACCACCGGGTCGCGGAATCGCGGGTCGGTCGGCGGATCGGTGTAACGGGGATCGGTCATGATAGGCCTCCTTGGTTCCCGACGCCCGGGGGCGTCCCGTCGGAAGGCAAAACCCGTGAGCGCGGTCCCCGGTTCCTTCAACAGAGCGACATGGGAACTTCTCGTTGCATCGCGGCAGCGGTGGTATAGGTCTCGGCCCCCGCCGGAACTTGCTGATGTCCTTCACCCGCCTTGCCGCCGCAGCCGCTCCCGCACTTTTCGTGTTGCTCTGGAGCACGGGCTTCATCGGCGCGCGTTTTGGCCTGCCATACATCGAGCCGATGACCTTCCTCGGCGTGCGCATGCTGTTCGTGGTGGCGATCATGCTGGTCATCGCCTTCGCCAGCGGCGCGCGCTGGCCGAACGCGCGCGAGGCCGGTCACAGCCTCGCCACCGGATCGATGGTGCACTTCCTCTATCTCGGCGGCGTGTTCGTCGCGATCAGCCAGGGCGTGCCGGCCGGCATCTCGGCGCTGCTTCCCGGGCTGCAGCCGATTCTGACCTCGACCATCGCCAGCCGCTTCATGGGGGAGACGGTGACGCGGCAGCAATGGCTTGGCCTCGTGCTCGGCCTGATCGGCGTCGTGCTCGTGCTGCACGACCGCACCATCGTGGTCGCGGGCACGCCCCTCGGCTGGGCGGCGAGCGTCGTCTCGCTGCTCGGCATTACGCTCGGCACGCTCTACCAGAAGCGCTTCGGCGGCCGCATCGACTGGCGCACCGGCAACACCGTGCAATATGTCGGCGCCGGCGTGCTGTTCTGGCTTGCCGCCTTCGCCTTCGAGACGCGCGTCATCCACTGGACCGGCGAATTGGTCTTCGCCATTTCCTGGCTGGTGCTGGTGCTGTCGATCGCCGGCGTGGCGCTGATGTACTGGCTGATCCGCCGCTCGGCGGCGACGGGCTTCGCCAGCCTGTTCTATCTCGTGCCGGCGGTGACCGCGCTGATGGCCTACGGCCTGTTCGGCGAGAAGCTCGATCCGCTCCAGGTGTTCGGCATGGTCGTCTGCGCCATTGGCGTCGTGCTCGCCAACCGCGGCGTCGCCAAGGCCGCCTAGGCCCTCGGTTTCAGCACCATCTGCGTCTGCGTTACGATCGCGCACAGTTTGCCGTCGCTGCGGGTGACTTTCGTCTGCAGGACGATGGTCGACTTGCCGACGTGCAGCGGCGTGCACTCGGCGCGAGCCACGTCGCCGACCGGCACCGGCGCGAAGAAGTTGGTCTTGCTCTCGATCGTCGTGGTGCCGTGCCCGGGCGGTAGGTTGGCGGTGGCGCAGGTGCCGCCGAGATTGTCGGCGAGCGCCATGATCGCGCCGCCGTGCATGATGTCGTGGCGGTTGTTGAGGTCCTCGCGCATCGGCAATTCCGCCGTCACCCGCTCGCGCGACGTGTGCGTGATCTTCAGGCCGAGGAATTTGGCGAAGGGCGGCTGCTGGAAGGCGCGTTCGTTCATGGCTTCGAGGCTCGCGGCGAGGGCGTCCGGTTGCCGCACTCTATAAAGCAAAAGGCGCGGACGGAAGCCGTCCGCGCCTCGCAGGCTTCACGCCATTCTACATCAACCGCGCGGTTGCGGAACGATGCGGATATAGGGCTTCGGCGTCTTCCAGCCGGACGGGAAGAGCTTCTTGGCCTCCTCGTCGCTGATGGCGCCGCCGAGGATGACGTCCTCGCCCTGCTTCCAGTTGGCCGGGGTCGAGACGCGGTGCTTGGCGGTGAGCTGCAGCGAGTCGAGCACGCGCAGCACCTCATCGAAGTTGCGGCCGGTCGACATCGGGTAGACGAGGATCAGCTTGATCTTCTTGTCCGGGCCGATGATGAAGACGTTGCGCACCGTCTGGTTGTCGTTCGGCGTGCGGCCTTCCGATGTGCCGCCCGTCGAGGCCGGCAGCATGCCGTAGGCCTTGGCGACCTTGAGGTCGGTGTCGCCGATCATCGGGTAGTTCGGAGCGAAGCCGACCACTTCCTTGATGTCGACCGCCCATTTCGCGTGATTGGCGACGGGGTCGACCGACAAGCCGATGATCTTGGCGTTGCGCTTGTCGAACTCGGGCTTGAGCTTGGCCATGGTGCCAAGCTCGGTGGTGCAGACCGGGGTGAAGTCCTTCGGGTGCGAGAACAAGACGCCCCAGGAATTGCCGAGCCACTCGTGGAAGCGGATCTTGCCCTCGGTGGTTTCGGCTTCGAAATCGGGTGCGGTATCGCCAATCGCCAATGTCATCGCAGTCCTCCAAACTCATTGCGTGGGGAAGGGGGATTTCTCGTCTCTTATATAAGAGGGGCGCGGGGGCGGGAACAGCCGCAGCGCAAAAAGAGCAGCAGCATCATGCCGTCCATCCCCGCAGCAGGACAGGGATTTCGCCCGGGCGGCGGGCGGCGGAAGGTTTTTGCCGCGTCATTTTGCCCGGGTAGGGGGTGGCCGCCGGCCGGCGTTGCCGTCACCGCCGCATGTGGATCGCTTCATTCAACTGCCATAGAAATCGGGCTAGGGTGCCGCGCACGCTCAAACGACCTTCGAAGAGGGGCCTTTATGTTGCGACCCGTTCTTTCGCTCGCGCTTCTGACCGCGGCGCTCACCGGTCTCGCCGGCCCGGCTCAGGCGCAGGACAAGGGGCTCGACGCGGTCCAGACGGTGGTCGTGATCTACGCCGAGAACCGCTCCTTCGACAACCTTTACGGCCATTTCCCTGGCGCCAACGGCCTGCAAAACCTCAAGCCAGGCGAGGCGGTCCAGCGCGACCGCGACGGCACCCTGCTCAAGGAACTGCCGCCGGTGTGGGACGGCCTGACCGGCAAGGGCGTGACGCCCCCGGTGACTCAGGCGCAGACCGAGCATCTGCCAAACAAGCCCTTCGCCATCGACGACCCGAATGGCCTCAACACCAAGATTGGCGTGGTCACGCACGACCTGTGGCATCTGTTCTACCAGAACCAGATGCAGATCGACGGCGGCAAGAACGACAAGTTCGTCGCCTACGCCGACAGTGGCGCGCTGGTGATGGGCCACTATGACGGCGCGAAGCTGCCGATGTGGAACATCGCGAAGAAATACACGCTCGCCGACAATTTCTTCATGGCGGCGTTCGGCGGCTCGTTCCTCAATCATCAGTGGATCGCCTGCGCCTGCACGCCCGTCTATCCCGACGCAGCGGAAAGTCCGGCGAAGGACAAGATCGCCGTGGTCGAGGCCGACGGTGTCACGCTCAAGGTCGCGGACAACTCGCCGAAGTCGGCGATGCAGGGCATCCCGAAATTCGTCAACAACGGCGCCATCACGCCGGACGGGTATGCGGTCAATACGATGCAGCCGCCGTACCAGCCGAGCGCGGTGAAGCCGGCGGAGAACGGCGACAGGGCGCTGGCCGACCCGTCGAAGCCGACGGTGCTGCCGCCGCAGCACGAGATCACCATCGGCGACCTGCTCAGCCTGAAGAACGTGAGCTGGGCCTGGTACGCGGGCGCGTGGGCCGTGACGCTCGAGGGCAAGAACGCCCATCCGGCGCCGAACTTCCAGTTCCATCATCAGCCGTACAACTATTTCGCCCGCTACGCGCCCGGCACCGAGGCGCGCAAGGAGCACCTGAAGGACGGCGGCATGAACGGCCTCGCTTTCGTGGCCGACATCGACGCCGGCAAGCTGCCGCAGGTCGCGTTCTACAAGCCGCAGGGCAATCTCAACGAGCACGCCGGCTACGCCGACGTCGAGTCCGGCGACGCGCACATCGCGGACGTGATCGCGCATCTGGAGAAAAGCCCGCAATGGGCGCACATGGTGGTAATCGTCACCTATGACGAGAACGGCGGCTTCTGGGACCACGCCGCACCGCCGAAGGCCGACCGCTGGGGTCCCGGCACGCGCATCCCCGCGATGGTCATCTCGCCCTTCGCGAAGAGGGGCTTCGTTGACCACACCCAGTACGACACCACCTCGATCCTGCGCTTTATCACCCGCCGCTATGAGTTGCCGGTGCTCAAGGGCATCGCCGAACGCGACGCGGCGCTACGCGCGCATGGTGGCGAGCCGATGGGCGACCTGACCGCGGCGCTCGACCTGCCGAAATGAGCGCGTAGAGCGCCGCGATTGACTTTTCGTTGCGGTGCCGCAATGTCTCCCGTCTGTCCGGCGGGAGACTTGTCGCGTACATGTTCAAGCGCATCCTGATCGCCAACCGCGGCGAAATCGCCTGCCGGATCATCAAATCCGCCCGCCGGATGGGGATCGAGACCGTCGCCGTCTACTCCGATGCCGACAAGGACGCGCTCCACGTCGAGATGGCGGATACCGCCGTGCACATCGGCCCGCCGGCCGCCGCCGAGAGCTATCTCGTCATCGACAAAATCGTCGCCGCCTGCAAGCAGTCCGGCGCCGAGGCGGTGCACCCCGGCTACGGCTTCCTGTCCGAGCGCGAGGCGTTTCCGCGCGCGCTCGAGAAGGCGGGCATCGTCTTCATCGGTCCGAACCCCAAGGCGATCGCGGCCATGGGCGACAAGATCGAGTCGAAGAAGGCCGCGGCCGCCGCGAAGGTCTCGACCGTGCCCGGCCATCTCGGCGTCATCGAGGACGACAATGCCGCCATGCGCATTGCCGACGAGATCGGCTATCCGGTGATGATCAAGGCATCAGCGGGCGGCGGCGGCAAGGGCATGCGCGTCGCGCATTCGCGCGTCGAGGTCGCCGAAGGCTTTGCCCGTGCCCGCTCGGAGGCGAAGTCGTCCTTCGGTGACGACCGCGTTTTCATCGAGAAGTTCATCGTCGATCCGCGCCACATCGAAATCCAGGTGCTCGGCGACAAGCACGGCAACGTCATCTATCTCGGCGAGCGCGAATGCTCGATCCAGCGCCGCAACCAGAAGGTCATCGAGGAGGCGCCGTCGCCGCTGCTCGACGCCGCGACGCGCAAGAAGATGGGCGAGCAGGCGGTCTCCCTGGCAAAAGCGGTCGGTTACGACAGCGCCGGCACGGTCGAGTTCGTCGCCGGTCAGGACAAGAGCTTCTTCTTCCTCGAGATGAACACGCGGCTGCAGGTCGAGCATCCGGTGACCGAGTTGGTCACGGGGATAGACCTCGTCGAACAGATGATCCGCGTGGCCGCCGGCGAGAAGTTGGCGCTCAAGCAAAGCGACGTGAAATTAAGCGGCTGGGCGGTCGAGAGCCGCGTCTACGCCGAGGACCCGTACCGCAAATTCCTGCCGTCGACCGGACGGCTGACGCGCTATCGCCCGCCGGAGGAGAAAAGCGCCGGCGGCGTCACCGTGCGCAACGATACCGGCGTCTACGAGGGCGGCGAGATCTCCATCTTTTACGACCCGATGATCGCCAAGCTTGTTACCCACGCGCCGACGCGGAAAGAAGCGATCGACGCGCAAGGCGACGCGCTCGACGCCTTCGTCATCGACGGCATCCGCCACAACATCCCCTTCCTGGCGGCGCTGATGGCGCATCCGCGCTGGCGCGCCGGCAAGCTGTCGACCGGCTTCATCGCCGAGGAATTCCCGCAAGGCTTCCGCGCGCAGCCGCCGGAGGCCGAGCGAGCCGCTGTCATCGCGTCGGTCGCCGCGACGATCGATCATGTGCTTGGTGAGCGGAAGCGGCAGATTTCCGGTCAGATGAATGGCCGCAATGTCGTGCGCGATTCAGCGCGCGCGGTCTGGCTCGGCGGCGAGGAGCGCCGTTTGGTCGTGGGGCGCGAGGGCAATGCCGTCTCGGTGCATCTATCCGGCGAGCCGCGCGCGCGGCTGCTCTCTTCGAACTGGAGATCGGGCGATCCCGTGTGGGAGGGGAGCATCGATGGCCGCGAAGTCGCGGTGCAGGTGCGCCCGATCGCCAACGGTTTCGTGCTGAGCTTCGGCGGCGTCGAGACCAGGGCCTACGTCTACACCGAGCGCGAGGCGGCCTACGCGCGCCTGATGCCGGTGAAGCAGGCCGCCGGCACCGGCAAGCAGGTGCTGTGCCCGATGCCAGGGCTCGTCGTGTCGATTGCCGTGGCGGAAGGCCAAGAGGTCAAGGCCGGCGAGACCGTCGCTGTGGTCGAGGCGATGAAGATGGAGAACGTGCTGCGCGCCGAGATCGACGGCACGGTGAAGAAAATCCACGCCAAGCGCGGCGACAGTCTCGCGGTGGACGCGGTCATTCTCGAATTCGCCTGAGCAGCAATGCGTAGGGTGCGCAAAGCGAAGCGTGCGCACCGGCAGCGTATTCGCCGCGTGGGCACGGCCGCTACGCGGCCTTTGCCCACCCTACGGAGATTAGGTGCGCCCCTTCTCATCCCATTTCATTCGCGCAATGATGAGCCGGGGCGCGTACGCCAGGGAGAACGACCATGACCGCAGCCACCGCCAAGCGCGCAGAGCAAACGATCAGACAGGCCCGCATGCTTATCGCCGGCCAGTGGGTCGCGAGCGCCGCGGGCGAGGTCCTCACCGTCGAGAACCCGGCCAACCGCACCGTCATCGCCGAGATCCCGCGCGGCCGCGCCGAGGACGTCGACCGCGCGGTCAAGGCCGCCGCCGCGGCGTTTCCCGCCTGGTCGCGCGTCGCACCGCGCGAGCGCGGCAAATTGTTCCTGAAGATCGCCGATGCACTGGAAGCGCGTGTCGAGGAGCTGGCGCGGCTGATCGCTCTCGAGACCGGCAACGCGCTGCGCACGCAGGCGCGGCCGGAAGCAAGCGGCACGGTCGAGATGTTCCGCTACTACGGAGGCCTCGGCGGCGAACTGAAGGGCGAGACCATCCCGCTCGGCGAGCAGGTGTTGAGCTATACGCGGCGCGAGCCGCTCGGCATCGTCGGCGCCATCGTGCCGTGGAACGCGCCGGCGATCCTGTCCGCGATCAAGATCGCGCCGGCGCTCGTCGCCGGCAACACGCTGGTGCTCAAGGCGGCGGAGGACGCGCCGCTCTGCGTGCTCATGCTCGCCGAAGTCTGCCAACAGTTCCTACCCGCCGGCGTGCTCAACGTCTTGACCGGCCTCGGCGAGGAATGCGGCGCGCCCCTCGCCAATCATCCGACCGTGCGCAAGCTCTCCTTCACCGGCTCGACCGAAGTCGGCAAGTCGATCATGCGCGCGGCGTCCGACCGCATCGTGCCGGTGTCGCTGGAACTCGGTGGCAAGAGCCCGTCCATCGTTTTCCCCGACGCGCTCGATGACTGGGTGGTCGACGGCATCGTCGCCTCGATGCGCTTCACGCGGCAGAGCCAGTCCTGCACCGCCGGCTCGCGGCTATTCCTGCACCGCGACATCTTCGACAGCTTCCTCGACCGGCTGGCAAAGAAAGTATCCGCGCTCAAGCTCGGCGATCCGCTCGACGAGGCGAGCGACATCGGCACCGTCATCAACGAGAAGCAGTTCAAGCGCGTCTGCGGCTATGTCGAGGAGGGCCTGAAGCGCAAGGACGCGCGCGTGGTGATCGGCGGACTGCCACCGAAGTCCGGGCCGCTGAGCGAAGGCTACTACACGATCCCGACTATCTTCGCGAACGTCGCCAATGACTGGCGGCTGGCTCAGGAGGAAATCTTCGGGCCGGTGCTGGTCGCCATTCCGTGGACCGACGAAGAGGAGGCTATCCGCATGGCGAACGCAAGCCATTACGGACTCGCCGCCTATGTCTGGTCGCACGACATCGGCCGCGCGTTGCGGGCGGCGCATGCGATCGCATCCGGCTGGGTGCAGATCAACCAGGGCCTCGGCCAGAGCCCCGGCCACTCCTACGGCGGTTACAAACAGAGCGGTATTGGACGGGAATTCTCGCTCGAGGGCATGCTCGACAGCTACACCCAGCGCAAGAACGTCACGGTCAATCTCGTGCACTGAGCGTTCGCGTGCGCTGAGCGTTCGCATTTTCGCGCGTTCCCGGAACGGCCTGCTGCACCTGGCGTTCGCTCTGTGTGAAAGCACACGGAGCGGTTCCATGGCTGGCAAACCGAAACCCGCGCCGATGCCGGCGCAGAAGCAGGACCATCAGCCCGGCCGCGAGCGGCTCATGCAGCCACGGCCCGATTACGCGCCGAAGTTTCCCGGCGCCGGCCGGCTCAAGGGCAAGGTCGCGCTAATCACCGGCGGCGACAGCGGCATCGGCCGCGCCGTCGCCGTGGCGATGGCGCGCGAGGGCGCGCGCATCGGCATCGTCTATCTCGACGAGCACAAGGACGCCAACGATACGCGCGACCTCGTTGCGCGCGAGGGCGGCCAGGCGATCCTGCTCTCCGGCGATGTCGGCGACGAAGCGTTCTGCGAGGCCGCGGTCGAAGCGACCGTGGAACAGTTCGGCCGTCTCGATATCCTCGTCAACAATGCCGGCGAGCAGCACGAGACGGCGAACGTGCGCGACATCGACGCGATCCAGATCGAGCGCACCTTCCGCACCAACGTCTATTCGATGTTCTTCATGGTCAAGCACGCGCTGCGGCACATGCCGAAAGGCGGGTCGATCATCAACACCACCTCCATTACCGCCTATCAGGGTCACAAGACGCTGATCGATTACGCGGCGACCAAGGGCGCCATCGTCGCGCTGACGCGCTCGCTGTCTGAGGCGCTCATGAGTGACGGCGTGCGCGTCAACGCAGTCGCGCCGGGGCCGATCTGGACGCCGCTCATTCCGGCCTCGTTCGAGCCGGAGCACGTGGCGAAACACGGCTCGAGCGCGCCGATGCAGCGCCCAGGCCAGCCGAACGAGGTCGCGCCCTGTTACGTGTTCCTCGCCAGCGACGACGCCTCCTACATCAGCGGCCAGGTGCTGCACCCGAACGGCGGCAATGTCGTCGGCTCCTGACGGAACAGGCCCGCGCGGGGCCGCGTTGTCTCCGGCACTTTGCGAGGGAGAGCATCATGGCTGGGAAGAAGAAGCGCCCCGTGACCCCGACCGGCAATCCCGCCGACGCCGTGCCGGCGGACCTGCGCCGCACCGATCCGGACGCGACACGGCCGGACGACCTGCCGGAGGTCGACAGCGGGCCGATGACGGAAGAATCCGCCGCCGGCGGCTTCACGCCGAAGATCGATGGCGGCGTCGATCAGCATCCGGTGCACGACGAGGACCAGGAAGACCGCACGCCGAGCGATTACGAGCGCGAAATCGACCGCATCGACTCGGCGACACGCACGGAACGCTGACGCGATGGCGGTAGTCTGCTATGCCGGCACGATGGATGCGCAGACGATGAGACACGTCTCGATCCGCGGCCGCGTGCAGGGCGTCGGCTACCGCGCCTTTGTCGAGCGCGAGGCGCTGGCCGCCGGTCTGGAAGGCTGGGTGCGCAACCGGCCGGACGGCTCGGTCGAGGCTTTGTTCAGCGGTCCGGCGGCCGTTGTCGACAAGATGATCGCGTCGTGCCGCCGCGGCCCCTATGCCGCGCGCGTCGATGCGCTGGACGAGCGCCCGGCCGATCAAGGCGAGATGCGGCCGCGCCGGACCGGCGAGCGTTTTTCGGTGCTGCCGACCGCCTAGCGCTTCACGGCGACGCCGCGGAACGTGGCGGCGAGCGTGCGGATCGCGGCGCGTGCGCGCGGGTCGCCGACGCGCGAATGCAGCACCACCGCCGAACGCCCGAGCGCGGGCAGGCCGAGCGCCGGCCCGATGTCGAGCGTGCCCGCGGGTGCGACGCGCCCGGCAAGCGGCGCGACCGCAAGCCCCGCGGTGACCGCGGCCGCGATCGCCGTCACGCCGCCGCCGGTGAAGGCCTCGGTCCAGGCGATGCCGGCCTTGTCGAGCACGCGCGTCGTCAGCGCGCGCACGCCGCAGGGCGGCGCCAGCATCGCCAGGCGCAGCTTCTCGCCGGGGCGATGGCGGAACGCGGGCGCGGCGAACCAGCCGAACGTGTCCTCGACCAGGGTCTCGCCGCCGCGGCGGCCTTTCTCGCGGCGCGCCACCGCGGCATCGAGCTCGCCGGCGTCGAAGGCGTCGAGGATGGTGCTGGAAAAGCCGATGCGCACATCGAGGTGCAGGCCCTCGTCGAAGGCTGAGACCTTGGCGAGCAGCGGTGCGAGGTCGGGCCCGGCGGCGTGGTCACTGAACCCAATCGTCAGCCGCCGCTCCGGCGCCTCCGCGCCGGCCAGCGCCCGGTCGTGCGCGGCCAGCAGGTCGCGCGCCCGGGCGAGGAACGCGACGCCGTCGCCGGTCAGCCGCACCGAGCGCGGGGTGCGCTCGACGAGCCGCACGCCGAGGCGGGCCTCGAGCCGCTTGAGCTTCAGGCTGACCGCCGACTGCGTCGTGCCGGCGGCCTGCGCGGCGCGGGTGAAGCTCGACAGCTCGGCCACCAGCGCGAAGGCGCGCACGGCGTCGATGTCGAGGGCGGGGGAGCCATTTTGCATCGTTATCATTGATATCATCAGTCATTGGATTTCGCAATGGATCCGCCGGGGCTAGGTTGGCCTCAACGCAATGGAGGCTCCCCATGCCGCTGATCACCGTCACAGTATCCACCCCGCACCAGAAGGTGCTCGACAAGGCCGCGATCGCCGCCGAGGTCGCCCGCCTGTCGACCACGCTCCTGCACAAGGATCCGAAGGTCACCGCCGTCATCGTCTCGCGCGTGCCGTCGGACGACTGGTTCTGCGGCGGCAAGTCGCTGACGCAGGAATGGCTGGCGAGCTTCTGGCTCGACATCCACGTTGTCGACGGCACGAATACAAAGAACGAGAAGGCGGCCTTCGTCACCGCCGCGTTCCAGGCGATGGAGCGGCTGCTGGGGCCGCTGCACGAGGAGAGCTACGTGCACGTGCACGATGTGCGCGCCGACGCTTACGGCTATGGCGGGCTGACGCAGGAGCGGCGCTATATCGCGGCTCAGCTTGCCGCGCCGGTCGCGGCCGCCGCCTGAAGGCGCACGGTCGGCCCGAACAACTCCTCGAACGCCGCCCGCATCGCGCTGTCGGCTTCGGCCATCGACACGATATGGCCGAGGTCGGCGAGGCTCGTCACGCCGTAGCGGTTCTCGTGCACGCCGCAGGGCACGATGCCCGCAAAGTGCGACAAATCCGGCTCGACGTTGAGCGAGACGCCGTGCAGCGTCACCCAGTGGCGCACGCGGATGCCGATGGCCGCGATCTTGTCCTCGTAGCCGTCACCCTTGTCCGGCCGCCCGACCCAGACGCCGATCCGGTCCTCGCGCCGCTCGCCGCGCACGTTGAACGCGGCCAAGGTCCGGATCAGCCATTCCTCGAGCGTGGCGACGTAGCGGCGCACGTCCGGCCCGCGGCGCTTGAGATCGAGCATGGCGTAGGCGACCCGCTGCCCCGGCCCGTGATAGGTCAACTGCCCGCCGCGGCCGGCCTCGAACACCGGAAAGCGGGCGTCGATGAGGTCGGCGCGGTCGGCGCTGGTGCCGGCGGTGTAGAGCGGCGGGTGCTCGAGGAGCCAGACCTGCTCCGGCGCGCGGCTTGCCGCGATCGCCGCGACGCGCGCGTCCATGGCCGCCAGCGCCGCCACATAGGGGACGGGCGCGTCGGTGACCAGCCACTCGACCGGCTCTTGGCCGGCCGCCGCGGGCAGGCCGGCGGTCAATTCGTCGCGGATGTTAACCACTCGTTCACCATGCCGTGGTGACCTGCACATAGGCGCAAATCGCGCCCTCTGCCAGGAACGGGAAGCATACGTGGCCACACTCGACAAGGTCGCCGTCGACATCACGGTGGTGCTCGGCACCACCTCCATGCCGATCCACCAGGTGCTGCGGCTCGGCCGCGGCGCCATCCTCGAGCTCGAAGCCTCCGAGGACGACCCGGTCAGCATCCTGGCCAACAACCTGCCGGTGGCGCAGGGCACCGTGGTGGTCAACGGCAACAAGATCGCCGTCGAGGTCGGGTCGCTGCTGCCGCGGCCGGCCGACATGCGCTGAGGCGCCGCCTCCGCGCCGCCCGCTAATCGCTTGATCGGCGAGGGGGATTCCCCGCTGCTTTTTCGTGGGGTGAGGGCTTTCGGCCCTTGTCCGGCGGGGGCCTATTTGTTACACGAGCGCCGTCTTTGCGGGGCACCTCCTGGGTGTCCTCCTCCCCATGCGGTCGTGGCGGAATTGGTAGACGCACTGCCTTGAGGTGGCAGCGGGGCAACCCGTGGAGGTTCGAGTCCTCTCGACCGCACCAATAGCTTGCCGGCCCTTGTCTCGGTTCTCTGGACGGCGCCGGTCCGGGGCGGAGACGGCTACCCGCGAGGCCAGCGCGCCGGAGCAGGGATCGTGAAGACCCTCGATCGGATCATCGGCGAACTCCGCCCAAGCGGCGCGCGGCGATACTCGCGCGGGCGAGGCGGCTGATCGCGGCGGAAATGGCTCGGCGGAAACGGGTGGGACGGCGCCGTGCCGGACGGACGACAAGAATCTCGCGGAAGCGGGTCGTTGAAGGCCGGGCGTACGAATAGATACGCCGCCGCGCGGCTGCGGCCACCTAGTCGTCGTAGACGCCTTGAGTCGTGATGTGGCGCTTGACGGTGACTTCAAATTTCAGATAACGGCGGAGGCGTCGAGGCAGTCCCTCGAAGTGCTATGGCTCCGCAAAGGAGGCGCAACGCGTCGGGTATGTAGTATTTATGCCAAGAATTGAACTTGCTCACGAAATACTAATTTGACAAACTGACATCGGGAGTGATGTTTTTTTGGGGGGGCGGCCATGAAGCCGACTTCGATCGCAATTGCTCTGCTGGTTGTGCTTGCCTTTTCCAGCCGCGCGGTTGCCGAAAAGCAATTCAGTGTCACCAGGACGAATAGCGAGGGTCAGCGCTATACGACGACCTACTATCCGAATGGGACCACTTTTACAAAATCCAGCCGCCGTGACGGTTCGTGCTGCATGACGTCTCCAGGCCGTTGGCGCAGGGAGAACGGACGTATTTGCGAGTCCTACGAAAACTGGCGGGGCGGTCAAACTTGGTGTCATTAGTCCCCGGAGGTGGTGACCCTCACGCCGCCACCGGCTTCAGCACCGGCTTCTTGCGCCGGCGCTGCAGGAGCAGGATCACCGCCAGCAGCGCCAGCGCCGGGATCGCGAACCAGTAACGGCTCGGCCGCTCGGCCGCGGTCAGCACCGAGGTCACCTCGTCGCCCGGCGCGAGGCCGTATTTCGCCGCCTCCGAGCCGAACTTGACCGTCTGCACCATCACCGGGCCGGGCAAAGTGGAAATGCCGAGGCCGGACTTCTGCAACCGCTCGAGGCCGTTCTTGCCTTCCTTGAGCGTCAGCCGCACCAGCTTGACGACGTCCTCGCCGGCGCGCGACTGGCTCTTGACGCGGAAGCGCAGCGTGCCGTCCTCCGGCGTCTTCGCGGCCATGCTGACGAGGCTGTTGGCCGGCTGGTCGATGAACGGCGCCTCGAGGCGGTCGAGCCAGAAGCCGGGACGGAACAGCGTGAAGCAGATGAGCAGCAGCGCGATGTTCTCGTACCAGCGGTTGCGCGCGATCAGCCAGTTCTGCGTCGCCGCGACGAAGCAGCCCATGGCGACGATGGAGCAGGCGACCACCATGAACAGGTTGCCCGGCCCGCCGATGTCGATGAGCAGCAGTTCGGTGTTGAAGATGAAGATGAAGGGCAGGAGGCCGGTGCGGATCTCGTACCAGAAGCCCTGTAGGCCGGTCTTGATCGGATCGGCGCCGGAGATTGCCGCCGCCGCGTAAGCCGCAAGGCCGACCGGCGGATGCACGTCGGCCATCAGGCCGAAATAGAAGACGAACATGTGCACGGCGACGAGCGGCACCGCGAGATCGTTCTGCTGCGCCACCTCGACCAGCACCGGCGCCATCAAGGTCGCGACCACGACGTAGTTGGCGGTGGTCGGCATGCCGATGCCGAGCAAGAGGCAGATGAAGGCGGTGAGGATCAGCATGATCATCAGGTTGCCGCCGGATGCCGTCTCGACGATCTCGGTCATGACCAGGCCGATGCCGGTCAGCGCCACGGTGCCGACGATGATGCCGGCGCAGGCGGTGGCGATGCCGACCGAGGTCATGTTGCGCGAGGCGCCGCCGAACGAGCCGATCAGGTCGTCGAAACCTTCGCGGATGCGCGCGCCGTAGGCGGTGTCGCCGCGGAAGAAGGCGATCAGCGGCCGCTGCGTGAGCATGATGAAGATCAGGAACATCGTGCCCCAGAAGGCCGACAGGCCGGGCGAGAGCTCCTCGATCATCAGGCACCAGATCAGCACCACGACCGGCAGCAGGAAGTGCAGGCCGGTGCGTGCCGTCTCGTAGAAGTCCGGCACCTTGACGATCGCCTTCGACACGTCGTCAACCGGCAGATCGGGATGCTTGGCCTTCTGCCGGATCAGGCCGGTGTAGATGACGAGCAGGGCGGCGCCGAGCACCCAGCTCGCCATGTCGCCGAACACGACCTTGATCCAGCCGACGCTGTAATAAACGACGCCCGAGAGCACGATGATGCCGCAGATCGTCATCAGCCCGCGCAGGAACGTGTTGCGCAGCGGCGCGGTCGAGGAGCGCGGCAGGCCGCGCATCCCGGCTTTCGCCGCCTCGATGTCGACGATGTAGAACAGCGCGCCGTAGGTCAGAAACGCCGGCAGGAACGCGTGCTTGACGACTTCCGCGTAGGGGATGCCGACATATTCGGCGATCAGGAACGCGGCCGCGCCCATCACCGGCGGCATCAGTTGCCCGTTGACGCCGGCGGCGCATTCGATGGCGCCGGCCTTCACCGCCGAATAGCCGACGCGCTTCATCAGCGGGATCGTGAAGGTGCCGGTGGTGACGGTGTTGGCGATCGAGGAGCCGGAGATCATGCCGGTCATGCCGGAGGCGACGACGCCGGCCTTGGCCGGTCCGCCGCGGAAGGTGCCGAGCATGGCGAAGGCGATCTGGATGAAATAATTGCCGGCGCCGGCCTTCTCCAGCAGGCTGCCGAACAGCACGAAGAAGAACACGACGTTGGTCGAGACGCCGAGCGCGACGCCGAAGATGCCCTCCGACGTCAGCCACATCTGCGAGGAGGCGCGCGACAGCGTCGCGCCCTTGTGGCCCATCAGGCCGGGCAGGTGGGGGCCGGCGAAGATGTAGGCGATCATGATCGCGGCGATGATCGCCAGCGCCGGGCCGACGGCGCGGCGCGCGGCTTCGATCAGCAGCACGACGCCGATCACCGACACGACGATGTCCGCGGTGGTCGGCAGGCCGGGCCGGAGTGAGATGTCCTTGTAGAAGACGAGAAGATAGAGCGTCGAGACGATGGCGAGCGCTGCCAGCACCCAGTCATAGAGCGGCACCGCGTCGCGGCGCGAGGTCTTGAACGCGGGGAAGGTCGTGAAGGCGAGCAGGAACGCGAAGCACAGGTGCACGATGCGCGCCTGGCTGTCGGTGATGACGCCGAAATTGAGAATGTAGGGCAGGGGCGAGGCGTACCAGAGCTGGAACAGCGCCCAGGCCAGCGCCACGAAGAAGATCACGTGTTTGGCCGAGCCGATCGGCTTGCGCGCGCCGGTATCGGCCTGCGCGACCATCTCCTCCAGCGCTTCGCGATTGGCCACTGGCTGATTGATGGTGTCGGTCATGGCGTCTCCCCCACGAGTACGCGTCGCGATTAAAAAGAAGGAGGGCGGCTGAGCCGCCCTCCGTCGGCCTTACATCCAGCCTTTTTCCTTGTAGTACTTCACGGCGCCCGGATGCAGCGGCGCCGACAGGCCGTTCTTGATCATCGCCTTCGGGTCGAGATGCGCGAAGGCCGGGTGCAGCTTCTTGAACTCGTCGAAGTTGTCGAAGGTCGCCTTGACGAGGTCGTACACCACGTTCTCCGGGACCTTGGACGAGGTGACCACGGTCGCGAGCACGCCGTAGGTCTCGGTCGGGTTCGGATTGTTGGCGTACATGCCGCCCGGGATCGTCGCCTTGGCGTAATAGGGATGCGCCTTGAGCAGCGAGTCCACGGCCGGTCCGGTGAGCGGGATGAGCTTGGCGCCGCAGGACGTCGTCGGGTCCTGGATCGCCGCCGACGGATGGCCGACGCCGTAGAAGAAGCCGTCGATCTTGTTATCGCAGAGCGCGGTGCCCTGCTCGTCGGCTTTCAGCTCGGCCGCCATCGAGAAGTCGGCCTTGGTCCAGTTCATCGTCTTGAGCAGTTCCTCCATCGAGGCGAGCGTGCCGGAGCCCGGATTGCCGACGTTGAAGCGCTTGCCCTTGAAGTCGGTGAACTTGGTGACGCCCGCTTCCTTGCGCGCCAGCACCGTGAACGGCTCCGGATGCACCGAGAACACGGCGCGCAGGTCCGGATCGGCCTTGCCCTTGAACTGGGCTTCGCCCTTCGCCGCGTTGTATTGCACGTCCGACTGCGCGAGGCCGAATTCGAGTTCGCCGGTCTTGATGGCGTTGACGTTGAACACCGAGCCGCCGGTCGACTCGACCGAGCAGCGGATGTTGGTCTGCGCCCGCGTCTTGTTCATGAGACGGCAGAGCGCGCCGCCGACGGCGTAGTAGACGCCGGTGACGCCGCCGGTGCCGATGGTGATGAACTTCTGCTGCGCGGCCGCCGGCGTCGCGCCGGTGGCGCCCAGCGCCAGAAGGCCGGCCAGAGCGAGGCCGGTCGTCTTCAGTCTGATCGTCATGTCTGTTCTCCTCCGTGTGTTATGTCTGGGGATTCGCATTAGAACCCCCTTGTTTCCGTCGTATTCCGCCGTTGCGCGCTCGATCAATCGATCATGCGCCCACCGCCGCATCGACGGCTTCCCCCAGTCGCTCGACGATCGTGTCGACCGCCGCGGCGTCGAGAATGAAAGGCGGCGCCAGCAGCACGTGATCGCCGCGCATGCTGTCAACCGTTCCGCCCATCGGATAGACCATCAGCCCGCGCGCCATCGCTTCCGTCTTGATGCGCGCGTGAATTTTCCGCGCCGGATCGAACGGCTCCTTGGTGCCGCGGTCGGCGACGATCTCGATGCCCTGGAACAGCCCGCGCCCGCGCACGTCGCCGACGAAGGGATGATTGCCGAAGCGTTCGTTGAGCCGCCGCGACAGCCGCGCGCCCTGCTCGCGCACATTGGCGAGCAGGTTGTCGCGGCGGATGACGCGCTGCACGGCGAGCGCCGCGGCGCAGGCGAGCGGATGGCCCGTGTAAGTGTGGCTGTGCTGGAACGAGCCGGAGCCGTCGGCCAAAGCCTTGAAGATCTTGTCCTGTAACAGCAATGCGCCGATCGGCGCGAAGCCGCCGCCGAGCCCCTTGGCGATCGCCATCAGGTCCGGGGAGACGCCGTCCTGTTCGCAGGCGTGCAGCGTGCCGGTGCGGCCCATGCCGCACATCACCTCGTCGAGGATGAGCAGGATGCCGTGGCGGTCGCAGATTTCGCGCACGCGCTTGAAATAGCCCGGCACCGCCGGCACCGCGCCCATGGTCGCGCCGACGACCGGCTCGGCGATGAAGGCGATGACGTTGCCGCCGCCGAGCGCGTTGATCTTGTCTTCCAGTTCGCGCGCCAGCCGCTCGCCATAGGCCTCCGGTGTCTCGCCGGCAAGCTTCTCGCGGTATTCGTAGACGGGTGAGACGTGGTGGGTCTCGATCAATAGCGGCGCGAATGCCTTGCGCTGCCAGGCGCGGCCGCCGACCGCAAGCGCGCCCGCGGTGATGCCGTGATAGCTCTGCCGCCGCGCGATCAGGTACTTGCGCTCGGGCTGGCCGATCTCGACGAAATATTGCCGCGCCAGTTTCAGCGCCGCCTCGATCGCCTCGGAGCCGCCGCTGACATAGAAGACGTGGCCGAGGCCGGCCGGCGCGTGCGCGACCAGATCGTCGGCGAGCTCCTCGGCGGCCTGCGTCGTGAAGAAGCTCGTGTGCGCGTATTCGAGATGGTCGAGCTGCGCGCGCATGGCGGCGAGCACGTCCGGATGCGAATGGCCGAGGCAGGAGACCGCGGCGCCGCCGGACGCGTCGATATAGTCCTTGCCGGTGGCATCGCGGATGACGATGCCCTTGCCCGACACCGCGGTCGGGTAATTGTGGCCGATGGTCCGGTGCAGCACGTGCGTCATAAACGGCTTCGTCCTTTAGCGGGCGGGAGAACATAGGTGCCGAATGCGGCAAGCTGGCGCTCGCTCGCTTCCAGCGCGGCCAGCGCCTCGGGGCCGCGCCGCGCCGCGACCAGGGCCGCGAGGCATTCGACCGCCGCGAAGGCCGGCGCCATGGTGTGGAAGAACGAGGGCGTCTCGGTGCGCACGAGCAGGGCGACGTCGGCGAGGCGCGCGAGAGGGGACATCTCGCTGTCGGTCACGGCGACGATGCGGGCGCCGCGGTGCTTGGCGAAGTCGGCGGCGTCGATCGTATGCCGCACGTAAGGTTTCACCGAGATCGCCAGCAGCACGTCGCTCTTGCCGATGTCGCGCATGACGTCGACGCCGACCGCGCCGGAGCCGTCGACCAGCACCGAATTGGCGCCGAACAGCGAGCGCACGTAATGGAAGATGTAGGCGATGGCATAGCTCGAGCGCAGGCCAAGGCAGAAGACATGGTCCGCCGCGGCGACGATGTCGGCGGCGGCGGTGAAGCGCGCGGTGGCGGCGTTCGTGGTGAGGTCCTGCAGGTGTTGCGCAAGCGCGCCGAAAATGTCCTGCACGAGGCCCGCGTCGCCCTCGCGGGAGCGCCGCACCAGCAATTCCTCGGCCCGGCCGCGATAGGTCTCGGGCCGGCGGCGCACCGCGTCGGCGTGCAGCTGCCGCACCTGGTCGTAGCCGGGCAGGCCGAAATGCTGCGCCAGCCGCGTCATCGTGGCCGGCGTGACGCCGGCGCGCCGCGCCTGCTCGCGCGTCGACAACAGCGCGACATCGGCCGGGTGATCGATCACCCAGCGCGCCGCCTCGCGCAGCTGCGGCGACAGCTCGTCGAAGCCGGAGCGCAGCCGGCCGTTGAAGGAGGGCAGGTTCATCCGCGGGCAGCCTAGCGCCATGAATCAAGTGTTTCAATCGGCGAGTATTGAACCATACATTGCAATCCCGGTGCCGCTATCCGTAACGACCCGGGCAGTTATTTCAAGTATAAAATATTCATGTTTGTAATACTCCGGCGGATTTGGCATGCTGGCCGGACCGGCGGCAGCGGAGTCGAAACGTCATGCGCGCGGCAGTACTCGGGGGCGGGCCGGGGGGCCTCAATTTCGCGATTACGCTGAAGGCACGCGACCCCTCGTGCGACGTCACCGTGATCGAGCGCAACAAGCCCGACGACACCTTCGGCTGGGGCGTCGTGCTCTCCGACGAGACCCTCGACAATCTCGCCCGCAACGATCCCGTCAGCGCCGAAACGATCCGCAACAACTTCGCCTACTGGGACGACATCGCCGTGCACTACCGCGGTACGGTGCAGGTCTCCGGCGGCCACGGCTTCTGCGGCATCGGACGCAAGCGGCTCCTGCGCATCCTGCAGCGCCGCGCGCGGGAACTGGGCGTGAAGGTCGCATTCGAGACCGAAGCGGAGCACGTCGACAGCTACGCGGCGAAATACGACCTCGTAGTCGCCGCCGACGGCGTCAACTCGAAGGCGCGCGCGGCGCATGCCGGCGTGTTCAAGCCCGACATCGACGTGCGCGCCTGCAAGTACATCTGGCTCGGCACGCACCAGAAATTCGACGAGGCCTTCACCTTCATCTTCGAGGAGACCGCGCACGGCTGGATCTGGGCGCACGCCTACCAGTTCGACGCCGACACCGCGACCTTCATTGTCGAATGCTCGGAAGAGACCTGGCGCGGCCTCGGCTTCGACCGCATGTCGCTAGAGGAGACGATCGCCGCCTGCGAGCGCATCTTTGCCCGCTATCTCGACGGCCATGCGCTGATGTCGAACGCGCGGCACCTGCGTGGCTCGGCCTGGCTCAACTTCAACCGCGTCCTGTGCGAGCGCTGGAGCCACGAGAACATCGTGCTGCTCGGCGACGCCGCCGCGACCGCGCATTTCTCGGTCGGCTCCGGCTCAAAGCTCGCGCTGGAGAGCGCGATCGCGCTCGCTAACTATGTTTGCAGCGAGCCGTCGCTGGAGAAGGCGTTCGCCCGTTACGAGAGCGAGCGGCGGCTCGAAGTGCTGCGGCTGCAGAATTCTGCGCGCAACTCGACCGAGTGGTTCGAGAATGTCGAGCGCTACCTCCATCTCGACCCGGTGCAGTTCAATTATTCGCTGCTGACACGGTCGCAGCGCATCAGCCATGAGAACCTGCGCCAGCGCGATCCGGACTGGCTGGCCGGCGCCGAGAAGTGGTTCGACGAGCGCGCCACGGGCGCCAGGCCGAACGCGGCGCGGGCGCCGATGTTCGTGCCGTTCCGCGTGCGCGGGCTCGAGCTTTCAAATCGTGTCTGCGTCTCGCCGATGGCGCAGTACAAGGCCAAGGACGGCACGCCGAACGACTGGCACTTCGTGCATTACGCCGAGCGCGCCAAGGGCGGCGCCGGCATGGTTTTTACCGAGATGACCTGCGTGTCGCCGCAGGGGCGCATCTCGCCCGGCTGTACCGGCATGTATACCGAGGAGCACGAGCGCGCCTGGAAGCGGCTCGTCGAGTTCGTGCACGCCGAAACCGACACCCGCATTGCCATCCAGCTCGGCCATTCCGGGCCCAAGGGCTCGACACAGCTCGGCTGGGAGCAGTCCGACGCGCCGCTGGCGAAAGACAACTGGGAGATCGTCGGCGCCTCCGCTGTGCCGTGGTCGCCTGAAAACCAGATGCCGCGTGAATTATCGCGCGCCGGCATGGACGTCATCCGCGACGAATTTGTGCGCTCGGCCGAGATGGCCGCGCGCATCGGCTTCGACTGGCTGGAGCTGCACTACGCGCACGGCTACCTGATGTCGTCCTTTATCACGCCGCTGTCGAACAAGCGCACGGACGAATACGGCGGCAGCCTCGAGAACCGCATGCGCTTTCCGCTCGAAGTGCTGCGCGCCGTGCGCAAGGTGTGGCCGGACGAGAAGCCGATGTCGGTGCGCATCTCGGCGCACGACTGGGTCGGGCCGGACGGCGTCGAGCCGCAGGACGCGGTCGAGATTTCGCGGCTGCTGTCCGAGAGTGGCGCCGACCTCGTCGATGTTTCGGCCGGGCAGACCTCGACGCGGGCGCAGCCGGTCTACGGCCGCATGTTCCAGACGCCGTTCTCCGACCGCATTCGCAACGAGGCGGGCGTCGCCACGCTCGCCGTCGGCAACATCTACGAGCCCGACCACGTCAATTCGATTCTGATGGCCGGTCGCGCCGATCTCGTCTGCCTGGCGCGGCCGCATCTGACCGACCCGTACTGGACGCTGCATGCCGCCGCCGATCTTCGCTACACCGGCGTCAGTTGGCCAAAGCCTTATTGGGCCGGCCGCGACCAGCTCAATCGTCTCAAGAGCCGGCCCGAGCCGGCGGTCGGGAAGGTCTAGATGGCCGCGCTGGAGGGGCGCCACGCACTTATTACCGGCGGCGGCTCCGGCATCGGCGCCGCGATCGCGCGCGCGCTCGCCCATGCCGGCGCCGCGGTCACCATCGCCGGCCGCGACAAGGCGAAGCTCGATGCGACGGCGCAGAAGCTGCGCAAATGCGCGACCGCCGTCGCGGACGTGACGCGCGAGGCCGATTGCGCGGCGATGGTCGCCGCGGCGCGCGCCGCGCACGGGCCGCTCGACATCGTCGTCGCCAATGCCGGCGCCGCCGACAGCGCGCCGTTCGTCCGGATGGATCGCGGCCACTGGCACCGCATGATCGAAGTCAACCTGACCGGCGCGTTCCTGACCGCGCGGGCGGGGCTTGCCGATCTGACGCGCCCCGGCGCTGCTGATGGCGGCCGCCGTCTCGTCTTCATCGCGTCGACCGCGGGACTCAAGGGCTACCCTTACGTCGCCGCCTACAGCGCGGCCAAGCACGGCGTCGTCGGACTTGCGCGGTCGCTCTCGGCCGAGCTCGCTGCTACCGGCGTCACCGTCAACGCCGTGTGCCCCGGCTTCACCGACACGCCGCTGCTCGAGGCCTCGGTCGCCGCCATCTCCGCCAAGACCAAGCGCTCGGCCGAGGAGGCGCGCGCCGCGCTGGCCAGGGACAATGCCCATAACCGCCTGATCGCGCCCGAAGAGGTGGCCGCGGCCGTGCAATGGCTGTGCACGGATGCTGCCGCCTCGATCAACGGTCAGGCCATCGCAATTTCCGGAGGGCAGGTATGACATTCGCCGCCAAGCCAACGCCGCGCCCGTCGTCCCGTCCGCCTGGCAAGCAGCGCCTGCGGCTGTGGCTGAGGATCCTGCGCGCGACCCGCGCCATCGAGGCGGAGTTGCGCGAGAGGCTGCGTGTGCAATTCCAGATGACGCTGCCGCAGTTCGACGTGATGGCGGCGCTGGCGCGCGCCGAGAGCGGCATGACCATGACCGAGCTCTCGCGCAAATTGATGGTCTCGAACGGCAATGTCACCGGCATCATCGACCGCCTCGTCAACGACAAGCTCGTGCTGCGCCAGGCGCCGGCGGAAGACCGCCGCTCCTTCGTGGTGCGGCTGACGCCGAAGGGCGCGGCGCAATTCGAGCTCGTCGCCAGGGCGCACGAGGATTGGGTCAACACGCTGCTCGCCGATTTCGAGCTCGACGAGACCGAGCGGCTGATCGGCGAATTCGACGGGCTGGCCGACCGTATCCGCAACGGAGGGACACGCGCGTGAGCATGGCGGCCTTCAAACCCGAGCATTTCAACTGGCGCATGGAGGAAGGCGGCGTCGCCGTCATCATGCTCAAGCGTCCGGAGCGCAAGAACCCGATCACCTTCGGCGCCTACGCCGAATTGCGCGACACGTTCCGCAACCTCGCCGGCGCCGACGACGTGAAGGCCGTGGTGTTCGGCTCGAACGGCGGCAATTTCTGTTCCGGCGGCGACGTGCGCGACATCATCGGCCCGCTGTTCGACCGCGACATGAAGGGGCTCCTGGAATTCACCCGCATGACCGGCGATCTCGTGAAGGCAATGCGCGCCTGTCCGCAGCCGGTGATCGCCGCGGTCGACGGCGTTTGCGTCGGCGCCGGCGCCATGATCGCGCTGTTTGCCGATATGCGGCTCGGGACGCCGGCGGCGAAGACCGCGTTTCTGTTCACGCGCGTGGGCCTCGCCGGCTGCGACATGGGCGCCTGCGCCATGCTGCCGCGCGTGATCGGGCAGGGGCGCGCCGCCGAATTGCTCTACACCGGCCGCACGATGAACGCCGACGAGGCCGAGCGATGGGGCTTCTTCAACCGGCTCGTCGCGCCGGACGCGCTCGAAGGTGAAGCGATCAAGCTGGCGCAGTCGCTCGCCAGCGGCCCCACGTTCGCGCACATGATGACCAAGACCATGCTGAACCAGGAATGGTCGATGAGTATCGACATGGCGATCGAAGCCGAGGCGCAGGCGCAGGCGATCTGCATGCAGACGCAGGATTTCCGCCGCGCCTATGACGGCTTCATCGCCAAGCAGCCGCCTGTGTTCGAGGGGAATTGATGTGATGTGGCATGCGCCGCCGCGGGGTCGCCTTCACCTCTCCCATAGGGAGAGGTCGGCGCGCGATGGCGCGCCGGGTGAGGGGTTACAAACGCCGGGGGTCAGTATCCCCCTCACCCCAACCCTCTCCCCGCAGGGGAGAGGGAGCGAGCAGTGCATGCGGCGCTACCAACGACCAAAGGTGCGCTGACTATGCCCGATCAAGCCACTCTCAATTGGCCCTTCTTCGAACCCCGCCACCGCGCCTGGGCGGAGAAGATCGGCGCGTGGGCGAAGGCCAACCTCGCGCATGTGGATCACGGCGACGTCGACGCCGCCTGCCGCAGACTGGTGAAGGCGCTGGGCGAGGGCGGCTTCCTCGCGGTTACCGCACCGGGCGAGGGTAATGACAAGCTCGACGTGCGCACTCTGGCGCTGGCGCGCGAGACGCTCGCCGCGCATTCGGGCCTCGCCGACTTCGCCTTCGCCATGCAGGGCCTCGGCGCGGGGCCGATCTCGCTCTTCGGGACGCCAGAGCAGCGCGCCGCCTGGCTGCCGAAGACGCGGGCGGGACAGGCGATCGCCGCCTTCGCGCTCTCCGAGCCTGCCTCCGGCTCCGACGTCGCCAACATCGCCATGACCGCGCGGCGCGATGGCGACCGCTACGTGCTCGACGGCGAGAAGACCTGGATCTCCAACGGCGGCACCGCCGACCTCTACATCGTCTTCGCCCGCACCGGCGAGGCGCCCGGCGCGCGCGGGCTCTCCGCCTTCATCGTCGGCGGCGACAATCCGGGCCTGCATATTGCCGAGCGGCTGCATGTCATCGCGCCGCATCCCCTCGCGCGGCTGCGTTTCGAGAACTGCCGCGTGCCGGCCGCGGCGATGATCGGCAAGCCCGGCGAGGGCTTCAAGATCGCGATGGCGACGCTCGATGTGTTCCGCACCACGGTCGCCGCCGCCGCGTTGGGTTTCGCCCGCCGCGCGCTCGCCGAGAGCCTGAAGCGCGCCGCCAAACGCGACCTGTTCGGCGCGCCGATGGCCGATCTACAAATGGTGCAGGGCCATCTCGCCGACATGGGGCTCGAGATCGACGCCGCCGCGCTGCTTGTTTACCGCGCCGCGTGGGTCAAGGACATGGGCGCGGCGCGAGTCAGCAAGGAGGCGGCGATGGCCAAGTTCTACGCCACCGAGGCCGCGCAGCGCGTCATCGATGCGGCGGTGCAGTTGCACGGCGGCGACGGCGTGCGCTCCGGTCATCCGGTCGAGACACTGTACCGGGAAATCAGGGCGCTGCGCATCTACGAAGGCGCATCCGACGTGCAGAAAGTCGTCATCGCCCGCAGCCTCCTGTCGGAATCCGGAGCGTCCACATGAGCAAGACGATCGCGCTCGGCCCGTCCGCTCATGTCGATACTTTCGCGCGCGACAACCTGCCGCCGGCTGGAGACTGGCCGGACATCCTGCTCGACCGGCCGGAATTCCAGTATCCCGAGCGCATCAACGCCGGCGTCGAGCTGACCGACCGCATGGTCGAAAAGGGCTTCGGCGACCATGTCGCGTTGATCGGCAACGGCCGCCGCCGCACCTACAAGGAGCTCGCGGACTGGTCGAACCGGCTGGCGCACGCGCTCGTCGAGAACTATGGCGTCAAGCCCGGCAACCGCGTGCTGATCCGCTCCGGCAACAATCCGGCGCTGGTCGCGGCCTGGCTCGCCGCGACGAAAGCCGGCGCCGTCGTCGTCAACACCATGACGATGCTGCGCGCCGGCGAACTGCACAAAATCGTCGACAAGGCCGAGATCGCGCTGGCGCTCACTGACTCGCGTATCGCCGACGAGCTGGTCGCCTGCGCCAAGGACAGCAAGTTCCTGAAACAGGTCGTGCCGTTCGACGGCACCTCCAACCACGACGCCGAGCTCGACCGCATCGCGCTCGACAAGCCGGTGAAGTTCGACGCCGTGCCGACCGGCCGCGACGACGTCGCGCTGCTCGGCTTCACCTCCGGCACGACCGGCGAGCCGAAGGCGACGATGCACTTCCATCGCGACCTCCTGATGATCGCCGACGGCTACGCGCGCGAAGTGCTCAAGGTGACGCCGGACGACGTCTTCGTCGGCTCGCCGCCGCTGGCCTTTACCTTCGGCCTCGGCGGCCTCGCGATCTTCCCGCTGCGCTTCGGCGCCACTGCGACGCTGCTCGAAAGCGCGACGCCGGCCAACATGGTGCAGATCATCGAGACCTACAAAGCGACGATCTGCTTCACCGCGCCGACCGCCTATCGCGCCATGCTGGCGGCGATGGACCGGGGCGCCGATCTCTCCTCGCTGCGTCTTGCGGTGTCGGCGGGGGAGACGCTGCCGGCCGCGGTGTTCGAGGACTGGACGCGCAAGACCGGCAAGCCGATCCTCGACGGCATCGGCTCGACCGAGCTCTTGCACATCTTCATCACCAACCGCATCGGCGACGCGGTGCCCGGCGCCACCGGCCGCCCGGTCGGCGGCTACGAGGCGCGCATCGTCGACGACGCGATGAAGGAAATGCCGCGCGGCGAGCTCGGCAAGCTCGCGGTACGGGGGCCGACCGGCTGCCGCTATCTCGCCGACAAGCGCCAGAAGAACTACGTGCGCGACGGCTGGAACATCACCGGCGACACCTTCATGCAGGACGCCGACGGCCGCTTCCATTTCGTCGCCCGCGCCGACGACATGATCGTCTCGGCCGGCTACAACATCGCCGGGCCCGAAGTCGAGGCGGCATTGTTGAAACACGCCGACGTCGCCGAATGCGCCGTCATAGGCACGCCCGACCAGGAGCGCGGCCAGATCGTCGCCGCTTACGTCGTGCTCAAGGCCGGCGTTGCGGCCGACGCGCTGTGCGTCAAGCGCCTGCAGGACCACGTGAAGGCGGCCATCGCGCCGTACAAATATCCGCGCGCCGTGTATTTCGTCGACGCCTTGCCGAAGACCGCGACCGGCAAGATCCAGCGTTTCCGCCTGCGGCAGCAATAGAGCGGGATGATGCCGCCCATGAGCGATTTCAAATTCCTTCATCCCGCGGGCTGGAAGCCCGCCAAGGGTTATTCCAACGGCGTTATGGCGGAGGGCCGGCAGGTCTTCGTCGCCGGCCAGATCGGCTGGACCGCGGAGGCGAAGCTCGTTGGGCCTGATTTCGTCGCGCAGATCGAGCAGGCGTTGAAGAATATCGTCGCCGTGCTGGCGGAAGCCGGCGCGCGGCCGGAGCACGTCACGCGGCTCAACTGGTTCATTACCGACAAGGCGTCCTATGTGACGCGCCAGCGGGAGATCGGTGAGGCCTATCGGCGTGTCATCGGCCGGCATTTCCCGGCGATGACGCTGCTTGTGGTCGCGGGGCTGCTGGAGGAGGGGGCCAAAGTCGAGATCGAGGCGACGGCGATCGTCCCCGCGGCGCGCGCTCCAGAAAAGTGAACTAATTCAACCTCTTGAATCGGCTGCAGCGCCGCCGCCGGCGGGGTTTTCGTTGCACCTATATACAACCTGCATTCTATAAGTTGCCGGGAGGACACTACAATGATAGATTGCAATCAATGCCGGAGTGTCGGAATCGGTGCGGCTGCCGCATCCGTTCGGCGCGCCTTGGATTCAGCAAAACAAAGGTCGGCGCGGATGCAGGACCACCCAGCGGGCAAGATCCCCGGACACGAAACGCGGCGCCGGCGGGCCTGGCACGCGCCGAAGCTCCTGGTGGAGGACGCCGTCGCCCACGCGACGGGCTATAGCCCGAAGAATTATCAGCTCGAGATAACCCCGGTGAACTCCACGCCGAAGCTGCCATCGAGCTGAGCCGCATCGGGCGGTCGAAGAGGCGCGTCGTGTTCGCTGGCAAAACGACCTGGGTCGGCGCCTTCGAGTCCCGTGAGCGCATCAACCTCGCTTACGGCGGACCGCGCGAGCCGGCCGATCCTGTCATCGTCGAGCGCACGCCCTCTGCCGTGTTCGCGCACCGGCCGACGCCGCTCGCGGCCTGGTACGGGGACGAGCCCCTGGCCGGACGCGGGCTCTGGCGCGAGCGCCACTACGTCGGCGTCGCCGACGCGCGGCTCGACAACCGCGACGAGCTCGCCGATGCGCTCGGCCTGCCGCGCGCCGAGCTTGCGCGCACCAGCGACGCCGCGCTCCTGTGCCGCGCCGTCACGCGCTGGGGCGATGCCGGGCTGGGCAAGGTCCTCGGCGCCTTCGCATTCGCGATCTGGGACGGGAAGGAGCGCCGGCTGACGCTCGGTCGCGACTGCTTCGGTCATCGGACGCTGTTCTACCATGTCGGCGACGGCTGGGCGGCTTTCGCGACGAGCCTGAACAACCTCTTCGCCATGCCGGGTGTGCCGCGCGCGATCGACGACGTCGCCGTCGCGAATTTCACCGTCTTCAGTCTGCTGACGGCGCCGGAGCAGACGCTCTACCGGGGCATCGCCCGCGTCCCGAGCCGCACGGTGGCGGCCGTCGACGCCAACGGCACGCGGCAGTGGCACTATTGGCGCCCCGATCCGCGCGCCGCCGCCGATTGCAAATCCGAGAACGACTTCGTTGCGCGCGGCCGGGAATTGTTCGACGCCGCCGTGCGCCGCGCCACCGCGGGGCGGCGGAAGATCGCCATCGCCGCCAGCGGCGGGCTGGATTCGGCGGCGCTGGTCGCCACCGTTGCGCGCATGCGCGGGCCCGAAGCCATCACCTGCTACACGCAGGTTGCTCCGGAAAACTTCGATCTTCCGCTCGGCCCTAATCTCTATCTCGACGAGACCGCGAAGATCGCGGCGCTGGCGCGGATGTACCCGGGCCTTCAGACGCGTTCGGTGCGCACCGACGCCATCCATCCGACCGATCGCGACTGGAGCTTGTATTTCGCCCGCACCGGGCTGCCCGCCTTCGGCCCGGTCAGGTTCAGCACGTCCGGTCCGCTGCTCGACGCGGTCGCCGCCGACGGCCACGAGACGCTGTTCTTCGGCGGCTTCGGCAATCACGGCATGAGCTGGGGCGGGCCCTACGTTCTGCTCGAGCTGCTGCGGAGCGGGCAGATCGTGCGATTCATGCGCGAGCTGGCGGCGCAGAAGCGGGCGCGCCCGGTCTCTCTGCCCGCGATCCTGCGCAACATGGTCGCGGTGCGGGCGGTGCCGCCACGTGTCCGCCACGCGGTCGCCCGCATGCGCGGCCGCGATCCCTTCGACACGACGCGGCGCGGCGCGCTCAACCCCCAATTCATCGCCGATGCCGGCCTGCGCGCCGCCTGGCAGGCACAGGGCTTTGCGCCGCTCGGTCATCTCGAACGCGGCGGGCGCGAGCATCGCGAGCGCTGGAATTTCGATTTCAATCAATTCGGCCGCGACGGCCGCGCCCTGCTGCCGGAATGGGCCGGCCTGGAGCTGCGCGATCCCTATGCCGACCGCGAGCTCGCCGAATTCCTGGTCGCGGTGCCCGAGCCGCTCTTCAACCGCGGCGGCGTGCATCGCGCCTTCGCGCGGCGCGTCTTCGCGGACCGCCTGCCGGCCGAAATCGCCGGCGAGCTTCGGTACGGCGCGCAAAATGTCGGCTGGTATCGCCACCTCGCGGCGCGGCGCGACGACATGGCGGCCGATCTCGAGGACATCGCCCGCTCGCCGCGCGTGCGCCGGATTCTCGACCTGCCGCGCCTGAAGGCCATCTTCGCCGCGTGGCCGGCCGACGAGGCCGCCGCGCAGGGGCAAGAGCGCGATTACGTGTCCGTCCTCAGCCGCGCCATCTACATCGGCCGCTTCATCCGGTGGGCCGAAGGCGCCAACCGGTAGGCCGCGGCCCATCCATCCGCAGCAAAGGGAGTTCGATGCCTGCTGAGCAACACAATCCGATCGGCGGCGACACGCTGATCACCCGCACGACCTCGGTGCTGACCGCCGAGGTCCGCGACGAGATCGTCATGATGGACGTCGACAGCGGGCGCTATCTCGGGCTCGACGATATCGGCGGCGACATCTGGCGCCGGCTCGAGACGCCGCGCACGTTCGCGCAACTGCTCGAGGCGCTCGCCGGCGACTACGATGCGGCGCGCGACACCATCGAGCGCGATGTGCGCGATCTGCTCGCGGACATGGCGCGGCACAAGCTCGTGACGCTCGGCTAGCGCGGGTTCGTCCGGATGCGGTGGATCGATCAGGGCGATCCGGCAACCGAGGAACGCAGGCTGGAGCTGGCGCGCCGGGCCGCCGCGCTCGATCCGGGCAATCTTCGCTGCCAGCGCGCGCTGTTCAGGTCGCTGCGCACCGCCGGTGCGTTCGACGAGCTGCGCCGGCGCCTCGAGGATGCGCTGGGCCGCTTTCCAGGAAATGCCGAGTTGCGGCTCGAGCTGGCGCGCGCGCTGATCGACAGCGGCCGGTTCGAGGCCGCCCTCGATGCCGTCGAGCGCGCGATCGCCGCCGATTCCGGCTGCGCGGCGGCGCACCGTTTGCGCTATCGGGCGCTCATGCTGCTGCGGCGGCCGGAGGAAGCGGCCGCGGCGCGGCAAGCGCCGGCGGGCGATCCTCCGCAATTCGCCGAAGCCGACGCGCTCGCCCTGTTCGGCGGCGCGCGCTATGGCGAGCTGGTCGCGTTGTGCGACGCGCATCTCGCGCGGCAATGCGGCCATACCGCCGCGACCTACTGGAAGGCGATGGCGCTGGCGCGCGCCGGCCGCGGCGGCGACGCGCGCGCGATCATGTCGCTTGACCGCTTCGTGGCGGTGACGACCGTTCCGGCCGGTGACGCCGGAGCGGCGGACTTCCGCGCCGAACTGGCGCGCGAGATTGCCCGCAATCCGACGCTCGCCGTCGATCTGCGCGGCAAGGCGACGCGCGCCGGCTTGCAGACACGCCGCCTGCGCCGCGCCGATGCCGCCGCCGTCGAGAAGCTCCTCGTCCTGCTCAAGGACGCCGTGGACGCCTATGTGCGGCGACTGCCGGAGGCCGCGGATGGCTTCGTGCGCGCCTGCCCCGCATGCGCGAGCCTCAGCGCATGGGCCGTCGTCAGCGGCGCCGAGGGCCACCAGGTCTCGCACTTTCACGCCGGCGGCTGGCTGAGCGGTGTCTACTACGTCGAGGCGCCGCGCGGCCGCGACGGCTTTCTCGGCTCTCTCGTGCTCGGCGGCGTCGAGGGAGGCGAGCCGCCGTGGGGCACGCGCGAGATCGAGCCGGTGCCCGGCCGCCTTGTCTTGTTCCCCTCTTATGTCCCGCACGCGACACGGCCGCCCGGCATCGACGGACGCCGCATCATCGTCGCCTTCGACGTGGTGCCGCGGCGGGGCGCGGCGCGGCGAGCCTGCCCGGCGTCACCGGACCGTAGCCGAGCCGGGTCATGACCGCGCGATGCTCGCTTTCGATGCGCGCGACCTGTGCTTCGCTCAGTTCGCCGGTCCAGGCGCCGGCCTTGCCCTGCCGGAAGAACAACCGGCCTCCGGCATCCTCGTCGAGCCATTCGCGGAAGCCTTTCTCGCGCTCCTGCGATTGCAGCCTGTCGAAATGCGAGAAGCGCACCGCGCGCCCGATCGCCTCGGCGGGCGCCTCGTGTCCGCAGAACGCCATTGCCGCGGCGAACACCTCGGCCGGTGAGGCCAGCAGGTCTTCATAGCGGATGAGATGGACCGGAATGTCGCGCTGGTCGAGCCAGCTCGCCACGTGCCGGCTCCAGGTCGACAGAAGCTGGCGCACCTGCGGATACTCCCGGCCCTGCGCGAAGCAATAGGCCGCGTTCGGGTTGGCCATGCTGGCGATCGCCTCGTCGATGGTCGAGCGATTGTGGTTGGCGAGCGACGGCGCCACGTCGCGCGGGTCGCGCACCAGCACGATGGCGCCGTCGGCGCCGCGCGCGCCGCCGAGGATCGGCTCGCCGGCGGCGTTCGCGGTATAGGCGTCGTGCGTCTTGATCAGCGACATTCCCGGCACGCCGTCCGCCTCGATATCGGCCGGGCCCGGGTCGGCGGCGGCGGCGGCATGAACCGCGGGCCGCAACAGGTCGAGTTCGTCGTGCGTCAGCAGGCTCGAGTCGAAGGCGAGGAAATAATCGAAAATCGCGCGGCCGCTGGCGATCGTGTTGCGATGGGCGAGATCGTTGATGTCGATCGGCTCGTCAGCGCCGAGATTGGCCACGAGGAAGCGGAACCACGTGTTCCCCGATTTCGGATACGAGGCGAGCCAGACGGTCTTCATGGCCGGCTCGCAAGGCCGATGTCCGCCCAGTGCCGCTCGAGCGCCGTGACGATGTCGGGGATCGCGCCGAAATCCTGCTTCACCGTCAGGAGGAACACGCCCGCGTGCCGCACGATGCCGCTCGCGGCCGCGAAGTAGTCGGCCTTGTGGCCGAAGTGCCGCACGAGCAGGGGCCGGTACACGTTCCGCCGCAGCATTGCCGCCGCGGTGACGATGCTGCGCGGCGGCTCGATGCCCGGCGAGAGGCCGGGATGGGCGCGGCGCAGCGCATAGACGGCGGCGAGCGCCAGCGGCCCGGCATGGGCGGCGCCGGGCGTGACATGGAATTTTCCCAATTTGCTGCGCACCGGCGCGCCGCGGCTACCGCCGAGGTCGAGCCGCTCGATCGCCTGCGTCCACAATTTGATGTCGCGTCCGTCCGGCGCGATCGTGGGGACCGTCGCGCCGTCGTCCGTGAAGGTGCATAAGTCGTCGGTCAGGAACGGATAGCCGCGCTGCGCCAGCGCGGCCGCAAGCGTCGACTTGCCGATGCCGGAGGGGCCGCAAAACACGACCGCCTTGCCGCCGACGCCGACGGCGCTGGCGTGCAGCACGATGCGCTTGCGCTGGTGCAGAAGGATGCCGATCGCCGGTCCGATCAGGAAGGCGACGATCTCCTCCGCCGGCGTGCCGTCAGGAGGCAGCGCGTGAGCTTCGGGATGCGCAGCAGGAAATGCGCGCCCGCGATCTGCCATGTCGGCCCCAGGTGCGTCGCGCCGGCAAGCTCCAGCGGCACCTGCCCCTGTCGGATGACGATGTCGGGTGCGGCCGGCGGCTGCGGGTCGGCGGGCAAGGCGGGCAGGATGAGGTCGCTTTCGACCGACAGGCCTGCGATCCGGTAATGCTTCACGAACAAGGCCTTGGTTCGGGCGGGCGAGGGCGCGACGTGTCCCGATTATGCTATAAAACCTGCGGTCGTAAAACCACAGCGTGTATAATCGCGCAGCGCCAACCCCGAGCCTCCGCCCCGCCGATGATCAGGACCCTCGACGACCTCGCCGGCGACGCTGGGCCGGCCTCGTTCCTCGCGCACGTCACCGCCCGCCGGCGCCTCCATATCCCGTCGCCCGCGCAAGGCCGCGCCGCCGATCTGCTGCCGTGGGACGCGTTCGACCGGCTGCTCGCCGCCGATGGCCTGCGGCCGGAGCGGCTCAGGGTGATGCTGCGCAACCGCGAGGCGGAGCGCGGCATGTACCGCGACGGCGCGAGCGGCGCGTTGCGCGCCGACACGCTGATGACGATGGCGGAGCAGGGCGCGACCCTCGTCGTCAACGTCATCTGCGAGGTTGCGGCGCCGATCGGCGAACTCGCCGCGGCGCTGGAGCGGCGGCTCGACCGCAATATCCACGCCAACTGCTATGCGAGCTTCGGCGAACGCTCGGCGTTCGAGGCGCATGTCGACGGCCACGACGTGCTCGTCGTGCAGATTCACGGCGCCAAGCGCTGGCGCTGCTTCGGCGCCGGCGATGCGCCGGAGTGGCAGAGCGTGCTCGAAGCGGGCGACGTTCTGTTCGTGCCGCAGGGCGACCGCCACGACGCCGTGCCGGCGCGGCGGCCGTCGGTGCATTTGAGTTTCGCGCTCGGGCGGGAGGATGCGAGCGAACGCGCTCGAGGCGCGCGGGCGCTGCGCCGCGTCGCCGCGTTCGCCATCGCCGGCAGGCTCACGCCGGCGTTGCCGCTGGTGCCGGCGCTGCGCCGGCGGATCGACCTGCGCGTGGCCGACCCGGCGGAGGTCGAATTGCATATCGGCGGCCGGCCGGTGCGCCTGCCGCCGCTGCAACGGCGCGCGCTGCACGTCCTCATCGAGCACGACCGCATGGCTTTCGCCAGCCTCGCGGCCGGACTCGAGCAGCCGACCGATGCGCCCGACCTGAGCGAGGCCGTCTGCGCGCTGGCGCGCAAAGGGCTGATCGGGATCGGCGCCTAGCGCGCGTCCGACGAGGGCACGCGATACCAGCAATTGATGGCGAAGCGCGAATCCGCGAAGTCGCGCGACGGGCAACGGACCGGCTGCACCGCATGCTGCGCCCAGGATGGAAACACCAGGAGCGTATTGTGGGCCGGCGCGATGTCGACGAACGCATCGCTCGGGCCCCGGCCGAAGGCGAACAGCCGCAAGGCTCCGCCGGAGAAGCGCCGCGGCTGCCGGTGGAAATAATAGACGGCGCTGATGACGCGGATCCAGCGCCGCTCTTCGGCCGAGGTCCGCGTGTCGATGTGACGGCTGAAAAAGGCGCCGTCGCCGTGCGCGGCGAACTGCAATTCGATGTCGGGCTCGTGCACCGGCGCGACGCGAAGCCCGGCGACGAATTCGGGCAGGCGCGCCGTCAGCAATGCCCGCAACGGCGCGGCAAACGGCCCGAGCTCCGCCGAAACGCCGGCGACGCGCCGGGCCATGTCGACGCGCTTCTGCCGGCCGGCGCCGACCCGCGCCGGGACGAAGGCCGCCTCGTGGGCGAGCGTGAAGGCGAGCAGGTCGGCGGCGAGACCGTCCGGCAGGAGATCGGGCAGCACGAGGTGAGGCGGCATGCGCGCGCGCTCCGACAGCGTCTCCCCGTCGCCCCGCCGCTCCGCTCCGCTCATGCTGCCTCCGTTCCGAATTGAAAATCTCATATCGCCGCGCGAATTGCCATTGCAAATCTCACGGCGGCAGCGCGATGAAATCCGGGAAGGCGCAGCCGTCGAGGCCGGCCGCCAGCAGCGTGCGCAGCGCGTCGGCGGGCGTCTCGACGATCGGCTCGCCGGGGCCGTTGAACGAGGTGTTGAGCAACAGCGGCACGCCGGTGCGAGTGTGGAACGCGGCGACGAGGTCGTGAAACGCGCCGTTCGCCGCAGCGGTGAGGGTTTGCACGCGCCCGCTACCGTCGGCGTGCACGACCGCGGGCACGAGCGCGCGCTTGTCCTCCCAGAAGCGGCAAACGCGCAGCATAAACGGGCTGTCGGCGTCCGCACCGTTCTCGAACCAGTCGCTCGTGTGCTCGCGCAGGATCGCCGGCGCGAAAGGGCGGAACGCCTCCCGCCTCTTGATGCGGCCGTTCAGCCGCGCCGGCATGCCGGGGTCGCGCGGATCGCAGACGATGCTGCGCTGGCCGAGCGCGCGCGGCCCGAGCTCCGAGCCGCCCTGGAACCAGCCGATGATGCGGCCGTCGCGGATCATGTCCGCCGCCGCATTGATCGCATCCCCCTCGGCAGCGATGCGGACCCCGGCCGCCGCCGCCGCGGCCCTGATCTCCGCCTCGCCATAGGTGCGTCCGGCCGCATCCGCCATCAGGCGGCGGCGCGTGTTAACGCCGGTCAAATGCCACAGGCCCCAGAACGCCGCGCCGATGGCGCAGCCGCTGTCCTCCGCCGCCGGGACGATGAAGACGTCGTCGAAACCGCCCTCCCGCCACAGCCGCTCATTGGCGATGCCGTTAAGCGCGACGCCGCCGGCATAACAGAGGCGGCGGGAGCGCGATTTTCGTCGCAGCTCCTGCGCCAGGTGCAGCACGCCGGCCTCGATGGCGGCCTGCGCCGAGGCGGCGAGATCCTGGTAGCGCGCGCGTTCAGCGGGCCAGCGCGCGTTCGAGGCGAAAGCGTCCGGCACGTGGCTGGCAAAGGTGAATCCGTTGTCGTCCGCGCGGAAGAAGTCGCCGGCGGGAATGTCAGGTGTGCCGTACGCGGCGAGCCCCATGACCTTGCCGGCTTCGGTCGCGTCGCCGAAGATCTGTTTCGCCGCCGCCGCATAGAGCCCGCCGAGGCTGCCGAAGCGCGGCATGCCTTGCGCGCCGATGTCGAGCCAGTCGCCTTTGGCGACGAGGTGCTTCCGCAACGGCGTGATCCCGGTGCCGCGTGCGTCGTAGAGCGAGGCGGTCTCGAAGCCATCCTCGACCGCGCGAACCGCCACCGCGCGCTCCGCCGGGGTCAAGTCGGCGACGGCCGAGCCCATGCCGTCGATCACCAGCACGGCGCTGTCCTCAAATCCGGATAGCGCAAAGGCGCTCACCGCGTGCGCGAGATGGTGCGGGATATAAGAGACGCGCACACCGCTCTCGCGCGTGCGTAAGAGCCGGTTGCGGTGCACATCGTTTTCGGGACCGCCGCCGCGGCCCTGCACCGTGACCACGATCATGTCGAGATCGGCGGCGCCGATACCGGCGGCGTTGAGGCAATAGGCGATGGCCAGCGCGGGCGTCGCCGCCTCGATCCGCTGCCGCTTGATGCGGGTGAGCCGCTCTTCCTGGATGGCGGCGACGATGCGGTCGCCATTTATGAGGCATACAGCGCCGTTATGGGACGCGCTGATGCCCAGCACCCAAGGCTCTTTGCCGACGCGCACGTTCACTTATGCCCCGGTCATGTCCGCGCGCCCCCGGCCGCGCGTCCGCGCCTAGCGCCACATCGTGAACCAGTTCGCTCCTGAATCGGCAGTCTGCGCCTTCTTTTTCCGCGACGCGACAGCTTTTGCAATTGCATCGTCACTGCCGCCGTCGGCGACGTCGCTCGCCGGCTTGTGCCGGTGGCGGCGATGCGCGTGCTTCTTCTTCGCCGCGTGCTCGGTCGATAGCGACGCCTTGACGACGCGCGGCCAGCCTTCGCTATCGTGCGCCTTGGCGACGAGCTCGGGCACCGAGGCGGGGCGTTCGCCGGCCGGCACCGCCTGCACGATATGGTAGCCGCGCTCTTTCAATTCCTTCAGCAGCATCGGCAGCGCCAGCGCGGTCGCCGGATGGATGTCGTGCAGGAGCAGCACGCCGCGATGCCCCTTGGCCTCGATGCGCCTGATGGCGAGCTTGACGATCTGTTTCGGCGTGATGCCGTGGTGCCAGTCGTCGGCGACCTCGTCGGCGCTCCACACGGCGAGCGACTTCGAGGCGAGGAAGGTGTCGACCGTCTTGCTGCGCAGCAGCCCCGGCACGCGGAAGAACGGCGCTACCGCCTTGGGATCGCCGGCCGCGGTCTGCACCGCGGCGATGCCGCCGTCGACCTGGCGCTCGACCTTGTCCTCGTCCATGCGGTTGAAGGTGAGCGGATGGCTTAAGGAATGCGTGCCGACCACGTGCCCGGCATTGTAGATGCGGCGGACCAGCGACGGATAGGCGCGCGCCATTTCGCCGACCAGGAAGTAGTCCACCTTGACGCAGTTCTCCGCCAGCACGTCGAGGATGCGGGTGGTGTAGGGCGGCAGCGGGCCGTCGTCGAAGGTCAGCACGACCTCGTGGTCGGCCAGCGGCAGGCTGGTCTTGTACTGCATGGTGCCGATCTGCGGCAGCACGCTAGGGTCGACGGTAATGGTGCGGCTGGTACCGATGGCGTCCGGGTGCCCCGGGCACGGCTGCGCGACAGCGTGCCCCATGGCGGCGGCCATGAGGCCCAGAACGAGGCCGAAACGACGCATATTCCCCCCAGCGGTTCGGGTGCGGCAACCGTGCCGGCCCAAGCCGTACCCCCAGTACGAATTCCAACATTAACCTGACATTAACCAAATGGGGCCGTCCACAGCCCGGAGGAGGTGGGGCTCGCCCGGCTCAATTGGCGGCCTGGCCGCCGCCCGCCGGCACGACATGGACGATCGAATAGCCGCGCTCCTTCAGGGCGCGCAGCAGGGCGGGGAGCATGCGGGCGGTCTGCGCCCTCGTGTCGTGAAGCAGCACGATGCCGCGCCCGGCCTTCTCGATGCGGCCGAGCAGGAGGGTCAGCTCCTCCTCGGGCGTTTGCGCATTCCAGTCGCTGGCCCAGACATCGGCGCCGAACACGACCATGCCGCGTGCCTGCACGCGGTCGAGCAACCCCGGGCTCGAGGCGAAGCCGGGGAAGCGGAAGAACGGCGCCGCCCGCGCTCCGCCGAGCGCCGCCTCATTGGCGCGGATGCCCTTGTCGATCTCGGCCATGGCCTTGTCCGGCGCCATCCGGCGGAGCAGGGGATGGCTGAAGCTGTGATGGCCGATCGAATGGCCCTCGGCCAGTTCCCGCCGCGCCAGCACGGGATGCGCTTGTGCATTGCGCCCGAGCAGGAAGAAGGTGGCGTGCACGCACTCCGCCTTGAGCGCGTCGAGCACCTTGCGCGTCGTAGTCGGCCACGGCCCGTCGTCGAAGGTCAGCACCAGCTCCTTCGGTTCGAGCGGCAGCGTCTGCGGGAATTCCTTGCGCCCGACCCGGGGCGTCGACGCCGCATCGACCGCGAGCACGCGCGCCGTGCCGAGCGCGCCGGGATGGCCGGGGCAGGATTGCGCGGCCGCCGCGGCCGGCAGCATTGCGGCAATGAAGGCGAATGTGACGAGGCGGGACATGCGGCACGTTCGTGGCGGGAGCCGCAATTGACCGCACCGCGCGCGCAACGGCAAGCGACCGGTGATTGACCGGCCGATTTATGCGCTGAGCAATTGCCCGTCCGCCAAGCCCGGCGTACAAGCGGCGCGTTCGATCACCGCAGCGGGCCTCGCATGCTTGACCATCCAACCGGCGAGCCGCCGCTGCGCGACGAAGAAGGCGCCATCCGCGAGGAATTCGTCGCGCGCGTCTCCGCCGCGATCGACGCCGGCAACGTCGAGACCCTGCGCGAGATCGTCGGCGACCTGCACGAGGCCGATCTCGGCGCGCTGGTCGAGGCGCTGGAAACCGAGCGGCGGCCGCGCCTCGTCGAGCTGCTCGGCATCGACTTCGATTTCACCGCGCTGACCGAGGTCGACGACGCCGTCCGCGAGGAGATCCTCGAGGAACTGGAGCCGAAGACCGTCGCCGACGGCGTGCGCGACCTCGATTCCGACGACGCCGTGGCCATCCTCGCCGACCTGCCGCAGGCCGAGCGGACCGAGATTCTCGACCAGCTGCCGCCGCCTGAGCGCGTCGCGCTCGCCCGCAGCCTCGAATACCCCGAGGACTCGGCCGGCCGGCGCATGCAGACCGAGTTCATCGCCGTGCCGTCGCACTGGGACGTCGGCCGCGCCATCGACTACATGCGCGAGACCGCGGAACTGCCCGAGCGCTTCTACGAAGTCTACGTCATGGACGAGCGCGGCCACTTCGTCGGCGCCGTGCCGCTCGACAAGCTGCTGCGCTCCAAGCGCCCGGTGCCGGTGTCCTCGCTGAAGGAGGATGAGCGGCCGTTGATCCGCGCCGAGCAGGACCAGGAAGAGGTGGCGCGGCTGTTCCAGCGCTACAACTGGGTCGCGGCGCCGGTGCTCGACAGCACGGACCGGCTGGTCGGCGTCATCACCTTCGATGACGTCGCGGACGTCATCCAGGAGGAGGCCGAAGAGGACATCAAGGCGCTCGGCGGCGTCGGCTCCGAGGAACTGTCGGATTCGGTCTGGACCATCGCCCGCAGCCGCTTCAACTGGCTCTTGGTCAATCTCGGCACGGCGTTCCTCGCGTCCTCGGTGCTCGGCCTGTTCGAGGGCCAGTTGCAGAAGATGGTGGCACTGGCCGTGCTGGCGCCGATCGTCGCCAGCCAGGGCGGCAACGCCACGACCCAGACCATGACGGTCGCGGTGCGCGCCATCGCCACGCAGGACCTGCACGACGCCAACGCCTGGCGCGTCGTGCGCCGCGAGCTTCTGGTCGGGCTGCTCAACGGCGTCGCCTTTGCCGTCATCACCGGCGCCGCCGCTTACGTCTGGTTCCGCGTGCCGGGGCTCGGCTTCGTCATCGGGCTGGCGATGATCTGCAACCTGATCGCCGCCGCGCTCGGCGGAATCCTGATCCCGCTGGTGCTGCACCGGCTCAGGTTCGATCCGGCGGTGGCGTCCAGTCCCTTCGTGACCACCGTGACCGACGTGGTCGGCTTCTTCGCCTTCCTGAGCATCGCCACGGCCTGGTTCGGCCTGCGCTAGGGGCCGGGTTACCCTTCGTTCACCCTGTTTCCTGACCCCGCATTAAGCCTGACGATTTATCCCTTTGTCCCTGGGACCGCAGGGGCGCGGGGAGCATTCGGCCGGTGGGCGCAAGTAATTTCCAGGCTATCGGGGCGCCGCAGGCGCAGACGCGCCGCACATTGGGCGCCTCGCGTCTCATCGTGCTGGTGGCGCTTCTTGCCTTCGGCGCCAGCATCGTCACCGCCGGGATCGGTTACAGCCTCGCGCGGCAAAGCGACGAGCGGCTATGGGCCGAGCAGCGCGGCGCGTTGCGCTCGTCGATGTCGGAATTCCGCGCCTTCTTCGGCCAGAGCGGCAACCTCGACCCGCGTTTCGTGCGCATGGTCGAGCGCAGCGTCAACATCCCCGGGCTCGCCTTCGAGACCGAGCCGTCGCCCGGCGCCGAGACCCAGCCGGTAATCGACGGCGACGGCCGCATCGCCGGCTTCTTCACCTGGCACAAGACGCATCCGATGATGGCCGCGATGAACCGGCTGGTGCCGCTGATCGGCGGCATTACCGCGGTGCTGCTCGGATTTGCCGCGTTCTCGCTGTGGCAGTTGCGCCGCGCCCGGCGCGAGCTCGCCGCCAGCGAGGACCTCGCCCGCCGCGCCGCCGACGAGGACAAGCTCACCGGCCTGCCCAACCACGCCAAGATGCTGGAGCTCCTGGACCTCGCGCTCGCCGAGCGCACCGACGAGGAGGTCGTCACCTTCGTGTTGATCGAGCTCGACGGCATGGACGACGTCACCGCGCACCACGGCGTGCTCGGCAGCGACGAATTGATCGTCGCGGCGGCGGCGCGCCTGAAGGAAGGCCTGCCGGAGCACGCGGTATGCGGCCGCATCGGCACCGACGAATTCGCCGTCATCCTCACGAGCGGCGTCGAGATCGACGCCGAGGCTGTCCTGCACGGCGCCATCGAGCAGGTGGCGCGGCCTTATTGGGTCGACACGGTGGTCAGGCTGTCGGCGCACGGCGGCTTCTCGCAGGCGCCGGCGCACGGCGCGACGCGCGGCGAGATTACCCGCCGCACCGAGCTTGCGTTGCGCGCCGCCGCCGTCAAGGGCCCCGGCGTGCTCATCGCCTTCGATCCGGCGATCGACAAGCTCTCGGCCGAGCAGCGTTTCATCCATCGCGAGCTGCCGCGCGCGATCACCGCGCACGAGCTCGAGGTGCACTACCAGCCGATCGTAGCGGCGGCCGGCGCGGCTTTCGTCGGCGTCGAGGCGCTGTTGCGCTGGACGCACGCGACGCAAGGCGCGATCCCTCCGTCGGCCTTCATCCCGGTCGCCGAGCAGATGGGGCTGATGGACACGCTCGGCACCTTCGTGCTGCGCAGGGCATTGCAGGACGCCAAGCGCTGGCCGGGCCTCTATATCGCGGTCAATCTGTCGCCGTTGCAGGTACGCGACCGCGGCATCATCGACGTGGTGCGCGCGGCGCTCGGCGAAAGCGGCGTGCCGCCGTCGCGGCTGATGCTCGAGATCACCGAAGGCGTGCTGATCGACAACCCCGACGAGATGATCCGCCGCATCGAGGACCTGCACGCGCTCGGCGTGCGCATCGCGCTCGACGATTTCGGCTCCGGTTACTCCAATCTCAGCTATCTCCAGCGGTTCCCGCTCGACAAGCTCAAGATCGACAAGAGCTTCGTCTCGGCGCTCGGCCAGTCCGGCAATGGCGGCGTCATCGTGCAGGCGATGGTCGCGCTCGGCCGCGCGCTCGGCCTGTCGATCACCGTCGAGGGCGTCGAGACCGAGCAGCAGCGCATGCTGCTCAAGCTCGCCGGCTGCGACGAGATGCAGGGCTTCCTGTTCGCGCGCCCGTCGCCGGCGAAGGCGATCGACCGGCTGATCAAGCAGCCGAAACCGGATGCGCCGTCGGCGCTGACAGCGTGAAGCCGAGCCGCTAGAGTCGTTTCCGATGATCTCGCGCCTTTTTGCGGGCGCGTCCGGAGGCGGCGAATGATCCCCAATGCGTGGCACGGCTTCGATTTCGGCCTCGGCGCCGACAACGACATGTTGCGCAAGTCGGTCGGCGATTTCGCGCAAGATCGTATCGCGCCGCGCGCCGGCGAGATCGACCGCAGCAACCAGTTTCCCCGCGACCTGTGGCCCGAAATGGGCGCGCTCGGCCTGCACGGAATCACCGTCGAGGAAGAATACGGCGGTTCGGGCCTCGGCTATCTGGCTCACTGCATCGCCATGGAGGAGGTGTCGCGCGCCTCCGCCGCGGTCGGCCTCTCCTACGGCGCGCATTCCAACCTCTGCGTCAACCAGCTCCGCCGCAACGGCTCGGAGGCGCAGAAGCGCAAGTACCTGCCGAAATTGGTCTCCGGCGAGCACGTCGGCGCGCTGGCGATGTCGGAACCCGGGGCCGGCTCCGACGTCGTGTCGATGCGCACACGCGCCGACAAGAAGGGTGACCGCTACATCCTCAACGGCTCGAAGATGTGGATCACCAACGGGCCGCTTGCCGACACGCTGGTCGTGTACGCCAAGACCGATCCGACCGCCGGCTCGCGCGGCATCACCGCCTTCGTCATCGAGAAGGGAATGAAGGGGTTCGCCCCGGCGCAGAAGCTCGACAAGCTCGGCATGCGCGGCTCCGACACCTCTGAGCTGGTGTTCACCGATTGCGAGGTGCCGGAGGAGAACGTGCTCGGCGCCGTCGGCAACGGCGTCAACGTGCTGATGAGCGGCCTCGACTACGAGCGCGTGGTGCTCGCCGCCGGCCCGCTCGGCATCATGCAGGCCTGCATGGACGTCGTGGTGCCGTATCTGCACCAGCGCCAGCAGTTCGGCCAGCCGATCGGCCGCTTCCAGATGATGCAGGCCAAGCTCGCCGACATGTACGTGACGATGAACGCGGCCAAGGCCTACGTCTACACGGTGGCGCGCGCCTGCGACGAGGGCCGCACCACGCGCGAGGACGCCGCCGGCGCCATCCTCTACGCGGCGGAGCGGGCGACCTGGATGGCGCTCGAGGCGATCCAGTGCCTCGGTGGCAACGGCTATATCAACGACTTTTCGACCGGGCGGCTGCTGCGCGACGCCAAGCTCTACGAGATCGGAGCGGGGACCAGCGAGATCCGCCGCATGCTGATCGGTCGGGAGATTTTCGAGAAGACAAGGTAGGCCACAGGCCGACTCGGCCTTTGGCTCATTCAGCCTTTGGCCGAGCCGGCCATTAACCCCTCGTTTCCCCGAATCACCTAGGCCTCGGGCCGATCTCGGGACGCGAGACGGGGGATGCCATGCTGCGGGTGCGCCTGAAAGCCGACGGGCGGATCGTCGAACTCCTGCCGGACGGCAGCGAGAAGGCGATGGATCATTCCGATCCGGCCGCTTTCGTGCGCCACGTGCGCTCGCGCTGCGGCCTGACGCAGGCCGCCTTCGCCGAGAAGATCGAGGTGCCGCTCGAGACCGTTCGCAACTGGGAGCAGGGCAAGCGCAGCCCGCGCGGCCCGGCGCGGGCGCTGCTCAAGCTGATCGACCGCGCGCCCGACGCCGCCTTCGCGACGCTGTCTGCCGGCCGCCGCTAGACCGCCGCCGCGCGCCGCTTCTGCGGCGCGGCCGCGATCCGCATCAAGAGATACATCGCCAGCAAAGTGCCGGCATAGACGATGAGCTGCATGCCCGTCGGCCGCTCGGTGTAGCCGATCAGGGTGTGCAGGAGCCGCCCCGGAATCGAGCCTTCCGACAACAGCCACGATGTATCCCACATCGTGGTGTCGAGCGCGGTGAGCATGCCGCCGTTGTTGAGGAACTGCACCGCCTGCGCCGCCATGCCGGCGGCGAGCAGGGCGATCAGCCAGCTCGTCACGGCGAAGATATAGCGCTGCGGGATCGCCAGCAGGCCGTAATAGGTCAGCCCGCTGAACGCGGCTCCCGCCACGATGCCGAGCGCGCCGCCAAGGAGGAGGGCGCTCATCGACGTGCCGGAGGCGACGATGCCGTAGAGGAACAGCACCACCTCCGACCCTTCGCGCAGCACGGCCAGTCCGACCACCACCGCCAGCGCGGTCAGCGGTTTGGCGCCTTCGCTCACCGCCGCGCCGATGTCGCGCATCTCGGCCGCGATCTCGCGGCCGTGCCGCGCCATCCAGGCGTTGTGCCACATCAACATGACGACCGCGATCGCCAGCACGCAGGCGTTGAACAACTCCTGGCCCGAACCCTCGAAGGCCTGCGAGATGGCGCCGGCAAAGGTCGCGACGATGCCCGCACCGGCAAGGCCGCCGCCGATGCCGATGGCGATCCAGCGGCCGCGGCCGGCAACGCCCTGCGTCGCCGCCAGGACGATGCCGACGATGAGGCCGGCCTCGATGACTTCGCGGAAGACGATGATCAGCGCGCCAAGCATGTCCGACTATTCCGCAACGATGACGCCCTTGGCGGTGGATTCATGATACTCGCCGACGAAGGGATACCTGCCGGCCTTCAGCGGCCCGATGCGCACGATGCCTTTCGACTTGCCCGGCACCACCTTCTCGATCTTGAGCGCGTGGCTCTCGAACTCCTCCGGCGTCGCGTCGTCGTTGACGACCGTGATGACGTGGCGCTTGCCGGCCGCAACCTTGACCTCGGACGGCGTGAACGTGTGGTCCTTGATCGTCAGCGTGAAATCGTCCGCACGCGCCAGCGCGGGCGCGATGAGGACGGCGGCGGCGCCGGCGATGAGGAGCATCTTCATGGTCGACCCTTCATATAATGACCTTTCGCGCCTTACCAACGCGTCAAATTCCGCAGATGCAACAGGTATTTCCCTCTCTTTAATTATTCCAATCTGAGAACGGGGCGCAATCGTCTGGCGGGCAAACGCAATGTCCGGGCGCGCCGCGGCGGAAAAATTTTCGTGAAGCCGGCGCGCCAGCACCCCCGGTTGGCAGGCATTCGGCAACCGGGCATTCTCGCCCGGCAACGTGAAACCAGAAACTGCAGCGCGAGGGAGATGATATGTCCATACCGGTCGTCGAAGCGCATGGAGCCCGCATTCCGCAGATGGGGCTCGGCGTCATGACGTTGAAAGGCGATGTCTGCGTCCAGGCGGTGAAAGACGCGCTGCAGATGGGCTACACCCACGTCGATACGGCGTGGTTCTACGGCAACGAGAAGGAAGTCGGCGAGGGGCTGCGGCAGTCGGGCGTCAAGCGCGACAACGTGTTCATCACGACCAAGGTGCGCGAGACGCATCTCGAGCCCGAGAAGTTCCGCCAGTCGCTGTCCGAGAGTCTGGCCAACCTGCAACTGCCGTACGTCGACCTCCTGCTGATCCACTGGAACAACAAGGACATTCCGTTCAAGACCTCGGTCGCGGCCCTGTGCCAGGCCAAGAAGGACGGCAAGGCGCGCCACGTCGGTGTCGCCAACTTCACGACGAAGATGCTCGACGAGGCCTGGGCGGTGACGTCCGAACCGCTCGTCTGCAACCAGATCGAGATGCATCCTTTCATCAACCAGGACAAGGTCGTCGCCGCGTCGAAGAAGCGCGGCATGGCGGTGGTCGCCTATTGCCCGATCGCGCGCGGCAAGGTGCCGGGCGCGGAGGTGCTGGAGCGGGTCGCCGCGGCGCACGGCAAGACCGCGGCGCAGGTGTCGCTGCGCTACCTGGTGCAGATGGGGGCGATCCCCATCCCGCGGACCGCGACGCCGGCGCACCTGAAGCAGAACATGGACATCTTCGACTTCAAGCTTTCCGACGCCGAGATGGCGGAGTTGAAGAAGCTCAACGCCAACAACATGCGCGTCGTCAATCCGCCGCACGCGCCGGTGTGGGATACGCCGTGAGGCGGCTCGCCGTCCCTCTCGTCGCGCTCATCCTGTGCGGCGGCGCGCTGCCGTCCGCCGCGCAGGAGAAGCCCGCGGCGAAGGACATGGCGAGAATATTGAACTGCCTAAAAGCAAAGCCGCTGGCGCAGGATAGTTGCCTCGGCATTGTCGCCGATCCCTGCCAAAAGAGCGACGCGACCAAGTCCACCGCCGACCAGAATGCCTGCAACGGCCGCGAGGCGGCGGCGTGGGACAGCATCCTCAACGAGTCGTACCGCAAGCTGCGCGACAAGCTCGACGAGGCGCAGCAGACAAAGCTGCGCGACATGCAGCGCGCCTGGATCGCCTCGCGGGAGAAAACCTGCGCCTTCTACTGGGACTATTACCAGGGCACGATGGCGAGCCCGATGGGCTCGTACTGCGTCGCCAAAGAGACCGGCCGCCGCGCGCTGTTCCTGCGCGCGTTCGTGGAAGAGGACAAATGAAAGGCCGCCGATGCAGGTGGTGAAGGCCAAAGGCTTCGACATCCCGATCGTCGGGCTCGGAACCTGGATGCTGCGCGGGCGCGAATGCGCGCGCCTCGTCGAGCAGGCGATCCGTTTCGGCTATCGCCACATCGACACCGCGCAGATGTACGACAACGAGCGCGAGGTCGGGGAGGGCGTGCGCGCCTCGGCCAAGCGCAACGAGGTGATGGTCACCACCAAGATCCAGCCGACGCATCTTGCCCCGCGTGACGTCGAGCGATCGGTCAAGGAGAGCCTCGCGCATCTGCGCATCGACCACATCGACCTGTTGCTGATCCACTGGCCGAACCCGCGCGTGCCGCTCTCCGAGACGCTTGGCGCCATGGCGCGGCTGAAACGGGCTGGCGTCGTGCGCGCGCTCGGCGTGTCGAACTTCACCGTGGCACTGCTTGACGAGGCGAACAAAGTCTCGCCGGAGCCGCTGGTGTGCAACCAGATCGAGATGCATCCGTTCCTCGACACGGCGAAGGTCGTCGCCGCGTGCAAGCGTCACGGCATGGCCGTCGTGGCCTACAGCCCGGTGGCGCGCGGCAACGCCGCCGACGATGACGTGCTGGCGCGCATCGGCAAGGCGCATGGCAAGAGCGCGGCGCAGGTGTCGCTGCGCTGGCTGGTGCAGCAGGGCATCGTCGTCATCCCGCGCACCAGCAAGGTCGAGCGGCTGGAGGAGAACCTGGCGCTGTTCGATTTCGCATTGTCCGAGCTCGAGATGGCCGAGATCGGCCGTCTCGCCCGCCGCGGCGAGCGCATCGTCGACTGGACCTGGTCGCCGAAGTGGGATTAAGGAGCGGCCGCCGTGGCCGGGCGAGGGCGGGCATGAATACCCTTTTGTCCCGGCCGTTCCGGCCTTATAGGTCCTCACCGCAGGATTTCCCCTTTCGTGAGCCGCCGTGATGCAAGCACCTGAAAGCCGCATGACCGACAACGACCGCCGCAAGCGCGCCGAGGGCTTCGCCTTCCTCGTCTTCTTCTGCCTGACCATTCCGGCCGCGAACTGGATGATCGGCCATGTCGGCACGGTCTGCGTCGCCGATGGGCCCTGCGTCGTGCCGGTCGCGCCGCGCATCATGGCGCCGTCCGGCGTGCTGATGGTCGGGGCGGCTTTGGTGCTGCGCGACCTGGTGCAGCGCCGCCTCGGCGCGGCCTACGGCCTGATCGCCATCGCCGTCGGCGCGCTGATCTCGTGGGCGCTGGCGCCGGCGGCGCTGGTCGTTGCCTCGACCATCGCCTTCCTGCTTTCTGAATTTGCCGACTTTGCCGTCTACACGCCGCTCGCGCGCCGCCGCCTGGTGCTGGCCGTGCTCGCCTCGAGCGTCGCCGGCCTCGTCGTCGACTCGTTCGTGTTCCTGTGGCTTGCTTTCGGCTCGCTCGAATTCCTCGAGGGCCAGATCCTCGGCAAGCTCTGGATGGTGCTGATCGCCATGCCGCTCATCGCCTATCTCCGCCGCCGCGACGAGCGGCTCGGTCTCACTCCCGCCTGAACGGATCACCGCATGTCCTCGACAATCGAGAAACTGAAAAGCGTCACCACCGGCACCATCACCACGATGCTCTTGAAGAAGGGCATCCGCCACGCCTGGATGAAGGGCGCCATGCCGCTCGGCTTCTCCGGCAAGCGCGTGGTCGGCCCGGCGTTCACCTTGCGCTTCGTGCCGGTGCGCGAGGACCTCGCCACGCCCGAGAGCTGGTCGAAGCCGATCTCGACGCGCGGCGCCATCGAGGACATGCCGGAGAACTGCGTCGTCGTCGCCGACGCGATGGGCGTCACCGGCGCCGGCATCTTCGGCGACATCCTGTGCATGCGCATGGTCAAGCGCAACGTCGCAGGCCTGATCACCGACGGCGTCATGCGCGACCGGCACGGCGTGCTGTCGACCGGCCTGCCGGTCTGGTGCGCGGGCGTCGCCGCGCCGGCCTCCGTCAACCAGTTGACCTTCGTCGGCTGGAACGAGCCGATCGGCTGCGGCGGCTGCGCCATCTTCCCCGGCGACATCGTCGTCGCCGACGACGACGGCGCGGTGGTGATCCCGAAGGACCTCGCCGACTTCGTCGCCAATGAGGGCGCCGAGCACGAGCTGCTCGAGACCTGGCTGGTGCAGGAAGTCGAGAAGGGGGCGAAGCTCCCCGGCCTCTATCCGCCGAACGAAGAGAACAAGAAGCGCTACGAGGCCTGGAAGAAGGCGCGCTGATGTTCTTTGTCCTGTCGAAGACCGCCGCGCAGTTTTTGGTTCCCTCGAACCTGCTGCTGGCCGTCGGTCTCGCAGGACTGGTGCTGCTTGCGACGCGCTGGCGCCGGCTCGGCAAGGGCCTCGCTCTTGCGAGCCTGGTGCTGTTCCTCGTGATCGGCTTCCTGCCCGTCGGCTACACGCTGAACTACATCCTGGAGAACCGCTTTCCGCCCTGGGACGCTTCGCGCGGCGCGCCGGACGGCATCATCGTGCTCGGCGGCGCGCTCGATCCGCGTATCACCCGCGCGCGCGGGCAGGCGGCGCTCTACGACAGCGCCGAGCGGCTGACGATCCTCGCCATGCTGGCGCGCGACTATCCGAAGGCACGCATCGTGTTTACCGGCGGCTCCGATAAGTTGTCGGCGAACCAGCCGCTCGAGTCCGATTACGTGATGCCGCTGCTGGAAAGCTTCGGCATCGCGCGCGAGCGCATCACGCTGGAGCGGCGCGCGCGCAACACGCAGGAGAACGCCGCCTTTTCCAAGGCGCTGATCGAGCCGAAGCCGGGCGAGCGCTGGCTGCTCGTCACCTCGGCGCAGCACATGCCGCGCGCCATCGGCTGCTTCCGCCGCGTCGGCTTTCCCGTCGAGGCCTATCCGGTGGACTGGCACACCGTTCCGCGCTGGCGGCCGTCCTTCAACCTGGGCTTCGCGAGCGGGGTGGCCGGCACCGACGGCGCCGTGCACGAATGGGAAGGTCTCGCCATCTACTGGTTGACGGGGCGCACGAGCGAATTTCTGCCCGGTCCCTGACGCGCGCTCAGCGTTTGCGCGCCTTGCGGCAGAACACGTCGTAGACCGCGCCGATGACGACGCGCGCTTCTTCGCTGGCGAGCCGGTAGTAGATCGCCTTGCCGTCGCGGCGCGTGGCGACGAGGCCGTCGGCGCGCAGCCGCGCGAGCTGCTGCGACACGGTCGGCTGCCGCAACGACAGGATTTCCTCGAGCTCGCTCACCGAGCGCTCGCCTTCGGCGAGAATGCACAGGATCAGCAGCCGGCTCTGGTGCGCGAGCGCCTTGAGAAATTCCGTCGCGCGCAGCGAATTGCTCGCCATGCGCTGGAGATCCTGCTTGCGCTCGCGGATATCGGTTGTGTGGAAATCCATCAGCCCACCGGGGTCGCGTGAGGCGCCAGAATACAGACCAGTCTTTTACCCGTTGCAATGGCTTTTACGCGGGCCGGGGGTGTTATTTTTTTGGCCGGACCGGACCTTTCGCGCGCGCCGGTGTGCCGCATTTTTTACACGCACAAGCGGTGATAGCCTGAGGCTATCAGCCGAACCGGAAAGACATGAGGTTGTCGATCGCGCGCAGTTCGTCGAGCACGCGGTGCAGGAGATCGCCGTCGCGCGCGGCGATTGCCTTATCGATGTTGGCGACACTTGTTTGCGCGCCATCGATCAGCCGGCGGAATTCCGGCTGCTGCCTGATGCCGGTGGGCGCCATCCCGTCGCAGCGCGCCAGCGTCTTGCCGTAGGCCGCCGTCCTTGCGGCGAGATCGGCGCCGGCCTTGGCGAAATCGAGCTTCGGGTCGTCGTAGGCCGATAGCGCCGAAAACGATTCGCCGGCGTCGTGCACGCAATCCGCGAGCACCTCGACACCGGCCGACTTGCGCAATTCATGGAGATCGTCGCGCACGGCGACGAGCGAGGCGCGCGCATTATCCGGCTTGCCCAGGTTGAGCAGCATGTCGGCGGTGACGAGCCGCATGGCGATGTCGGTCATCTCCTTCACGTAGAGCTTGCCGTCGAACACCTCCGGGCGCTTGACGCCGCCGACGCGCTGCCATGCCTGGCGCAGGCGGTCGATCTCGATCGCGGCGAGGTCGACATTTCCGGTGCGCAGGTAGCCGATCGCGACCCGGTTGTGCGCGGCGGCCGCCTCGACCGCGGCGTTGAACTCGGCGAGATCGTCGGCCCGCGCCGCGGGAAGCGCGGGAGCGGCGAGGGCGGCCGCGAGCAGTGCAAGGCGGGCAAGCCTCGGGAGCATGACTTCACCGGACTGTGAGACGGTTTATGGGCGTTGCGCTATATATACGCCGTCGATCCCGGCCGGCGAAGGCCGGGTGCGAAGGATGGTTTCGGCGATGTTGACACGGCGCAATCTGATGCTCGGCGCGGCGGCGGCCTTGGCGCTGCCGGCGGGCGTGCGCGCCGCGCCCGAATTGACCGACGAGGGCCTCTACCGCGAGCCCTGGTTCCTCGACAGCTTCATGGTGCTGCCGGAGGACCTCGCCGAGGCGGACAAGGCCGGCAAGCGTTTCGTCGTCATGTGGGAGCTGCGCGGCTGCCCCTATTGCAAGGAGACGCATTTCACCAATTTCGCGCGACCCGATATCGTCGACTACATCAAGGCCAATTTCGTCGTCGAGCAGCTCAACATCATCGGGCTGAAGACCGTCACCGATTTCGACGGCGAGGAATTGACCGAGAAGGCGCTGGCGAAAAAGTACGGCGTGCAGTTCACGCCGACCTTCCAGTTCTTCGGCGAGGATCCGGCGAAGCTCAAGACGTTGGCGCCGAAGGCGCGCGAGGTCGCGCGCGCGCCGGGCTATTTCCGGCCCGACGACTTCCTCGCGATGTTCCGTTTCGTGCGCGAGAAGAGTTACGAGACGAAGAGCTTCCGCGATTTCCTGAAAAGCCGGGCGAGTTGACGGCGGCTTTGCCATCGGCCGCCGTTTCCCTTAAGACTCCGCGGCCAACACAAACGCGGGTCAACCCCTCGCATGTCCAAGCTCAGGCTTTCCGTCGCTGTCGGCCCCTATGACCGCACGCGCGCGCTGCTCGACGGCAGCGTGCAGATCGACGGAGTCGACCCGGTCTGCATGACGCTTTCGCCGGAGGAAATCTTCTTCCGCGCGCTGCGCCACGAGGAGTTCGACGTTTGCGAATTGTCGCTGTCGAGCTTCACGGTGAAGACGGCGCAGGGCGGCGGGCCTTACGTCGGCGTGCCGGCCTTCGTCTCGCGCATGTTCCGCCACACCGCGATCTACGTGCGCACCGACCGCATCAGGAAGCCCGAGGACCTCAAGGGCAAGAAGGTCGGCCTGCCGGAATACCAGCTCACCGCCAATGTGTGGGCGCGGTCGATCCTTGCCGACGACTTCGGCGTCAAGCCCTCCGACATTCACTGGATCCGCGGCGGCATCGAGCACGCCGGGCGGCCGGAGAAGATCACCATCGACCTGCCGAAGGACGTTCGCCTCGACAACGCGCCGGAGGGCAAGACCATCTCGGCGCTGCTCGCCGAGGGCGCGATCGACGGCTTCATCGCGCCGCGGGCGCCGGCATTGCCGAAGGGCACACCGAATGTGGGCTGGCTGTTTCCCGATCCGGTCGCGACCGCGAAGGATTACTTCAAGCGCACCGGCGTGTTCCCGATCATGCATCTCGTCGGTGTGCGCCGCACGCTCGCTGAGCGGCACCCGTGGCTGCCGGGCGCGGTGTTCAAGGCATTCAGCGAGGCGAAGGCGAAGGCGCTCGACCTGCTCGGCGACCCCTCGGCGATGAAGGTGACATTGCCCTTCGTCGAGGAGCGCCTGGCCGAAGCGCGCGCGCTGATGGGCGAGGACTTCTGGCCCTATGGTGTCGCGGAGAACCGCAAGACCCTGGACGCTTTCATGCGCGCCCATCACGCGCAGGGCCTCTCGTCGCGGCTGGTGAAGCCCGAGGAGCTGTTCCATCCGGGCACGCTGGAGAGCTTCAAGATTTAACGGGGCGAGGGTATGGCCACGATCAAGGTGATGAGCGGCGGCGCGCCGAAGGAAGTGTTCGGCGTGCTGACGCCGGCCTTCGAGACGCAGAGCGGCCACAAGGTCTCGTACAGCTTCGCCGTGCTCTCCGCGCTGCGTGACCGGCTCGCCGCGGGCGAAGCCGCCGACGTGCTGGTGATGCCGACCAACATCCTCGACGCCTACGAGAAGAGCGGCGTCGTGCGCAGCGACGGCCGCGCGGTGCTCGGGCTCGTCAGCGTCAACGCCGTGGTGCGCGCCGGTGCGGCAAAGCCGGACCTCTCCAGCGTCGAGGCGGTCAAGCACGCGATGCTGGCCGCGCGCAACATCGTCTTCGCCACGCCCGGCATGACGCCGAGCGGCACGCATATGGGCAAGCTCGTCGAGACGCTTGGGCTCGCCGCGGCAATGAAGGGCCGCATCATCCACCGCCCGGCGCTCGAGGGCGGCGTCGAACTGGTCGCCGGCGGCGAGGCCGAGCTTGGCTTCTGGCCGAAGAGCGAGGTGATCGGCGCCAAGGGGCTGGCGCTTGTCGGGCCGCTGCCGGCTGAGATCCAACTGACCACCATCTACGGCGCGGCGGTGACCAGCGCGAGCCCGGCGCCGGATGCCGGCGCGGCCTTCGTCGCCTTCATGCGCGATCCCGTCCACCGGGCGGTCTGGGACCGCGGTGGCTTTGATAAGCCGGCCTGACCCGTCACCCTGAGGAGGCCGCCGAAGGCGGCCCTCGAAGCGTCTGTGACTCCCGTTTGTCGTTCCCGCGCAGACATCGGGTTTACCCGATGTCTGCCTCTAGAGTGCACAAGTCGGCTATAGCCGACTTGTGTTGGCGGGGACCCATACGCCGGGCCGTCTCGATGGACTGCGGCGTATGGGTCCCGGGCCTCGCGCCAGTGCGCTCGCCCGGGACGACGGTTGCCGCGCCGCAGCACAAAATCTTTTAAAAAGACTGTTGACCTATGGGGTGGAATACCTATTATAGGTTCGTCCTGCTCTTCGAGGGGCGTCGTCATGGGACGCCGTGAGGATGGAGCAGCGGTGAGAGACGGGCTGGAGATACGGCTCAGAACTCACCGGGCCGGCGCTACCGGGAAAACCGGCCGCCGTCTGATGCGGCGCCGCGGGCTTGGAGCAACGCACTCCATAGCACTCGGGCGATGGCGGGGCTCCGCTCGCAGGCAATAGGACCTGCCGCCAGGAGCTGGCTGACGGGCGTGGCTGGTTCACGTACCGGAAGCGCGGCCCGCACATCGCAAGAACGCCGCAGTGGAGCGCCGGAAGGCGCCTCGTTC
>DATNBL010000055.1:0-50133 GCA_035571935.1 Pseudolabrys sp.
CAACAGCTCCGTCACGAGCACGTCCTCGCGGAAGTGCTCGCGGTTGCTCATAAAGATTGCGTTGCGCGACGTCTGCCCAAGCGCGGTGCAATCGAGCGTTACGAGCATGCTTTCAGCCACATGCTCTTTGTCCACCGCCTTTACCTCAAAGAAGTGCGCGTCTCGTTTGGCGTGAGACTGGCCATTGATTAGGACGCGCAAACCTGTCTGGGGCTTCTCTTCGTCTTCTGAGAGTTTGAAGACCCGAATTTCGCCGGTCACCGTCTCGTCAGTGGAGAGATGAACCTGGAAGCTTGCTCCATCTTCAAAGCCTTCTTCCAGCTTGTTCTTGCCGCCCCACGCAGATAGCCGATCCCAAATGGTAACTCCCATGACTTTAGCTTGATATTCGGACCGGCACTCGATCACACGGAACGGCAGGGCGGGCTTGAGGAGGTAGTCTTCGAGCTTCTTGAACAGTTCGCCGCAGATGTTCGACCGGGGAGCCTTGTAATCGTACATCTTGATGAGTGTGCCATGCGGCACCAGCCGCTCTCGAGGCGCACAGACTTCCCCCGACTTCGCCCCAAGCTTGGGCACAAGTCCAAGCGGTTCAGCTCCGGCAGTCAAAACGTTGCCATCGGAGCCGATTAGATACTTCCAGGAAGGGGAAGATCGTGACGGGAAGAAACAGAAGAGCGTGAAGGCCCATTCGTGGGGTGCGCTTTCAACGTCGGTTGGCACCCTTGAGACGATCAGCTGCAGCTTCCGATCATCGCCGCAGAAAGGCAGCACGCCGGTGCCGCCCATATTGAAACGGCCCTGGACGAAAGGAACCGCGCCCTTGTAGGACCCCTCCTCGCTGCCGTACACGAGCGAGCAGAAAGTCATCGGAAAATTCGACGCCAGTTGGCCCTCACCCGCGTCATAGAATGACAGCGCAGGTCGCGCTTTGGACCCCGTGGCGTACAGGACGAGGTTTTCTTCCGCGAATGCTCGAATTTCCTGAGGCGTCTTATCCGATAGATCGCCGTAGAATTTCTCGATGGCGGCCGCCATTCCTTGAGGGGCGTGGGGGCCACGCGGATCGACGCCAGCGGCCTTACATTGCCGCATCAGAATGGCGTCGATCCCGTTCGTGAACTTCTCGATGAGAGCCGCCGCGGGCGTGCTCTGCTGAGCGTGAACAACCGATTGGTTGTTCGGCATATTGCCTAACGAGCGCCAGCGCGTCGCATCGTGCAGAAGCCCCTTCTTCGTCAGAACCGCGAGAGCGTCCGCTTCTGTTTCCGCTGCCAAAAGATCGAGCAGCAAGTGCCTGTCCTGCATTTCCAACCCCTTAGTACTCTTTTACTACAACCGCTAGTCCAGCTTACAGCTCAAACTCTACCGTGTCCTTACCCCCGGTGCGGCTCATTCGCGCGCGAAGGGCCTCCACTTCCTTGCTGAGGGCCCGAACAATTTTCTGAACGTCGGTATCATCGTATTCGTACGCATTCTTGTTACCGAGCTTCGCAATTACACGAATGGCCCTGATGGCATTTCGCGTCCTGTTCTCGGCCAATTCAACAAACTTTTCGCGCTTGCTGGCGGTCTTTTCGGTCATCTTCTTTTCCGTTTTCTCTAGCATTGTTTACTCCGTTCCTTGCAACGGTTCGTCTGATATTTAATCTTCTAAATTAGACGGAATAATTTGTCCAGCAAAATTTCGGCTCATTTAGCGGCCCGGTGTATCAACCTTAGCGGTTGACTGTCTCTTGGAATGTTCTCATTTTGTTCTTATGATGGTTGAGACACTCGGAGAAGCGCTTATTCAAGGATGGCGCGTCACCGTGCGCTGCGCATGGGGCCCACGCGACGGCATGAAGCGCGTGCGCGAATGCATCTATGGCGGAGAACTCGACCTGCGAACTCTGGTATGGACGCGCGGACGTGATTTCCCTGTCGGGATGCTGGAGAGCCGGTTGAAGTGTCCGCGCTGCGGATCGCGGAGAGTGAGGGTAGCCTTCTCGGTGCCTCCTAATGCGGCCCATGTTCGCGGCATTGCTCGTTAGCCACCGCTAGGGCCGTCTAAATCTCAATTTGCGGGCACCTGTAATCCGAGCATTTACCACTGCGACACACCGAACTTCGCTATTTACAGTTGTCCAACGCTCGAATGTTCTGATGCCGGCAACAAGGAATGCCGCGCATGGAAGCACTGCCCGTCACCTCACTCGTCGCTCGCGCCAACGCCCTCAAGGCCCCGAGCCCCTGGGATAAGTCAAAACAAGCCGAGGTCGAGGCACGGCGGGCCATCGAGGACCGGTGCGGGCTCATAGTTCATGACGCCAACATCGTCTTGCGCGCGAACTGCCCGAACATCGACTTGGTCGTCTTTGCGTACCATGCACCGATCTACGTGCAGGTGAAGTCTTCAGAGAGACCGGCGTCCAAGGACCACGTGACGATCAGCGGTGCGCCATGGACCGACGAAGAGCTTTATGAGGGCGCTCCGATCTTCAATAAGCACGAGGGCTGGAAGGCCGGATTGGTGATGATCCTCCACCGTGTGAATGCGGATCAAACGGACTACTACATCGCGCCGCCCGATGAGCTGGAACGCCTCGTGCGTCCGAGGGCTGCGCGCTTAGCAGCGAAGCCCAAGAAGGACGGCCAGCCGCGATCGATCGGGTTCCGCAAGGAGTTGCCGCGGGACTTGCTGAGGCCGTGGAAGGATGCGTGGCATCTGCTCGCAGGCGAGGCATTGCCTCGGCTGGGATTGTAGCTATGGAGCTTTAAGGTCAAATGCCATTTTGCAGGCAGGCGCGCAGGATCATTCCGGGGCTTTGACGCCGTAAATTCTAGCTGCCTGCTTGCCGACCTCTGTGGGGGTCCCTGCCTCGACCTCAGCTAAATACCTAAGAAACGCCTCCCCGTCTGTGAGAGAGAATATACGCGCCTTGTATTTTAGCTCGTGGACAAGTGGCGCCTCTACCAGCAGCGCGGCACATTCCCTGTCAACAAACATGGCATCGACATAAGGCGCATAGCTCGCGATCGCCCTGACGTCATTCATCGTCCCACGATTTACGCGGCGCTGACCGTTTACTACGCGGCGTCCAATAGCGGCGAAAATGAAGGCCGATATGCGATGGTGTGGCTGCTCGAGATTTCGCTCCCAATTCCAAAAACGGAGCACCCTATACCCGCATCTTTTTCTGACACGCCCGCCTGAACAAACGTCGAGTGCAGCATTCGGTGTTCTTCCAGCAATGGGTGATGCATTGCTTCCAAGAGAGCCATGGGATCATCGCTCTTCTGGGCTTTCTCTACATCCCTTATCACTTGCAGCATATGCTGCGGCCGATCGAAGAATGCTCGCATTTCGAGATCGAGGATCTGGCCGAAAGTGGGGCGCTCGGCTGCCCATCTCTCGACCAGGCGCTTCATGCCTTCATGCGCGCGATCTCGATTTTCCCGGATACCCTCAGCAAACATGTCGTAATTCGCGTTGACATGAATGTGCATGTCCGAAAGCCAATCGTTCCGGGCATCTTGAAGAACCTCATCGACGTCAAAGGAAATCGCGGGCTCTCTTTTCTGAATATAGGCCAGCGCGTACTCATGCATTTGAGCCAGTTCAACCGCGCGCGTATCCATCAGTCGGACGTCGCCGCCAATCCGTTCGTATGTCGCTCGGAGATCGTTGCTCGAGTGAAAAACAGTTGTCTCGTCGCTGTGAACGTCTGAATGCGGAAGGATTACTTGCTGCAAAAGGACGACTTGGCGAACCCGTTTGTACAACTCGCGAAAGAAATCTTCGTGGCCGGCCGGAAGTCGGCCCTTGCTCTCGACCTGGAAAAGCAGACTGAAGATGCTTTGGTCGAGATAGACCACCCGCTTCTTAAGGGCGGGGAGAAATTCAGAGTGCGAGTGACGGCATTCCGTGCAGCGAAGGTTGACCTGGGCCCCACCCGCCGAAAGAATGCCAAAGGTGGGCTTCTGGCAGGCTGGGCACGTTTCGAACGGACCCCGCTCCCAAGTAAATTTTTTTGCCATCCACCTAATTCGCTCCGGCCCAAATCCTCAGGCGCGCCGAACGGCAAGCTGGGCTGCCACCAATTTCCACGCCTCGGCGACTGCCTCGCATTCTCCGAAGGTCGATTGCCCTAAAGTTTTCCCTGTAGGCAATAATAAATCCAGGAGCCGTTCGCCCTGAGCTAATTGTTCGACAGAGGTTCGGTACTTGCGCGGCACACCTGATCGCTCGGCTTCGAGCATATCCGTGAGCAAGAGCCACGCAAGCGCGGCCGCATCCGGCGACGGCATCATTCGTCTTCCGTCAGCCATCTCTCGACCTCCTTCAGCGATGCATCGTAGCGATACCCAACCAATGGTGCGCCGGTCGATGGATCGACGAGCATGTATTGGTCATAGAGGTCAGGCGGTGAATAGCGCCTCGATTTGAGCATGCGATAGCCGCAGCGCTGAGCGTGTCGCCGTACCCGGTTCTCCAATGACTTCTGATCCATGCCCTCCACTCCTGCTGTGCCAAGGAATGCAACTGACGTCCGGCGCTCATCGCACAGACGCAGCGGCTTCCCTCGGGGCAGCACTAAAGGCATCCTGGCGCCCATGCCTCAGCGCCAGACGCATGATCTGGCGCTGAGCGAGACTGCTACAGTGGCGAGAGCCGCCCAAGTAGGCTTGAACCATGCCTTGGGGTGCGTTCTGTTTCGTTCTTCTCAGGCGGGTGCTTGGCCGGGGGCCGCAATCTGAGGCCACAGAAATCGATGCTATTTCAGCTCCTTAGCAAAGGAGCTGGCGGAGAGAGAGGGATTCGAACCCTCGATACGGTTTCCCGTATACACGCTTTCCAAGCGTGCGCCTTCAGCCACTCGGCCACCTCTCCTCACCGGCTGATCGCGCCGCGCGGCCGCATTCGAGGCTCACAACGGCAGTCGCGGGCTAGGTTCATGGCCGCGCGTGCCCGGTTTTGCAAGCCAAACCTCGTCCGGGGTTCGCCCTCAGATCATATGTTCTGATATGTTTATTTTTCAAAACGGCGACATTATTGGAGGAACTGACAAGAATACGCTAGAGACATCCCGGGGATGACCCGCGGCCGCCGCGCCGCCGCATTGGGGTACCGATGGATACCGACAGCTCCGCCCTGCAACTCGTCCTGACCGGCGATCCGGGCCTCTATGCCATCGTCGCACTGTCGCTGATCGTCAGCCTCACGGCGCTCGCCTTCGCGGCCGTGATCGGCATCCCATTCGGCGCGGCGCTGGCGCTGGTGCGTTTTCCGGGCCGCGAGGCGATCATCGTCGTCCTCAACGCCTTGATGGGCCTGCCGCCCGTCGTGGTCGGCCTCGCCGTCTTCCTGCTGCTGTCGCGCTCGGGCCCGCTCGGCTCCTGGGGCCTGCTCTTCACGCCCCAAGCCATGATCATCGCCCAGACCGTAATGGTGGCGCCGATCATCGCCGCGCTAACGCGGCAGACGGTCGAGGACCTCTGGGCCGAGTACCGGGACGAACTCACCGCGATGAACGTCGGCCCGGCCGCGCGCATCGCCACTTTGATCTGGGACGCGCGGTTCTCCCTCACCACCGCGCTTCTCGCCGGCTTCGGCCGCGCCGCGGCGGAGGTCGGCGCCATCATCATCGTCGGCGGCAATATCGACGGCTTCACCCGCACGATGACCACGGCCATCGCGCTCGAGACCTCGAAGGGCGACCTGCCGCTCGCCATCGGGCTCGGCATGGTGCTGCTCAACATTATCGTGATCATCAATGCGCTGGCCTGGGGCGCGCGGCGCCTCGGCGAGCGACTGGCGGGATGAACATGCGCGCGCCCGCCTCCGACCTGCCTGTGGCGCTAGCGGACGTGTCGGTCAACGTCGGCCAGGTGACGCTCATCGACCATATCTCGATGCAAATTGCACACGGCGCGCCGACGGTGCTCATCGGCCCGAACGGCGCCGGCAAGACGACGCTGCTGCGCGTCGTCATGGGGCTGATCGCGCCGTCGCAGGGCCGCATCACCTGGGCCGGCCGTGAAGAGGCGCCGTCCGACCGCCGCGCCATCGTGTTCCAGCGCCCCGTCATGCTGCGGCGCTCGGCGGCGGCCAATGTGCGTTACGGCCTTTCCGCGGCATCGCGCCCGAAAGCCGGCGAACGCGCCGCCGAGCTTCTCGCGCTTGTCGGCCTGTCCGGCCTGGAACGGCGCCCGGCGCGGCGGCTCTCCGGCGGCGAGCAGCAGCGCCTTGCGCTCGCCCGCGCGCTCGCCCGCGACCCCGACCTGCTGCTGCTCGACGAGCCCACCGCCAGTCTCGATCCCGCCGCCACCAAGGCGATCGAGGACATTGTTCGCTCGGTCGCGGCGCGCGACGTCAAGGTCATGATGTCGACGCACGACCTCGGCCAGGCGCGCCGCATCGGCGGCGAGGTCGTGCTCCTGCACCGTGGCCGCCTGATCGAGCACGGCGCCGCCGCGACATTTTTTGCCAATCCCGAAGCGGAAGAAACGAGACGATTCATCGCCGGCGAACTGCTGGTGTGAATGCAACAAGAGAAACGACAATGAAAATGGAGGATCGCATGTTCAATCGCCGCACAGTCATCGCCGCAGCCCTCGCGGCCGCTTTCATCGCGCCAGCCGTCCACGCGCAGGACAAATCGATCATCGTGGCCTCGACGACGTCGACACAGGATTCCGGCCTGTTCGAATACCTGCTGCCAATCTTCAAGCAGAAGACCGGCATCACCGTGAAGGTCATCGCGCAGGGCACCGGCCAAGCGCTCGACACCGGCCGCCGCGGCGACGCCGACGTCGTCTTCGTGCACGCCAAATCGGCGGAAGAGAAATTCCTCGCCGAAGGCCAAGGCGTGAAGCGCTTTCCGGTGATGTACAACGACTTCGTCCTGATCGGCCCGAAGAGCGACCCGGCGCATGTGAAGGGCATGAAGGACGTCGCCAAGGCCTTCACGACCATTAAGGACAAGCAGGCCTCGTTCATCTCGCGCGGCGACCGCTCCGGCACCAACATCGCCGAGCTCAAGCTCTGGAAGGATGCCGGCATCGACATCGATAAGGCCAAGGGGCCCTGGTACAAGGCGATCGGCCAGGGCATGGGCGCCGCGCTCAACACCGCCGGCGCCAGCAACGCCTATGTGCTGTCGGACCGCGGCACCTGGATCCACTTCAAGAACAAGGGCGACCTCGAGATCGTCGTCGAAGGCGACAAGCGCATGTTCAACCAATACGGCGTGATGCTGGTGAACCCGCAGAAGCATCCGAACGTCAAGAAGGAGCTCGGCCAGACCTTCATCGACTGGCTGATCTCCCCGGAAGGCCAGAAGGTCATCGCCAACTACAAGATCAACGGGCAGCAGCTGTTCTACCCGGACGCCGGCGATTCCGGCGCCTGAGGACGAAACCCCCGATGCGCCTGATCGGCGGCCTGCTTGTAACGCTCGTGCTTGCCGCGCCGTCCTTCGCACAGGACGGCTGCGGCAAGTTCGCCTGGCCGCTGGCGCAGGAGCGCCAGCGGCTCGCCGCGACGCCAACGATGGACGCGAAGGCGGGCGACGCGTTGTCCGGCCTGCCCCGCACCGCGCTCGTGCTGCATCTGGCCGCTGCAAACGACGCCACATTCACCCTGCCGCCGGAGCGCAAGCCGAAGGCGGCAACGTGGTTCGGCGGCGCGCTGTCGCTGCCCGCGCCGGCCAAGGCCGGCATCTATCAGGTGACCTTGTCGGAGGAAGCCTGGATCGATCTCGTCCAGGACGGCCGCTACGCGCATTCGGTCGGAAGCACCGGTCGCAGCGACTGCCCCGGCGTGCGCAAGAGCGTGCGCTTCGAGCTCAACGCATCGCCGTTCGTGCTGCAGGTGAGCGGGGTGACGTCGGAGAAGATCGCGCTGACGATCGCGCCTGTGCAGTAGACGTCAGTTCACCGCGATCTGGAGGGCGGCGAGCCGCCGCTCGCGCGCCTGCATGAGCGTGTCGAGCGCTTCATTCGCCTGCTGCTGCAGCACCACGTAATCCGCATCGTCGGCGAGGCTCGCGGCCACCGCCATCGGCTCGCTTGCGACCGGCAGATCGGGCGCGGCCGAAAGGCTGAGGCCGCACAGGAAGAGAACGAGCAGGGGTACGACGCGCATTGGTCGGCCTCGCGGGTTCGGGGCGTGCGGGTAACAGAGAACCACAGAGGCATTGAAACGGCGCCAAGGAGAGCGCCGGATTTGCGTCAAATGCGCTCAGTATTTCTTTACGATTGAAGACACCAGCCCAGTAAATTCAAGCACTTAAGACAGAGGGCTAGGCCATGCGGACGGGCGGCGGATGGCCTATATTCGGGCCATGCCGAACGAGCCCTCCTACATCATCCGCCCCGATCCCGCCGATCCGCGCCTGACCGAGCGCGTCACCGGCATCGACCAGACCGGCGCGCGGATCGAGACATCCGTGACGGTCGAGCGCGCGCTGACGATCTTTCTCAATTCGCAGGAGATCGTCACGGCGATGACCATCAACGATTATCCCGAATATCTGGCGATCGGCTACCTCTTGAACCAGAACATGCTGCTGCCGGACGACGTGGTCACCGGCGTCGACTACGACGAGGAGCTGTCGGTCGTCGTGGTGCGCACCAAGCGCAAGACAGACTACGAGAAGAAATTGAAGAAGAAAGTGCAGACCTCCGGCTGCGCGCAGGGCACCGTGTTCGGCGACCTGATGGAAGCGCTGGAGGACGTCTCGCTGCCGAATGCCGAATTGCGTACGTCGTGGCTCTACCGCCTGACGCACGCGATCAACACCACGCCGTCGCTCTATCTTGAGGCGGGCGCCATCCACGGCTGCGTGCTGGCGCATGAAGACAAGCCGCTGGTCTACATGGAGGACGTCGGCCGCCATAACGCCGTCGACAAGATCGCCGGCTGGATGTTCAAAGAGAAGGTGCCGGCCGCCGACAAGATCTTCTACACCACCGGCCGTCTCACTTCGGAGATGGTGATCAAAACCGTGCGCATGGGCATTCCGATCCTCATTTCGCGCTCGGGCTTCACGGCCTGGGGCGTCGAATTGGCGCGCAAGGCGAACCTGACGCTGATCGGCCGCGCGCGCGGCAAGCGTTTCATCGCCCTCGCCGGCGAAAGCCGCATCGTGTTCGATCAGGACCTCGCCTTCGTCGAGGAGGAAAGCTCGAAGCACCGCCGCAAGGCCGCGGTGGAGGATTGATGCTTCGGCCTCGCGTCCCGACGCGGCGCGGCGCGCAGCGATGCACCGCAGATCCGGGACCCAGCTTTCATAGTCAGCCAACCGGGATCCCGGGTCTGCAGCGCACCACTTCGTGCCACGCTGCGCCCGGGAAAAGCAGAAGAAAATGACGCACCCCTACCCCCCGACCCTCGGCCTCGTGCTCGCCGGCGGCCTCGCGCGCCGCATGGGTGGCGGCGACAAGGCGCGCATCGAGCTCGGCGGCGTGACCATCCTCGACCGCGTGCTGGCGACCCTGTCGGCGCAGACGGCCGGCATCATCATCAACGCCAATGGCGACCCGGACCGCTTCGCCGATACGGGGCTGACCGTGGTGCCGGACAATATCGAAGACCACCCCGGCCCGCTCGCCGGCATCCTCGCCGGACTCGATTATCTGGCGGCGCAGAACAGCGGCATCGAATGGTTGCTGAGTGTGCCCGGCGACTGCCCGTTCCTGCCCGAGGATCTCGCCGAGCGGCTGCACGCGGCACGGCGCAAGATGGGCGCCGGCGTGCCGCTCGCCTGCGCGCGCTCCGGCGAATGGCGCCATCCTGTCGTCGGCCTCTGGCCGCTCGCGTTGCGCGAGGACCTGCGCAACGCGCTCGTTCAGGAGGACCTGCGCAAGATCGAGGTCTGGACCGGCCGCCACGGCGTCGCCATCGCCGACTGGCCGGCCGAGCCGGTCGACCCGTTCTTCAACGTCAACACGCCGGAAGACGCGGCCCGGGCGGCGCAGATTGTCGCGGGCACGGCGTAAGGGATCGCGCCGGCCTCCCTCGGTACCTATGTAATGTGGTAGTCTGTTCCGAAAGCCATCGGGCCGGGAGGTGTGCCATGAAATCGTTTGTTGTCGCCTGCGTCACCGCCATCGTCATCGCCGTCATCGGCGGCGTCGTGCTCACCAGCTTGCAGGAGCCGGCCGACGAGGCCTATTCGACCAGCTCGGTGCGCCTCGGCGCCTAGTCCATCAGCACGGCGTAGGAGAGAAACCCGACGCGGTCGCCGGGCGCGACTGCCGTCGTCTCCTCGGGAAATTCCAGCAGCCCGTCGGTCTGCGTCAATGACGTGAGGATGCCGGCGCCGTCCTGCGGATGCTTGACCGCCTCGATCTCGCCGTCGGCCGCGCGCCGCAGCGCGACGCGCACGTATTCGCGCCGGTCCTTCTTCTTTTTATAGGCAAAGCCCGCGCGCACCGGCAACGGCACCAGCGCCTGCGGCCGCGCGCCTGAAAGCCGCCGCAGCAGCACCTTGACCACGCGCACAAAGGTCACGAACACCGCGACCGGATTGCCGGGCAGGCCGACGAAGGCCGCGCTGCCGCCGCCCTCGGCGCGGATGACGCCAAGTGCCACCGGCCGCCCCGGCTTGATGGCGACGCGCCAGAACACGAGGCTGCCGATCCTTTCCACCGCGTCGCGCACGAAGTCGGCTTCGCCGGTCGAGACGCCGCCGGAGGTGACGATGAGATCGTGCCCCGCGGCGGCCTCGCCCAGCGCCGCGGCCAAAGGCGCCGGGTCGTCTCGCAGGATGCCGAGATCGGTCACGCGCGCGCCGAGCCGCTCGAGAAGCTGACGCAACAGATAGCGGTTGGCGTCGTAGACGCCCGCGCGCGGCAGCGCGCCGCCCGGCTCGATCACTTCGTCGCCGGTCGAGAAGATCGCAACGCGCAGTTGCCGCCGCACCTCGACCGCGGTGACGCCGAGCGCGGCGGCGAGCGCGATGTGCTGCGGCTCGAGCACGGTCCCGGCGGCGAGCGCCACGGCGCCCCTGGCGATGTCCTCGCCGGCGAGCCGCCGGTTGGCGCCGCGCTTCAAGCCCTTCGGCACGACGACGGCATCGCCGTCGCGCGTGACGTCCTCCTGCATGAACACCGTGTCGGCACCGGCCGGCATCGCCGCGCCGGTGAAGATGCGGATCGCCCCGCCCGGCTGCACCGGCACGGCCTCGCCGGCGCCGGCGGTCAGCCGGCCGGAAACGGCGAGCCGCGTGTCGGCATCGGATTTCAAATCCGCATGCCTCACCGCGTAGCCGTCGACCGCGGAATTGTCGAACGGCGGCAGATCGACGGCGGCGACGACATCGGCAGCCAGCACACGTCCGCGCACCTCGCCAAGCGCCACGCGCTCGACCTCCGCGACCGGCGCGATGCGCTCGCCGATCAGCCGCTCCATGTCGTCGAGCCGCAAGAGCGGCCCCGAGAACGCGAAGCAGTCGTCGGTCAGTTGCGCCATCAGGAGCTCCGCAACGCCTCGGCCCTGTTGAGCGGCACGGCCTTGGCCAGCACGAGACCGGCGATGGCGTCGATATCGTCGAGGCCGATCACCGGCACCTTCGCCTGCGGCAGCACCACGTCGGCGGCGATGGCGACGATATGCGGGTCGTCCGGATGGATCAGTGGCTTGCCGTTGGCGGCGCGGTGAATCTCGACCTTCGGAAATGCGTCGCGCTTGAAGCCCTCGACCAGCACCAGATCGACCGGCGACATCTTCGACACAAGCGCGCCCAGATCCCACTCCGGCTCGTCGCGCAATTCGTGCAGCACGGCAAAGCGCCGCGCCGAGGAGACGATCACCTCGGTGGCGCCGGCGACACGGTGCATGAATGAATCCTTGCCCGGCTGGTCGAGGTCGAAGCCGTGATGCGCATGCTTGAGCGTCGAGACGCGCAAGCCCCCCGCGGTCAGGCGCGGGATGAGCTTGGTGATCAGGGTGGTTTTGCCGGAGCCGCTCCAGCCGGCGAGGCCGATGATGCGCATGGCGCATATATAGGGCGCTTCCCGACCCTCCGGCAAACCAGCGGCCCTCAAAGCAAGACGCCCGGCCGCGGGGCCGGGCGCCGCCGATATGTCTGCGTGATCGCCTATTCGGCCGGCGTCGAGGTGACGAGGCCGGGGCCCTTCGGGCTCTGCTGCTCGGCGATCGCCTCGTCGACCCAGAGCGGATGGTGCTCCTTGGCCCAGTTGACGTCGACCGTGCCCTCGCCCATCGCCTCGAACGCGCCCTCCATGCCGGCCGTGCCGATGTAGATGTGGCCGAGGATCATTGCCACGAACAGCACGCCGACGATGCCGTGGAAGACTTCCGCCAGCTCCATGCTGCCGACGGTCATGCCGCCGTAGAAGGGGAACATCAGCATGTAGCCAGTAATCATCATGGCGATGCCGCCGAGCACGACCAGCCAATAGAGCAGCTTCTGCCCGGCGTTGAACTTCCACGCAGGCGGATGGCCGCCGTGCTTCTTGGTGAACATGCCGCCGCCGCGCTTGAGCCATTCGACATCGGCCGCGGTCGGGAAGTTCTGCCCGATCCACATCAGGAACATCAGCACGACGCCGATGGTGAATGCGAAGCTGAGATAATTGTGCGCGTACTTCGCCCATTCCGACCAGGCACTGAAGGAGTCCGCGCCGAGCCAGGGCAGGATGATACCGCGGCCAAAGGTGATATTGAGCCCGGTGATGCCGAGGATGACGAAGGCCGTCGCCGTGAGCCAGTGCACGAAGCGCTCGAAGCCGGTGAAGCGGATCACCTTGCGGCCGGAGCGGCCTTCCTCGATCGGGATGCGGCCGCGCCAGAGGTAGAACAGGATCAGCACGGCGAGCATGCCGAGGATCGAGAGCGCGCCGATCCATTGCAGCCACACCATGCGGAATTCACGCCAGTCGCGGCCGGCGGGATGCTCCAGCACATAGGACTTGGTGTCGGGGATGGTGCCGCGTCCCTGGATGGACTTGAGCTGGCCGAGGAGCTGCTGCTCCTTGACGGAGGATGCGGTCGGGTTGACCTGCTGGGCCGAGGCCGGGCTTGTCGCCGCGGCGGCAAATGCGAGGACGACCGCAAGCGCCAGAGCGCCGGCAATCAGACGGACCCGGGTGAACAGCCTCGCCATGGCATCCTCTCCTCTTTGATCCTGAACTCGTCGTGACGGCAGGCGGCACCCGAGGCACCGCCGGCCGCATCAGGTGGCGATGGTCTCGTGATAGGCCGTCTGCCAGCCCCAGGCGCCGGAGCCGTAGCCGCGGCGCGACACGCGCTCCTTGTAGATCTGCGCGATGACCTCGCCGTCGCCGGCGAGCAGGGACTTGGTCGAGCACATCTCGGCGCACAGCGGCAGCTTGCCTTCGGCGAGACGGTTGGCGCCGTACTTCTCGTATTCTTCCTTCGAGCCGTCGGCCTCGGGGCCGCCGGCGCAGAATGTGCACTTGTCCATCTTGCCGCGCGATCCGAAGTTGCTGACCTTCGGATATTGCGGCGCGCCGAACGGGCAAGCGTAGAAGCAATAGCCGCAGCCGATGCACAGATCCTTGCTGTGCAGCACGACCGCGTCCGCCGTAGTGTAGAAGCAGTTGACCGGGCAGACCGCCGCGCAGGGTGCGTCGGTGCAGTGCATGCACGCCATCGACACCGAGCGTTCGCCCGGCTTGCCGTCGTTGAGCGTGACGACGCGCCGGCGGTTGATGCCCCACGGCACCTCGTGCTCGTTCTTGCAGGCGGTGACGCAGGCGTTGCACTCGATGCAGCGGTCGGCGTCGCAGAGGAACTTCATTCTGGCCATGGTGCCGCCTCCTTAAGCCGCGCGGATCTGGCAGAGTGTGACCTTCGGCTCCTGCATGCCCGTCGCCGGGTCGTAGCCGTAGGTGGTGATGGTGTTGGCGCTTTCGCCGAGCACGATCGGGTCGGTGCCGGCGGGATAGTTGGCGCGCAGATCGTCGCCGCCGAACCAGCCGCCGAAGTGGAAAGGCATCCAGGCGACGCCCTTGCCGACACGCTCGGTGACCAAAGCCTTCACCTTGGCCTTCGCGGCGTTCTCGGCGCCGGTCACCCAGACCCAGGAGCCGTCCTTGATGCCGCGTTCGTTGGCATCGGCCGGACTGATCTCGATGAACATCTCCTGCTGCAATTCAGCGAGCCACTTGTTCGACCGCGTCTCCTCGCCGCCGCCTTCGTATTCGACGAGACGGCCGGACGAGAGGATGATCGGGAATTGCTTGGCGATGCCCTTCTCGACCGCGGTCTTCTGCACCGTGAAGCCGATGTTCGGCAGCCGGAACTGCTTGGCGTCGGGCAGGGTCGGATACTTCTGCACCAGTTCGACGCGCGGCGTGTAGATCGGCTCGCGATGCACCGGGATCGGGTCCGGCAGGCCGAAGGCGTTCATGCGCGCCTTGCCGTTGCCGTAGGGCACGCAGCCGTGCTTCATCGCCACGCGCTGAACGCCGCCGGACAGGTCGGTCGACCACGAGACGCTGTCGGGCGCCGTCGGGTTGACCTTGTTGATGACCGCCATCTCGGCTTCGGTCAGGTCCTTGTCCCAGCCGAGCTTCTTCAGCACGCCCAGCGTGAACTCCGGATAGCCGTCCTTGATCTCCGAGCCTTCGGAATAGACGCCGTCGGCGAGCAGGCTGACCTTGCGGGTCGTGCCGTCCGGCAACTTCTCCTCGCGCTCGAGACCGAAGCGCGGGCGGAACGTGCCGCCGCCGTCCATCACCGAGCGGAACGGCGCATAGAGCAGCGGCGTGCCCGGATGCTTGACCTCGGGCGCGCCCCAGCACGGCCACGGCAGGCCGTAATAGTCGCCGCCGACCTCCGGGTCGTCCTTCGGCGCGCGCGTGGTGACCAGGTCGAACTTGGCCTGGTTCTTCATGTGCGCCTTGAGCCGCTCGGGCGACTGGCCGCAGTAACCGGTCGACCACGAGCCGCGATTGATCTCGCGCAGGATATCCTCGGCCGAGGGCAGATTGTTCTCGACCTTGATGTTCTTGAACATCTTGTCGGCGAAGCCGAGCTTCTTGGCCACGAGGTACATGACCTCGAGGTCGTCCTTCGACTCGAAGATCGGCTTGACGATCTGCTCGCCCCACTGGAGCTGACGCCCGGTGGCGACGCGCGAGCCCTTGCACTCGAACTGTGTCGCGACCGGCAGCAGGTACATGTTGTCGGTGCGGCCCGCCTTGACGGCGAGCGAGGCCCAGGTCGTCGGATGCGGGTCGGCGACGACCAGCAAGTCGAGCGCCTTGAGCGCCTTCATCGATTCCGGCACGCGCGTGATCGAGTTGCTGGCGTGGCCCTGGACGAACATCGCCTTGACGTTGTCCTTCTGCGCCACCTGATCCTTCGGCAGCAGCGTCGCGTCGAACCAGCGCGTCAACGGGATGCCGGGCGCGTTCATCATCTTCTTGTCGTCGAAGCGCGACGCCAGCCAGTCGTAGTCGGTCTCCCAGACTCGGGACCAGTGGTGCCATGCCGCGTCGGTCAGGCCGTAGTAGAACGGCAGCGTCACGATATCGAGGCCGACGTCGGTCGCGCCCTGCACGTTGTCGTGGCCGCGCAGGATGTTGGCGCCCGTGCCCTGCTTGCCAATGTTGCCGGTCATCAGCAGCGCGATGCAGCTCGCCCGCACGTTCGCGGTGCCGACGGAGTGCTGGGTCTGGCCCATGCACCAGATGATCGTCGCCGGCTTCTCGGTGGCGAACATCTTGGCGACGCGCTCCATCTGCGCGCCGGGCACGCCGGTGACCCGCTCGACCTCCTGCGGATTCCACTTCTCGACTTCTTTCTTGAGGTCCTCGAAGCCGTAAACGCGCTGGCGGATGAAGTCCTTGTCTTCCCAGCCGTTCTTGAGGATGTGCCACATCATGCCGTACAGCACGGGAATGTCGGTGCCCGGACGGAAGCGGACGTAATCGGTGGCGTGCGCGGCGGTGCGCGTCAGGCGCGGGTCGAAGACGATGAAGTTGCCTTTGTTCAACTCCTTCGATTCGAGCATGTGCTGCATGCCGACCGGATGCGCTTCGGCGGCGTTGCTGCCGATGTAGAGCAGCGTCTTGGCCTTGCGCATGTCGTTCAAGTTATTCGTCATCGCGCCGTAGCCCCAGGTATTGGCCACGCCGGTGACGGTCGTCGAATGGCAGATGCGCGCCTGGTGGTCGGTGTTGTTGGTGCCCCAGTACGCGCCCATCTTGCGGAACCAGTAGGACGCCTCGTTGGTCATTTTGGCCGAGCCGAGCCAGTAGACCGCGTCCGCGCCGGACTTCTGGCGGACGGCCATCATCTTGTCGCCGATCTCGTTGATGGCCTGGTCCCACTTGATGCGGGTCCATTTGCCGTTCTCGAGCTTCATCGGATATTTCAGGCGCCGTTCGCCGGACACGAGCTCGCGCACCGACGCGCCCTTGGCGCAGTGCGAGCCGCGGTTGATCGGCGAATCCCAGCTCGGCTCCTGGCCGACCCAGACGCCGTTGGCGACCTCGGCTGTGACGGTGCAGCCGACCGCGCAGTGCGTGCAGACGCTTTTGCGGATGGTGGCGCCGGAGGTGAGGGGACCGGCCGCAGCGGCTTCCGCCTTGCGCACGGTGGTCAGCGGCAGCGTGCCGACCGCGGCGAGCGCGCCGGCGGCAAGACCGGAGCGGCGCAGGAAGGCGCGGCGATCGACGCCAGCGGACGCGCCGGAGAAGGCGGCCGTCAGCCTGCCCTGCCGCGCGGTGCGTTCTGATTTGCGGGTGAGCATGGGCGTCTCCCTTATTTCGGATAGCGGTTGACGCGATAGTAGTTCTTCACGTCGTCGGAATCGGCCTTGTAGCGGGCCTTGCGTTGATCCGACGGGCTCTCGGCCGCTTCGGCCTCGGTGACGAGCGGCGCGGCAGCGGTCACTGCGAGACCGGCGCCCGCGCCCATGGCGCGCAAGAAGTCGCGACGGCCAAATTTGCTCTTGTCGTCCTGCTTCATCGCCGGTCCTCCTGGTCTGCCAAATCCATGGCTTCCGCCGTGGCGCCTCGCGTCACGACGGCAGTGCAAAGGCTTCCGTTTCGAGCGCGATCAAAGTGCGGCCGAGAAGGCCGACGCTGCGGTAGAACTCAGCGGCTTCGGCGCGCTCGAGATCGGCGAAGAAGCGGCCGATCCATGGCGTCATGTGCTTTTCGAAGATAATGCGGCCGGCGGCTTCGGGCGCCGGCAGCGCGCCGGACGCGAGCCCGGCCATGATCTCGCACAGGATGCCGGCATGATCCTCCGGCTCGGCGATGTCCTCTTCGCGCGCGATGCCGAACGCGGCGAGGTCCTCGCGCAGGCGCGCCAGCGGCCGCTCGTGCAGGAAACCGGTGAGATAATAGGAGCCGTAGGGCATCAGCTCGCCGCGGCCAACGCCGATGAACAGCGCGAAGAATTCGCGCTCGACGTTGTCGGCGCGCGCGCGCGAGGCGGCATCGGCGAGCGCGACGTGCGCGAGGCCGAGCGGGCTGGCGTCGCCGCGCAATTCGGAGAGCCGTGACAGCAGATCCGCGCTTGGCGCGCGCAACAGCAGCGCCGCGAGCAGCGCGTATTCCTGCGCGCGCGCGGCATCCACCTCGTCGATATCGGGACTCATGATGCTTTCGCGATAGAGATCGGGCCGCAGGTAAGCGCGGGACACGCCGGTGATCGCCTCGACCGCGAGGACACGCTCAGCCGGCACCCTGCTCCAATTCGAGATGGACGGTTGGGAAATACCGATCTTGCGCGCGAGCTCGCTTACGCCGCCGACGGCGCGAATTGCATCTGCGAGTCCCGAATCCCGCATGTCCCGATTCTCTTGAACTGTTCCAATCAGCGTAATGAGGCGCCGATTGGCGGGCAATAGCTTCGGGCTATGGCGAAAGTCGAAAGTTCGTGAACTTATTGCGGCAGTGCACCACCGTGGCGGCGCGGCGCGGCGGATTGAACCGCCGCGTCATCGTCCTGCTGCGGCGCGGAAGCGGTATGTTTTGCCTCCATCGCCTCGCTCGCCGGCGTCTCCTTATCTTGATGTTCATCAAGCGCATGGGCGGCGGCCAGGTCGTTCTCAGGCGCCGGCGCGCGATCGCTATCTTCCGGAGGCGATTGCGAATCCCCGTCCGGCGCAGGCTCTGTGTCGCCGAACAGACGTTGCGCCAGCGCCTTGATCTCGTCCTGCGACTTGAACGTCCCGAAGCCGTGCATGCTGTCTGGCGCGGTGAAGTCCCAGTCGTTCTCCTGAAGGCCGCGGAAATCGCGGATCGCCGGATCGCTGGTCCAGGCGCGGCGAAGGGCCGCATGCCTGAGCACCGCCGGCACGCCGGGCTTCAGGAACGACGAAATGTCGGTGCCGGCGCCGATATCGTCGAGCGAGGGCAGGCTGGCGAGGTCGAAGGCGGGTTCCTCCGCCACGGGCGTTGCGGCTTCCGCCGGCGCGGCTGCACCCGGCTGCGGCGCCGGCTGGGCGTCCGGCGCCGCGTCGGCGTCGGCGTCGCGTTTGCGCCGCGACCATCGCGACAGGAAATTTTCCGGCTCGCTCATTCCCGCTCTCCGCCGCGGCTCATCCGCTCCGGATCGGCGCGGTCGCGCACGCGCTTTGTGAACGTGCGATCGACATGGTGCGCGGCGACGAAGGCCGCAACCGCCTCCTGGATGGCCAGGGGCATCGGCACCGTCTCGACGATGTCGTTGCCGGCTTCGGTCGAGGCCTCGCCTTCGGCCGGATCGGCGAGAACCTTGAACACGCGGTACGGCGGCTCGCCCTCCCCCGCGCGCAGCACGACCCAGAGCAGCGGCGCGCCGCTCAGGAGATTGTTGCCGTAATACTCGGTCTCTGTGCGATAGAGTTCGATCTCGGCCCCGCCGGCATAGAAGCGGACGCGGTCCGCCTCCTCGCTCAGGACCGACCATGGCGGCGCGTCCGGCACGCCGGCGAGCACCGCGACCGGCGTCCAGACATAGTCCGCCCAAGGCGTCGATCCCTTGCGCCGCTCGACGACGACGCCGACGGTGATGCTGGCGAGCGGCTTAATCGTCATGTGACCGCCTCCAGATGGCGCAGCGGCAGCCCGGTGACGAGGTTCTGCGGCTTCATGCGGATGATCTTCTCCGGCGTCATCGCCAGGATCAGATACACCGGCTCGCCGCGCACGTCTTCACGCACCGCGGCGGCATCGCGGAATGACAGGCGGAATAGCGCGACGATGCGCTCCATCGCCGCCTGGTCGAGCGCCTCGCCGTTCCACACGCGGTCGCCGATGCGCGTGCCCTCGGCATCAAGGCCGACGTACCAGGCGAGATCCACGTCGCGCATCTCCTTCAGCGGCTCGATGTCGACGCCGACACCGGCGACGTGCCCGATCCATCGCTCCAGCGCCCGCGCCAGCGCGGCGAGCCCGTCGCGTCCCGCAGTGAGATCGATCGCCATATCGAATTGATCGCTGCGCGGGAAATAGCTCTCCGCGTTGGTCTCGCCGATGATGTCGATATTGGCGGCGGCGGGAATGCCCAGCATCGACACCAGCGGCGACACCGGCGCCGGATTGATGCCGCCGATGGTTTCCTCGTCGGCGGCGATGAGCGCGCCGTCGTGCAAGGTCACGCGCTGCGGCCTGTAGAACAGCTCGGCCGCGCGCAGCATGCGCGCGTCGCGCTCGCCGTCCAGCGCGTTACGCAGGATGACATGCACGAGTTGGTTCATAAACAGAGGCGGCACGCCGTGGGCGCCGTCGCGCACCAGCGCCGCGTAGGCCGCTTCGAGGGTCGGATGCTCCAGCAGCCGGTCGCGGAAGCCGACGAGCAATTGCCAGTTCTCGCGCGCATCCGTGTCGGCAATGGCGGCGATCTCGCCGGCGGCCACATCGCGGCGCGGATCGGCGAGCAACGCTGCGTAGAGATTGCGCTCTGCAGGGCAGGCGTCCGCGGGCGGCACCAGTTCCGGCCGCGCCAGATAGACTTTCAGGAACTCGTCGGTGACGACGAGCCCGCCGCCCGCGTCGCGGTCGAGCAGATGATGCCCGCAGGAGAGCCAGAAATCCTTCATCGCCGTTCCCGCTCCGCGAGGCCGACGAGATCGACGCGCTCGCCGGACTCGTCCTCGCCCTCGACGTCGAAGAAGCTGAAGGCGCGCGCCGGCTTCGCCCCGTTGCGCGGGCGCAAGGTGCGGAACGCTTCGTGGAGTTCGCCGCCGTCGAACGAGCGATGCACGGCGACGAGCGTGTCGACGGGCTGATTGCACAGCGACTCGGCGAAGGCGACCTCGTCTTCGGCCGCCGCGGCGGCCTGCGCCATATCCGGCGCGCCGAAATCCGACATCAACCGCCGCGCCAGCGCGTCGACCAGCGCGCGGCGGTCGTCCGTGCTCGCCTCGACGATCTGCACCAAGGTCGACCGGCCGAGCGAATCGACGCCGAGGAAGCCGCTGCGGAACGCGCTGCGCGCCTTGCCTTCGAGCTTATCCGGATCGCCCTGCCAGAAGGCAAAGGCGCCGGACACCGCCCATTCGCCCGGCTCCGCCGGCGGATCGAAGATGAAGGTGTCGGACGGATCGAGCCGGATCGTGCGCAATAGCTTCATGCGCGCGGCCCCTTGGTCGCCGGATCGTACCAGTCGTCACGCGCCAGCGCGGCCAGCAGCGCATGCTGTTCGGTTTCCTTCACGCGCGGCCGCCGCACCATGAGATCGCCGTTATCGGCGAGCGAGCGCAATTCGCCGTTGCGCGTCAGCCGCTCGAGATAGCTCCGCGCCACCACGCCGAAGCCTTTCTCCTGCCAGCCGTCGAGATGCACCATCATGTTGCGCGCGAAGCTCTCGACGATATCGGCGGACGTGGTCTCGCCGAAGCCTTCTTCCGCCAACGCGGTGATACTCGGGTTGAGGCCGGGCTCGCCATTCGCGGCGGCGGTGCGGATCATGCCGCCGAACACCAGCCAGTCGGGCACATCGTCTTCTTTCGCATTCTCAGGCCAAGCCAGCCGTCCGCCGCCGACGAGGCCGAGATTGACGGTCAGCGCGCCCGGCCAGTGGATCTCGATCAGCGTCTCGGGTTGCGCGTGCGCGGCGAGCGCGTCGGCCAATGCGGCCATGCCGGCGATGAAGGCGCGGCGCGCGGTCGAGAGCGGTTCCTCCGGCTCGAGGACGAGCGCGAATTCGGCGAGATCGAAGCGGCCGACATGCACGAGCGTGCCGGCGCCGGCTTTCGTCGCGACGGCGCGCGCATGGGCGAAGGCGTCGCCGAGCTCGCGCAGGCGCACGAGCGTAAACGGCGGCGGCAAGCGCAATTCGGGCGCGGTCATCCGCAACGGGCGCGCCGGAGCATCGAGCGGCATTGGACGAAACACCACCTTTCGCATTCCAATGCCGCTAGTTATACCATTGCGGCACACGAGGCGTCACTTCATGGCCGAACGGCCGCGTCACATTCTGGTCTGCTCCTGCGAGGATACCATGCCGCAGGCGGCGGACGCCGTGCGGCGCGTCTGCCCGGGCGCACAGGTCAGCGAAGGCCGCCACTTCTGCCGCGCGGAACTCGACCGCTTCCGGGCCGCGGCGAAATCCGGCGACGCCGTGACCGTCACCTGCACGCAGGAAGCGCCGCTTTTCACCGAGGCAGCCGCCGAGCTCGGCGTCGCGGCACCCGCCTTCGTCAATATCCGCGAAACCGCCGGCTGGTCGCGCGACGCGCACGCGGCACTGCCGAAGATGGCGGCGCTTGCCGCCGCGGCGGCCGAGCCCATGCCCGACGTGCCGATCGTGGCGCTGGAAAGCAATGGCGTCGCCTTGCTCTACGGCAGGGACGAGCGGGTCATCGAGGCGGCACGGCTGTTGCAGGAGCATCTCGACCTCACCGTGCTGCTGACGCCCGGCGCCGACGTCGCGCCGCCGCACGTCACGGACTATCCGGTCGTGCGCGGCACGATCCGCAACGCCAGGGGTGCGCTCGGCGAATTCGAGGTGACGGTCGACAAATACGCAACCCCGCTGCCGTCCTCGCGCAGCGAATTGACGTTCGGCCCGGCGCGCGACGGTGCCGTGTCGCGCTGCGATCTCATTGTCGATCTCTCCGGCGGCGTGCCTTTGTTCCCCGCCGCCGATCTGCGCGACGGCTATGTGCGCGCCGATCCGGGCGACGCGGCCGCCGTATTGCGCGCGGTCCTGAAAGCCCGCGACCTTGTCGGCGGCTTCGAGAAGCCGCGCTACATCGCCTTCCGCGACGATCTTTGCGCGCATGCGCGCTCGGGCATCGTCGGCTGCCACCGCTGCCTCGACCTTTGCCCGACCGGGGCCATCGCGCCCGCCGGCAGCCACGTCGCCATCGATCCGAACATCTGCGCCGGCTGCGGGCAGTGCGCGGCCGCCTGCCCGACCGGCGCGGCGGCCTACGCGCTGCCGCCGGCCGACTTTCTGCTGCGCAAGTTGCGCACGCTGCTCGCCGCCTACGGCGACGCCGGCGGGCGCGATGCGGTCATCCTGTTCCACGACGGCGACCATGGCGCCGCCCTGATCGAGGCCCTCGCGCGGTTCGGCGACGGGCTGCCGGCGAACGTGCTGCCGGTCGCGATCAACGAAATCACGCAGGTCGGCCTGGAGGCCATTGCCGCGGCGCTCGCCTACGGCGCCGGGGCCGTGCGTTTCCTCTTGCGCGCCAAGTCCCATCACGACGTGGCCGGATTGCACAAGACACTGGCGCTGGCCAAGCCGATCCTCGCCGGACTCGGCTTCGGCGGGCCGCGCGCGGCCACCATCGAGACCGACGACCCCGACGCACTCGGCGAGACATTGCGCGCTTTGCCGCCGATGCCGCCCGCCGCGCGCACAACGAGCTTCGCCGCCACCGGCGGCAAGCGCGAAGTGCTGCGGCTCGCCTTGCGCGAACTGCACGGCGTCGCACCGGCGCCGCAGGACGTCGTCGCGCTGCCCGCGGACGCGCCGTTCGGTACCGTCATCGTGAACACGGAAGGCTGCACGCTCTGCCTGTCCTGCGTCTCGGCCTGCCCGACCGGGGCGCTGTCCGACGATCCGGAAAAGCCGATGCTGCGGTTCGCCGAAGACGCCTGCGTCCAGTGCGGCCTGTGCCGCGCCACCTGCCCCGAGAAGGTCATTTCGCTCAAGCCGCAACTCGATTTTCGTGCCGCGACCGCGCTGGCCCGCGTGATCAAACAGGAAGAGCCTTACGCCTGCATCCGCTGTGCAAAGCCGTTCGGGGTGAAGAGCACGATCGAGCGCGTCGCCGCCAAGCTCGAGGGCAAGCATTGGATGTACAAGGACTCGAAGGCGCGGCTCGACCTGATCCGGATGTGCGACGACTGCCGCATCGCGGTGACGGCGGAACAGCAGTTCGACCCCTTCGGCGCGCCGCCAAGGCCGCGCGTCCGCACGACGGACGACTATTTGCGCGACCAGGACGAGAAATAATCGGTTGTGTTCATCACAGGTTGTGCAAGGGATGCGTGAAACATCGTAACAATCTACCACTTTTTAAAACCTTATAAACATATCGATATCACTATGCATAACCTGCAATTTGCATTTCCTGGAATCCCGCAATGTCCGCCTCGCTCTCTCTCGGAGATATCGAAGAGGCCCTCCAACAAGCAGATCCGAAGACGCGGCATCAGACGCTGCGCGCGGTCACGGACCTGTTTTTGACGAACGCCTCCGCGCTCGACGACAGCCGCATCGACGTGTTCGACAATGTCTTCGAGACGCTTCTCGGCGACTGCGACCTCGACGGTGTCGTCGATCTCAGCCAGCGCTTGGCGCCAGTCGGCAACGCGCCGCCTCGCCTCATCAGGAGACTGGCGGTCGACGACCGCATTGCCGTCGCCGGGCCGGTCCTGAGCCAGTCCGTGCGGCTGAGCTCTGAGGACCTGCACGCGATCGCGCTCGAAAAAGGCAATGAGCACCTGCTCGCAATTTCGGAACGTCCCGGGCTGACCGAGCCGATCACCGACGTGCTGATCGAGCGCGGCAATCGCGACGTTGCCCGCCGGGTCGCCAAGAACGGAACCGCGCGGCTGTCGCGGGCGGGCCTCGAGCGGCTCGTGACGCTCGCCGAACGCGACGACGTGCTCAGCGCCGGCTTGAGCGTGCGCCAGGACATTCCGCCCGACCGGCTGCAGGCGCTGCTGACCGCGGCGGCCGCGCGCGCCGAGGACAAGCTGAAGGCGGTGGCCGCCGCGCAGCGTCTCGTGCTGGCGATGAAGCAGGCCGGAAAGCTCGGCGACCCCGAGATCCTCGGCTTCGCGCAAGGCAACCGTTATGAAGAGACCGTCGCCGCGCTCGCGCTCGCCGCCGATCTCAAATACGACGCCATCGAAAACCTGATGCTGTCGGCCGAGTCCGGCGGGCTCATCCTGGTGTGCAAGGCGCTCGGCTTGTCATGGGCAACGACTTCGCATGTCCTCACCCTGGCCGCCGACCGCGTCGGCGTTCCGTGCCATGACCTGGCGCGCGCCCAGGTCGACTTCGTGAAGCTGTCGAAGTCGACCGCCGAGCGCATCATGCGCTTCTGGCACGTGCGCCAGATCGTCTCCTAGCGGGCCCTACTGCTGCGGCGGCGGCGGTGCGCTGGCGCGGCCGCTATTGCCGAACAGGCGGTCGATCGCGGCCTGTAGCGGCAGCTTCTTCGTCGGCTGGGGCTGCGCCGCTTCCGTCTCCGCCGGCTGCGCGGCCTGCTCCGCCTGCGGCTGAGTGGCATGCGCCCGCGCCGCGCGCGAGCGGCGGTGCGGCCGGCGATGTTCAGCATGGCGAGCGTGGTGCACGGGCTTGTGCTCCGTCGCGCCCGCGCCGCTGTCCGATGAACCTTCGGCAGGCGCTGGCGCGGCGTCGGCGGTCTGAGCCGGCGGCTGATCCGCGGCCGTCCGCGTGGGCGATGTCCAGCCCGGCGTCGCTGCTCCAACCGGGACCGCAGCCCAGGCCTTCAGCGGCGACGCCGACGGGTCGGCGGGCGCCGAAGGCTGCAAGGGCATGGCCGGTGCGACACGTGGCAGCGCGCCGGCGGTCGATGCGATGTCCGCGTTCGCCTGCGGCATGCGCGCGTCGTCCTTCACCAACCGCGCGGCTGGTTGCTCGGCGGCATCGTCCGGCCGCTGGATCGACAGCGTCTGCACCGGCTTCGGCAGCGACGAGGCCGCCGCCGCGCTTGGCGGCCGCGCGTGGTCCTCGCCGGGCAGGGCGAAATAGCCGGCCGCAGCGGCGCCAACGAGCGCGAGCGCGGCGCCGGCGATGGCCAATCGCGCCGCCATCGGCACGGCGCTCTTCGCGACCGTCTCGACGGCCGGTGGCGGCACGTCTTGCACCGGCTCGCGTCGCATCATGCGCGGTCCCGGTACGCGGCCTTCGCTTCGGCTCAGGCGTTCCAGAATCGGCCGAATGCTGGATTCGTCATCGGAGCGGCGATGCCGACGCGGCGCATACGCCAGGACACCGCGCGGGTCGTCCAGGTCGTCGAGGCCCAGTGCACTCATTGACACCTCCATATTCTTCTTTGATCCGGAGGGGAGGTGAGAGGCTGGGCTTTAGTTGGTCCTAAGCTGGCCGGAAATGTGGAAGAATCGGGCGGACCCGGCCGGACCGGTACGCGCATGCCGTATTCGCGAGGTTTTTTCGCTTTGTCCGCCAGCGCACCTAGCGCTTTGCGGCCGTCGCCTTTTGCAAGAACTCCACCAGCGCCTTGCGGTCGTCGGCCGAGCCGATCGTCTGCTCCGGCATCTTGGTGCCGGGCGTGTAGTGCGCCGGCCCGATCTCGAACAGCTTCGACACCGTTTCCGGCGTCCAGACGATGTCGAGCTTCTTCAGCGCCGGCGAGAAATTGTAGCCCGGCAGGGTGGCGATGCGGCGCCCGAACACGTGCCACAGAGTCGGGCCGGCCTTGTTGCCTTCGTCCGGCGTGAGCGTGTGACAGGCGATACAGGCGCGGAAGACGCGCGCGCCCGGATCGTCGCCGAACCGCGCCAGCGGATCGTCCGGCGCACCCGCGACAAGCGTGTCCAAGGCGTCGCCGCTCTCCGCGTTCCAGCGCCGCAGCGTGCGGTCGGCGCCGCCGGTCAGGAGCGTGCGGCTGTCGGGAAAGAACGCGACCGACCACACGGGCAGGCCGGGACCGACCAGAGTATAAGTAATCGTGCGCGTCGCGCGGGCGACGATCGCCACCGAGCCGCGGATGCCGGCGGCGGCGACGAGTGCCCCGTCGGGCGAGATGGCCAGCGCGATGACCGGCGTCTGCGACGCCTGCACGCCGCCGCGCACCTCGCCCGCCGGCGCGACGAAATAGACCTTGCCATCGGCGCCGGCGGCGGCGATCTCGCCGTCCGGTGCGGTCACGACCGCGTTCAGCGGCGACGGCAGGGTCACGATGTTCGGGGCGCCGCCGGCGAGCGGCCAGATGCGCAGGCTTGCGTCATAGCCGGCGCTGACGACACTGTTGCCGTCCGGCGTGAATGCGACGCCATTCACATTTTGCGTGTGCCCCTCGAACACCCGCGACGCCCCGCCGTCGAGCGGCCAAAGCCGCACCGTGCGGTCCCACGCGGCGGATGCGAGAAACTTGCCGTCGGGCGAGACTGCGATGCCGGCGACCGGCGCGGTGTGGCCGTCGAGGGTCCGGTCGGGCGCCGGCTTGCCCGCGCTCCAGATCGCGATCTTGCCGTCGGCGCCGGCGGTGACGATGCGGCGGTCCGGCAGCCAGGCGACCGCGTTCACCGCGGCGTCGTGGAAGCGCAGCACCTGCTCGGCGACATTGCGCGTGAGCGACCAGCGGATCGCCGAGGTGTCGAAGCTGCCCGAGATTGCCTCAGTGCCGTCGGCAGAGACGGCGACCGCGCGCACCGGCCCGCCATGTCCGCGCAATTGCGCGTGCGCGGGAGTGAAGGCAAGCGACAGCAGCAGCGGCAGCAGGCAGAGATGCCGCCGCGGCTTCACGCCGGCTCCATTCCGAGCGCGCGGATGCGCGCGCGCGTCGGCTCGTCCTTGAGCGCCGCCAGAAAGGACGTGACCGCCGGATGCGCACGCCGCCTCTCGGCAACGAGGAAGTCGTAGTGCTCCGGCGCGACCGGCAGGAAGCCGAGGCCGTACATCTTCGCGACGGGCTCGATAGCCAGACCCCAGTCGGCGCGGCCCTGCGCGATCGCGGCGGCCACCGCGTTGTGCGACTTCGGCTGGTTGGCGTAACCGGGCGGCTTCCGGCCGTCGAGCAGCGTGTCCATGAGCACGCGCGTGCCGGACCCGGCATTGCGGTTGACCATCAGCGCGCCGTCATCGGCCAGCGCCGCCGCGAGCGCCTCCTTCGCGCTGCGGCCCGCAAAACGCTTGTCGCCGGTCCGGAACAGGATGCCTTGCATGCGCTTCCAGCCGGGCACCAAAGTCAGGCCGGGCTGCACCAGATGCACATTATATTGTCCGCTTTTCGGATCGATCAGATGGACCGGCGCGATGTCGCATTCACCCCGCGCAATCGCCGCCGCGCCGCCGAGGCTACCGACCGCGAGCACGCGCGCGGAGAAGCCCCCGGCGATGACCGCGCCGATGACGGCGTCGAGCGCGACGTCATGGCTGCCCATGACCACGACGTCGGGCGCGCGCGCGGCGCTGCCGATCAAGGTCACCTGCGCCTCGCTGTCTGCATCGAGCGCCGCGGCCAGCGCGTCGATGGCGAGGAACCCGTCGGCCTGCGAGAAGCTGGTCACGGCGCCGGAGCCTTTGCCGATCGGGAAGGCGATCGTGCCGCTCTCGCCTTCGACCAGCGACACCAGCACGAACTCCTGGCGCCCAAGCTCCGAGGCAATGCGCACCGGCACGCGGGCGGTCACCTCTTCCGCCGCTTCCGGCGGCAGGCCGGCGCGGGCACGGATCAAGGGGGCAACGAAAGCATGGAACGTGAAGATGGCCGAGGTCGGGAAGCCCGGCAGCACAATGACCGGCTTGCCCTGCGCGATGCCGAGGCACAACGGCTTGCCGGGCTTGAGCGCAACGCCGTGCACGGCGATCTCGCCGAGCCGCGACACGATCGTGTGCGAGAGATCGCCCGCGCCCTTCGACGTGCCGCCGGACAACACGACCATGTCGCAGGCCGCCAGCGCCTCGCGCACGGCCTTGTCCAGTTTCGCCTCGTCGTCGGGAAAGGCGCCGAAGGCGACCGGCTCACCGCCGGCTTCGGTGACGGCGGCGGCGATGATTGCGCCGTTGCTGTCGTAGACTTGGGCGGGTTTGAGGATTGCGCCAGGGGGCGCCAGTTCGTCACCGGTCGAGAGGACAGCAACTCGGGGTCGCCGCACCACGTCGACCGCACCGTGACCGGCGGCGACCAGCATGCCGATCTCGCGCGCGCCGATGCGCGCGCCGCGGCGGAGCAATGTCTCTCCGCGCGCGATGTCGGACCCGGCATATGAAATGAACTGACCGGGCGAGGCGGCGCGCCGCACCTCGATCGCGGGCGCGCCATGATCGATCAACTCCGTGTGCTCGATCATCACGACCGCATCGGCGCCGCGCGGAATGATGCCCCCGGTCGCGACCGCGGTTGCGGTGGCGCCGCCGACATCGAGCATGGGTTCATGACCGCAGGCGATCACCTCGGCGTTCAGGCGCAGCACCTTCGGCCGGCTGTCGCTCGCGCCCACCGTGTCCGCGGCGCGCACGGCGAAGCCATCGACATTGGAACGATCGAATGGCGGCGCGTCGGCAAGCGCCACCACGTCGCGCGCCAGCACACGGCCGAGCGCCGCGGCGATTTGTACTTGCTCCGCGGCAAGCGGCGCGCGGTCGGTCCGCGCGGCGAAGCGCAGCCTCGCCTCGTCCGGAGAGACCACTTCGAGGAACTGCTCCTGTCGCGCCGCGGCGCGGATGCGCGCCAGCAGCGCCGCCTCGGCCCGCGTCCGCGTTTCGGAGACATCGGTCATGGCCACGGCCATACCCGAACCGCCGCGCCCGCGGAATAGCCTTCGCTTTCGGCCGGAACCAGCACGTAGCCGTCGGCGCGCGACAAAGCCGAGAGCGGCAGGTAGCGGCTCGCCAGCGGCTCGGCGCCGCGGCCGTCGCGCGTGACCGGCACGAACTCGGTGATGCCGACGGTGGAGGCGATCTTGCGGGTCAGCCGGGCGGTGTCGACGAATTCGGCGACTGGCTTGGCGCCCGACAGGCGATCGGCGGCGAGCCGGCCGAGGGTCAGCCACACGGCGAGCGCGGCGTCGAGCCGGCCCGGCAGGAGCAGCACCGGCTTGTCGCCGGCGAATCCAAAGGCCGCCGTCTCGCCCGGCGACAGCGCGAGGCCGTGCAGCACCAGGCGGCCGTCGCGGCGCAGCGCGGCCACGCTCGAATCGTTGCGGCCGGTGCCGGTGCCGCCGATGCCGACGATCATGTCGGCATCGGCGGCGTTGAGCGCATTGTCGAGACTGCCGCTCTCGCGCAGCAAAGCGCCGCGCCGCTCGAGGTCGGCACCGATCAACTGCGCCGCGGCGGCGATCAGCGGCTCGTCGCGCAGCGGCACGAGCCGCACGCGCGGAATGCGCAATGCGAGCGACGGCAGGCCGAGGGCGGTGAACGTGGCGACGTCGGCAAGACGCAGCCGTTCACCGGCGCGCCGCAGCACCTCGCCGACATGGGCGTCACCGCCGACCGGCAGCACGCCGTCACCGGGGAAGACGGCCGCCAGCGCCTGCGCGCCCGCCGCGGTCACCTGCACCGCGTCGAGGGGGGCGACGCTGTCGGCGCCGGGCGGCATCGGCTGGCCGGCGTCGATCCGCGCTGGCGCGCGCGGCAGCGCGGTCGGCGAGGTGCCGCCGGCGCCGAGCGTATCGTCGGCGGAAATGGCCCAGCCGTCGGCCAGCGCGATCGCCGCCTCCGGCCGCCGTGGCGCGGCCACGTCTTCGGCCAAAACCCGCCCGGCGGCGGGAGGGCCGCGGCCAGGCGCGACCGGCTTGACCTGCGCTTCGACCGCGCCGAGCGCCTCGCCGAGCGGCGTCAGCCGCGCGATTGCCTGGGGATGGTGGGACGCCATGCGGTGGGGCTTGATGCCGGGGTTGACCTTGGCCCTAGTCTACCGCAACACCGCGCCCACAAAAGCGCGGGAAAAGGAAGCGGCGATGGCGGAAAAGACGGTCAGCCTGCGGGGCCTGAAGTGTCCCCTGCCCGCTTTGCGCACCAAGAAGTTGCTCTCCGGCATGCCGAGCGGGGAGCTTCTGGTGATCGAGTGCACCGACCCGCTGACGGCCATCGACATCCCCAACCTGCTGCGCCAGACCGGCGACATCCTCGAGGCCAAGGCGCAGGCCAACGACGTCCTGACCTTCCGCATCAGGAAGGCCTGACCCGCACCGGCGGCACGTCGGGCGGCCGCCGGCGCCTCCGTCAGTCCAGCGGCTGAATGCCGGCGTCCTTGGCGAGCTGGCGCGTCGCCTCGTAGTCGTCCCTGAAGAACTTGCCGAACTCCTCGACGCTCAGATGCGCCAGCTCGACGCCGAGCTTGGCGAGCTTGGCCTGCACCTCGGGGGTATCGAGCGCCTTCTGGACCACGTCATGCATCTTCTGCACGACGTCCTTCGGCGTGCCGGCCGGCACCGAGAGGCCGTTCCAGAACCGGAAGACGGCGCCGGGATAGCCGGCTTCGGTGACCGACGGCACGTTCGGGATCACGTCGACGCGCTTCGGCGCGCTGACGGCCAGCACCGTCAGCTTGTCGTTGTGCAGGGCCGACGCCGCGGCCGCGAGCGGAATGAAATAGAAGTCGATGCGGCCCGCCATCACTTCCAGCAGTCCGCCTTCGCGGAATGGCACGTGCCGCACGTCGATCTTGGCCGCGAGCCGGAAGCGCTCGGCCGCCATGTGCGAAGAGGAACCGATGCCGGCCGACGCGAAGGTGAGCGTGCCGGGCTTGGCCTTCGCCGCTGCGACGAGGTCGGCGACCGTCTTGAAGCCGCTGGCCTTCGACGCGACGAGAATATTCGGCGACGTGCCGAGCAGCGCGACGTGGATGAAATCGCGGACCGGGTCGTAGGGCAGTTTGCGATGCAGGACGCTTTCGGTCGCCATCGACGAGGAGCTGGTCGCGACCATGTAGCCGTCGGCCGCCGCCTTGGCGACCACGCCGAAACCGACACTGCCGCCGGCTCCGGTGCGGATCTCGACGACGAACGGCTTGCCGGCAATCTGCGAGGCCTGCTCGACTACGACGCGCGTCACGGTGTCGGACGCGCTGCCTGCGGGATACGGGCTGATGACGCGGATCGGCCGCGTCGGCCAATCCTCGGCATGGGCCGGCGCGGCGGCGATCAGGGCCGACAGGACGACGAGACCAATCGCGCCGAGACGCGCCGGCGACTTCACGAACAACATGCTTCTACCCCAGTTGGACGATCGTGATTTTCATCAAGCCAAATTCCATTGGCTTCGATTCGCATTGTTTCAGATTTTGGCGGTAGCGCCAGAGCCTGCACACGGATGCAGCCTTGCGCGAATGTATCTTCAATCAAGCCTGAAGCCCTGCCGCCGCACGAAGGCGCCGAAGTCCGCGCGCTGCGGATTGGCGTATTGCCGCGCCTTGTCCTCCGACCAACCGTAAAACGCAGCCGTGCCAAAGCGCTCCGGCTCGCGCTGGCGGCGATAGGGACGCAGGGCGGCGCGGCGCTGGTCGTAGGCGTCGACCTTCGCCGCGAGATCGGTCTCCGCGTAGCGCTCCTCATGCACCGTCACCGACAGCGGCAGCCGCGGCGAGAGAGCGCCCTCCTCCGCCGGCCAGCCGAGCGTGAGGCCCGCGACCGGCACGACCTTCTCCGGCAGCGCAAACATCTCGGCGATCGTCTGCGCGTGATCGCGGATGACACTGATCGGACAGCAGCCGAGGCCCACCGCCTCCGCCGCCTGCACGAAGCTCGCGAGCACGATTGCCGCGTCGACCGTCGCGTTGAAGAACAGGTCGAGATGGTCGTTCGGAAACGGCTTGCCGCGGAGCGCCGCGATCTGGGGCGTGCGGCGGCCGTTCGCGAGGACGATGACGAACACCGGCGCCTCGATCAGCCAAGGCATTTCAGGAAGCAGCGCGCCGATGGCATGGCGCTTCGCTTTGTCGCGAATAATCAGAATATCGCTCTGTTGAAGATCGCTCTTGGTCGGGGCAGATAGGGCGCTGGCACACAACAGCCGCACCAGAACGGGCGCGACGTCACGCGCCTCATATTTGCGGCACACCCTACGCGCGGCCATACGGGCAAGCTCCTCCCGCCCCGCCGGCGCCGCGTCCGTATGGAACCGCTCGCCGAAACGCGTTTCGAGCGCGCTTTCGATGCGGTGAACGAGGTCTGACATGAAACTGCTCCCGATGCCGGATCGCTGCTTGCCACCCGGGCGCGACGTGGTGGATGATAGGGCAACAAAAACAACGGCCAAGCCTTCCGGGAGGATCACGATGAGATTTCGCAGGCATTTCCATGCCTTGGCCGCGCTCGGCGCGCTCGCGCTGGTGGCCGGTGCAACCCCCGGCCATGCCGACCCGCGGGTCGTGCGCATCGCCAAGCAATACGGCATCTCCTACCTGCCGCTGACGGTGATGCAGGAGAAGAAGCTGCTCGAGGCGGAAGGCAAGAAGCAGGGCCTCGACCTGTCGACCGAATGGGTGCGCTTCACCGGCGGCCCGCCGATGAACGAGGCGCTGGTCTCCGGCAATCTCGATTTCGCCTCCGGCGGCGTCGGCCCGCTGGTGACGATCTGGGCGCGCACGCAGAACAACATCAAGGCCAAGGGCATCGCCGCGCTCAACGCGATGCCGCTCTATCTCAACACCATCAATCCCAACGTGAAGACCATCAAGGACTTCACCGAGAAGGACCGCATCGCGCTGCCGGCGGTGCGCGTGTCGATCCAGGCGGTCATCCTGCAGATGGCGGCGGAGAAGGCGTTCGGCGCCGGCCAGGAGCACAAGCTCGATCAGCTCACAGTGTCGCTGAGCCATCCCGACGGCTTCGCGCAGATGATGAGCGGCAAGTCGGAAATCACCGCGCACCTGACCTCGGCGCCGTACCAGTACGAGGAGCTCGAGGACAAGCGCGTGCATCGCGTGCTCAACAGCTACGACGTGCTCGGCGGGCCGCACACGTTCAACGTCGTCTACGCCAGCGCCAAGCTCTACGAGGGCGAGCCGAAGCTGGTGAAGGCGTTTCTTGCCGCGCTCAACGAGGCGATGAAGGAGATCAAGGCCGATCCGCATGCGGCGGCCGAACTGTGGGTGAAGGCCGACAAATCGAAGCTGCCGGTGGCGCAGGCGGAAAAGATCATCCGCGATCCGGAGAACCAGTGGACCATGACGCCGCTGCGGACGATGGCGTTCGCCGACTACATGGCGCGCGTGAAGATGGTTCCGGTGAAACCGGCGAGCTGGAAGGACATGTTCATCGCCGACGTCCACAATCTGCCGGGAAGCTGAGGTTGGACGTGACCGCCGACACGAATGCCCCGTTGCTGACGGTCAACGGGGTGACGCTGCAATACAAGACGCCGCGCCATCTGGTGACGGCGACCTATCGCGTCGACTTCTCCGTCTACCAAAGCGACCGCTACGTCATCCTCGGTCCGTCCGGCTGCGGCAAGTCGACCTTGCTCAAGGCGGTTGGCGGCTTCATGAAGCCGGTCGAGGGCGCGATCCGTATCCGCGGCAAGGACATCGTGCAGCCGGGCCCGGATCGCATGATGGTGTTCCAGGAATTCGAGCAACTGATGCCCTGGAAGACCGTGTTCCAGAACGTGCTGTTCCCGATGCGGGTGACCGGCAAGTTCGCGCGCGCCGAGGCGATCGAGCGCGCCAACGCCGCGATCGACAAGGTCAACCTCGCGCAGTTCCGCGACGTCTATCCGCACATGCTCTCGGGCGGCATGAAGATGCGCGTGGCCATCGCTCGCGCCATGGCGCTCGAGCCGGACATCCTGCTGATGGACGAGCCCTTCGCCGCGCTCGACGCGCTGACGCGGCGCACGATGCAACAGGAACTGCTGTCGCTGTGGGAACAGCTGCGGTTCACCGTGCTGTTCGTCACGCACTCCATCGAGGAAGCGATCATCGTCGGCTCGCGCATCCTCGTGCTGTCGCCGCATCCCGGACGCGTGCGCGCCGAGCTCGACACCGGCGGGCTCGACTACGGCAATATCGACCGCCCCGAATTCGGCGTCATGTCGAAGCGCATCCACGATCTCCTGTTCGCTGACGGCCGGACGAAAGAGGCGGCGACCGCATGAGCATCGACGCGCATCGTCAGGGCGTCGCGCCGGCGCGGCCGGAGTTCGAGATCGAGCCGAGCGAGGCCGTGACCATCGGCGACGTCGAGCGGCCGCTGTCGCTCTCCGAACGCATCATCAACAATGAGGCCTTCCAGCGGCTGATGATCCTGGTCGTGCTGATCGTCGTCTGGGAGATCTACGCGCGCTGGCTCAACAACTCGCTGCTGTTCCCGACCTTCACCGAGACAATCCAGACCTTCTGGCGCGACATGGCCAACGGCGTGCTGCTGAACCGCACGCTGACCTCGCTGCGGACGCTGGCGCTCGGCTACGCCGCTGGCCTTGCCTGTGCCGCCGTGTTCACCACGCTTGCGGTGGCGAGCGGCGTCGGCACGCGCATCCTCGCGACGCTGACGGCGATGTTCAATCCGCTGCCGGCGATCGCGCTGTTGCCGCTGGCGCTGATCTGGTTCGGCCTCGGCACGCCGTCGCTGGTTTTCGTCATCATCCATTCGGTGCTGTGGGCGGTGGCGCTCAACACGTTGAGCGGCTTCCGCGCCGTGCCGGAAACGCTGCGCATGTCGGGCCGCAACATGGGCCTGCGCGGCGCGCGCTACGTCGGACTGATCCTGATACCGGCCGCGTTCCCGTCGATCCTCTCCGGGCTGAAGATCGGCTGGGCGTTCGCCTGGCGCACTCTGGTGGCGGCGGAACTGGTGTTCGGCGTGTCGTCGCGCTCCGGCGGCATTGGCTGGTATATCTTCGAGGCGCGGAACGATCTCGATACCGCTACCGTATTTGCGGGCCTGCTGACGGTCATCCTCATCGGACTGCTGGTGGAATCGGTGATCTTCCGTGCTATCGAGGCGCGGACGGTGAACCTCTGGGGCATGCAGCGATGAGTGATGCGGCGACGCTCGACGTCGCGATCTGGCGCGGCACCGAGGACGGCCACTTCCAATCTTTCGCCGTGCCGCGGCGCGAACATCAGACCGTGCTCGACGTCGTCACTGAAGTGCAGCGCGCGCACGACGCGACCTTGTCCTACCGCTTCGCGTGCCGCGTCGGCATGTGCGGCTCCTGCGCGATGGTCGTGAACGGGCGGCCGCGCTGGACCTGCCGCACGCGCGTCAGCGAGGTCGCCGTCGAGGGACGGCTCAAGCTCGAGCCGCTTCGCAACCTCACGATCGTGAAGGATCTCGCGGTCGAGATGACCGATTTTTTCGACAAGTGGCGCGATGCGCGCGGCTATTTCGAGCCGGGCGCGACGCCCGAGACCTATTTCGCCGTCGTGCCGCCGGCCACGCGCGAGCGCCAGGCCGCCGACGCGGGCATCGAGTGCATCGGTTGCGGCGTCTGCTATTCCGCCTGCGACGTCGTCGCCTGGGACGCGGATTATCTCGGGCCGGCGGCGCTCAACCGCGCCTGGACGCTCGTCAATGACGTGCGCGACCGCGGCCAGGCCGAGCGCATGCAGGCCGTGGCGACGGAGGGCGGCTGCCAGGCCTGTCACACGCACATGAGCTGCACGCAGTTCTGCCCGAAGGCGATAGCGCCGACCTATTCGATTGCCGGCCTCAAGCGCGCGGTGATGAAGCGGGCTTTCGGAGGCGGCGCATGAGCGCGTTGCTGTTCGCCGCGCAGCGCGTGAGCGCAATCGTGCTGGCTTTTGCCGTCGCCGTGCACCTTGGCACCATCCTCTACGCGAGCCACACCGGGCTCACCGCCGGCGCGATCCTCGCGCGTACGCATGGCAATGTCGCCTTCGCGCTGTTCTACGGCCTGTTCGTCGTTGCCGTCGCCGTGCACGCGCCGATCGGCTTGCGTAACGTGCTGCGCGAATGGACGCCGTGGCGCGGGCGGACGCTCGATCTGGCGCTCTTGTTCTTCTCCGCGCTGCTGCTCGTGCTCGGCTTCCGCGCCGTGATCGCGGTGTACGCATGAGAGCTTCGCACACCCAACGCGGCTTCGTCGCCGCCATGCTGCATCGGCTGTCCGGGATCGCGCTGGCGATCTTCCTGCCGCTGCATTTCCTCGCGCTCGCCACCGCGCTTCAAGGCGCGAATGCGCTCGATTCGTTTTTGGCGCTGACGCGCAACCCCTGGGTCGAAGCGGCCGAGTTCGGCCTCGTCGCCGCGCTGGCGCTGCACATGACGTTGGGCCTGCGCGTCCTCGCTGTCGAGTTCCTCGACCTGCGCGAGAAGACCGCCGCGCTGGTTTCCGTCTGCGCCGCCGCGGCCTGCGCCGCCGGCCTCGTGTTTGTTTTCAATCTCGGCTGAGGAATGTTCGGCAGTCTCACGCTCGACACCATCGCCATTCTCTGGCTCGGCGCGCTGCTCGGCGGCATCGCCGCCGGCGGCTCGGGCTTTGCCTTCGCGCTCGCCGCCTCCTCGATCTGGCTGCACCGCGTCGACCCGCTGCACTCGACCATTATGGTCACGGGCGCCGGCGTGCTGCTGCACACCTCGACGCTCTGGCCGCAGCGCAAGAACATCAGTCTCGCGCGGGTGTCGCCGTTCATCGCCGGCGGGCTCCTCGGCATCCCGATCGGCGTCTATCTGCTCGCCTACACCAACACCGGCATCCTGAAGCTCGTGCTCGGCACCTTCCTGCTCGCCTACGGCGTCTACGCGGTCGTCTCGCCGCGCCTGCACAAGATCGACCTCGGCGGCCGCGGCGCCGACGCCGTGGTCGGCTTCATCGGCGGCGTGCTCGGCGGTATCGGCGGCTATTCCGGCGTGCTGCCGACCATCTGGACGCAGTTGCGTGGCTGGCCGAAGGAGATCGCGCGCGGCGTCTACCAGCCCTATATCATCGTGGTGCAGAGCATCACGCTCGCCGGCATCGTCTGGGTCACGCTCGACCGGCTCGGCCTCGTCCTGCTGGTGTCAATTCTGCCGCCGCTTTTGCTCGGAACCTGGATCGGCTGGCAGCTCTACGGCAAGCTCGACGACCGGCGGTTCCGGCAGGGGCTGGGCTTGCTGCTGATCGCCTCCGGCGCGACACTGATCTTCTAGGAGAAGCCCATGCAGCTCGATCTCAAGGAAGTCGAGGAGCTTTCCAAGACGCTCTATATCCGCGCCCTGAAGCTCCTGCCGCGCGACATCAAGCAGGGCTTCGAGCGGCTGATCGCGCAGGAAACCGACGCCACCGGCAAGACCATCCTCGGCACCATGGTCGAGAATATCGCGGTCGCCGAGCGCACGCGCAACCTGCTGTGCCAGGACACCGGCATCCCGATCTACAACATCGTCATCGGCCGCAACATCGAATTCGACGGCGCCGGCATGAAGGAAGCAATCCGCCGCGGCTGCGAGCGCGCGACCAAGGAACATCCGCTGCGCTCCTCGATCGTGCACCCGATCACGCGCAAGAACGAGCAGACCTCGTGCGGCATCGGCGTGCCGCTGATCAATGTCGACTTCGACACGCGCGAGGAGACCGTCGAGATCGAGATGATCCCTAAGGGGTCGGGCTCCGAGAACGGCTCGTTTCTGCAGATGCTGATCCCGGCCGACGGCGTCAACGCGGTGAAGCGTTACGTCATCGACCGCGTCATCGAATGCGGCGGCCGCGTTTGTCCGCCGACCATCGTCGGCGTCGGCATCGGCGGCACGTCGGACCTGTGCATGCACCTCGCCAAGGTGGCGGCGACGCGCCCGCTCGGCACGACATGCAGCGACGAAGAAGGCGCCAAGATCGAGGCGCAGCTCTCGGAAGCGGTCAACGAGCTCGGCATCGGGCCGCAAGGTCTTGGCGGCCGCTCGACCTCGTTCCGCGTGCATGTCGAGGTAGGAGCGACGCACATCACGATGAACCCGGTGGCGGTGAACATCCAGTGCCATTCTGCGCGGCGCGCCACGGCGATCATCACGCCCGGCGGCATCGCGTTCGAGTAAGGAGCGGACGATGGCCCATCACGTCCTCGACATGCCCATCGGCGAAGCGCAGGCGCGCGCGTTGAAAGCCGGCGACACGGTCACGCTGGAGAGGACGTTATTCGGCATCCGCGACGCGACGCTGATCGCGATGTTCGACCGCGGCCGTACGACGCGCCTCGACATTAAAGGCCACGCGGTCATCCACACCGCGCCGAACGTGCGCAAGGTCGACCCGCGCCCGGAGAACTCGTCCGGCTACGAGCCGCTCTGCATCGGCACGACGACGTCGATGCGCATGGAGCGGTTCACGAAGCCGCTGATGGAGCGCGAGGGCGTGCGGATCATCATCGGCAAAGGCGGCATGGGCCAGGGCACGCTCGATGCGTTTCGCGAGATCGGCGGGGCTTATCTGGCCATCGTCGGCGGCGCCGCCGCGCTGGAGACGACCTGGATCGAGGCGATCGAGGAAGTCGATCTTGACGATCTGCATCCGGAATCGCTCTGGAAATTCCGCATCAAGGGTTTCGGGCCGCTGCTGGTGACGATGGACTCGCACGGCAATTCGCTGCACGCGCAGGTCAACGCCGAAGCCGCCGCGCGCCGCGCCGCCGTGCTGGCGGGTATTGGGGTGAATGCGTGAGCGCGAAGCTCACCGCGTGGTCCCCTCCCCCGCTCGCGCGGGAGGGACAGGGAGGGGGAATGTCACACACGCACGCGACCGAATTCACCCCCTCCCCAGCCCTCCCCCGCAAGCGGGGGAGGGAGAAACTCTGAGCCCGCGGCGAGGCCATGCCTGACATTCGCGAACTTCACACCGACATCCTTATCCTCGGCGCCGGCGGCGCCGGGCTGTTCGCGGCACTGCACGCGAAGAAAGCCAATCCCGATCTCGACGTCACCATCGCGGTGAAGGGCCTGCTCGGCAAATGCGGCTGCACGCGCATGGTGCAGGGCGGCTACAACGTCGCGCTGTCGCCCGAGGATTCGGTCGAGCGCCATTTCATGGACACGATCGAGGGCGGCGGTTGGCTCAACAACCAGGAGCTGGCCTGGCTTTTGGTCGAGACGGCGCCGAAGCGCATCCGTGAGCTGGAAACCGAGCTCGGTTGCTTCTTCGACCGCAATCCCGACGGCACCGTGCACCAGAAGGCCTTCGCCGGGCAGACCTTCGACCGCACCGTGCACAAGGGCGACCTGACCGGTATCGAGATCATCAACCGCCTTGCCGAGCAGGTGTGGCGGCGCAATGTGCGCCGGCTGGAGGACTATCGCGCGCTCGATCTCATTCCGGCCGCCGACGGCTCCGGCCTCGCCGGCGTGCTGATGCTCGACATGCGCACCGGCGAACTGACATTCGTGCGCGCGCGCGCGGTCTTGCTCGGCACCGGCGGCGGCCCGACCATGTACCGCTATCACACGCCGTCCGGCGACAAGTCCTGCGACGGCCTGGCGATGGCTTTGCGCGCGGGGCTGCCATTGCGCGATATCGAGATGGTGCAATTCCATCCGACCGGTCTCCTGGCCGGTGAAGGCACGCGCATGACCGGCACCGTGCTCGAGGAAGGCTTGCGCGGCTCCGGCGGCTGGCTCACCGACAGCGAGCAGAAGCGCTTCATGTTCGATTACGATAAACGCGGCGAGCGCGCGACCCGCGACATCGTCTCGCGCTCGATCATGGACCGCATCCGGAAAGGTTTCGCCTCGCCGCACGGCGGCGTCTACATCGAGATGGCTCATCTCGGCCCCGAGCGCGTGCGCCGCGAGTTCAAGGGCATGGTCGAGCGTTGCGCCGATTGCGGCTTCGATCTCGCGGGCGGTCGCGTCGAGGTGATCCCGACCGCGCATTACATGATGGGCGGCGTGATCTTCGACACCGACTGCACGACGCCGCTCAACGGCCTTTATGCCGCCGGCGAGGACACCGGCGGCGTGCATGGCGCCAACCGGCTCGGCGGCAACGGCGTCGCCAACTCCACCGTCTATGGCGGCATCGCCGGCGACGTCATGGGCGCGCGGGTGAAGCCGCGCGGCGCCCTGCCCGATCCGGACAAGACCGCGATCGCGAGCGCCGAGGCCCGCGCCTTCGCGCCGTTCGGCCGCGCCTCGGGAGCTGGCAATCTCTCGGAGATGCGCGAGCGGCTCTACTCGATCATGTGGAACGACGTCGGCATCCTGCGCACGGCGGAGACTCTGGCGCGCGGCAAGGCGGCGCTGGAAAGCCTCGCCCGCGACATCGAAATCTGCGGCATGCCGGACACGAGCCGCCGCTACAATCTCACCTGGATGGACCGGCTCAACCTGGAAAACCTGACGCTCGTCAGCCGCGCCATCTGCGCCGCCGCCGATTTCCGCAAGGACAGCCGCGGCGCGCATTTCCGCGAGGATTTCCCGGCACCGGCCGACCTCACCGCATCCGCCTTCACGAAGGCGACGCTCGCGGGCGATGGCATCCATGTGACGAGCGAACCCGTCGCGTTCACGCGCGTGCGGCCGGGCGAGAGCCTGCTCGGCCAGGCGGCGGAATAGGTGACGCGATGGCGCGCCGGCGTTCGCTCCGCAGCCGGTTGCGCCGCTTCGCCGATGTCGGCGGCCATCGCCGCGTCCTGCTCGCCGAGGCCGCGCTGCTGCTGCTCGCGGCGCGCGCGGCGCTCAAATTGCTGCCGTTCCCCAAACTCGCAAAGCGGCTCGGCACCGCCGTCGCGCCCGGCGACATGCGGCTGCGCGCCGCGCATGCGCAGGCGGATGCCCGCGACGTCGAGATCGCGCGCGAAATCGGCTGGGCGGTGACGCGCGCGTCGCGCCACGTGCCGTTCGACGCGGTGTGCCTGCCGCAGGCGATCGCGGCGCGGATGATGCTGAAGCGCCGCGGCGTCGCCAGCGTCCTGCATTTCGGCGCGCGGGCGGGCCGCGACCGGCCGCTCGAAGCGCATGCCTGGCTCGATGCCGCCGGCGTCGAAGTCACCGGTTATCCGGTGGCCGAGAGCCTTGCCGAGGTGGCCTGCTTCATCTGACCGCACGGCCCGGCACGATTGTCCCCGGCGGCGCGGCGTGTGCCTTCCCGCCATCGCCATCGACACGAACACCCTGAATTTCCGGCCGGAATCGCGGCCTCGCCGGCTGCAACCGCCAATATACGTATGGTTGTATTGCCTTTAACTAAACTCTATGGTTGTATCGCTTGCGCCGTAGAGATCACAACGCGAGGGCCGCCCGGATGGACCAATACCTTGGCGAGATCAGAATGTTCACCTGGAACTGGCCGCCGAAGGGGTGGGCTTTGTGCAACGGAGCCATCCTGCCCATCGCGCAGAACGCGGCCTTGTTCTCGCTGCTCGGCACGACCTATGGCGGCAACGGCACGACCACCTTCGCGCTGCCCGACCTGCAAGGCCGCGTGCCGATCCACCGTTCGAGCCAGTATCCGGAAGGCGCGCGTGCCGGCGAGGAGCAGGTCACGCTGACGCAGAGCACGCTGCCGCAGCACATCCACATGCTGCAGGCCACGACCACCGCCGGAGACAAGAAGGTGCCGAAATTCGCGATCGCCGCGAGCTCGGTTGCGACTGACTTCTACTATTCGCCGCCGAGCCCGCTGGTGCAGCTCAACCCCGCTTCGATCGGCATGGTCGGCGGCTCGCAGCCGCATCCGAACATGCAGCCATTCCTGGTGCTGAACTACTGCATCGCCATGACCGGCATCTTCCCGTCCCGCAACTGACCTGCGGCCAATCCCGAATCCGGAGGAGCTTCCATGACTCAGCCATACGTCGGTGAAATCCGCATGTTCGGCGGCAACTTCGCCCCGCGGGGCTGGATGCTGTGCAACGGCCAGCTGCTCGCGATCGCGCAATACAACGCGCTGTTCGCGCTGCTCGGCACGACCTATGGCGGCAACGGCACCACCAATTTCGCGCTGCCGAATCTGCAATCGCGCATCTCCGTCGGCCAGGGCAATGGCGCCGGGTTGACGCCGCGCACCCTCGGCGAGACCGGCGGCCAGGAAACCGTGACGCTGGCAATGACTCAGATGCCCCCACACATGCACGGGCTCAATGCCTCGCTGACCGCCGCCGCCAGCGGCGGCCAGACGCCGGGCTCGACCGTCATCCTGGGCACGCCGAACGGCAGCGGCGAACTCTACGTCGTCGACGACGGCAGCCAACCCCCGCCGACCGTCGAGGTCCTGCCGAGCGCCTCTTGCTCGCAGGCCGGCGGCAGCCAGCCGCACGAGAACATCATGCCGGTGCTCTGCGTCACGTACATCATCGCCATCAACGGCATTTTCCCCAGCCGCAACTAGCCGCAGGAGCTCGCGCCATGACCAACGCCTTCATCGGAGAGATCCGGCTCTTCGGCAACAGCTTCGCGCCGCGCGATTGGGCGACGTGCGACGGCCAGCTTCTGTCCATTGCGCAGAACTCCGCGCTGTTTGCGATCATCGGCACCTATTACGGCGGCGACGGACGGGTGACCTTCGCGCTGCCGAATTTCCAGGGCGCCACCGGCATCGACCAGGGGCAGGGGCAGGGACTGTCGCCTTACGTGATCGGCGAGCAGACGGGCGTTCCGGCGATCACTCTGCTGCAGTCGGAGATCCCGATGCACAATCACCCGATCGCCACCCGCCTCGGCGGCACCCCGACCCAGACGATCCAGACGCCGACCGCCAGCGCATTCCTCGGCGGCTCGTCGCCGGCCGCGACCTACAACGACCAGGTGCCGTCGCCATCGACGGCGTTCTCGCCCGTCGCCATCTCGCCGGCCGGGAGCAGCCTGCCGCACGACAACATGCAGCCCTTCCTCGCCATCCTGTTCTGCATCTGCCTGTACGGCATCTTCCCGGCACGCAACTAGAGGGCCCGCCGTGACGCGGGCCGTTTCGCCGCCGGCGTTCGCCTTGCCGGCGGCGCTCTTGTCGGAGGGTTTCGCTCTGCGGCCGGAAACGGACGCGGACCTGCCCTTCCTGCGGGAACTGTTCGCGTCGACGCGTGAGGAAGAACTCGCGACCCTGCCATGGAGCGCCGAGCAGAAGCGCGCGTTCCTCCTCGGTCAGTTCAATGCGCAGCGGCACCACTACCGCACATACAATGCCGGCTGCGCTTTCGACGTCATCGAGCACCGCGGCGGGCGGGCCGGCCGGCTCTATCTCGAAGAGGAGCGGCTGCGGCTCTATATCGTCGACATCACCTTGATGCCGGGCTGGCGCGGCCGCGGCCTCGGCACAGCAATGCTGTCCGCCTTGCAGGAGTGCGGCCGCGCGAGCGGACGATCCATCGGCATCATGGTCGAGAAGTTCAATCCGGCGATGCGGCTCTATCGCCGCCTCGGCTTCACCGACCTCGTCGACCACGGCGTCTATCAGGAGATGGAGTGGCGGCCCGCCGGCGCTCAGTTGAACGTCGCCTGATAGCTGATGCCGCGCGCGTCGCGGCCGATCGGCACCAGGAAGATCGATACAATGCCGAGCGTGTCGTGTTCCATGCGGTAGATGCGCTGCGGCAGAGGCTGCGGCTGGTCCGCGACGAACACGAGCGAAAACGGCGGCCGGGCGCCGTTGATGCCGCGCCCGGGATTGAGCGGCTTCGCTTCGGTCAGGACGGACGCGATCGACGAACCCGCGCCGTCCTCGATCGCAAAACGCTGGCCGATCTTGTCGGCGAAATCCGCGATGGTGAGCGGTTTATCCATGACTCTCCCTCCGGTTGTATTCTAGTGTGCCGCCTCCATGAGTAGCAACCCGTTCGGGCCGCTCGCCGAACTCGTCTTCAGCGACGAGGCCATCGCGGCATCGCTTGCAAGCCTCAGAGAGCAGGACGAGTTCATCGCCTGCGCCACTGCAATGGCGCGGGCGCGCGGCGTCACGTTCGACGCGGCGGCCCGCGACGTGCCCGGCGCCGACCCGGTCGGCGTGTCGCGCTGGTCGGCGCCGTGGCTGTCCGGCCGGACCATGCCGCCGCGGCACTGGCTGCCTATCCATGTCGCCACCGATGCCAACGGCATCGCTGTCGACTGGGCGTGGTTCGGACCAAGGCCGCTCGCCGAGCCGTTCTTCGAGGATTCGATCCGGCGTACCTTGGCGCCGCCATTCGGACGGCTGTTTCGTTACCGCACTGCCCTCGCCGACCTGATCGCGCAGACCGAGGCTGAGCGTCCGCGCGCGCCGGACGGCTTCATCTTCCACATGTCGCGCTGCGGCTCGACACTCGCGGCGCAGATGTTCGCCGCCCTGCCGCAGAGCGTCGTGATCTCCGAGGCCGCGCCGATCGATGCCGCGGTGCAGCTTGCACGCAGCACCGGCTGGACCGCCATGCGGGCGCTGCGCGCCATCGTCATCGCTTTGGGCCGCCGGCGCGCCGGCGACGAGCGGCGCTACGTCATCAAGCTCGACAGCTGGCACGCTCTGGCGCTGCCGCTGTTCCGGCAAGCTTTTCCGGACGTGCCCTGGGTGTTCCTCTATCGCGACCCGGTCGAGGTCCTGGTGTCCCAAATGCGCCAGCGCGGCACGCAGATGCTGCCCGAGTTCTTCCCGCCGCGGTTCTGGGGCATCGACGCCGGCGCCGCCGTTCCGAACGAGGATTATTGCGCGCGCGTGCTGGCCGCGATCTGCGGCGCGGCGGCGGACGGAGCCGCGCTCGGTGGGGGCCTCATGATCGACTACCGCGACCTGCCACGGGCGGTGTCATCGGTGATCGCGCCGCATTTCGGGCTCGAACTGACGGCGGGCGAACGCGCGGCGATGCAGGCGGCATCAAAACGCGACGCCAAGGCGCCGTCGCAGGATTTCGCCGCCGACAGCGCCGGCAAGCGCGGCGAGGCAAGCGAGGCGGTCCGCCGCGCCGCCGAGCGCCATGTCGCGTCGTGCTACCGGCGGCTCGGGCAGCTTGCCGCCGCCTAGCGCATCTCGGCTTCCATGCGGATCGCATCGCCGCGATAGACGCCGTGCCCGGAATAAACGACGACGCCGTTGCGATCGATGGCGACGCGGTCGACATGCGCGGTCGGGGCGTTGAGCGGCATCTGGAGAAGCCCGGCGACCTCGATGTCGGCGGCGCCGACGGTCAGCCTCTGCCAGGCCCTGTGCACGCGGCCGGCGGCAACGCGCCGCAACATCGGCAGGGCCGGCAGCTTGCGGAAGCGGTCGGCGTGCTTTCGGAACAGCGGTTCATCGATATAAACGCTGGCGACGAGATAGGGCCGCGCATCGCGCACATAGAGCCGCCGCATCATCCGGTATTTCGGCGCCGGCCTGCCTTCGTCGCGAATGAAGGCGGGCAGCGACTTGACCACCTTGTAATCCAGCAGCTCGATAGTCGCGTCTTCGTGCGCGGAATTCAGCGACTTCCAGTCGAGCGCCAGGTTGTGCGGCCGCGGCTCGACCGGCGACTTGCGGACGAAGGTGCCTTTCGCCCGCAACCGCTCGAGCAGGCCCTCTTTTTCCAAAAGCCCGAGCGCCTCGCGCATCGTCCCACGCGCCACCGAGAAGGCCTTGGCGAGCTCGTCCACGTTTGGGATGCGGCTGCCCACCGGCCACTCGTTGGTGGCGATGCGGTTGCGGAACAAAGTTGCAAGCTGGATGTAACGGGCGACCGGGCTGCGGCTGAAATCGGTCGAACGTCCCCCCGCTAAGTCTTTATCCGTCATTCGATTTCCCCGGCCCCCCGGAGGGCCCGGCACTATAGCCCAGTAAGTTGAAGTGTCACAATTATTCGCGCGTTTGTCGACATATCCACAGAGCTTTCGGTTGTGCTTTCGGGGTATACTTCGGGTGAGGAGCGACCCGATCCGGCTACCGGAGCGTCCGCTCGGCGCGCATGCGGGTGGGATCGCCGGGATCGGCCGCTGCGGAAAACCCGAGCTCGGCGGCGATCCCCTCAAGGCGCTCGAGCCCGGCCGGGTACACCAGCACCGCCTTACGCACCCCCTGCGCCGACACCGCCGACAACAATGCCTGCAATAACCGCGTCGCCAGGCCTTTTTCGCGCAGATCGGCGCGAATGATCACCGCCGCCTCGGCCTGCTCGAAGTCCGGATCGGCGGTCGAACGCGCCAGCCCCGCGATGCGGGAGCCTTCCCAGGCGAGCATTGTCATCTCCCGGTCATAGTCGATCTGGCTCAGCCGCGCCGCGGTCTCGTGGCTGCGCTCGCGCAACGGAGCAAACACGGGGTGCCATAGATCGGTGCTGTCGACCTCTGCGGCGAAGCGGCGCAGTGCCGGCTCGTCCTCGGGGCGGATCGGCCGCACGGCAAAGACGGAGCCGCCGGTACTGCGGATTTCCCCCTCGAGGCCCTGCGGATAAGGCCGGATCGCGAGTCGCGCCTCGGCCGGCCCGGCGGCGGCATGGACGCGGACGCGGCCATCTACGGCGATCACCCCGTCCGCGTCGCACAGCAGCGGATTGATATCGATCTCGGCGATCTCCGCATGCTCGGCGGCGATGCGTCCAAGCTGCATCAGGACGTTGACGACGCCGTCGATGTCAGCGGCGGGACGGCCGCGGTAGCCCCTGAGCAGCGCGGCGATGCGCGTGCGCTCGATCTGCGCATGCGCCAGCGCGGTGTTCAACGGCGGCAATTCCAGCGACTTGTCGCGCAGGATTTCCACCGCCGTGCCGCCGTGGCCGAACAGGATCACCGGGCCGAATGTCGGATCGGCGATCACGCCGGCGATCAACTCGAACGCGCCGGGCCGCTGCACCATCTGCTGCACGATGAAGCCTTCCAGGCCCGCGCCGGGCTTCGCGCGCGCGACGCGCTCCTGCATCGCGCGTGCCGCCGCCTCGACCGCCCGCGGCGTGTCGAGATCGAGCGCGACGCCGCCGACGTCGGACTTGTGCGTGATGTCGCGCGAGCGGATCTTCAGCGCCACCGGGCCGCCGATCTCCGCCGCGACCGCCGCCGCGGCTGCGGCATCGGCGACCGCTTCGGTGCGCGCGCAGGGCACGCCGTAACAGGCGAAGAATTGCGCGCATTCGGCGGGATCGAGCCATTCGCGCCGGTCCGCGAGCGCAGCGTGCAGCAGCGCCTGCGCCCTGCCGGAGTCGGCCGGCAGCGCCGGCGCCGAGGATGGCGTCTCGAGCAGCAGCGCCTGACTCTGGCGGGTGCGCACGAGATACATGAACGCGCGCACGGCGCGCTCCGGCGTCTCGAAATCGGGCAGCTTCGCCGCCGCGAGCGCCGCGCGCCCGGCGGCGAGGCTCGCGTCGCCCATCCAGCAGGCGAATACGTTCTTGGCGGATTTCCGCTCCTGCACTGCGCCGATCAGGCCCCTCGCGGCGTCCTCGGCGGAGACGATGGCGGTCGGGCAATAGGAGACGAGCAGCGCATCGGCGCCGTCGTCGTCCAGGAGGGCCGCGACGGCATTGCCATAACGCGCCGCATCGGCGTCGCCGATGATGTCGACCGGATTGGCGCGGCTCCAGGTCGGCGGCAGCACGCGGTCGAGCTTTTCCAGCGTAGCCGGGCTCAGGGCCGCGAGCTTGCCGCCCTCCTCGATCAGGCGGTCCGTCGCCAGCACGCCGGCCCCGCCGCCATTGGTGACGATCGCGAGCCGGTCACCGGCCGTCGGCGACATGCGCGCCAGCGTCGCCGCGGCATCGAACAATTCCTCGACCTCGCTGACGCGCAGCATGCCGGCGCGGCGGAACGCGGCCTCGTACACGACGTCGGCGCCGGCGAGCGCCCCGGTGTGCGATGTCGCGGCGCGGGCGCCTTCCTCGGCCCGGCCGCCTTTGACGACGATCACCGGCTTGACGCGTGCGGCGCGGCGAGCGGCGGACATGAATTTGCGCGCCTGCGTGATCGCCTCGGCATAGATAAGGATCGCCCCGGTCGTCTCGTCTAGCGCGAAATAGTCAAGGAGATCGCCGAAATCGACGTCGCTCATGTCGCCCATCGACACGACGGCGGAAAAGCCGATGCCGCGCGGCAGCGCCCAGTCGAGCACCGTCGTCGCCATGGCTCCCGACTGGGTGAGGAAGGCGATATTGCCCGGCAACGCACTCGCGGGCGCGAACGTGGCATTGAGGCCGATACCGGGCACGGCGATGCCGAGGCAGTTCGGGCCGACGACGCGCAGAAGGTGCGGCCGTGCCGCCGCGAGCACTTGCGCGCCGCGCGCGCGACCGGCGCTCGCCTCGCCTTCTCCGAAGCCGGCCGTCAGGATCACCGCCGCGCGCGTGCCGCGCCGGCCCAGCTCGCCGACGAGCGGCGCGATCGTGTCCGGCGGTGTGGCGATCACGGCGAGGTCGGGCGTCACGGGCAGGGCCTCGACGTCCTTGTAGGCCATGATGCCGTGCACGGCGGCGGCGCGCGGATTGACCGGCACGACCGGGCCCTGAAAACCGCCTTGCGTGAGATTGCGCATCAGCGCCGCGCCGACCGACTGCGGCCGGTCGGACGCGCCGATCACCGCAACCGAGCGCGGGCGGAACAGCCGGTCGAGATTGCGGATCGACATGGCGAGCGCTTCTAGCCCTTCGGAGGCGTGGACAGAAGCCGAACCTCGCCCATCGCCGGAGGGCCAACATTGACCTGTCTCAAGCGGCCTTCACCGCCGCGTGTAGCGCAGGAACCTTGCCATTGCGGCCGAGTTTTACCGGAAAACGCGGGTGTGACGATGCGTGCGGCCGAACAGGTGGGATTGGACGACGACGCCGTCCGGGCAATGGGACAAGCCTTCGACATCGCCTGCTCGCGGCTGATCCGCGCCGGGGTTCTCGAAGCATCCAACATCGAACGGATGCAGCAGCTGGCCGCCCGGACGCTCGTGCAATGGGCGCGGCGCGGTGAGCGCGACGAGTGGCGGCTCGCGCGGCGCGCGATCTTCGCGATGAGCATGGCGGCGGCCAGCGAGCGGCTGGCCGCGAGCCTCGCGCACGAAACGGTCGCCGAGGCCGTCTAGCGGCTCACGCCGGAAGCCCGCCCTTCTCCTCAATGAAACGCGCGATATCGTCGGCGCCCTCGCCCGTGTGCATGTTGGCGAAGACGAAGGGGCGGTTGCCGCGCATCCGTTTGGCGTCGCGCGCCATGACCTCGAGAGATGCGCCGACATAGGGCGCGAGATCGACCTTGTTGATCACCAGCAGGTCGGAACGCGTAATGCCGGGCCCGCCCTTGGACGGGATCTTCTCGCCGGCGGCCACGTCGATGACGTAGATGGTCAGGTCGGCGAGTTCGGGCGAGAAGGTCGCCGCGAGATTGTCGCCGCCAGATTCGACCAGCACCAGATCCAGATCGGGAAACTTCGCGCGCATCTCGGCGATAGCGGCGAGGTTGATCGAGGCGTCCTCGCGGATCGCGGTATGCGGGCAGCCGCCGGTCTCGACGCCGGCAATGCGCTCGGGCGCCAGCGCGCCGGAGCGCACCAGGTATTCGGCGTCCCACTTGGTGTAGATGTCGTTCGTGATGGCGGCGATCTCGTACCGGTCGCGCAGCCGCTTGCACAACATATCCATCAGCGCGGTCTTGCCCGAGCCGACCGGGCCGCCGACACCGACGCGCAGGGGGCCGTGAGTGCTGGCCATTTCTGTTTCCTTATGACCTGAACAATCGCGTGTACTGCGTCTCGTGCCGCAGCGAAGCGAGGTCGGCGCGGAAGGCCGACGCGCCCATGGCGTCGAGCGGCGTGACTAGCGCGCGCCGTGCCATCTCGGCGATGACCGGCTCGAGCGCGGCGAGCACGCGCTGTCCATCGGTCTGGCCGAGCGGCACCAGCCGCACGCCGGCCGAGACGAGATTGGCCGCAAACGCCTGCAGGAAGGCGTGCGCCGAAGCCGCAAGCGGCAGCCCGTGCGCCGCCGTGCTGGCGCCGACGGCAACGGGATAGGCGATCTCGGCGCCTGCTTGGAAGGCGGCCAGAAGCGCGGGGTGCGGCCACACCGTGCCAACGGCGGCGAGGAAGGCCGTGCCCTGCCCCAGCGTCTCGAGCCGCCGTTCCGCCGAAACGGCAAAGGCCGCCGCCAGCTGGGCGACGTGCCGGAGCCGTGGCGTGTCGGCGGCAGCTAGCGCACGCCAGGCCTCGGCGAAAAAGATGAGATCGCTGCAGCCGGCACCGTGCACCAGCACATCTGCAATCCAACCCTC
>DATNBL010000056.1:0-23898 GCA_035571935.1 Pseudolabrys sp.
CCGGAGGACAAGCCGACCCATCTCGCGGTCGTCTTCGACAAGTCCGAGAAGACATTCCGTACCGAGTTCTACCCCGACTATAAGGCGCATCGACCGGACCCGCCGGGTGATCTTATTCCGCAATTTCCGCTGATGCGGGACGCGGTGCGCGCCTTCCAGATCCCTTGTCTCGAACAGGCCGGTTACGAGGCCGACGATCTCATTGCCACCTATGCGCGGCTCGCCTGCGACGCCAAGGCCACGACCACCATCGTGTCGTCCGACAAGGATCTGATGCAACTCGTCGGCAACGGCGTCGTCATGTACGACACGATGAAGGACAAGCGCATCGGCCGCGACGAGGTGATCGAGAAGTTCGGCGTGCCGCCGGAGAAGGTGATCGAGGCGCAGGCGCTGATCGGCGACTCGACCGACAACGTGCCCGGAGTGCCCGGCATCGGCCCGAAGACGGCGGCCGAATTGATCGGCCAGTACGGCGATCTTGAGTCGGTGCTGGCGCATGCCACCGAGATCAAGCAGCAGAAGCGGCGCGAGAACCTGATCGAGTTCGCCGAGCAGGCGCGCGTCTCCAAGCGCCTCGTCACGCTCGACCAGAACGTGCCGCTCGACGTCGCCGCCGACGACCTCGCGGTGCACGAGCCGGACTACAAGAACCTCATCGCCTTCCTCAAGGCGATGGAGTTCTCGACCATCACCCGCCGCATCGCCGAGAAGACCGGCATCGACGCCAGCCAGATCGCGGCGGATGCGAAGCTGACGTCCGCATCTTCTTCACCTCCCCCGCCTGCGGGGGAGGTCGGCGCGCGCAGCGCGCCGGGAGGGGGAAGCGGCGACTTGTTTTCACCCCCTCCCCAACCCTCCCCCGCAAGCGGGGGAGGGAGAGGAGGCTCGGAGGCCTCCGCGCTCACCCCGATCGCGCTCGCCACCGCACGGAGCGCCGCAGCGCGCGAGACCAAGATCGACCGCGGCAAATACGAGACCGTGCGCACACTGGAGCGGCTGACCCAGTGGGTCGAGCGCGCGCGCGACGCCGGCGTCGTCGCCGTCGACACCGAGACGACCAGCCTCGATCCGATGCAGGCGCATCTGTGCGGATTCTCGCTCGCCGTCGCGCCCAATGAAGCCTGCTACGTGCCCATCGCTCACAAAGAGGGCGGCGGCGAAGGCGGCAGCGACCTGTTCGCGCCGGAGGCCAAGCTGTGCGAGGGCCAGATCCCGGAGCTGGATGCGCTCGCCGCACTGAAGGCGCTGCTCGAGGACGAGAGCGTCCTCAAGATCGCGCAGAACATGAAATACGATTGGCTGGTGTTCCGCCAGCGCGGCATCGAGGTCGCCGGCTACGACGACACGATGCTGATCTCCTACGTGCTCGACGCCGGCAAAGGCGGCCACGGCATGGACGATCTCGCCAAGCGCTGGCTCAACCACGACACCATTCATTTCCATCACGTCGCCGGCTCGGGCAAGTCGCAGGTGACGTTCGACTGCGTCACCATCGAGAAGGCGACGGAATACGCGGCGGAAGACGCCGACGTGACGCTACGCCTGTGGTACGCGCTGAAGCCGCGGCTCGCCGCCGAACGCGTCACCTCCGTGTACGAAACGCTGGAGCGCCAGATGCCGACGGTGCTGGCGCGCATGGAGCGGCGTGGCATCTCGATCGACCGGCAGGTGCTGTCGCGGCTGACCAGCGAGTTCGCGCAGGAGCAGGCGCGGCTCGAGGACGAGATCAAGGAGATCGCCGGCGAGGCGGTCAACCCCGGCTCGCCGAAGCAGATCGGCGACGTGCTGTTCGGCAAGCTCAATCTGCCCGGCGGCACGAAAACGAAATCCGGCCAGTGGGCGACCGACGCGCGCACGCTGGAAGACCTCGCCGAGCAGCACGAATTGCCGCGCAAGATCCTCGACTGGCGGCAGGTGTCGAAACTGCGCTCGACCTACACCGAGGCGCTGCCGAACTACGTCAATCCGACGACCAAGCGCGTGCACACGAGCTACGCGCTGGCCGCGACCTCGACCGGGCGGCTGTCATCCTCCGAGCCGAATTTGCAGAACATCCCGATCCGCACCGAGGACGGCCGCAAGATCCGCAAGGCCTTCGTCGCCGCGCCGGGCATGAAGCTGATCTCGGCCGACTATTCGCAGATCGAGTTGCGCCTGCTCGCCGAAGTCGCCGAGGTGCCGACTTTGCGGCAGGCGTTCAAGGACGGCGTCGACATCCACGCCATGACGGCGTCGGAGATGTTCGGCGTGCCGGTCAAGGACATGCCGGCCGACGTGCGCCGCCGCGCCAAGGCGATCAACTTCGGCATCATCTACGGCATCTCGGCCTTCGGGCTCGCGGCGCAGCTCGGCATCGAGCGCGATGAGGCCGGCGCCTACATCAAGAAATATTTCGAGCGCTTCCCCGGCATCCGCGATTACATGGACGAGACGCGCGACTACTGCCGGCAGAACGGCTACGTGCTCACATTGTTCGGGCGCAAGTGCCACTACCCCGATATCAAGGCGTCGAACCCGTCGATCCGCGCCTTCAACGAGCGCGCGGCGATCAACGCGCGGCTGCAGGGCTCGGCGGCCGACATCATCCGCCGCGCCATGATGCGCATGGAGCCGGCGCTCGACGATGCGAAGCTGTCGGCGCAGATGCTGCTGCAGGTGCACGACGAACTGATCTTCGAGGTGCCGGAGAAGGAAGTGAAGGACACGATCGCCGTTGTGAAGGAAGTGATGGAAGGCGCGCCGCACCCGGCGGTGGCGCTCAACGTGCCGCTGCGCGTCGACGCCCGCGCCGCAAGCAACTGGGACGAGGCGCATTAGCCCAACCCTCATGGCGCGGAGCGCGGCAAAGTCGCGCGTCTCGAACCATGAGGCCCCAAGCAGGCCAACCTCACTCTACGAGACGCCCGCTTCGCGGGCTCCTCAGGGTGAGGTGGATCAGCGCGGGGCTTGCTCCAGCATCCCCTTCATCACCTTATAAAGCTCGTTCTTCGCCTCGAAGCCGACGCCCGGCACGTCCGGCATCGGCACGCGGCTGTCGCTGACCTTGCAATTGTCGGCGAAACCGCCGAACGGCGCGAACACCTGGGGATACGACTCGTTGCCGCCGAGGCCGAGGCCGACCGCGATGTTGAGCGCGAACTGGTGCCCGCCATGCGGCACGCAGCGGCGCGGCGACCAGCCGTGCATCTTGAGCATGTCGAGCGTGCGCATGTATTCGACCAGGCCGTAGGACAACGCCGGATCGAACTGCAGCCAGTCGCGGTCGGCGCGCAGGCCCGACATACTCATCCCGAAAATCGCTAGCCTAAGACGCAGCAGTCCTTGCGGGCCGAGGTGTAAGAGGCCTACAATTGCACACTGCAAGTTGGAGGGTTATTTGAAATCAATTTCAGTATTCAACAATAAGGGCGGCGTTGGAAAGACAACACTGACCTACCATCTGGGGCACGCGCTCGGTGAGCTCGGGAAAAAGACGCTAATCATCGACCTCGATCCTCAATGCAATCTGACCATCTTCGCCTTGGAGGAGATGCAGATTTACAAGATTTGGCGCCGCGAAGATACATACGTCGATGATTTCAATAGCGCGCGGCAGCGAGACGCATCATTTGACCAAGTCCTAAAAGAGCCACGGTCAATTCATTTCATCTTAAAGCCAACGGAAGACGGAACGGCAGAAATAGAGACGCTTCCGCCGCCGATCGCCCTCACAGATAACGTCCATATTATTCCCGGACGACTGACACTCCACCTCTTCGAAGACAAGATCGCGTCGAGATGGAGCGACGTTTACCAAGGCGACCCCCTTGGGGTGCGCACTGTAACCCGTCCGCGCGCCATTGCAGAGCAATATTCTCAACTTTATGACTACGATATCGTCATCTTTGATACATCGCCGAGCTTGGGAGCTCTAAATCGAACTATAATTTCGCTCGTAGATGGCTTCCTTATACCATGCAATCCGGACATGTTTTCGCTTTATGGAATTCGGAACATCGGAAATTCTTTGTCTATTTGGAAAAAACAATTCGATACTGTGTTCCATCTCTTGTCTGAGGAGAAGCGCGCTCAATTTCCGGATAGGTTTGTGCGCTTTCCTATCATGCGAAATTCAGATAAGAACGCTATTTGAAGAGATATGGGGCGAAATTGATCATGAGCTTAACTACCCCAACCCGACCGAGAGTTCGGTCTGCCGTGAGCAACTCCGCGTGCTTGCCAAAGTGGTTGGCGCCGGTTCGCGCCTAGTTTCGGCCATTTACAATTGCACCTGAAGAACTCTGATCGCTACTGCAGCATCCCCTTCATCACCTTATAAAGCTCATTCTTCGCCTCGAAGCCGATGCCCGGCACATCCGGCATCGGCACGCGGCTGTCGACGACCTTGCAATTGTCGGCGAAACCGCCGAACGGCGCGAACACCTGAGGATACGACTCGTTGCCGCCGAGGCCGAGGCCGACCGCGATGTTGAGCGCGAACTGGTGCCCGCCATGCGGCACGCAACGGCGCGACGACCAGCCGTGCATGCGCAGCATATCGAGCGTGCGCATGTATTCGACGAGGCCGTAGGACAGCGCCGGATCGAATTGCAGCCAGTCGCGGTCGGCGCGCAGCCCGCCGTGGCGGATCAGGTTGCGCGCGTCCTGCATCGAGAACAGATTCTCGCCGGTGGCGAGCGGCCCGCGGTAGCGCGTCGCCAGCGCCGCGTGCAGCAGAAAGTCGAGCGGGTCGAGCGGCTCCTCATACCAGCGCAATTCATACTGCGCGATGGCGTCGCCGCAGGCGAGCGCCTCGTCGAGGTCGTAGCGGCCGTTTACGTCGACGCAGAGATTTTCGCCCTTGCCGCCGACCACCTTCAGCGCCGCCTCGATGCGCTTGAGATCATCCTTCAGCGGCACGCCGCCGATCTTCATTTTCACCGTCGAATAGCCGAGGTCGAGATAATGCTTCATCTCGTCCTGCAGGCCTTGGATGTCCTTCTCCGGATAATAGTAGCCGCCGGCGGCGTAGACCCACGCCGTCTTGTCGGCCTTGCCGTCGTTGTAGCGGTCGGCGAGCAGGCGCCACAGCGGCACGCCTTCCGCCTTCGCCACCGCATCCCACAGTGCCATGTCGAGCACGCCGACGGCGACCGAGCGCTCGCCGTGGCCGCCGGGCTTCTCGTTCTTCATCATCGCCGCCCAGCACTTCACCGGATCGAGGATGCCGCGTTGGTCGACGATGTCGTCCGGCTTGGCGCTCTTCAGCCGCGGGATGAAGCGCTCGCGCAAGAGACCCTGCGGAGCGTAACGGCCGTTGGAGTTGAAGCCGAAACCGACCACCGGTCTACCGTCACGCACCGCGTCGGTGAAGATCGCGACCACGCTCGCCGTCATCTGCGAGAAGTCGATATAGGCGTTGGCGATGGCCGAGGAGATCGGCACGACGATGTCGGCGATGGCGGTAATGCGCATGGTGGTTCCGGAAACGGGAGAGGAAGGCGAGTCCTCATAGACCCGCGCGGCCGTTACGGCCAGATCATTTCGGCATGGCGCCCGCGCGCGGCGGGGTGCGTGCGCGGTCAGCGGCGGCGCGACTTCTTCTTTGCCGTGCGGCCGCGTGCCGCTTTGGCGCGCGTCTTGGCGGGCGGCAGCACCGCGATCGCCTCGATCTCGAACAGCGCGCCGGGCCGCGCAAGCTGCGAAATCGCCACCGTGGTCGAGGCCGGCGGCGCCTTCATGTTCAGCTTGGCGTCGCGCACCGCGCGGAAGATGCCGATGTGGCTCATGTCGACGAGGTAGTTGTTGATCTTCACGACGTCGGCAAAAGTCGCGCCAACCGAAGCCAGTGCATGCCCGAGGTTCTCGAAGGCGCGTTCGCACTGCGCGCGGAAATCGCCGGGCCCGCCCACCAGCCGGTTCTCGAGATCGAGGCCGAGCTGGCCGGCGATGTAGACGGTGCGGCCGGGGCCCGTGGTCTCGACCACGTAGGTATAGCCCGGCGGCGGCGCCATCGTCTTTGGGTTGAGAAAGCGGGTAGCCATTGCGTTGCCCTCCCCTGTTCGCCTGGGCCTCAGCGCTCGTGCATCAGCCCGAGCCGCTCGCCCAGCCATTTGGTCGTCGGCGCCTGGATCAGGATCGTCATTAGGATGGCGATGAACGTCACCGAGGCGTTGATCTGCGCGCCCGGCGCCTTCATGCCGAGCAGGAGTCCGGCGAGCGCCGCCGGGATGACACCCGTCTCGCGCGTCCAGCACATGAACAGCATCTCGTTGAAGCTCCACTTCGCGCGCCGGTCGGGCAGCGCGCAGGCGAACACCGTCACCGGCCGCGCCACCAACATGAAGATCAGCACGACGATGACGCCGCCCAACCAGTATTGCGCCATCAAATGGAAGTCGACCTGCGCGCCGAGCAGCATGAAGATGAACAGGCGCATGATGAAGGCGGTTGTGCCCACGTATTCGTCGAGCTTCTGCTGCTCGGCCCCGCTCATCTTGAACCCGAACGTATCCTTGTTGCCGATGACGATGCCGAACACGAACACGGCCATGAAGCCGCTCGCCTGCAAACCGTCGGCGGCGAAATAGGCGCCGATCACCGCGACCAAAGTCACGACCGGCGCGTATTCCTTCAGGAAGGCCCAGCGCTCGTGCGCGATCAGCAGCGCGGCGAGAAGCCCGAGCACGGCGCCGGCGGCGATGCCGATCACCGACTGCTTCAACAGGTCGATGACCGATCCGGCGAGCGAGAAGCCGCCCGTCCCCATCGCCACCGACAACACGCCGAAGGTGACGATGGCGCCCATCGCGTCGTTGAACGCGGATTCGCTCATCACCGTCTGCGCGACGCGGTCGCGAATCTTCACTTGGCGGAAGATCGGCACCAGAGTCGCCGGGTCGGTCGAGGCGAGCGCGGCGCCGAGCAGCAGCGCGGCGATCATCGGCATGCCGAACACATAATGGGCGGCCAGCCCGGTGATGGCGGCGGTGATCAGCACGCCGATCGTCGCGATGACGACGATGGTGATCCACACCTTCTTGAGCACGTCGAGGCGCAGCGAGGCGCCGCCGTCGAACAGGATGTAGCTCGCGCCGAACAGCAGGATAATCTGGTTGAGTGCCGAATCCGCCTTGATGCTGACGAGACCGATGACGTCCGGCCCGATCAGCATGCCGACGATGAGGAACAGAGCGACATCGGGGATCTTGATCTTCTGGGCGAAGAAGCCGGTCAGCGTGCCGACCGCCAGAATGATGCCCCCCGACATCAATGTATGTTTCGCAAGCTCGATCGCAGGCGACGCTTCCAACGCTTCCTCCCCCGGCCGCAACGATCCCCCGTCAGCGGCATTTCCTGTGCGGACAACGCGCGGAATGCTGCCCGACACCCCCCGAAATGACAAGGCGGGCGGCCGCCGGACGCCCCGCTAACCCCGCCTTTACCCATCCCGCGCTTTGCTCACGTTCGCGTGGCCGGGCGCTTCGCCGGGCGAACCTTCCGCCCGCCCCGCACGTTGAATGTCCGGTCCCGCATTGCAGCGGGCCGGGAGGCAGGGTGCGACGATGGCGGCCGCTCGTGGCAAGATGGCGTTGGTGGCGTGCCTCGGCGTGATCGCCGCGGCGGTGCTTTCGCCCACGCCCGCGTCGGCCGGCTTCTTCGATGAGCTGTTCGGCGGCCTGCGCCATGCCTTCTCGCATCCACACCGCGCCGAGCCGCCGCGTCACGCCGACGCCTTCGCCGATCCCTTCACCAGCCTCGCCCGCGCGCTCAGCGGGGACGATCGCCGCGACGAGCGCGTCGTCAGCCGCGACAACGGCCCGGCACACGGCTTCTGCGTGCGCACCTGCGACGGCCACTTCTTCCCGGTTGAGGCGCGCGGCAAGATGAGCGCGGCCGACGCCTGCCATTCGTTCTGCCCGGCGAGCGACACGCGCGTCTATTCCGGCAGCAACATCGATTACGCGACGACGAGCGACGGCAGCCGCTACGCCGACCTGCCGAACGCCTACCGCTATCGCAAGCAGCTCGTTACCGGCTGCACCTGCAACGGCCGCACCGCCTTCGGCCTCGCTCCTGTCGATGTCGCGAACGATCCGACGCTGCGGCCGGGCGACGTGGTGGCGACCAAGGGCGGGATGACGGTCGTCGAGGGTGGCCGCAACAAGCAGGCCGAGCTCACACCGGTCGCCAATGCCAGCCTGCCGAAGAGCGAGCGCGCGGCGCTGTCACAGTTGCGCGTGCGCGAGGACTACGGCGTGCCGCGCAACGACGTCACGGGCTCGGTCGCCGCCCCCAGGGACCGGCAGAACGCGCAACTCGAAAAGGGCCGCTAGGCCGCGAGCGCGTCCGCTACCGCCTCCCCCAGAGACAAGGAACTGGTCAGCCCCGGCGATTCGATGCCGAACATTTGCACAAGGCCCGGCAGGCCGTGCGCTGCCGGCGTGTCGATCAGGAAATCGCCCTGCGGCTCGCCCTTGCCGGACAGCTTCGGCCTGATGCCGGCATAATCCGGCATCAATGAATTGTCAGGCAGCGCGGGCCAGTAAGTGCGGATGCGGGCGTAGAAGATGTCGGCACGCCCCGGGTTCACCGCGTAATTCTCCTCGTCGATCCACTCCACGTCCGGGCCGAAACGCATGCGCCCGGCCATGTCGAGCGTGACGTGGACGCCGAGGCCGCCCGGCATCGGCGTCGGATAGACGAGGCGGCTGAACGCCGGCCGGCCCGTGTAGGAGAAGTAATTGCCCTTGGCGAGGACGAGGCGCGGCACGCGCGCGACCGGATAATCGGGCATGGCGCGGGCGATCTGCTGCGCGCCGAGGCCGGCGGCGTTGACCACCGCGTCGAACGCCGCCTCGCCCGCCTCTACGCCGCCGAAGCGCGCGACCCATTGGCCGTTGCGCCGGTCGACGCCCGCGACCGGCGTGTTGAAGGCGATCATGCCGCCGCGATCCTCAAGGTCGCCGCGGAGGGCGAGCATATAGGTATGGGTGTCGATGATGCCCGTGTGCGGCGAATGCAGCGCCGCCGCGCAGACGACCGCCGGCTCGAGCGCGCGCGCCGCCTTGCCGTCGATCAGCACCAGGTCCTCGACGCCGTTGACCTCGCCCTGCCTGGCAATCTGTTGAATCTTCACGGTTTCCGCGCCGTCGGCCGCCACCACCAGCTTGCCCAGCCTGCGGTGCGGCACGCCGTGGCTCTCGCAATAGGCGTACAGCATGCGCCGGCCGGCAACGCTGTGACGCGCACGCAACGTCCCGGTCGGGTAGTACATGCCGCCGTGGATGACCTCGCTGTTGCGCGAGGACGTTCCGGTGCCGATGGCGCCCGCCTTCTCGGCGATGACGACATCGTGCCCCCTGAGCGCCAGCGCACGCGCGACCGCCAGGCCGACGACGCCGGCGCCAATCACCAGAACCTGCATGCGGCTTTGTGTCATACGGCGGGCCGCCGCCGTCAAGCAGCGCCGGCGAACGCAATAACAACACGATTTCCGGCCCTTCCGGCCGCCCCGGCCTTAACGCTTTCCCCCGATCAAACTTGACCCGGCCGGTGGCTGCGGCAGATTCGCCGGTCAAATCCCCGAACAGGCGGACCCGATGCGCAAAATCACCTCGACCCTCGCTGTGGCGATGCTGGCGGCCCTGTGGGCCTCCCCGTCCGTGGCCGCGCGCTGCCGCAACACCGGCAATTTCGAAGCCTGGGTGGCGCAGTTCAAGAAGGACGCGCGGGCGGCCGGCATCTCGGCCAAGGTTATCGAGGAGGCTTCGCCCGAACTCTATTTCGATCCGAACATCATCAAGCGCGACAGCGGCCAGGCCGTCTTCAACCAGACCTTCATCCAGTTCTCCGACCGCATGGTCGGCGGCGCGCGCATCCCCAACGGCCAGCGGAAGATGCACGAGCACGCCGCGCTGTTTAAGCAGATCGAGCAGAAATACGGCGTGCCCGCTCCGGTCATCACCGCGTTCTGGGGCCTCGAGAGCGACTTCGGCGCCGACTTCGGCAAGTTCAAGATCATTCCCGCGCTGACCACGCTCGCCTATGACTGCCGCCGCGGCGACTATTTCCGCCCGCAGCTCATGGACGCGCTGCGGCTGATCGAACGCGGCGACCAGAAGCTTCCCGACATGATCGGCGCCTGGGCCGGCGAATTCGGCGGCATCCAGATCACCGCCTCGGACTATTTGAAATACGGCGTCGATGGCGACGGCGACGGACGTCGCGACCTCATCAAGAGCGTGCCGGACACGCTCGCTTCGGCCGGCAACTTCCTCGAGCATCTCGGCTGGCGACGCGGCGAGCCATGGATCCAGGAGGTGCGCGTGCCGCAGACCCTGCCGTGGCAGGAGGCCGACCTCAACATCAAGCACCCGGTGTCGCAGTGGGTGAAGTGGGGCGTGAAGCCCGCTTACGGGCAACTGCCGGCCGGCACGATGGAGGCCTCGCTGATCCTGCCGATGGGCCGCCACGGCCCGGCCTTCCTCGCCTATCCGAACTTCCAGGCCTTCCTCGGCTGGAATTCGTCCTACGTCTACACGACCACGGTCGCCTATTTCGCCACGCGGCTGAACGGCGCGCCGCAGGTCGACCACGAGGGCGCCAGGCAGGTCGTGCCGCTCACCACCGAGCAGGTGACGGAAATGCAGCGCCTCCTGAACAAGCAGGGCTACGATGTCGGCGAGCCGGACGGCAAGGTCGGCAACGGCACGCGCACCGCGGTGAAGAAGGCGCAATTGAAATTCGGTCTGCCGGCGGATTCGTATCCGGATGCCGAGCTGCTGCACAAGCTCGAAGGCGGCGTCGCCAGCAACGCGAGCGAGGAGCACAAGCCGGCGGTCAAGCCGGCGCCGGTCAGGCGCGCGCCGCCGCAGCATCGCACGCAGCGCTAGATCCCCGGCACAATTTCCAAATCTGAGGCGCCGGCGCGCATCGCTCGCCGGCGTTTTTCATTTTGCACATGCAGCAAACGCGCGCTGCGGCGCGATGCGGTGGAACTCCGAATGTGAAAGGACGTTCATGTCCGTTCACGTTTCCCGGAGCGCACCGCCGGATCGGCCGAGGCGCCGCCGTTCATCAAGTAACGGCCGCCCGGCGACGGCCGAGCCTGCGTGGAGGTATTCATGGCACGATTAAATGGAATGATCCTGGCGCTGTTACTGAGCGCCGCGGTTCCCGCCGCCGTTCTGGCGCAACCGAAACCCGAAGAGGCCAAGAAGCACGCGCCGGCGGCCAAGCCCGCGCCGCATGCCGCGCCCGCCGCACGGCCCGCGCCGCATCCGGCACCCGCGGCGCGTCCGGCCCCGGCTCCGCATCCCGTCGTGCGCGCGGCGCCGCACGTTGCGCCGCATGCCGCGCCGCATCCGGTGGTGCGCGCCGCGCCGCGCCCCGCGCCTCACCCCGCCGCCCGCGCCACGCCGCGCGTTGCGCCGCGTCAGGCCGCGCGGCCCGAGCCGCGGCATGCGCCGTCGAACGCGCGCATCATCCGCCGCGAGGAGCGGCGCGTGCAGCGCCAGGAGCGCCATGCGCCGAAGGTGACCGAGGCGCCAAAGGCGGCGCCGCAAAAGGGCGCGCCCGCCCAGGCCGCCGCGCCGCAGAAGGCGGCGCCGACGGCGGCCGCTGCGGCAAAGACCGCCGCTCCGGCGCGCACCCTCACCCGTGCCGAGCGCCGCCAGGAACGCACGCTGCGCCGCCAGGAGGACCGCTCGGTCCGCCGCCTGCCGCCGTCACAGCGCGCCGCGCGGCGCGAGGAGATCAAGCATGCGCGCGAAGAGCGCGTGCTGAAGCGCCAGCAGACGGCCACACCGGCCGTGCAGGCGCAGCCCAGCGCGCAGGTCCAGCGCAGTGCGCAACAGGCCGTGCAGCAGAATTCGCAACGCCAGGGCCGCCGCAACGGGCGGCAGCGCGTCGCGGCGCAGGATGCGCGGAACGGCCGCTTCGCCGCCAGCTTCGCGCAGCAGCCGGCGGCCACGACGGCCGTGCAGCGCCAGGCGCGCCATGACCGCTGGTCGGCGCGCGAAGCGTGGCGCCATCGCGCGCGCGCGCCGTTCATCGCCTGGTACGGCCCGGTGTTCTGGCCCTATGCCTACACCGACGTGTTCGACTACACGTTCTGGCCGGACGGCTATGACGACGGCTACTGGGCCTATGCCTATGACGACTTCGTCGACGGCCTGTTCTGGGGCGAGGAAGGCCCGCCGGCCGAATACGCCTACGCGCCGGAGGTGACGGGCTCGTCGCCGGCCTCTTCGGCGCCGGCGCCGGTGCGCTACGCCTCGGTGCAGCAATTGTGCATGCAGCCGGGCAGCGGCGTCACCGCCTGGCCGATCGCCGAGATCGAGAAGAAGGTCGGGCTCAACGCCGAGCAGAAGGACCTGCTCGCCGGCATGCGCCGCGACGCCGCCAAGGCCGCCGACGTGTTCAAGGCCTCCTGCCCGGCCGAGAACGCCTTCCCGCTGACGCCGCCGGGCCGCCTCGCGGCCATGACGGGCCGGTTGCAGGCGACGCTCGAAGCGGTCGACACCGTCAAGCCCGCGCTCGACAGGTTCTACAATTCGCTGAGCGACGAGCAGAAGGAGCGCTTCAACAAAATCGGCCCGAAACCGAAGGCGGAGACGACCGCGAAGGCTTCCGCCGACACGGCGCAGAGCTGCAAGCAGCCCAAGCCCGGGCTCGCCAACCTGCCGATCGAGAAGATCGAGGACGCGGTCAAGCCGACCGCCGCGCAGGCGGACGACCTCGACAAGCTCCAGGACGCAACCGACAAGGCGGTCGGCATCCTGCAGGCGGCCTGCCCCGACCAGACGCCGCTGACGCCGCCGGGCCGCCTCGACGCCATGGAGACGCGGCTGAAAGCGATGATCGAGGCCGCCAATACGGTCAAGCCGGCGCTCGACGGCTTCTACGCCTCGCTGTCGAACGAGCAGAAGGCCCAGTTCAACCGCATGGGCCGCGAGCTCGCCACCGCCAACGACTGATCCCGGACACATGACGAGACAGAGGGCGGCCCATGCGGCCGCCCTTTTTGTCCGCGCGTCCGCCTGGGGTAGACTCCCCTTCCCGGACCTGGACAGGACGACCGCTCATCGATGCGACGTGACCCCGACGATCTCGCCCTGCCCGCGCAGATGGACGGCGACTCGATCGCCTATATGGCGTTGCAGCCGCCGCCGCCCGCGAACCCGCCGGCGCCGGAGCGCGCACGCGAGGCCTCGCGCCGCATGCGCTTCCTCAGCCAGCCCGATCTGCCGCATGTCGCCGAGGTCCGCGAATATACCGCGACCGGCCCGCGTGGGCCGATCCCGCTGCGCGCCTATCGCGGCTCGGGCACGCTTGCGGGCGAGAGGCTGCCGGTGCTCGTCTACTATCACGGCGGCGGCTGGGTGGTCGGCGACCTCGACAGCCACGACTGGACCTGCCGCATGCTCGCCAACGCGGCCGACTGCGCGGTGATCAGCGTCGATTATCGCCTGGCGCCGGAGCATCGCTTTCCCGCGGCCTATGAGGATTCGCTCGCCGCCGTGACATGGATCGCCGCCAACGCGGCGGCGCTGCGCATCGACCCGGCGCGCATCTCGGCCGGCGGCGACAGCGCCGGCGGCAATCTCGCCGCGGCGGTGGCGATCGCGCTGCGCGACGAGGGCGCGATCCGGCTCAAGTCGCAGCTCCTGACCTATCCGATCGTCGATCTCACGGCGCCCTATGACGCGCGTTTCGCGCAGGGCGTGGCGCTGACCAATGCGGGCATGCAGTACTACATCGACGCCTATGCGCCCGACTTGGCGCAACGCAAGGACTGGCGCGCATCGCCGCTGTTCGCGAAGAGCCTGAAAGGCCTGCCGCCGGCGCTCGTCATCCTCGCAGGCTTCGATCCGCTTTGCGCCGAGGGCGAGACTTACGCCGCGCGGCTCGCCGCCGAGGGCGTCGCCACCACCGTGCGCCGTTATCGCGGCCAGATGCACGGCTTCGCCTCGCGCGCCAAGCTCTTGCCGAAGGCCTACGAGGCGATCGCCGACATGGCGGCGGTGCTGAAGGCGCATCAGTAAGGAACCAGCCGACACAATTGGATCGGGATCGCGCGCTACGCGTTCTCGTTCGACGATCGGGAAGCCGGGGGCGGCGACCACGACTGCGAGAAGCCGACCCTCATGCATGCCGCAGCCCCCCAGCGCACCTTCAGCAAGGTGCCTGAAGTCACGCTCATCTTCTGGATCATCAAGATCGCCGCCACCACGCTCGGCGAGACCGGCGGCGATTCGGTCACGATGACCTTCAACTGGGGCTATCTCGCCGGCACGGTGCTGTTCCTCGCCGTGCTGATCGCGCTGGTGATCGCGCAGATCCTGGCGCGGAAGTTCCACCCGTTCCTCTATTGGGCGACGATCGTCGCCTCGACCACGTTCGGCACCACGATGGCCGATTTCGCCGACCGTTCGCTCGGCATCGGCTACACCGGCGGCGCGAGCCTGTTGTTTGCGCTGCTCATGCTGACGCTCGGCGCCTGGTATTGGTCCGAGGGCACGGTGTCGGTGAACACGGTGAGCATGCCGCGCGTCGAGGCATTCTATTGGGCGGCCATCACCTTCTCGCAGACGCTCGGCACCGCGCTCGGCGACTGGATCGCCGACACCGGCGGGCTTGGCTACGAAGGCGGCGCGCTCGTCTTCACGGCGGCGCTGGCGGTCGTGGCGATCCTCTATTACTCGACGGGCGTGTCGCGCGTGTTCCTGTTCTGGGCGGCGTTCATCCTGACGCGGCCGCTCGGCGCCACGGTCGGCGACTTCCTCGACAAGCCGGTCAGCCACGGCGGGCTCGCGCTCAGCCGCCCGCTCGCCTCGCTCGCCATCGCCGTGTTCATCGTGCTGTGCGTCGCGCTGTTGCCGCAGCGCGCGGGGCTGCACCCCGGCACGGCCGAGACCTAGGTCGACAAAAAAAGGCGGCCGCGTAGGGCCGCCTTTTGATTCACACTGTCGTCCCCGCGAAGGCGGGGACCCATAACCCCCGCCCTCTCGATAGACTGCGGAGTATGGGTCCCGGGCCTCGGCTCGCGCCTCGCCCGGGACGACGCTCACTCCGCCGCGATGCGCACTTCCGGCGCCGCCGCCTTGATGTCCGCCGTGACGTGGCTCTCGAACTTGGCGAAGTTCTTCTGGAACATGCCGACGAGAGCCCGCGCGGTCTTGTCGAACTCGGCCTTGTCCTTCCAGGTCTTGATCGGGTTCAGCAGATGCGGCTCGACGCCCGGCACCGAGGTCGGCACGGCGAAGCCGAAATACGGGTCGGTGCGGAAGTCGGCGCTCTTGAGCGAGCCGTCGAGCGCGGCGGTGACCAGCGTGCGCGTCGCCTTGATCGGCATGCGCCGGCCCTCGCCGTACTTGCCGCCGGTCCAGCCCGAATTCACCAGCCAGACGTCGGCCTGGTACCTGTTGATGTAGTCCTTGAGCAGGTCGGCATAGACCGACGGATGCCGCGGCAGGAACGGCGCGCCGAAGCAGGTCGAGAACTCCGGCTCGACGCCGACGAGGCCCTTCTCGGTGCCGGCGACCTTCGCGGTGTAGCCGGACAGGAAGTGATACATCGCCTGCGTCGCGGTCAGCTTGGCGATCGGCGGCATGACGCCGAACGCGTCGGCGGTCAGGAAGACGATGTTCTTCGGATGACCGGCCCGGCCGGAGCGCGAGGCGTTCGGGATGAAGTCGAGCGGATAGGCCGAGCGCGTGTTCTCTGTCTTCGAGCCGTCGTCATAGTCGGGCACGCGGCTGACCGGATCGTAGACGACGTTCTCGAGCACCGCGCCAAAGCGGTTGGTCGCGTCCCAGATCATCGGCTCGGCTTCCTGGCTGAGCTTGATGGTCTTGGCGTAGCAGCCACCCTCGAAATTGAAGATGCCGTCCGGGCCCCAGCCGTGCTCGTCGTCGCCGATCAGGATGCGGCTCGGATCGGCCGACAAGGTCGTCTTGCCGGTGCCGGACAGGCCGAAGAACAGCGCGCTCTCGCCGTCATGGCTGACATTGGCGGAGCAGTGCATCGGCACGACGTTCTTCGCCGGCAGATAGAAGTTGAGCGTGGTGAACACCGACTTCTTCATCTCGCCGGCGTAAGACGAGCCGCAGATCAGCACGATCTTGTTGGTGAAGTCGATCGCCACCATCGTGTCGGAGCCTTCGCGGCCGCCGTGGCGGCTGGCGACCGGCTTGAATGACGGCAAGTCGACGATGGTCAATTCCGGAATGAAGCCGGCGAGCTCCTTGAGCTCGGGACGAATGAGAAGTTGGCGGATGAACAGCGAGTGCCAGGCGTATTCGGTGAAGACGCGCACCTTGATGCGATAGGTGTGGTCGGCGCCGCCGTAGAGGTCCTGCGCGAACAGCGTCTTGCCTTCGACGTGCTTGCGGAAGTCGGCGAGCAGCGTGTCGAAGTGCGCCTTCGACATCTTGCGGTTGCCGTCCCACCACAGGACGTCGCGCGTGAGATCGTCCTCGACGGTGTGCTTGTCCTTGGGCGAGCGGCCGGTGTGGTGGCCGGTGAAGGCGGACAGCGCGCCGCCGGCGACGATCGAGGCCTCGCCGTTGCGGATCGCGTGCTCGTAGAGCGGCGCCTCGGTCAGATTCCAATTCACGCCGGCCAGATTCTTGAAGCCGAATTTATCGGCGCCGTACGCCGCGTTTCGTACGCCCGTCTCGTCCACGCTTGACCTCCCAGAAACTTAAAGCCGTCTGCCGGAGCGGCAGGATCCCCTCTCGTGCGACCGCGTTGCGCGGCGCCATCGGCTATAAAACGCAAGTATAGCCGGTCGTTCCAACGCGCGCGACCATAGTCACGAACATTCGTAAAGCCAAGGCCGGATGCCATGCGCAAGGCGCGAGGTTTGGTTGCGCTGCGTCATGAACCGGCTGATGCATCACGCCGCGCATGATATGTCAGCCATCAGTAACCATCCGAAGCCGGCGCGGCAGGTGTCCGGCATTTGCGCGACCGGAAAAGAGCGGGCGCGATCGGCCCTCAGGCCGTGACGGCGCGCGCCTTGTCCGCGAGTTCCTTGAGCACCGCACGCAAGTCGGCCGCCGCCGTGACACGCCGCGGAAACGGCAGCCACACCGCCTCACCGCCGGATTGCAATTCAATGCCTTCGGGCGCGATCCCGGCGCAGCGCCAGTTGCCGTCCGGCGCCTTCAACAGCTTCGTCGCGTAGAGACGGCAGGCCTCGGCATGATCGGCGTTCATGTGGGCGATGGCGCTGTCCTCGCTTGCAGCGAGCTCCGAAGCGTCGGCGTAGTCGCTGAGCACGTCCGCCGCTGCGAGATCGGCGGCGCGGGCGAAGCCGCCATTCAAATGCGCCGAGGCGACGTCCAAGCGCCAGAAGCCGAAATCGGGGAAGCCGGCGTAGAGCTCGGACTTCGGATGGCGCAGCAGGAAGCGCGCGCGCAGCCGCGGCTCGTCGGCCTCCTCGCGCGCGACCGGCCGGAAGGCGCCGAGCACCGTCAGCCGCGGATGCGCCAGCGCGTCGCCCTTGCCGGTCTCGGCGATGAGCAGCGAGGTGCGGCCGTCCTGCTCGAGATTGGCGGTGTGGGTGGCGAGTCTCGACACCAGGATGATGGGGGAGCCGTCGCGGTCGGTGGCGACGTTGACCAGCGAGGCGAACGGATGCCCGGTATTGCGGTCGAGCGTCGCCAGGGTGGCGCTGCGGCCGGACCGCAGCAGCGCGCGGGCGGCATCCTTGGGCGCGAAATCGGCCGGCTGCGGCGCGCCTTCCGGTGTCCGGCCCGGCATCGCTCCCGGCAGAGGCTTCTTCGGCGCGCTCATGGAGTGCTCTTGGCGGCGGCTTTCCGCTGCGGTTCCAGCCCGTTAACGCTCGGGGCGGAGGGGCACAACATAAGCCGGGCCGCCCTTGAAATCCCTACTGAATCACATAGTTGTTGCAAAGAGGTCACATTTGCGCCCCTCTTGGGCGGTCAAAGCGGAACGGGACTATAGCCAGGAAGGGGCTTCATTTGCCGACCATTGCCCTCGTCGACGACGACCGCAACATCCTGACGTCCGTATCGATGGCCCTCGAGTCGGAGGGCTACCGCATCATGACCTATACCGACGGCGCCTCCGCCCTCGACGGCTTCAAGACGTCGCCGCCGGACCTTGCCATCCTCGACATCAAGATGCCGCGCATGGACGGCATGGAGACGCTGCGGCGGCTGCGTCAGAAGACCGACATCCCCGTCATCTTCCTCACCTCCAAGGACGAGGAGATCGACGAACTGTTCGGCCTGAAGATGGGCGCCGACGATTTCATCCGCAAACCGTTCTCGCAACGCCTCCTCGTCGAGCGCGTGAAGGCGGTGCTGCGGCGCGTGAGCCCGAAGGACGGCACGCCGGTCAAGGAAGTCGATTCCGCCAAGGTACTCGAGCGCGGCCTGCTGCGCATGGACCCGGAGCGCCACACCTGCACCTGGAAGAACGAGCCGGTGACACTCACCGTCACCGAGTTCCTGATTCTCCAGGCGCTGGCGACGCGCCCCGGCGTGGTCAAGAGCCGCAACGCGCTGATGGACGCCGCCTATGACGACCAGGTCTATGTCGACGACCGCACCATCGACAGCCACATCAAGCGGCTGCGCAAGAAGTTCAAGGCGGTCGACGACGACTTCGAGATGATCGAGACGCTGTACGGCGTCGGCTACCGCTTCAAGGAATGATGAAGCAAGTTTAATTCGGCGTCGGCTGACGGGGCGTCCCGGCTTGCGGTAAAACCTCGGGGTAGTTGACCCCGACAACCTCGGCGGGATTGAACGAGTGCTCGATCGAACCGCGGACACAGCGGCGCCGAACGCCGAGGCCGAGCGCGCGGAAAGCACCGCGCCGGCCACCGAGAAGCCGCGCCGCTTCGCCGCGATGCGGCGCCCGGTGCGCTCGGCCTGGGGCTTCTTCGTCTCGCAAAGCTTCTCCTCGCTCACCCGCCGCATCGTTTTCCTGAACCTCGCGGGTCTCATCGCGCTGGTCACCGGCGTGATGTATCTCTCGCAATTCCGCGCCGGCCTGATCGACGCGCGGGTGCAGAGCCTCCTGGTGCAGAGCGAGATCATCGCCGGCGCCATCGCCGCCTCGGCCACCGTCGACAACACCGACTCGATCACCATCGATCCCGAGCGCCTGCTCGAATTGCAGGCCGGCGAGAGCTACGGCCCGAGCGAGGATTCGCTCTCGGGCATCGAATTCCCGATCAATCCCGAGCGCGTCGCGCCGGTGCTGCGCCGCCTGATCTCGCCGACCAAGACACGCGCGCGCATCTACGACCGGGACGGCGTGCTGATCCTCGACAGCCGCAACCTCTACGGCCGCGGCGACGTGCTGCGCTTCGACCTGCCGCCGCCGAACGCCGAGCGGCCGGGCCTGATCGAGCGCGGCTTCATCGCGCTCCGCCGCTGGTTCGGCCGCGGCGACCTGCCGCTCTACAAGGAACTCGGGCCGGAGAACGGCAAGGGCTACCCGGAAGTCGGCCAGGCGTTGCAGGGCCTGCACGCGAGCATGGTGCGGGTCAACGACCGCGGCGAGGTCATCGTCTCGGTGGCAGTGCCTGTGCAGCGTTTCCGCGCCGTGCGCGGCGTGTTGATGCTGTCGACGCAGGGCGCCGACATCGACGACATGGTCGAGGCCGAGCGGCTCGCCATCTTCAAGGTCTTCCTCGTCGCTGCCGGCGTCATGGTGGTGCTGTCGATGCTGCTCGCAGGCACCATCGCCGGCCCGGTGCGGCGGCTCGCCGACGGCGCCGAGCGCGTGCGCCGGCGCATCCGCAACCGCATCGAGATCCCCGATTTCACGCGCCGCCGCGACGAGATCGGGCATCTCTCCGGCGCGCTGCGCGACATGACCAGCGCGCTCTACACGCGCATCGAGGCGATCGAGAGCTTCGCCGCCGACGTCGCGCACGAATTGCGCAATCCGCTGACCTCTCTGCGCTCGGCGGTCGAGACGCTGCCGATGGCCAAGACCGACGTCAACCGCAAGCGTCTGCTCGAGGTCATCGAGCACGACGTGCGCCGCCTCGACCGGCTCATTTCCGACATCTCCGACGCCAGCCGGCTCGACGCCGAATTGCAGCGGCAGGAAGCGGCCCCGGTCGATCTCGCGCAGATGCTCGACGCGCTGGTGAAGGCCGCCAACGAGGTGCGCAGCGACGTCAACGTCACGCTGAAATTCGAAGGCGGGCCGCCGTCGGCGTTCAAGGTGCCCGGTCACGACTCGCGCATCGGCCAGGTGGTGAGCAATTTGATCGACAACGCGCGCTCATTCTCGCCGCCGGGCGGCAACGTGCGCGTCACCGGCCGCAAATTGAAGGGCGAGATCGAGATCCTCGTCGACGATGACGGCCCGGGCGTGCGGCCGGAAGCATTGGAGAAGATCTTCGAGCGCTTCTACACCGACCGGCCCGAGGACCAGGGCTTCGGCCAGAATTCGGGACTCGGCCTGTCGATCTCCAAGCAGATCGTCGAGGCGCATGGCGGCGGCATCTGGGTCGAGAACCGCACCGCGCCAGCGCGCGGCGACGACGAGCCGAAGGTGCTCGGCGCGCGCTTCCACGTCCGCCTGCCGGCGATGTGAATTATCTTCCGCTCACCCCCGCGAAAGCGGGGGTCCAGCGCTGACAAGCCGCATGTACTCAAGTTAGAATCCGACGGTCATTCTGGGCTGTCGAGGCGCTCGTGATGGCGTTCTACGTCTATATGCTCGCGAGCAGGCGAAACGGCACGCTCACCATCGGCATGACCGATGATCTGGTGCGCCGCGTTTGGGAGCACCGGGAGGGTGCAGTCAACGGCTTCACGAAAACTTACGGCGTCAAATCGGTGGTCTGGTTCGAGGAGCACCCGTCACGCGAGACCGCATTTGCACGCGAGCGGCAGATGAAGAAATGGAACAGGCATTGGAAACCGCAGGCCATCGAGGGCCGGAATCCAGAATGGAAAGACCTCTGGGAAGAAATCGCCATCTGACCGTTGCGGCTCAGCGCTGGATTCCCGCTTTCGCGGGAATGAGCGGGGTTTCGTGAATTCTACGATCCATACCTCTGCCGTGCTTGTCGGCGCGCGGGCCGTGCTGATCCGCGGGCCGTCGGGCGCGGGAAAGTCGCGGCTGGCGTTGGATCTCATCGAGGCCGCGCCGGCGCATATCCCGTTCGCCCGGCTGGTCGCCGACGACCGCGCCTTCATCGAAGCGCGGCACGGCCGCCTGCTGGTGCGGCCGGCGCCGGAACTCGCCGGGCTGCTGGAGGTGCGCGGGCTCGGCATCCGCCGTCTGCCCTATGAGGCGGTGGCGGTCGCCGGCCTTGTGGTCGATCTCGCCGCGGCCGACGCTGACCGCCTTCCGGCCCGGGAAGCCGTGGAAACAACCGTCGCCCGCATCACTTTGCCGCGACTGCCGATCGCCCCCTCTCACCCCGCTTTGCCGGCCCTCCTAGCTATGCTCCACACCGCGGCTTCCGGCGATTGACCTCGCCCCCGGACCTGGGCTACCCCGGTCGCCCGCGAAGTTAAGAAAAATTAACCATACCGGGCGTAGAGCTGGCCTCGCCGAAATCAACGGACCTTCGAGCCCCCTTTGGCCCCGACTTTCCGCAGCGCAACACAGCGCATATATAGCGAGGACGGCCCTTGCATTGGGGCTTCGAATGAGCCTGAATGTGCGGCCTTTCGTGCGGCGCAACAACGCGCGCACGGGGAGTTCGGAATGATCGGCCTCGTACTTGTGACCCACGGGCGGCTCGCCACCGAGTTTCGCTCGGCACTGGAGCATGTGGTGGGTCCGCAGAAGCAGATCGAAGCCATCACCATCGGTCCCGACGACGACGTCGAGCAGTGCCGCAAGAGCATCCTCGACGCGGTCAAGCGCGTCGACAGCGGCAACGGCGTCGCCATCCTGACCGACATGTTCGGCGGCACGCCGTCGAACCTGGCCATCTCGGTGATGAGCCAGCCCAAGGTCGAGGTGCTGGCCGGGATCAACCTGCCGATGCTGATCAAGCTCGCCAAGGTGCGGGAAAACTGCCCGCTCGAGGCCGCCGTCGCCGCAGCGCAAGAGGCCGGCCGCAAGTACTGCACGATCGCCAGCCGGGTCCTGAACGGCAAATGAGCGACGGCGCCGGCGCCCCGGAAGGGGCCATCGTCCGCGACGTCGAGATCGTCAACAAGAAGGGTCTGCACGCCCGCGCCTCGGCGAAATTCGTGCAAATGGCCGAACAATTCGACGCCCAAATCACCGTGACGCGCCACAACGAGACAGTGGGCGGCACGTCGATCATGGGGCTGATGATGCTGGCCGCCGGCCCCGGCACCTCGATCCAGATCGCCTGCTCCGGTAACGACGCCGCCGCCGCCATGGAGGCGCTGGCCGGGCTCGTGGCGAACCGGTTCGGGGAAGAGGAATAGGCCGCTCTTATCCCTCCCCCGCTTGCGGGGGAGGGTGGCGAGCGCAAGCGAGCCGGGTGGCGGCGCCCTCCCCGATTGCCGCCTGACCCCACCCCCGGGCGCTATCGCGCCGGACCCTCCCCTTTCAGGGGAGGGATAAAGTGGCCCTCGAAATCCATATAAAGAAATCCTTATATATGCATTGCGGCCTCCGGCCGGGGCTGTTATAGGCACCCCGACCCCTCACCCCTTCTCTGTTCAAAGGACCGTCATGCCCGTCGCCAAGGAGTACATCGTCAAGGACATCGGCCTCGCCGATTTCGGCCGCAAGGAGATCTCGCTCGCCGAGACCGAGATGCCGGGCCTGATGGCGACGCGCGAGGAATTCGGCCCGAAGAAGCCCTTGAAGGGCGCCCGTGTCGCCGGCTCGCTGCACATGACCATCCAGACCGCGGTGCTGATCGAGACGCTCGTCGCGCTCGGCGCCGACGTGCGCTGGGTCTCGTGCAACATCTATTCGACGCAGGACCACGCCGCCGCGGCGATCGCCGCCGCCGGCGTTCCGGTGTTCGCCGTCAAGGGCGAGACGCTCAAGGACTACTGGGACTACACCGCCAAGCTGTTCGACTGGCACGGCGGCGGCTACCCGAACATGATCCTCGACGACGGCGGCGACGCCACCATGTACGTCCACCTCGGCGTGCGCGCCGAGAACGGCGACACGGCGTTCCTCGACAAGCCGGGCTCCGAGGAAGAGGAAGTCTTCTTCGCGCTGCTCAAGAAGCAGCTAAAGGAAAAGCCGAAGGGTTACTTCAACGAGATCGCCAAGAACATCCGCGGCGTCTCCGAAGAGACCACCACGGGCGTGCATCGCCTCTACGACATGCAGAAGGCCGGCACGCTGCTGTGGCCCGCGATCAACGTCAACGACTCGGTCACCAAGTCCAAATTCGACAACCTTTATGGCTGCCGCGAATCACTCGTCGACGGCATCCGCCGCGGCACCGACGTGATGATGTCGGGCAAGATCGCGATGGTCGCGGGCTTCGGCGACGTCGGCAAAGGCTCGGCGGCGTCGCTGCGCCAGGCCGGCTGCCGCGTGATGGTGTCCGAGGTCGACCCGATCTGCGCGCTGCAGGCGGCGATGGAAGGCTACCAGGTCGTGACCATGGAAGACGCCGCGCCGCAGGCCGACATCTTCGTCACCGCCACCGGCAACAAGGACATCATCACGATCGAGCACATGCGCAAGATGAAAGACCGCGCGATCGTGTGCAACATCGGCCACTTCGACAACGAGATCCAGATCGCCCACCTGAAGAATTTGAAGTGGACCAACATCAAGCCGCAGGTCGACGAGATCACCTTCCCCGACGGCCACCGCATCATCCTGCTGTCGGAAGGGCGGCTGGTGAACCTCGGCAACGCCATGGGCCATCCGAGCTTCGTGATGTCGGCGTCATTCACCAACCAGACGCTGGCGCAGATCGAGCTCTACGCCAACAACAAGGACGGCAAG
>DATNBL010000057.1:0-11041 GCA_035571935.1 Pseudolabrys sp.
CGACCACACCGTCTGCGCCGCCACGATCAGGCTGCCGCGCAGCGACATGCGGCCGCCGTGCAGAGCATTGGCTTCGATCGGGTCGACCTCGGTACCACGCCGGCGGGTCACGTAGGCCGACACCAGCCCGAACACGAGACCGCCGAGGCATGGCGTCAGGAAGGCATAGAGCGGGTTGATCCAGGCGCGGGCCGACAGCCGCTCACCGGGATCGAGCCCGAAAAACACGATGTGCATCAGCCCCACCGCCTCGCTCATCGCCGCCACGATGAGACCGGCGACGAGGCCGATCGCGACGGCGAGGACAATGATGCTCGATTCCCGCGCGCGGACGATCGCGCGAAGCCGATGAGGAACTTCGAGCGGCCGGCCCTTGAAGCGCATGCGGAGCAGGTCGGATCGGGCGAGCATGGCTTCCTGCTTAGAGGCCAATCGGCGCTCCTGTGCAAGCGACGGCGGCGCATTCCGGCAGTGCGCCGTGTCAAATCGCGGGCGGTGGTTTACAGGCCGGCTGCGGCGGATGGCCTTCCCGCGCGGCGGCGAAAACCGGCGCTCCAGGGGCACCGCATGAGGGCCTGAAAAGCGCGCCGCAAGCGCTTTTCGGAAGCCGCAAAAACGGCCCTTCCGCGGGCGTCGAAAACCTTGAAAAATACTAGCTCTATCAACATATTAGCACCAGCTACTTTGCTCTGTACGAGCACCCCAAATCGTGTCACACAAATTCGCTCATCCGAGTCGATTTTTTTGCTTTCCGAGAGCTTCCGCCCATGGCTGAACCGGCCCGCAATCTTCAATCCGAATCCGACTATGGCGCCGAGTCGATCAAGGTCCTCAAGGGCCTCGACGCCGTGCGCAAGCGGCCCGGCATGTACATCGGCGACACTGACGACGGCTCGGGCCTGCATCACATGGTCTACGAGGTCGTCGACAACGCCATCGACGAGGCGCTCGCCGGCTACGCCACCGAAGTGACCGTCACGCTCAATCCGGACGGCTCGTGCACGGTGAACGACAACGGCCGCGGCATCCCGACCGACATCCACAAGGGCGAAGGCGTGTCGGCGGCCGAAGTCATCATGACGCAGCTGCACGCCGGCGGAAAATTCGACCAGAACTCCTACAAGGTCTCGGGCGGCCTGCACGGCGTCGGCGTGTCCGTGGTCAACGCGCTGTCGACCTGGCTGAAGCTGACAATCTGGCGCGACGGCAAGGAGCACTTCATGGAGTTCCGCGACGGCGTCGCGGTGGCTCCGCTGAAGGAGACCGGCCCCGCCGACGGCAAGCGCGGCACGGAGGTGACCTTCCTCGCTTCGCCCGCCACCTTCACCATGACCGAGTTCGACTTCGCGACGCTCGAGCACCGGCTGCGCGAGCTCGCCTTCCTGAACTCAGGCGTGCGCATCGCGCTCTCCGACAAGCGCCACGCGGTCGAGAAGCGCGAGGACATGATGTACGAAGGCGGCGTCGAGGCCTTCGTCAAATTCCTCGACCGCAGCAAGACGCCGCTCATCCCGGCGCCGGTCATGATCAAGGCCGAGCGCGAAGGCATCACGGTCGAGTGCGCGCTGTGGTGGAACGACGGCTATCACGAGAGCGTGCTCTGCTTCACCAACAACATCCCGCAGCGCGACGGTGGCACGCATCTCGCCGGCTTCCGCGGCGCGCTGACCCGGCAGATCACGCAATACGCCGAGACGCAGGGCTCCTCGAAGAAGGAGAAGGTGGCGCTGACCGGCGACGATTGTCGCGAGGGCCTGACCGCCGTGCTGTCGGTGAAGGTGCCGGACCCGAAATTCTCGTCGCAGACGAAGGACAAGCTTGTGTCCTCGGAAGTGCGGCCGGTGGTCGAGAACGTGATCAATCAGGCGCTGCAGGACTGGTTCGAGATTCATCCGTCGGAAGCCCGCGTCATCGTCGGCAAGGTGGTCGAGGCCGCCGCGGCGCGCGAGGCGGCGCGCAAGGCGCGCGAACTGACGCGCCGCAAGGGCGCGCTCGATGTCTCGTCTCTCCCCGGCAAGCTCGCCGACTGCCAGGAGCGCGATCCGGCCAAGTCAGAACTGTTCATCGTCGAGGGCGACTCGGCCGGCGGCTCCGCCAAGCAGGGCCGCAACCGCGAATTCCAGGCCGTGCTGCCGCTGCGCGGCAAGATCCTCAACGTCGAGCGCGCGCGCTTCGACAAGATGCTGTCGAGCCAGGAGATCGGCACCTTGATCACGGCGCTCGGCACCGGCATCGGCCGCGACGAGTTCAACCCGGACAAGCTGCGCTACCACAAGATCATCATCATGACCGACGCGGACGTGGACGGCTCCCACATCCGCACGCTGCTCTTGACCTTCTTCTTCCGGCAGATGGAGGAACTGATCAAGCGCGGCCACGTCTTCATTGCGCAGCCGCCGCTGTACAAGGTCAACCGGGGCAAGTCCGAGCAGTATCTCAGGGACGAACGCGCGCTCGAGGACTATCTCATCTCAGCGGGGCTCGAGGACGCGGTGCTCCGCCTTGCCTCCGGCGAGGAGCGCGCTGGCGCCGACCTGCGCGCGTTGGTCGAGAACGCCCGCACCATCCGCAACATCCTCTCCGGCCTGCACAGCCGCTATAATCGCAAGGTCATCGAGCAAGCGGCGATCGCCGGCGTGCTCAATACCGACGTCACGCAAAATCCGGAAACCGGCGCGGCCGCCGCCGCCTATATTGCCAAAAGGCTCGACGCGCTCGAGGACGAAACGGAGCGCGGCTGGCAGGGCCGCTACGACGAGGAAGGCTTCCACTTCGAGCGCACCGTGCGCGGCGTGAAGGAAGCCGCCGTGATCGATCAGGCGCTGCTCAGCTCGGCCGACGCGCGCAAGCTCGACGGCCACCGCGAGATGCTCCAGCAGACCTTCCCGCGCCCGCGGCCGCCGGCGGTGCTTCGCCGCCGCGACGACGAGATGCCGATTCACGGCCCCGTCGGCCTGTTCGAGGCGCTGACCGCGACCGGCCGCAAAGGCATCGCCATGCAGCGCTACAAAGGGCTGGGCGAGATGAACCCGGAGCAGCTCTGGGAGACCACGCTCGACACCAATGCACGCTCGCTGTTGCAGGTGCGCATCAAGGAGGTCGACGAGGCCAACATGCTGTTCGACCAGCTGATGGGCGATCTCGTCGAGCCGCGCCGCCAGTTCATCCAGGACAACGCGCTGTCGGCAAGCGTGGACGTGTAGGGTTTCCTGGCTCCGGTCGCGTCGCCGCTTTCCGGCACTAAAGCGGGCTATGCTCGGGCAAAGCTGATTCGCCCGAGCGTCCTGTGACCGCCAAAAGCCTCGCCGCCGACCTCAATCCTGACCAGCGCCGCGCTGTCGAGCACGGCGCGGGCGACGGCTATCCGCCGCTTTTGATCATCGCCGGCGCGGGTTCCGGCAAGACCAACACGCTCGCGCATCGCGTCGCGCACCTGATCGGGCAAGGCGCCGATCCGCGCCGCATCTTGCTCCTGACCTTTTCACGCCGGGCCGCGGCCGAAATGCGCCGCCGCGTCGAGCGCATCGGCGCCGCGGCACTGGGCAAGGACGCGCGCATGATGGCCGACGCGCTGACCTGGGCCGGCACGTTCCACGCCATCGGCGCGCGGCTGTTGCGCGAATACGCGCCGCAGATCGGGTTCGAGCCGAATTTCTCGATCCACGACCGCGAGGATTCCGCCGATCTGATGAATCTGGTGCGGCATGAGCTCGGCTTCTCGAAGCTGGAAAAGCGTTTCCCGCTCAAGGGCACGTGCCTCGCCATCTATTCGCGCGCGGTGAACGCGGAGGCCGAGCTCGCCGATGTCTTGAACTTCGTCTATCCGTGGTGCGCGGAATGGCACGAGGAGCTGCGGCAACTCTTCGCCGCTTACGCCGAGGCCAAGCAGCGCCAGAACGTGCTCGATTACGACGACCTGCTGCTCGCCTGGGCGATGATGATGGCCGAGCGCAGCCTTGCGGAGCACGTCGGCGAGCGCTTCGATCACGTGCTGGTCGACGAATATCAGGACACCAACCGGCTGCAGGCGCGCATTCTGCTCAGGCTGAAGCCGGACGGCCGCGGCCTCACCGTCGTCGGCGACGACGCGCAGTCTATCTACTCCTTCCGCGCCGCGACCGTGCGCAACATCCTCGACTTCCCGTCGCACTTCCGGCCGAAGGCGGCCGTCGTCACGCTCGAGCGCAATTACCGCTCGACGCAGCCGGTCCTCGCCGCCGCCAATGCGGTGATCGCGCTCGCCGCCGAGCGCTATTCCAAGAACCTGTGGTCGGAGCGGCTGTCGGCGGAGAAGCCGCAGATCGTCAACGTCGCCGACGATGTGAGCCAGGTCGGCTATATCGTCGAGAGGATCCTCGAGAATCGCGAGGCCGGCATTGCGCTCAAGGCGCAGGCCGTGCTGTTCCGCACGTCGAGCCATTCGGGCGCGCTCGAGGTCGAACTCACGCGCCGCAATATCTCCTTCGTCAAATACGGCGGTCTGAAATTCCTCGAGGCCGCGCACGTCAAGGACGTACTCGCCGTCTTGCACTGGGCGCAGAACCCGCGCGACCGCGTCGCCGGCTTCCGCGTGCTGCAACTCATGCCCGGCATCGGCCCGGCCATCGCCGCGCGCGTGCTCGACCATCTGGCAACGAACGAACTGCGTGACTTCAAGGCGCCGGCCGCGGCGGCGGAGGCGTGGCCAGACTTTGCCGACGCGATCGAGGCGGTGCGGCGCGGCGACGCCGGCTGGCCGGCGGAACTCGAGACGATCTGCCGCTGGTACGCGCCGCATCTCGAGCGCGCCTACGACGACGCGGTGCTGCGCGAGGCCGATCTCGCGCAACTGGTGCAGATCGCCGCCGGCTACCAGAGCCGCGAGCGGTTCCTGACCGAGATGAAGCTCGACCCGCCGGACGCCACCAGCGACGAAGCCGGGCCACCCCTGCTCGACGAGGACTACCTCATCCTCTCGACCATCCACTCGGCCAAGGGCCAGGAGTGGAAAGCGGTGTTCGTGCTCAACACCGTCGATGGCTGTATTCCCTCCGACCTGTCGGTGCGCACGGCGCCCGAGATCGAGGAGGAGCGGCGGCTGCTCTACGTGGCGATGACGCGGGCACGGGACCAGTTGCACCTGATGGTGCCGCAGCGCTTCTTCGTGCACCAGCAGCGCCGGCTCGGCGACCGCCACGTCTATGCGCAGCGCACGCGGTTCATTCCCGCGGCAATCCTGAAGCATTTCGACGTCCGCGCCTGGCCGGCGGCTTCGGCGGACAAGGCCGCGGCCAAGCCCGCTTCGGGTAGCGCGGACGTGCGCGGCAAGCTGCGCCGCATGTGGGGCTGATGGCCGGCCTGCCGCACTTCGTCGGCGCTGCGCTCGCGGCGAAGCTCGAGAACGTCTCGCGCACCGATCTGAGGGCGCGCGCGCGGCGCATTTCCGAGGCCTATCGCGGCGGCGGCGGCAGCGGCGTGATCCGCTCCGATCTCGATGCGCTCGCTTATGGTATCGTACGCATGCCGGCGACCTATGCCGCGGTACGCGCGGCGCTGGCCCAGGCGAACGGCGTCATCCCGGATTTCACACCGCGGTCGCTCATCGACGTCGGAGCCGGGCCTGGCACCGCGACCTGGGCCGCGTGCGACGCCTGGCCGCCGCTCGAACGCGCCGCGCTGATCGACGACAATGCGCACCTGCTGGCGCTGGCCGAGACGCTGCGGCCGCCGCATCTAGCGCTGACGGCGCAGCGCGACGCCATCGCGACGGCGCTCGCCGAGGCGACAAGCGCCGACGTGGTGATGGCAAGCTACGTGTTCGCCGAACTGCCGGACGCGGCGTTGCAGGCCACGCTCGGCCGTCTCTGGGACAAGGCCGCGCGCCTGCTCGTCATCGTCGAGCCCGGCACGCCGGACGGCTTCCGGCGCATCCTCGCCTGCCGCGAACGCCTGATCGCGGACGGCGCGGCGATCGTCGCGCCGTGCTCACATGAAGGCCGCTGCCCGCTCGCCGCCGCCGAGCGCTGGTGCCACTTCAACGCGCGGCTGCCGCGCACGCGCGACCATCTGACGGCGAAGGGCGCCGACGTTCCTTTCGAGGACGAGAAATTCGTCTACCTCGTCGCCGGCAAGGGCTTCGGCGATCTCGCGCTCGAACAGCGCGTGCTGGCGACGCCGATGGTCGACAAGGCCGCCGTGACGCTGACGCTGTGCGCGCCTGACGCGCCGGAACAGCGCCGCGTCCCGCGCCGCGACAAGGACGCCTACCGCGCGGCCAAGCGGGTCGATTGGGGCGACGCGCTCGTGGAAAACGGACCGCGAACGAGTTGATTCAAATTTTAAGCAACTACCGCGCGAGCGAACGCGGCCTGGCGCGACCTGTTTTAAGCCTCTGTAAAACCGGCGATATCGCCGCCTAAGACACAACCTTCTTGCCGATCCACAGCCCGATCAGCAGCGCGCCGAGGAACAGAACGAGGAAGATGCCGAACAGCCATTGCGCGATGGTCGCCGAGGCCGCCTCGACGTCGGTGAAGCCGAAGATGCCGGCGACGATCGCGATGATCAGGAAGACGAAAGCCCATTTCAGCATGGCGCGTTCCTCGTGCCCTTGCAGAACGAGGAACGCGAGCCCGGGTTCCATCACCCGCGCATCGGGATGACGCCTTCGGCCGAGCGCGAGCGCGGATCGCGCGCCGTCCAGCGGCCCGCCTCGACGCGCGCGATGAAGTCGGCGACGACGCTGTTGAACAGGTCCGGCTCCTCGAGATTCACGACGTGGCCGGTCTTGGGGAACATCACCAGTCCCGAAGCGGCGAGCGTCTGCTTCAGATAGAGACTCGGTTCGATGCAGCGGTCGTCCTCGTCGCCGACCACGATCAGCACCGGCGTCGTCAGCTTGCGGATGCCGCCCTCGAAATCGTAGAGCGACGGCCGCCCGCCCTGGAAGCCGCGCGACGTGTTAGCGGAGCCGCGTGCGTCGTGCTCGGCCAGCCGCGACACGAATTCGGCAAAGCCGCGCGGATCCTTGACCTGGAACGGCACGCGGCTCGGGCTGACGCCGTAGGTGCGCGCGATCTCGGCCGAGCCCTTTTGCTCGAACGTGTCGCCGATCGTCCGCGAGTGCTTATGGAAGTCGGCCGTGTACCAGCGCTCGCTGCCCGAGCCCGTGCCAGCGAGGACCAGCGAGCGCACGCGGCCGGGGTGGTTGAGCGCGACTTGCAACGACGTATAGCCGCCCATCGACAGGCCGATGAGATGCGCCTTGTCGATGCCGAGATGATCGAGCACGGCGACGGCGTCGCGCATCACGTGCTCGTAGGTGTAGGCGCTCGCGTCCGCGGGCACGTCGGACGGGGTATAGCCGCGCGCCGAATAGGTGATGCAGCGGTGGCGCTTGCCGAACTCGCGCAGCTGCGGCTCCCAGCCGCGATGGTCGGAGGCGAACTCGTGCACGAACAGGATCGGCGTACCCTGCCCGACCTCCTCGTAATAGAGCTTCACCTTGTCGGGCGTCGTCGCGTAGGGCATGGGGAGGCTCTCGCAAATGTCGGATTGCGCGCGACACTAGCCGAAGCGCCCGCCCCAAAGCAAAACGGCCGGCGCTGCGGCCGGCCGTCGTTGAGCGGTGATGAATTCGGTCAGCTCGCGCGGGCGGCCCAGCCCATGTCCATGCGGCGGCGCCATGCGGTCTGGCGTAAGCCCAGCAGGCGCTGCGCGGTGGTGCGCGCCTCGGCGCGGGTCGAGGCGGCGCAGGTGCGGTATTCGAGATCGGAAACGCGCGAGGCGGGCGGCTGCCGGCGGAAGAGCCGCGCGAAGGCGCCGGCGCCGCCGTTGAGCTTGAGCTCGGTCAGGGCGCTGGCGACATTGGCGGCATGCCCGAAGGCGACGACGCGGCCTGTCATGGTGTGACGCACCTCGTACACGCCCGGGCCGATCGGCGCCTCGACGGTGACGCCGCCGTGCGCATCGGGGAACCGCTTCCAGCCACTCCAGGTCTGCATACGAACCTCTTGCGCCCCTTGGTCTCTTGTCGTCGGGCCATGCGCAAACGCGACAGGCCGTTATTCGTTCCCGGCGGTCAATGGGCAATGTGGATGATCCGCCATGCGCGGCAGCCGCCTTCGACATGGCGCAAACCGGCCGTCGGACACGTTCAGTGTCCGGGCAGCACCAGCACCTTGGGCTTGGCCGGAAGCGTCGCCTTCGACACGAGCATCGTCGGCACTTCGGAGAACTCGACGTCCCATTCCTGCCGCGCGCGGTCGAGGAAGCGCTCCAGCGTGTAGCGGCTGAAATAGTGCATCGGCACCATCAGCGGCGCCTTGAGCGATTTCAGGACGTCGATCATGCCGTCGAGGTCGAGCGTGTAGTTGCCGTCGACCGGCACCATCACGAGGTCGATCTTGCCGATCTCGTTCAACTGCCGCTGCGTCAGCGTGTGATGCAAATGGCCGAGATGGGCGATGCACAGGTTCGCCACCTCGAAGATGAAGATGGAATTGCCGTGCCGCTCGGTGCCGCCGTCGAAGGTGCGGATGTTGGTCGGCACGTTGCGCACGCGCATGTCCTTGTAGGTCATGTCGATGCGCGCCGGCTTCTCGTCGTCGGCCCAGCCGTGCAGCACGAAGCGGATGCCGGATTCGGGATGCATCGTGTAGTGCGACGAATGCGCGTGGTTCATCGTCACGATGTCGGGCAGCACCGGCGGCTTGACCCAGTCATTGTAGTCGGTCGCGGCGCGCACGCCGTCCGGCGTCTCGATCAGGAAGGTGGCGTGGCCGGCGTAGGTCAGCCGCAACTGCCCGCGCTCGAGGGCGGCAAGCCGCGAGGCCGCCGGCTGGAAGACGGGCGAGCGGCCGGCGATGAAGCCGGGGCAGTTCACTTCCGTCATTTCCGGCTTGGCGGGCGCGGGCGCCGCGCCCTGCGCCGAGGCTTGCGTCACCGCGGCGGCGAGCACGAGCGCCGCGATAAGGGACTTCACCGGAATGCCGCGCATGAGACCACCCCGCTGACCGTCGGCGGGACGAATCTGGCACGGCTCACGCCCGCCGCGCCACTCCCATCACGCGGAGTTGCGCGGCCGGGTCCGGCCGGACGGGATCAGTCGAAATAACGCCGCTCGCGCACCGACGAGACGATCAGGCCGCGCGGCGTCTGGACGATCCAGCGGCCGTCGATGCGGCGGATCGATTCGACGCGGCCGAGGCCCGGCAGGCTGGCGCCCGGCACGACCTCGTAGATCTCGCCGTGGGTCTCGACCAGCACCGCGCCGCGGGCAGCGCCGCGCACGTGCCAGTCGGGCACGACCAGCGGGCGCGGAGCGCTTTCGGCGGCGGCGATCTGCTGCGGCCGCGGCTGCGGCAGCGGCGTCGGCTCGGCCTGCGGCGCAACGGTCTCGGGGGCGCCGATCGAGCCGGTCACCTCGGCGCTCGCCTGCGCCAGCGCCGCATGCGCCTTGGCGGTGGCGGCGAGCTTCTCGTTCAGCGCGTCGCTCAGTTTCGTCAATTGCGCGGTCTGCGCGTGCGCCGACTTGCTGGCGGCGTCGAGAGATGCCTTCAGCGTCGACAATTCGGTGCCGAGGCGCGCGACGGTCTGCTGCATCGCCTGACGTTCCTGCAACCCAGCCGTTTGATCGTGCGTGCCGGAGAGCGAATTCGCCGTGACGGCGCCGATCACCGCGCCGAGCGCGGCGGCGATGGTCACGGAAGCCGCGAGCAACGCCATGCGGCGGCGGCGCAACGCGAGCCGCAGCGGCTTGACGATGGCAGACGGCGCGATCGGCGAATCGCTGGTCGCGATCGGCTCCGGCGCGACCGGTTCATCGGCCTTGGCCGGGGAGATCGACGGCGATTCGACCGAAGGCAGCGCCTCGACTTTCGCGGCCGGCGTTTCGTTGGTGGATTTCTGCGTGTCGTCGCGGTCGGCCATTGGCCTGTCCCCCGTCCTGGTTCCTTACCAAGCGGTAACCAAATTCGGTTACCAACTGGTTACCGGGACGAAGGCCTCGGCCAGTGGCCGGTTCAGACCGCGAGGCCGCTCTCGGCGGCGAGCGCCTTCAGCGACACCGCCGGGCGGGCGCCGATGTGCTGGATGACTTCGGCCGCGGCGAGCCCGCCGAGCCGGGCCGCGGTCTTCAAGTCTTTGCCGCGCGCGAGACCGACCAGGAACCCGGCGGCGAACAGATCGCCTGCGCCGGTGACATCGGCGACCTGGGAAATCGGCGCCGCCGGCACCGCGGTCATGCCGTCCTTGGCGATGACGACGCAGCCCTTCTCGCTGCGGGTGACGACGGCGAGCCTTGCATCGTCGCGCAGCGCCTTGGCGCCGCTCTCGAAGTCCGACGTCTCGTAGAGGCTGCGCAGTTCGTGCTCGTTGGCGAAGACGATGTCGACCGTGCCCTTGCGGATGAGGTCGAGGAATTCGCCGCGATAGCGGTCGACGCAGAACGCGTCCGACAATGTCAGCGCGACACGGCGGCCGTTCTTGTGCGCGATGCCGGCGGCCTTGACGAAGGCTTCCTTGGCCTGCGGCGGGTCCCAGAGATAGCCCTCGAGATAGACGACCTCCGCCGCGGCGATCTGCTGCTCGTCGATGTCGGACGGCCGCAGATCCTGCGCCGCGCCGAGAAACGTGTTCATGGTGCGCTCGCCGTCCGGCGTGACGAGGATCAGGCAGCGGGCGGTCGGCGCGCCGTCGGTGGCAGGCAGCGTGTCGTAGTCGACGCCGAGCGAGCGGATGTCGTGGCGGAAGATGCCGCCGAACTGGTCGGCGGCCACTCTGCCGATGAAGCCGCATTTGCCGCCGAACGAGGCGAGCCCGGCGATCGAATTGGCCACCGATCCGCCCGAGCGCTCGACTGCCGGCCCCATCGCCTCGTAAAGGCGGTTCGCCTCGGCCGCGTCGATCAGGCGCATGAAGCCCTTGGCGAGATCGTGCTTGGACAGGAAGGACTCTTCGCAGCGGGCGATGATGTCGACAACGGCATTGCCGATGCCCACCACGTCAAATTTACGCTCAGCCATCAATGTCTGGTTCCCCTCTTCTCACCCGCTCGCTCTGG
>DATNBL010000058.1:0-9317 GCA_035571935.1 Pseudolabrys sp.
TAAGCGAGAAACCCACCTCGAAACGAGTTCTCCCTTGAGAGCCGTGGTAGACCACCACGTTGATAGGCCGGGTGTGTAAGTGCGGCAACGCATTGAGCTTACCGGTACTAATAGCTCGATTGGCTTGATTGCTCTCATTACACAATGCCCATCGTCTCCCGCTCGCGGGGGACAATGGCGAGCACCGAATTTGAAAGACCAGCGCGGCCGGTAAGGCTGCGTGTGTTCGCGGCAACGCGGACCTTTGCTTCACAAACGCTTTTGGCCGGCCTGGTGGTTCTAGCGGGGGGACTGTACCCGATCCCATCTCGAACTCGGCCGTAAAACTCCCCAGCGCCGATGGTACTGAATCTCAAGGTTCGGAAGAGTAGGTCGCTGCCAGGCCTGCCAAGAGCGTTTTCTCCTCCTCACGATGACCGTTTTGCGAAGCATGTGCTTCGCTCCGCCAAAACGGCCGCCAGCAATGGCGGCCGTTTTGTTTGTGGAGCTGCCCTCCGCAAATAAGAAGGGCCGCCGCGGCTTCGCCTCCGCGGCGGCTTTTTTATTCCGCGGCGCCTCCGGCAAACTACTTAGTCTTGCGAAAGATCAAGTGGTGCGATCCGGCCGCGCGCATCCTTCCATCCGGAGCCGAAATGGCAAACCATGGAAGGAGGCGACCATGACCTACTCCCCCTATGAAAAGGGCATCCTCTTCTATCTGCGCATGACGATGGCGTGGACGTTCCTCTACGCCGCGTCGCATCAGGTGTTCGTGCCGAACTTCTCCGTCGTCGGCTTCTTGGCGCATACCAAGACGTTCCACGACTTCTTCGCCATGTTCACCACGCCGGCGATGGCGCCGGTCACGACCTTCCTGGTCGAGTACGGCCATCTGGCCATCGGCCTGTCGCTGCTGTTCGGCTTCATGGTGCGCATCTCCGCCGCCTGCGGCGTCATGCTGATGATCACCTACTGGTTCGCGCACATGGACTGGCCGTTCATCGAGAACACCAACAACTTCATCGTCGACTATCACCTCGTCTATGCCGGCGTGCTCACCTACCTGATCGCCAAGAAGGCGGGGCACGTGTTCGGCCTCGACGCCTGGGCGGAAAGCCTGACCTTCGTGCGGTCGCATCCGGCGCTGAAGCCGCTGGTCGCGTAAGCGTCGCGTCGCGAGAGCAAGTGAGTGAGTGCGTGCGGCTTGGCGGGCAGGGCGTTCCTGCCCGCTAGCGTTTTTTCGGCGGCGCCTTGCGCTTCTTGCGCGCCGTCCAGAGCGCCGCGATGCGCCCGCGGAAGGCCTTCGGCTTCTCGGCAAACAGGCGGCCGGCAAGACGCGAGGCCGATTTCAGGTGCGCCGCGCGCCGCGCCGCGATCGCCGGCGTCAGCCGCGAGCGCCAGGCCGCCAGCGGCTGGTGCGGCGCGACGAAGGCGGCAAGCACCACGAGATCCTGGCAGGCGCCGAGCCGGTTGCGCAGGCGCTGCGCCTCCCCGGCCCAGGCCTTGGTGAGGCGCGGCCACAACGGCTCGACCAGTTCCATCTGATGGCGATGCTCGACGACGCGCCGGCGCAGTTCGTGCAGCTGCGCCGGCTCGGCCTGGTGCCAGTCGCCGGGCGCGAGCGCCCGCGCGCGGCGGTAGATGACGGTGAGCGCGTCGGCGACCGTGCCGAAGCCGATGCCGTCGACCGTCCAGCCGCCGATCGTCGCGCCGGCGCGCGCGAGATAGGCGGCGATCGCGTCCTTGAGCTGGGGTGTCAGGCTTGCGCTCTCGGCGGCGTCGCGCAAGGCGGTGAGCCGCGTCCGGATGTTCGCGAGCGTGCGCGGCGACAGGGACGTCGTGCCGCGCGCCAGATCGTCGATGGCGTCGAGCGCGGCTTGCGCGTCGCGCGCGCCGGAGAGGCCGCGCATCAGCGTACGCGCCTCGGCCCGCAGCGTTTCGGCCGGCGCACCCACCGGCCCCGCCAGCAGCCTCAGCCAGGCGCGCCAGCGCTTGAACGCCTTGCGCAGCTCGTGCACCCGGCCGGCGCCACTGAGCGCGGGGTCCTCGAGGGCCCGCCGGGCGTCGGCGAGCATGGCCCGGCCGGCCTCGGCGAGATGCCCGCCGAAACCAGGGCCGCCGCGGCCGTTCGCCCCGTTCATGGGGGATTTCTGTCGCGGTTTCATGACAGGCTCATGAAAAAGATGCGCCCGACGCCCTTCCCATCCGCGTTCCCGGTTGCTAGATAGCCCTCGCGAACAGCGCGGGTCTTGCCCCGCGCTTCGCATTTTGGCGCGGGGTGGAGCAGCCCGGTAGCTCGTCAGGCTCATAACCTGAAGGTCGCAGGTTCAAATCCTGCCCCCGCAACCAATACCTGGGCCCCGGGAATGGCCCGTTTTCCGAAAAATCGAGGAACTCGCAGCCGTCCGCGGCCGGCGTCGCGCCGGCCGTATGCGGGATTATCGGCGTAAGGGCCGGCCTTGTCAGGTGGGGCGGCGCCTCAATGCGTGCCGACCACCGAGGGCAGCCAGAGCGACAGGAACGGGATGTAGGTCACCAGCATCAGCACGACGAACATCACGCCGTAGAACGGCCAGATCGTGCGCATGACCTGCTCGATGGACACCTTCCCCACCGCGCAGCCGACGAACAATATCGCCCCCACCGGTGGATGGCACAGGCCGATGCCGAGGTTGAGCATCATGATCATGCCGAAGTGCACCGGGTCGACGCCGAAGTTGATCATCACCGGCAGCAGGATCGGCGTCACGATCAGGATCGACGGCGCCATGTCGCACAGGCAGCCGAGCACCAGGAGCAGGATGTTGACCAGGAACAGGATGACGTACTTGTTGCTCGATATGGTCAGGAAGAACGCCGTGATCTTCGCCGGCATCTGCGTCAGCGCCATGACGTAGCCGACGGCGGCGGCGCAGGCGATCAGCGACATCACCATCGCGACGGTGCGCAGCGTCCGGTGCACCAGCTTCGGCAGGTCGCGCCATTTGTAGTCGCGGTAGATGAACATGGTGACGAAGAACGCCCACATGCACGCGACCGCGCCGGCCTCGATGGCGGTGAAGATGCCGCCGAGGATGCCGCCGATGATGATGACGAGCGTGATCAGGCCCCACGCCGCCTCGATCGAGACCTTGATGGCGTCCTTCAGCGGCATCGCCGTGCCGCGCGGATGGCCGTCGCGATAGGCGATGACGAGGCACAGCATGACGATGGAAAAGCCGAGCAAGAGGCCGGGCAGCACGCCGGCCATGAACAGGCTGATGATCGAGATCGTGCCGCCGGTCGCCAGCGAGTAGATGATGGCGTTGTGGCTCGGCGGCACGAGCAGCGCCTGCACCGACCCGGTGATGGTGACGTTGGTGGCGTAGACGCGCGGGAAGCCCGAGCGCTCCATCTGCGGGATCATCACCGAGCCGATCGCCGACACGTCGGCGACCGAGGAGCCGGAAATGCCGGAGAGGAACGTCGTCGCCACCACGTTGACGACCGACAGGCCGCCGCGCACGCGCGTGAAGCCGACCAGCACGTCGGCGAAGGCGACCATGCGCCGCGCCATGCCGCCTTCGGCCATGATGGCGCCGGCGAGCACGAAGAACGGGATCGTCAGCATCGCCACCTTAGAGACGCCGTTCGAGATCTGGAGCATCACCGCCTCGAGCGGGATGCCGATCCACAAAGCGGCGGCGATGGCCGCGAGGCCGAGCGCGTAGGCGATCGGCACCCCGATGAAGAAGCAGAAAAACATCGTCACGAGAAGAACGGCGATGTCCATGACGTCAAAGTCCCCCAAACCCTCGATGCGTCAGTGCCCGGCCGCCCGCGCCGCGGCCTCGTGCGGCGGCTCGCCGATCCAGATCCGCTCGATCACGAACAGGAGCAGCGCGACCCCGCCGAGCGGGATCGGCGTGTAGGTCAGGCCGACCGACAGCCACGGAAACTCGTCGATCGAATTCAGCCACGTCGCCTCGACCAGCTTCTCACCGTAAACGGCCATGAACAGCGCCATGCCGCCGACCAGGAGCTCGACCAGGAGATCGGCGAGGCGGCGCAGGCGGTCCGGCAGCATCGACACGAAGAAAGACACGTTCATGTGCAGGCTGGCGCGATAGCACGCCGCGGTGCCGATGAAGGTGAGCACGATTGTGAGCAGCACCGCGGTGCGCTCGGGCCAGGACGAGGCGCTGTTGAGCGCGTAGCGCGTGAACACGGCCCACGGAATGACCGCGGAAATCAGGACCAGCGCAATTCCGGCGATCCAGGCACAGGCAAGGTAGAGAAGGTCCATCGCTCTGCGATAAGCGGCCGCCATCGTTCCCCCCGGGAATTCCCAGTGCCGGCAAGTCGCGCTCTCCCCGCCGCGAGGCGGAGAGAGCGGGCTCTTGCGCGGGTCTTACTTGACGTCCTGGATGCGCTTGACCATCGCCGCGTATTTGGGACCGTACTTGTCCCACACCGGCTTGACCGCTTCCTGGAACTTCTTCTTCTCGGCGTCCGAGACGTGGATGATCTGGATGCCGGCCTTCTTGGCCTTCTCCATCGCCTGCTGCTCGTAGATGTCCCAGAGCTTGCGTTCCTCGAGCTGCGCCTCGCGGCCGTACTTCTTGAGGGCGGCCTGCTCGTCCTTGGACAGCGAGTCGTAGATCTTCTTCGACATCACCAGCATCTCCGGCACGATCAGGTGCTCGTCGATGGTGTAGTACTTGGCGACCTGGTAGTGGTTGTCGAAGACGAAGCTCGGCGGGTTGTTCTCGGCGCCGTCGATGACGCCGGTCTGCAGCGACGTGAACACCTGGTCGTAGCCGAGCGGCACGCCGTTGGCGCCCATCGAGTTCGCCATCTCGACGAACATCGGGTTGCCCATCACGCGGACCTTCTGGCCCTTGAGATCGGCGAGCGTTTTGATCGGCTTCTTGGTGTCGTAGAAGTTACGCGCGCCGGCGTCCATCCAGCACAGGCCGACGAGGCCCTTGCCGCTGTTGGTGACGGCGTCGAGCAGATCCTGGCCGATCTGCCCGTCGATCACCTTGCGCATGTGCTCGGTGTTGCGGAACACGTAGGGCAGGTTGAACACGTTCAACTGATCGACGACCGGCCCGAGCGCGCCGACCGAGACGCGGGCAAACGCAATGGCGCCGACCTGCGCCTGCTCGATCGCCTCCTTCTCGCCGCCGAGCTGCATCGACGGGAACATCTGCACGCTGAGGCGGCCGTTGGTGGCCTTCTCGAGCTTCTTGCCCATGTTCTCGACCGCTTCGACGGTCGGGTAGCCGGTCGGATGCACGTCGGAGGCCTTGAGCACCAGCTTCTGCTGGGCGCCGGCCGTGCCGATCGCGAATGTCATTGCCGCGACGGCGACGCCGGCCGCGACCAGGGCAGTCTTCATTGTCATGATTGTCTCCTCCTCCAGATCGTTTGTGTTTCGCTCTGTCCCCCGCGCGGCGGACCGGCGCCCTGTGTCGGACGCCGATGCCGTGGGCGCGGTTGAAAATTGATCCGCGCCGCCTTGGCGTGTTAATCGTCAGGTCATATGATGACCTGACCACCCGAGCCGGTGTCAAGCCTTTGCCCAAGCGATCCGCGAAAAAACTGACCTTGCTGCAGCCGCTGGCCGCCCCGCGCGGGCTGACGGCGCAACTGGTGGCGCGGCTGACCGCCGACATCACCAGCGGCAAATTGCCGCCCGGGTCGCGCCTGCCGACCGAGCAGGCGATGATCGCCGCGACCGGCGTGTCCCGCACCGTCATCCGGGAGGCGGTGGCCGCGTTGCGGGCGGACGGGCTGGTGTTCACGCGGCAGGGGGTCGGCGCCTTCGTCGCCGACCGCGTGCGCCGGCCGTTCCGCGTCGATTTCGACGAGAATTCGCCGCTGCGTGAGGTGCTGAACGTCATGGAGTTGCGCACCGGCGTCGAAGTCGAGGCCGCCGGCCTCTCGGCCGAGCGCGCGAGCCCGGCGCAGCTGAAGAAGATCGTCGACCGCTACCAGGCCATCGAGGCGGCGATCGAGCGCGGCGACAATGCCGTCGACGAGGACTTCGCCTTCCATTGCGCCATCGCCGACGGCACGGGCAATCCGCAATTCCGCCGCTTCCTCGAATATCTCGGCCGCTTCATCATCCCGCGCCGGACCGTCTGGGGCTCGACCAAGCCGGCGGCGCGCCGCATCGACCTGCGCACCTTCCAGCGCGAGCACCGGGAAATCCTCGACGCGATCAAGACCGGCGCCGCCGAGGAGGCGCGCGCGGCGATGCAGCGGCATCTGCTCAACAGCCGCGGCCGCTACGAGGTCATCGCCGCCGAACAACGCACCGCGGCAAATCTTTCCGACACGAACGACTCGAGAGTTTCTTCATGAACAAGGTTCTGCTGACTGGAGCGGCCGGCGATGTCGGCACGCGATTGCGCAAGCTTTTGCAGGGCGTCTACACGTTGCGCTCGAGCGACATCCGCCGTCCGGCCGATCTCGCTGCCGGCGACGATTTCGTGCAGGGCGATCTCGGCGACTATGCCGCGGTCGAGAAGATGGTCGCCGGCATCGACGGCATCATCCATCTCGGCGGGTTTTCGGTCGAAGGCCCGTGGCCGACCATCCTCAACGCCAATATCGTCGGCTGCTACAATTTGTTCGAGGCGGCCTACCGCGCCGGGGTCAAGCGCGTCGTCTTCGCCTCGTCGAACCACGCCGTCGGCTTCTATCCGCGCGCCAAGAAGATCGGCGTCGACGTCACGGTCAAACCGGACAGCCGCTACGGCGTCAGCAAGGCCTTCGGCGAGGCGCTCGGCTCGTTCTACGCCGAGAAGCACGGCATGAGCGTCACGTGCCTGCGCATCGGCAACGTCAACGACAAGCCGATCGACGTCAGGCGGCTGTCGATCTGGCTCAAGCCCGAAGACCTGGCGCAGTTGATCCGCATCGGCCTGGAGCATCCGGACATCAAGTTCGAGGTGTTCTACGGCTGCTCCGACAACGCCGCGGCGTGGTGGGACAACAGCAATGCCCGCCGTTACGGTTACAAGCCGGCGGGGGTCGCCGAGGACTATCGCCAGGAGGCGGAAGCGGCGCAGGCGAAGATCGCGGCCGACCCGGTCGGCGACCGCTATCAGGGCGGCACCTATTGCAGCGACGAATACGACGCCGATAAGCGCCGCTGATAGTCCGGGCACACGCGGCAAGCACGAATGCTTGATCGGAGCGCCGCGGCGTCACGCCGTTGTTGCGCCGTCACGGGATTGCCGTGCACAATGCCGCCGCAATAACAGCAAGAAGACGGTGCCCCGTATGCGTCTGCCTTCCCGCCTTTCTCCCAAGCCACACGCTCTCAGCCGCCGCACCCTGATCGCCGCCCTGCCGCTCCTGCTGGCCGCCTGCGGCCGGCAGGGCTTCGACGTCCTCTCCGGCGGCGACTATGGCGCGGTCAATGACGGCGGTTTCACCATCCCGGCCGTGGACACGACCAACGTCGACCCTGGCCTGATGCGGACCGAGGTTCCGTGGCGCGGCAAGGAGAAGCCGGGCAGCATCGTCGTCAACATCCCGGAGCGGAAGCTTTACCTCGTCGAGAAGGACGGCATGGCGCTGCGCTATTCCGTCGGCGTCGGCCGCGCCGAGGCGCTCAATTTCCGCGGCAGCGCCATCATCGGCCGCAAGGAAAAATGGCCGCACTGGACCCCGACCGCGACCATGATGGCGGCGATGCCGCGCTATCGCGCCTATTCAGGCGGCATGAAGGGCGGGCTGGAGAACCCGCTCGGCGCCCGCGCGCTCTATCTCTACCGCGACGGCCACGACACCTTCTTCCGGCTGCACGGCACCAACGAGCCGGAGAGCATCGGCCACGCCGTCTCGTCGGGCTGCATCCGCCTGCTCAACCAGGACATCATCGATCTCTACAATCGCGTCCCGACCGGCACGCACGTGACGGTCGTGCAAGGGTGAGGGCCTGACGCCCGCGCTCGGCGCGGGCTCTCAGGCGGTGTCACTTCTCCACGAAGGCCTTCTCGACCACGTACTGTCCCGGCGCGCTGGAATTGCCTTCGGCAAAGCCCATCTCGCGCACGATGGCGACGAGATCCTTCAGCATACTCGGGCTGCCGCACATCATGACGCGATCGTGCGCCGGATCGAGCGGGTCGAGCCCGGTCTCCTCAAACAGGCGGCCGGTGGTGATGTGGTCGGTCAGCCGCCCGGAATTGCGGAACGGCTCGCGCGTCACGGTCGGATGATAGACGAGCTTCTCGCTCACCAGTTCGCCGAGGAATTCGTGCTCCGGCAGGTCCTGCGTGATCAGCCGGTCGTAAGCGAGCTCGGCGACGGTGCGGCAGCCGTGCACCAGCACGACCTTGTCGTAGCGCTCGTAGGTCTCCGGGTCCTTGATGATGGAGAGGAACGGCGCGAGCCCCGTGCCGGTCGCCATCAGATAGAGGTTCCGGCCCGGCATCAGGTTGCCGAGGATCAGCGTGCCGGTCGGCTTGCCGTTGACGAGGATGCGGTCGCCGACCTTCAGGTGCTGCAGCCGCGAGGTGAGGGGGCCGTCCGGCACCTTGATCGAGAAAAACTCGAGGTGCTCCTCGTGGTTCGCGCTCGCCATGCTGTAGGCGCGCAGCAGCGGCCGGCCGTCGATCTCCAGCCCGATCATCGCGAACTGGCCGCTCTGGAAACGGAACCCGGCACTGCGCGTGGTGGTGAAGGTGAAGAGGGTGTCGGTCCAGTGGTGGACGCCGGTGACCTGTTCCTGACTGATCGTGCCCATCGCCTTCCGTGATCCGATGCCCGCGGCAAGTGCCTGAGCGCGTTGCCGGTTTTGGCCCCGCCGGGATATAGGCCCGGGACACCGATGTTCAACATCGACCTTGGTTGCAGCGTGCAGCCTTTCTCCGCCTCATCCTGAGGAGCCTGCCGCAGCGCAAGTGAAGGCGGGCGCCTCGAAAGACGGCGCGGCCCCGACGCGGTTCTCCGGTTCGAGACGCGCCTGCGCCGGGCTCCTCACCATAAGGGCCGGGAGAGGCCTCGCCGCGCCGCAGCACAAATTCTTTTAAAAAGACTGTTGACCTATGGGGTGGAATACCTATTATAGGTTCGTCCTGCTCGCAACGAGGGGCGTCGCCGGAGACGTGCCGAGGACGGAGCAGCGGTGAGGGACGGGGCCGGAGATGCGGCCTTGTCGTCTCACCGGACGAAGCGGGGAAACCTGTCTCGTCGATGCGGCGCCCGCGGGCGGGGCTCGTAACCGCGCTCCCGGGAGGCCCCAGCCAGCCGTCCGCCGGCATTACGACCGGCTGCCCACGAGCAGGGCTGCACGTGTGGACGATGAAGGAGCGGTGGCCACCGCTCCGGATAAGGGC
>DATNBL010000059.1:0-22514 GCA_035571935.1 Pseudolabrys sp.
GCGTCGATGTGGCGCGTGCCGAACAGCACCGCGAAGGTCGCCATCGAGATCGCGACGAACAGCGCGATGTCGCCGAGCACCGGGTTCGACAGATGGCTGCCCGGGTCGACGTGGGCGAGAATCGTCTCGAGCGACGACGACACCGCCTTCAGTTGCAGCGCGATGTAGGGAATGGTGCCGACGATCGCGATCAGGGCGACCAGCGCCGCGACCGGCTGCGCCTTGCCGTAGCGCGCGGCGATGAAGTCGGCGATCGAGGTGATGTTCTGCGCCTTGGCGAGCCGCACGATGCGCACGATCAGCGGCGAGAACAGGCCGACCATCAGCACCGGGCCGATGTAGATCGTGAGAAACTCGTAACCCGTGCGGGAGGCCGAGCCGACCGAGCCGAAGAAGGTCCAGGAAGTGCAGTAGATCGCCAGCGACAGCGGGTAGATCAGCACCCGCATGCGGCCGCCACGCGCGCCGCGGCGCGTCCGGTCCCCGTAGCTCGCGATGAGGAACAGGAGGCCGATATAGGCAAGCGCCACCGCGATGACGACCCAGCCTTGCAGCATCTAGTCTCCGACAGTCTCCCGCGCCGATCGAACGTCTCCGATCGCCGCTTATGCCTTTAAATCAGCACAGTTTTGACCGCGGGTCCAATATAGCAGATTTCGATTATCTGCATTTGACCGCGGCCCGCGCGCGGGGCATTGATCGCGTCCCGCGAAAGTCCCCGCCTTGCCCGCATCGCCGACCCTCTTCCCTCTCATCGGACGCACGGTCGAGACGCTTGTGCTCGCCGCCGTCGGCGGCGTTGCCCTCGGCCTGACCGGAGTTCCCGGCGGCTATCTGTCCGGCGCCATCCTCACGGTCTCGGCCGCCGCGCTTGCCGGCCGGCCGATGCTGGTGCCTGTGCCGTTGATGCGCACGATCTTCGTGCTGCTCGGCATCTCGCTCGGCTCGGTGATGACGCCGGAGATGCTGCACGGCATGGCGAAGTATCCGTTGAGCATCGCGGTGCTGCTCGTCGCCATGGCCTGCATCGGCCTTGCCTGCGCGGCCTATCTCCAGGTCGTGCACAAGTGGGACCGCATCTCGGCCTATCTCGCCTCGGCGCCCGGCGGCATGTCGCAGGTGCTGGCGGTCGCGGCCGAGGTCGGCGGCGACCTGCGCGCCATCGCCATCGTGCAGAGCATGCGCGTCGTCATCATCGCGGTCGGCCTGCCATCGGGTCTGTCGCTGCTCGGACTCGCTTCGCACGTGTCGCGTCCGCTCGGCTCGCCGATGACCTGGGCGAGCCTCGACGAATTCGGGATGCTCGCCGCCGCGGCGGTCGCCGGCGCGATCGCGTTCCACAAATTGCGGTTTCCGGGCGGGCTGTTGTTCGGCGCCATGTTCGCGTCCGGCGCGCTGCACGCCACCGAGATCGTGCACTTCGTGCTGCCGTGGTGGGCGACCAACACCGCGGCGATCGCGCTCGGCGGCATCATCGGCGCGCGCTTCGCCAACATGTCGCTCAGGCTCTTCGCGCACTTCATCGGCGCCGCGTTCGGCTCGTTCGCGGTGGCGGTGACGATCGCGACGGCCTTCGGCGCCGTGATCATCCGGATGATGACCTTGCCGGTGCCGGAAGTGATGATGGCCTTCGCCCCGGGCTCGGTCGACGCGATGATGCTGCTCGCGCTGGCGCTGCACCTCGACCCGGTCTATGTCGGCGCCCACCACGTCGTGCGCATCTTCTTCGTGGCGCTGGCGACGCCGTTCATGGTCCGGCGCGAGGCGGGCAAGCCGAAGCGAACCGCGGCGACCGAAGTGCCCGAGGCGATGCAGGCGCCGATGGACGAGTGAAGTCTACTCCGCCGCCAGCGGGTGCTTGCGGCGCGGGAGCTGCAGCTTCTCCCAGACGTCGACCAGCGCCTCGGCGAGGCGGTCGACGAGGCCGTCGTCGTGGTAGGGCGACGGCGTGATGCGCAGGCGTTCCATGCCGCGCGGCACGGTCGGATAGTTGATCGGCTGGATGTAGATGCCGTGCTCGGCGAGCAGCAGGTCGCTGGCGACCTTGCACTTCTCGGCGTCGCCGATCAGCACCGGCACGATGTGCGTATTGCTCGGCATTACCGGCAGGCCGGCGGCATTGAGCACGGCTTTCACCCGCGCGGCGCGGTCCTGGTGCCGCTCGCGCTCCCAGGTCGAGGTTTTCAGATGGCGGATCGCCGCAGTCGCGGCGGCGCAGATCGCCGGCGGCAGCGCGGTCGTGAAGATGAAGCCCGGGGCATAAGAGCGCACCGCGTCCACCATCTCGGACGTGCCGGCGATGTAGCCGCCGAGACAACCGAACGCCTTCGCCAGGGTCCCCTCGACGACATCGACGCGGTGCATCGCGCCCTCGCGCTCGCACACGCCGCCGCCGCGCGGGCCGTACATGCCGACCGCGTGCACCTCGTCGCAATAGGTCATCGCGCCGTATTTTTCCGCGAGGTCGCAGATGGCGTGGATCGGTGCGACGTCGCCGTCCATCGAATAGAGGCTCTCGAACACGATCAGCTTCGGCCGCTTGGAATCGGCGGCTTGCAGCAGCTCTTCCAGGTGAGCGAGATCGTTGTGCCGCCAGATCTGCCGCTCGCAGCCCGACTGGCGCACGCCCTCGATCATCGAGTTGTGGTTGAGCGCGTCCGACAGGATCAGGCAGCCCGGCAACAGCTTCGCCAGCGTGGCGATGCCGGTCTGGTTCGAGACATAGCCCGAGGTGAAGAGCAGCGCGGCCTGTTTGCCGTGCAGGTCGGCGAGCTCGCGCTCGAGCTCGACCAGCGGATGATTGGTGCCGGCGATGTTGCGCGTCCCGCCTGCGCCGGTGCCCATGCGCGTCGCCGTCTCGACCATGGCGCCGATCACCTTGGGGTGCTGCGCCATGCCGAGGTAGTCGTTCGAGCACCAGATGACGACCTCGCGCGGGCCCTGCGGCGAGTGCCAGGTGGCGTGCGGGAACCGGCCGGCGATGCGCTCGAGGTCGGCGAACACGCGGTAGCGGCGTTCCTGCTTCAGGGCGCCCAGCGCCGACGCGAAAAAACCGTTGTAGTTCATGTGCTTTACTTTCCCGCCCCCGGCGGCCGAGCCTTTTTAGAAGCCTTCCAGGGGGTTTGTCGAGGCGGAGATTGAAGGGCGGCGGTGTTCAGGCATTGACGGACGTCAAACGTCCGTGAAATGCGGCGTTCCGCCGGACGGAGCCGTTGGGCACCGCGCCGCCGCGGCAAACCGGCCGGCGCAAGGCGGCCTCGCGCCGGGGAGACCCGCCGCTGTTCTACACGGCGGCGGCGCGCTATCAGTGCGTTCCGGATTCCTCTTTCGCACAGCGAGTTCTTCACGATGAGCGACAAACCGACCGGCATCGCCAACGGCCTGACGAATTACGGTGACCGCGATTTCTCGCTCTACCTGCGGCGGTCCTTCGCGCAGTCGATGGGCTATTCGCTCGACATGCTGAAGAAGCCGGTGGTCGGCATCGCCTACACGCCGTCCGGCTTCAACAACTGCCACCGGCACTTCCCGGAGCTGCTCCAGGCGGTGAAACGCGGCGTGCTCGCCGCCGGCGCGCTGCCGGTCGAATTCCCGACCATCTCGCTCGGCGAGGTGTTCCTCAACCCGACCAGCCTGAAATTTCGCAACCTGATGTCGATGGACACCGAGGAGATGATCCGCGCCCAGCCGATGGACGCGGTCGTGCTGATGGGCGGCTGCGACAAGACTGTGCCGGCGCAGCTGATGGGCTGCGTCTCGGCGGCAAAGCCCGCGGTGATGCTGATCGGCGGGCCGATGATGACCGGCCGCTATCACGGCGAGCGCTTAGGGGCCTGCACCGACTGCCGCCGCTTCTGGGCCATGTACCGCGCCGGCAAGGTCAGCGACGAGGAGATCAATGTCGTCGAGAGCCGGCTCGCCACCACGGCCGGCAGCTGCGCGGTGATGGGCACCGCCTCGACGATGGCCTGCATCACCGAGGCGCTCGGCATGTGCCTGCCGGGCACCGCCGCGATCCCTGCCGTGCATGCCGACCGGCTGCGCGCGGCGGAAGCGACCGGCGCGCTCGCCGTGCGGATGATCGGTTCGCAACTGACGCCCGACAAGATCGTCGACCGCAAGTCGATCGAGAACGCATTGCGCGTGCTGATGGCCATCGGCGGTTCGACCAACGCGGTTATCCATCTCACCGCCATCGCCGGCCGTGCCGGCGTGCCGGTATCGCTCGAGCGTCTGAACGAGCTCTCCGACACGACACCGGTGCTGGTGAACCTGAAGCCGGTCGGCAACGGCTACATGGAGGATTTCTTCGCCGCCGGCGGCATCGGCGCGCTGCTGCGCGAGTTGAAGGACCTGTTGCATCTCGACGCCATGACCGTCACGGGCGAGACGCTGGGTGAGCGGCTGGCGCAGCCCGAGGGCGACGGCTTCGTCGACCGCACGATCATCGCCGAGCGGAACAAGCCGCTCGAGCCGCAGGGCGGCCTCGTCGCGCTGTTCGGCAACCTCGCGCCGCAGGGTGCGATCCTCAAGCGTTCGGCTGCCGACGCCAATCTGTTCGAGAACGAGGGCCGCGCGGTGGTGTTCAATTCGCTCGAGGATCTCGCCGCGCGCGTCGACGATCCCGCGCTCGACATCACGCCCAAGGACATCATGGTATTGCAGAACGCCGGCCCGCATTCGGCGTCGGCGATGCCGGAGGCCGGCTACCTGCCGATCCCGAAGAAGCTCGCCGCCGCCGGCGTCAAGGACATGATCCGCGTCTCCGACGCGCGCATGAGCGGCACGGCGTTCGGCACGATCGTGCTGCACGTGACGCCGGACGCCGCGTCCGGCGGCATGCTCGGCCTCGTGCGCAACGGCGACCGCATCAAGCTGTCGGTGAAGAACCGCCGCATCGATCTTCTGGTCGACGACGCTGAATTGAAGAAACGCGCAGCGGCAATGCCGAAGCCGGCGGCCGCGCCGGTGCGCGGCTATTCGAAACTGTACGCGCGGGAAGTGCTCGGCGCCGACGAAGGCTGCGACTTCGGGTTTTTGCGCGGGCGGTGACGTCAGTCGGTCGGCATCGGCCCGTGGCACAGCCTGCCCCCTCTCCCCGTCGGGGAGAGGGTTGGGGTGAGGGGGTTCTCAATTCTCGGCTACTGTAACCCCTCACCCGGATCGCTTCGCGATCCGACCTCTCCCTATGGGAGAGGTGAAGCACGAACTCAGCCGTTGAGGTACCGCTTCTCGATCATGCAATGCACGCCTTTGACGCCGTTGACGATCTGGGTGACGCGCAGGTCGGCGGTGAGGCTCGCCATCGCATAGGCCTGATAGCGGTCGATGCCGTTGAGCGTGCTGATAACGTCGATCATCTGCCGCAGCGCGATCTTGGCGCATTCGTCGAGGTCGGGATCGAAGCCCATTGTGATGAGGTGGGTCGGCGTCTCGGCGCGCGGCCATTGCAGCTTCATGTCGTCGCGCACGGACAGGCGGAACGTGCCGACGAGCCCGGTCTCGATCGCGGTGATGCACACCTCGCCGTCGCCCTGCGCGCCGTGGCCGTCGCCGACCGAGAACAGCGCGCCGTCGGTGAACACCGGCAGATAGAGCGTCGCGCCGGCAACCAGTTCCTTCAGGTCCATGTTGCCGCCGTTGCGGCGCGGCGGCGGCGTCGGGATCGTGCCCCATTCGGCCGGCGGCGCCACCGCCATGACACCGAAGAAGGGCTTCAGCGGAATCTCCTGGCCCCAGGGCATGCGGCCTAGCATGCGCTGCTTGTCGATGGCGACGTGGTAGAGCCGGTACTCGGGGAAATCCTCGGGCAGGCCGCCGGCCTGCGGCCGGATCAGCGTGTAGCCCCAGTCGCAGAACGGCTCGATCGCCTCTATGTCGATCTGCAGCACCTGGCCCGCTTTGGCGCCGCGCACCGCCACCGGGCCGGTGCACATGTGCACCAGGAAGCGCTGCCCGGCATTTGCCGCATGGATCGCCGGCAGCGCTGGCGGGATCGTGAAGGGCGGCTTCGGCATCACGTCCGGCTGCCCGGACACCGACGACATGATGACGCGCGCGCCGCTGTCGACGGTGAGCACCGGCTTCAGCGCGGCGCTGAAATGGCCCCAGTGCACCGTGTCGGCGCCGGCATCGACGCGCGGGATGGCTGAACTCATGCTGGATCCTCCGGGGCGGCCCTTACTCGCGGCGGGCGGTCCGCTACACTAGGGCAAAGCTTCACGGGGAGGCCAGCACCCATGCATGTCTTCGATCTCGCGCAAGAGCAGGAGTGGAATGCGAAACATCATGTCGAGAAGATTCTCGGCCGCGAGGCTGACGGCGACTTCACCGTCGCCTGCTGGGAGCCGGGGCAGGTGAGCCCCAATCACTGCCATCCCTTCGCGACCGAAATCTATTTCTGCGTCTCCGGCGGCGGCACCATGCGCACGCCGGACCGCACGGTGCCGGTGACGCCGGGCGCGTTCGTGGTGCACCCGCCGGGCGAGGTGCACGAATACGAGAACGGGCCGCAGCGCACGCTCCTGTTCCGCGTGCGCTACGGCGGCGACATGGCGGCGCGGCATTGCGCCTGGCGCGGCAATCCGGCATGGACGCAATCGGCCGAGGACGCGGCCTATTACCGGCGCCATCCGCTGAGCTGAGCCGCGTCGATCGCATGAGGAGTTTGCCGATGTCCCGCCGCCGCTTTGCGCTCGCTTTGGTCGCCGCGCTTGTCGCACTGGCTCTTCCGGGCGCCTCCCGCGCCGAAGACTTCGTCGGCAAGGTGACGCGCATCGTCGTGCCCTTCGCGCCCGGCGGCGGCACCGACATCATCTCGCGCACGCTGGCGCTGGAGATGCAGAAGCAGCTCGGCGGCAGCGTCATCGTCGAGAACAAGCCGGGCGCCGGCACCATCATCGGCACCGAATACGTCGCCAAGGCCGAGCCCGACGGCCATACGCTCGTGATGGCGACCTTCGCGCATGCGGTGAACCCGAGCCTGCGCGCGAAACTACCCTACGACGCCGACAAGGACTTCGCGCCGGTGGCGCTGATCGCGCGCTCGTTCAACATCGTCGTCGTCAATCCGAACTCCGGCATCAACTCCGTCGCCGACCTGATCAAGGCGGCGAAGGACAAGCCGGACGGGCTCAACTACGGCACCTTTGGGCCCGGCACGTCGGCGCATCTCGCCGGCGAACTGTTCAATAGCCTCGCGCACGTGAAGATGACGGCGGTGCACTACAAGGGCGCGGCGCCGGCGATCACCGACCTCATGGGCGGCACAATCCAGGTGATGTTCACGACCGTCGCCAGCGCCACCTCGCTGGTCAAGGCCGGCAAGCTGAAAGCGCTCGCCGTGACTTCGGCGAAGCGCACCTCGGCCTTCCCCGATCTTCCGACCGTCGCCGAAGCCGGCGTCGCCGGCTACGAGGCCGAGAGCTGGTACGGCCTGTTCGCGCCGGCGAAGACGCCTGCCGCGACAATCGCTGTGCTGAACAACGCGGCCGGCGCGTCGCTGCATTCGCCGGCATTCAATACGCTCGTGCAGAACGAGGGCCTGATCATGGTCGGCGGCGCGCCGGACGTGCTCGGCAAATACGTGGCCGGCGAAGAGGCGCGCTGGCGCAAGGTCGTCAAGGACGCCGGCATCAGGATCGAGTAAAGGCCCATGACAGCACTCGTCGAACTTTCAATCGAAGACAAGGTCGCCATCGTCGCGCTCAACCGGCCCGAGGTGCGCAACGCCATCAACGACGCGATGCGCAATGAGCTCGTCGCCGTGCTCGAGAGCGTCGGCAAGGACGACGCGGTGCGCGCGGTCGTGCTCACCGGCAAGGGCAAGGCGTTCTGCGCCGGCGGCGACATTTCCGGCATGAAGGAGCGCCTGAAGGCGCCGCCCGGCGAGGTCGGCTACAACGGCTGGCGGCGGCAGGGGCAAGTGCACAAGAGCGTCGCGCTGCTGCACGGCATGCCGAAGCCGGTGATCGCCGCCGTCAACGGCGCCGCCGCGGGCCTCGGCTGCGACATGGCGCTCGCCTGCGACTTCATCGTCGCCTCGGACGCGGCGCTGTTCACGATGAGCTTCGTTAAGCGCGGCCTCGTCTCCGACGGCGGCGGCATGTATTTCCTGCCGCGCCGCGTCGGCTTGCCGAAGGCGAAGGAACTGATCTTCACCGGCCGCAATGTCGAGGCCAAGGAGGCGCTGGCCATCGGGCTTGCCGATCGCGTGACGCCCGCCGCGACGCTGATCGTCGACGCCGCGGCGTGGGGACGCGAACTCGGCCAAGGCTCGCACGTCTCGATCGCCTTCTCCAAGGCGATCCTCGACCGCACCTTCGAGACCAGCGAAGAACAGGTGTTCGCGCTCGGCCGCGAGGCGCAAGCCGTCTGCTACACGTCGCAGGAGCATCGCGAGGCAGTCGAGGCCTTCCTCAACAAGACCGCTCGCTGATGGTAGCCGTCGACACGCTGCTCAAGCCGCGCAGCGTCGCCATCGTCGGCGCCTCGGCGGATGCGGCCAAGCTCACCGGGCGGCCGCTCGTCTATCTGGAGAAATACGGCTTTACCGGCGCGATCTATCCGGTCAATCCGCGCGTGGAGGCGATCGGCAAGCACCACTGCTATGCCGACATCGCCGCGCTGCCGAAGGCGCCGGACGTCGCCATCGTCCTGCTCGGCGCCGAGCGCGCGATCGAGGCGGTGCGGGCGCTGGCTGCGCGCGGCACGGCCGCGGCAATCGTGCTGGCGAGCGGCTTCAGTGAGAGCGGGCCGGAGGGCAAGGCGCGGCAGGACGAATTGAAGCGCGCTGCCGGGTCAATGCGGCTGCTCGGCCCGAACACCATCGGCCTCGTCAACGTCACCGACGGCATCGTGCTGTCGGCGAGCAACGCGCTGGTCGCCGACGCGCTCGTGCCGGGCAAGGTCGCGCTGGTGTCGCAGAGCGGCGGCATCCTCGGCTCGGTGCTGTCGCGGGCGCAGGCAGCGGGCCTCGGCTTTTCCAAATTGATCGCCACCGGCAACGAGAGCGATCTCGATGTCGCCGACTTCATCGATCATCTCGCCGGCGACGGCGCGACGCGCGTGATCGCGCTCTATCTCGAAGGCCTGCGCAAGCCGGAGGCGTTCAAGGCGGCAGTGGTGCGCGCCCGCGCCGCCGGCAAGGCGGTGGTCGCGTTCAAGGTCGGGCGCTCGGAGCAGGGCGCGCGCTCGGCGGTGTTGCACACCGGCGCGCTCGCGGGATCCGACGCCGCCTACGGCGCACTGTTCAGGCAGTGCGGCGTGATCCGCGCCGAGCGCTATTCGGATTTGATCGACATTCCGCTGGCGCTCGCGGCCGGCCGCGCGCTCGAGGGCAGGCGCATCGCCATCGTCACGTCAACCGGCGGTGCCGCGAGCCTCTTGGCCGACGCGGCCGGCATGGCCGGCTTCGAGACGCCGCCGCCGGACGCGGCGACCACGGCAAGGCTGAAGGCGCTCGCCATCGACGGCGCGGCACTCGACAGCAATCCGATCGATGTGACACTTGCCGGGGTGAAGACGGAGACGTTCCGCACCGTTCTTGGCGCGGTGGCGGCGAGCCCGGTCTACGACGCGGTCGCCGTCGTGCTCGGGTCGTCGGCGCTGCGTGAGCCGGAGACGGCGGGCGCGCCGTTGCGCGATTGCGCGGCGCGCAGCGGCAAGCCGGTTATCGCCTTCGCCAGTCCCGACGCGCCGGCGCTGGTGCGCGCGCTCAACCTCGCCGGCGTGCCGACGTTTGCCGCGCCGGAAAGCGTCGCTGTTGCGCTCTCGGCAATGCGCCGCGCGGGGGAGGCACGGGAGATTGCGCCGTGGCCCGCGCCAATCGCCGTTCCGAAGGGCGTGAATGCGCTGCTGAAGCCCGGCCCGCTCAACGAGGCCGAGAGCAAGCGCCTGTTCGCACAGTTCGGCATGCCCAGCGTGCGCGAGATCGTCGTGGCGACCCCTGACGAAGCCGCCGCCGCCGCGAAAACCTTCGGCGGCAATGTCGTGGTCAAGATCCTGTCGCGCGCGGTGCTGCACAAATCCGAGATCGGCGGCGTCGCAGTGAACGTCGCGCCGGGCGATGTCGCGCGCACCTGCGCGGCGATGGCCGCGCGTTTCGCGCAGGCAACGCGGGCGCAGCCGGAAGGCTTCCTGGTGCAGGAACTCGTCGAGGACGGCGTCGAACTGATCCTCGGCTTCCACCGCGACGACCAGCTCGGCCCGGCGATCCTGCTCGGCATGGGCGGTGTTGCCGCCGAGCTTTATCGCGACACCGTGCTCAGGCTCGCGCCCCTGACGCGCCGCGACGCGGATGAGATGATCGGCGAATTGCAATCGGCGCCGCTGCTCACCGGGTTCCGCGGCCGGCCGCACGCCGACACCGCCGCGCTCGCCGGGACAATCCTCGCCTTCGCGCAGATGATCGGCGCCATCGGCGATCGTCTGGCCGAAGCCGAGATCAACCCGCTGTTCGTGCGGCCGCGCGGGCAGGGCGTCGTCGCCGGCGATGGCGTCGTGGTCGTCAAAGGCGGCTGAGCACCCATCCCGCATTCGATATGGACGCGCCGCGGCACGCTCGATACGCTCGCGGCGGGCTGGAATTCAAATCGAATGCCTCTCTCCTCCGCCGACCGCCGCGGCATCGTCTGCCTTGTCGCCGGCGGTATCGGGTTCAGTTCCTCCGACGCGCTGACCAAGCTGAGCATGCTTTCGCTGCCATTCGGCGAAACACTCGCCGTGCGCGGCCTGTTCTCCAGCGTCCTGTTCCTGATGCTTTTGGCGGCGCGCGGCCAGCTCGCGGACTTGAAAGTCGCCGCCAATCCCGCCGTCGCCGGGCGGACCCTGTTCGATTTCACCGGCACGGTCACCTTCGTGCTGGCGATCAGCAACGCCCGCCTCGGCGATTCGACCGCGGTCGTGCTGTCGTCGCCGATCTTCATGACGCTGCTCGCGGTCATCATGTACGGCGAGAAGGTGCGCTGGCATCGCTGGTCGGCGATCGTGCTCGGCATCGCCGGCGTGGCGCTGATCACCAAGCCGGAGCCGTCGAGCTTCAGCTACTGGACGCTGCTCGCGGCGGCGGCGGCGATCTGTTCGGCCGGGCGCGACCTCGTCACGCGCTCGATCGGCACGCACGTCAATTCGCTGGCGGTGGCGTTCTGCGCCACAGCGCTGATCGCGGTGTTCGGCGCGGGCCTCTCGACCGTGCGCGGCGACTGGATGGCGATCGGCAAGCCGCTCGTCCTGGTGCTGGCGGCGACCGGCGCCTGCTACGCGCTCGGCATGACGCTCAACGTGCAGGCGTTCCGCGGCGCGGTGACGGTGTCGCTGGTGTCGCCGTTCCGCTACGTGATGCTGGTGTGGTCCATGCTGTTCGGCTTCTTTTTGTTCGGTGAGACGCCGGACGTCTTCACCATCGCCGGTTCGGCGATCGTCATCGCCTCGGGCCTCTACATGCTGCGGCGGGAGATGATCGTCGGCCGCGCGCTGACCGCGATAGCGCCGGAGAGGTGAGGGCTCACGGCAATTCCCGTTTGAACCGCCCGGTACGTTCAATCGACAAAAGGCGGGTACGACAGGAGCCCCGTGCAATCCTGTGATTGCGGTATCCCGTGCGGCACTGGCTTGGATGCTCGCAATAGGCGAGAATACGAGATATTTTAACTTCAGGCGATCCAAAGGAGTTGGCAATGACGCTGTCGAACAAGATCGTCGCGACCCTTGTTATCGCAATTTTTGCACTGATCGTCGGAGCGCAACACGAGTCCGCGCAGGCCAGAACCACGACGAGTGTCATCAAGACGTCGGGTGCCAAATCGTTATGCGGCAAAGAGTGGGACGGCTCGGGATGCGCGGTCTGCGCCGATAACGGCTGCAGTGTCGTCGACTGCAAAAAGAACGGAAAATGCACGCATACTTTCACGACCTACGCGAAGTCCCGAGCGAACGGCAGGCCAACCAGACAGGTCGGCCATAAGCCGATTTCGACTGTGACCACCTTTCACAATGAACCCGCGTCGAGCCACGAGCGAAGTTCTGGCCATCGGCGATAGGTCGTGTTGCGCGAGCGATGCGTCTTCGTGCACGGCCATGAATGCAGGAAGCCCGGACGCGCGGGGGCGACTCGGGTCCGCTCCTGTCCCTGAATTACCGCCAGCTAAGCGCAGCTCGACGTTTTGAGTTGCGGCTGGGAGAGGAGCGCCATTGGAAGGCCGATGGTGCTGCCGGAGTGGATTGAACACTCGACCTCCCCCTTACCAAGGGGGTGCTCTACCACTGAGCTACGGCAGCTTGAGACAGGCGCGGCCCGGATCGCGGGGCTGCGAATGCGGGCGGATAACTGCCACAGACCCCCCGGCGGTGCAAGGCAATGCACGTCTTGCGGGGCTACCGCCGCAGCGGCTAGGACGGCCGCATGACGCAGGACAAGGACGGTAAACCGCCGGCCCGCAAGGGCGGCCGCGACGAGCGGCTGAAGGCCGCCTTGCGGGACAATCTGCGCCGGCGCAAGGCGCAGGCGCGCGGCCGCGACGAAAATCAGCCCCCGGACCGCCCGCCGCGGGAACCGGATACGGGGTCCAGGCGATAAAGGGGTCCGGACTCTCGCCGTATTCGGCCGGCGAAGCTCATGGCTAACTGTGCAACAATAATTGGCTTTGCAGGCGGGTTTGCGGGGTCCATAGACCTCAGGACGGCCGACAGGGCGGCAAAGCGGGCGGGGCGAGAATGGATCGGATTCGCATTGTCGGCGGCCAGCGCCTGAACGGGTCGATCCCGATCTCGGGCGCCAAGAACGCCACGCTGCCGTTGATGATCGCGAGCCTGCTCACCGACGAGCCGCTGATCCTCGAGAACGTGCCGCGGCTCGCCGACGTCATCCAGCTCCAGCGCATCCTCGGCAATCACGGCGTCGACGTGATGATCAGCGGCAAGCGCCCGGGCGACGACCCGAATGCCGGCCGTACCATCACGCTCTCCGCCAAGACCATCGTCGACACCACCGCGCCCTACGAGCTCGTCTCGCGCATGCGTGCCAGCTTCTGGGTCGTGGCGCCGCTGGTGGCGCGCATGGGCGAGGCGAAGGTGTCGCTGCCCGGCGGCTGCGCCATCGGCACGCGGCCGGTCGACCTTCTCATCATGGCGCTGGAAAAGCTCGGCGCCGAGATCGAGATCGACGGCGGCTATGTCGTCGCCCGCGCGAAGAATGGATTGCGCGGCGGCGAGATTAATTTTCCCAAGGTCACCGTCGGCGGCACGCACACCGCGATCATGGGCGCGGTGTTGGCGCGCGGCACGACCGTGATCGAGAACGCGGCGCGCGAGCCCGAGGTTGGCGATCTCGCCGACTGCCTCAACAAGATGGGCGCGAGGATCACCGGCGCTGGCACCGCGCGCATCGTCGTCGAGGGCGTGGCGCGGCTTTCCGGCGCTCGGCACGCGGTGCTGCCCGACCGCATCGAAACCGGCACCTATGCGATGGCCGTAGCGATGACCGGCGGCGACGTGCTGTTGCAGAACGCGCGGCCGGAATTGTTGCAGGCCGCGCTCGACGTGCTGGCCCAGACCGGCACCACCGTGACGCCGACCAACGAGGGCATCCGCATCACACGCAATGGCGCGGGGCTCATGCCGGTCGACGTCTCGACCGCGCCGTTCCCCGGCTTCCCGACCGATCTTCAGGCGCAGCTCATGGCGCTGATGACGCGCGCCAAGGGCACCTCGCGCATCACCGAGACGATCTTCGAGAACCGCTTCATGCACGTGCAGGAGCTGGCGCGGCTCGGCGCGCACATCCGCCTCGACGGCGACAGCGCGACCATCGAGGGCGTCGAGAAGCTCAAAGGAGCGCCGGTGATGGCGACCGATTTGCGCGCCTCGGTGTCGCTGGTCATCGCCGGTCTCGCCGCCGAGGGTGAGACGATCGTCAACCGCGTCTATCACCTCGACCGCGGCTTCGAGAAGCTCGAGGACAAGCTCGGCGCCTGCGGCGCTGCCATCGCGCGGATTAGCGATTAAGGGCTTCATCCCTCCCCTGAAAGGGGAGGGTCCGGTGCGCGAAGCGCGCCGGGGGTGGGGTCGCCTTTCCGCTTGTCCCCACCCGTCCGCTCGCTACGCTCGCGGCCACCCTCCCCGAAGACGGGGAGGGATAAGGAAGAGCGGGGAACGCAATGCCCACCATCAAGGTGATGAGCGCCGGCGCGGTGAAGACAATGGTCGCGGCGCTCGCGCCCGAATTCGAACGCGCAAGCGGCATGACGGTCGACCTCAATTTCGGCACCGCCGGCGCGCTGCGCGAGCGCGTCAAGGGCGGCGAGACCTCCGACCTCGTGGTGCTGTCGGAATCGGCGATCGCCGAGCTCTCGAAGCTCGGCCTGGTCGTGCCGGCGACCATCACCGATCTCGGCCGCACCGTCACCGGCGTCATCGTGCGCGAGGGCTCAGCCCGGCCCGACATCTCGACGCCGGACGCGTTCATCAAGGCGCTGCGCGACGCCCGCAGCGTCGCCTATACCGATCCGAAGGCCGGCGGCTCCGGCGGCATCATGTTCGCCGCGCTCATCGAGAAGCTCGGCATCGCCGACGTGGTCAACGCCAAGGCGGTGCTCGGCAAAGGCGGCGCCGACGTGTCGCAGATCGTCGCGGACGGCCGCGCCGAGATCGGCAGCACCTTCATCAGCGAGGCGCTGCCGGTGAAGGGGCTGACGGTGGTCGGCCCGCTGCCAGGCGATCTCTACAACGCCAATACCTATACCGCCGCGGCCCACACCAGGGCCGCGAACCGCGCTGGCGCCGAGGCCTTCCTGCGCACGCTGACGGCGCCGGCGACCCGCGCCCGCTGGGCCGCCGCCGGACTGGAGCCTGCGTTCGCGGGCTGACCGGCTCTTGCGCGCCCGAAACCGCTTTCCTAACTACCCGGGAACGGGAGCGCGACGGCCATGGACCAGCTCAAATTCGTCGTCCTCGATGGCGAGGACCTCGCAGTCGTCTCGGCGCATCTGCAGGACGCGGTGCTTAAGGTCTCCGACGTCCTCTGGCGCCCGCAGGAGAAGCGCCTCATCCTGGCGCTCAACCGCTTCGACTGGGAATCGGCGCAAGCCGACCGTCCCGAATACCGCCGCCGCCGCGCCGCCTTGCGGTTCGAGCGGGTCCTGTCCTGCAAGTGCAAGCACGTTCAGCAGCAGGGCAAGGACGCAGTGCTCAACCTGCTCGCCGTCGAATTCGCGCCCGGCGAGGCGCCGTCGGGGGTTGTCACCCTGACCTTCTCCGGCGACGCCGCGCTGCGCCTCGAGGTCGAATGCCTGGAGGCGGAGCTCGCCGACCTGGGGCCGGCCTGGACCACCACCTGCTGCCCGGCCCACATCGACGCCGAATCGGCGGCCCGGCCCGAGCCCCCGGCCGCCCGCCCTTAGGGGCATAAATACCGGTTCAAAAGTTCCCCGGCGGCTGCGGTAAAGGTTCCCACCGCTTGCCAGCGGCGCGGAGTAATGGCGTAGTTCCCGCTGCGTCACAAACAGGGGGTCCCCATGCGGAAGTATGTCATTGCGGCGGCGCTGCTGCTCGCCGGCGGCCTGATCGCCGGTTCACCGGCCAAGGCGGAAGTGGGCTGCCTCTGTGCGACGGCGACCAATGCGCCGGTCTGCACGGACACGATTCTGACCTGCAACACCAAGATGGCCGGCGCCTGCGTCGCCATGTGCGACTACCAGAAGCCGAAGATGTCGAAGCGCATGAGCAAGAAGAAGAAAAAGAGCATGTAATCCGGTCTTGCCTGGCCGCACATCGCGGCCGGCCTGATCCCAAGGCTCCGCCTCGCGCGGAGCCTTTTGTTTTTGACCCGGCCGGACCGTCGAGGGTTGACGCGCGCACGTGCATCACCCATTCACATGCACGACGCCGGGCGGTCCCGGCAGGGCCCGATAATGCCGCTCCGTCTCGACGCTCAAGCTCCTGATTTTGCTGACCGTTTTCGCGCCTTCCTGGACGTGAAGCGGGAGGCCGCGCAGGACGTCGAAGACACGGTGCGCGCCATCATCGCCGATGTCGCCGCACGCGGCGATGCGGCGCTTATCGACTACACGCGCAAGTTCGACCGCATCGATCTCGCCAAGGCCGGGCTGCGCGTCAGCGCGGCCGAGATCGACGCGGCCGAGAAGGCCTGCGACCCGCAGGCGCTCGCCGCGCTGGCGCTCGCGCGCGACCGCATCGAGGCCTATCACCGCCGCCAGTTGCCGAAGGACGATCGCTTCACCGACGCGCTCGGGGTTGAGCTCGGCGCGCGCTGGACCGCCGTCGAGGCGGCCGGGCTCTACGTGCCCGGCGGCACGGCCGCCTATCCGTCCTCGGTGCTGATGAACGCCGTGCCGGCCAAGGTCGCCGGCTGCCCGCGGCTCGTGATGGTGGTGCCGTCGCCCGACGGCAGACTGGTGCCGCTGGTGCTGGCAGCGGCGAAGCTCGCCGGCGTCGACGAGGTCTACCGCGTCGGCGGCGCGCAGGCGGTGGCTGCGCTCGCCTACGGCACGGAGACGATCAAGCCGGTCGCCAAGATCGTCGGCCCGGGCAATGCCTGGGTGGCGGCGGCCAAGCGCCTCGTCTTCGGCAAGGTCGGCATCGACATGATCGCCGGCCCGTCCGAGGTGCTGATCCTCGCCGACAAGACCGGCAATCCCGACTGGATCGCCGCCGATCTCCTGGCGCAGGCAGAGCACGACGTCAGCGCGCAGTCGATCCTTATCACCGACGAAGCCGCGCTCGCGGGCGCGGTCGAGAAGGCCGTCGCGGCGCAACTCAAGAGCCTGCCGCGCGCCGATGTCGCCTCTGCCTCGTGGCGCGACTTCGGCGCCATCGTCATGGTCAAGCAACTCGCCGACGCGATCCCGCTGGTCGACCGCCTCGCGCCCGAGCATCTCGAGATCGCCTCAGCCGACGCCGACGCGCTCGCCGCGCAGATCCGCAATGCCGGCGCCATCTTCATCGGCGCGCACACGCCAGAAGCCATCGGCGATTACGTCGCCGGCTCGAACCACGTGCTGCCGACGGCGCGCTCGGCGCGCTTCTCCTCCGGCCTCGGCGTGCTCGATTTCATGAAGCGCACGTCGCTCCTGAAATGCGGGCCGCAGCAGTTGCGCGCGCTCGGCCCGGCGGCGGTCGCACTGGCCGAAGCCGAAGGCCTCGGCGCGCATGCCCGGTCGGTTTCGATCCGCCTCAATCTCTGATGAGCACGCCGAAGACATCCGCGGCCATGAAGCACCGCCTCGTCAGTGTCGAACTCGACGAGGAATCGATCGGCCGCTCCAATCCGGATGTCGAGCACGAGCGCAAGATCGCGATCTACGACCTGCTGGAGCAGAACTCGTTCGCGCCGATCGGCCATGACGACGAGGGGCCGTTCGCGCTGCGCCTGTCCGTCACCGGCAGCCGTTTGGTCTTCGACATCCGCCGCGAGGGCGGCGATCCGGTCGTCGCGCATCTGTTCTCGCTGACGCCGCTGCGCCGCATCGTCAAGGACTACTATTTGATCTGCGACAGCTATTACCAGGCGATCCGCACCGCGACGCCGGACAAGATCGAGGCGATCGACATGGGCCGGCGCGGCGTCCACAACGAGGGCTCGCGCGTCCTGATGGATCGCCTCAAGGGCAAGGTGAAGGTCGACCTCGACACGGCGCGCCGCCTGTTCACGTTGATCTGCGTGCTACACTGGAAAGGCTAGGCGCGCGATGGAGGCGCCAGCGCGGTCGACGCGCCCCCAGGCGGTGCTGTTCAGTTGCGGCCAGAACGCGGTGCGCTCGCCGATGGCGGCGGGCCTGTTCCGCGAACTGTTCGGCAAGCGCCTCTACGTCGCGTCCGCCGGGGTGCAGAAGGGCGAGCTCGATCCCTTCGTCGTGGCGGTGATGAATGAGATCGGCATCGACGTCTCGCGCCACAAGCCGATCACCTTCGAGGAGCTGGACGAGCTCGAGGGGCTGAACTTCGACCTCATCGTCACGCTGTCGCCGCCGGCGCACCACAAGGCGCTGGAATTGACACGCACAATCGCCGCCGACGTCGAGTATTGGCCGACGCCCGACCCGACCGCCATCGAAGGCAGCCGCGAGCAGCGGCTCGACGCCTACCGCGCCGTGCGCGACGAGCTTCTGCGGCACATCCGCGAGCGGTTCGGGAGTGGAGGTGGGGGGAATGAGTAGTCTTCTTACCCTCCCCCTTGTGGGCAGGGTCGCGAGCGACGCGAGCGGGGTGGGGGTCGCAGTGTTGCCGAACTGGACCCCCACCCCGACCGCCTTCGCACCGCTCAGGCGGTCGACCCTCCCCACAAGGGGAGGGTGAAGGAAGAAGGAGGCGGGGAGGCGCGCCGCATGTTGTGATAACAATCCACCTCCGCTACGGTCCGCGCCGTTCGCACCCGTTCCCGCTTCGCCCGATTGGTTAACGCAGCCCCCATGATCGGCCGCCCCAAATTTGTGCTCGCCTCCGGCTCGCCGCGCCGGCTGTCGCTCATCAACCAGGCCGGCATCGAGCCGGATGCGTTGAAGCCCGCCGACATCGACGAGACGCCGCGGCGCGGCGAGATCCCGCGCGCCTATGCCACGCGGCTGGCGCGCGAGAAGGCCGAGGCCGCGCTCGCCAACGTCAAGCTCGACGACGAATTGCAGGGCGCCTTCATCCTCTCCGCCGACACCGTGGTCGCGGTCGGCCGCCGCATCCTGCCGAAGGCGGAATTGCTCGACGAGGCCGGCCAGTGCCTGCGGCTTCTGTCGGGGCGCAATCACCGCGTCTACACCTCGATCTGCCTGGTGACGCCGCGCGAGGCGTTCCGCCAGCGGCTGGTCGAGACGCGCGTGCGCTTCAAGCGTCTCACCGGTGAGGACATCGAGGCCTATCTCGCCTCGGGCGAATGGCGCGGCAAGGCCGGCGGCTACGCCGCGCAGGGCATCGCCGGCACATTCATCGTCAAGCTGGTCGGCTCCTATTCCAACGTCGTCGGCCTGCCGCTCTACGAGACCATGCAGCTCCTGTCCGGCGAGGGCTATCCGATCCGCTTCGGCTGGCTGAACGCGGTGTGATTGCCTTATCCTGTCAATCCGGGTTCACGTCTTTCGGCGCGACCCGGAATGACCAATAATTGACGCATGAACCTCGCCCTCTGGCTCTCCCGCGCCGGCACCAGCCATCCGACCCTGCCCGCCGCCGCCACTGGCACGCGCGTCGTCGCGACCTACGCGCAACTGGCGGAACGCGCCGCGCGGCTGGCCGGCGCGCTGCGCAGCCGGCTGAAGCTCGCGCCGGGCGACCGCGTCGCCATCGCCGCGAAGAACTCGACCGCCTATCTCGAACTACTTTACGGTATCTGGCACGCCGGGCTCGGCGCGGTGCCGGCCAACGCCAAGCTGCACGGCGCCGAACTCGGCTACATCCTCGAGCAGTCCGGTGCGCGCGCCTGCTTCACCTCCGCGGGGCTCGACGCCGAGATCGCGCCCCATGCCCCACGCTCGCTGGAGCACATGATCGTCATCGGCGGCCGCGACTACGAGGCGCTGTTCTCGGCCGACGCCATCGATCCGGTGCCGCGCGATGGAAACGACCTCGCCTGGCTGTTCTACACCTCCGGCACGACCGGCCGGCCGAAGGGCGCGATGCTCACGCACCGCAACCTCAACTGGGCGAGCCACGCCTACGCCGCCGAGGTCGACGCCGTCGCGCCCGGCGACACCATGCTGCACGCGGCGCCGATGAGCCACGGCTCCGGCATCTACATCATGCAGCATGTTGCGCGCCTCGGCGTGCAGGTGATCCCCGAATCCGGCGGCTTCGAGCCGGAGGAAATCTTCGCGCTGTTCGGCGCCTGGAAGCGAGTGTCGATGTTCGCCGCGCCGACCATGATCAAGCGGCTGGTCGGCTGCCCCGCGGAAGCGAATGCACATAATGTGCGCACGCTCATCTGGGGCGGCGCGCCGATGTATGTCGAGGACGCGCTGGCCGCGCTCGACCGCTTCGGGCCGCGGCTGGCGCAGATCTACGGCCAGGGCGAGTCGCCGATGACGATCTCGACACTGTCGAAGGAGGACATTGCTGACCGCGAGCATCCGCGCTGGCGCGAGCGCCTCGGCTCCGCCGGCAAGCCCTATGCCTGCGTCGAGGTGGCGGTGACCGATGGCGACGACCGCCCGGTGCCGCGGGGCGAGCCGGGCGAAATCCTGGTGCGCGGCGATGTGGTGATGACCGGCTACTGGCAGAACCCGGAGGCGAGCGCCGCGGCCTTGCGCGGCGGCTTTCTGCACACCGGCGACGTCGGCGTCTTCGACGAGGAAGGCTACCTGCACCTGAAGGACCGCTCCAAGGACCTGATCATCTCTGGCGGCTCCAACATCTATCCACGCGAGGTCGAGGAGGTGCTGCTGACGCACCCGGCCGTGCGCGAGGTGTCGGTCATCGGCCGGCCCGACCGCGAATGGGGCGAGGTGGTGGTCGCCTATGTCGTCGGCGAGACCGAGCGCGCGGCGCTCGACGCGTTGTGCCTTGCCCGCATCGCGCGCTTCAAAAGACCGAAGGATTATGTTTTCGTGCCCGCGCTGCCGAAAAACAATTACGGCAAGATCCTGAAGACGGAACTGCGCGCGCTCGACAAGGCGCGCACGGTGTGAGCGCGGAATGAGCGACGACAAGACGAAGGCGGGGACGTGCCCGATCTGTAAGCGGCCGGTCGATCCGGCCTTCTCGCCGTTCTGCTCCAAGCGCTGCGCCGACATCGATCTCAATCGCTGGCTGACCGGCGTCTACGCCGTGCCGGTGACCGAAGAAGAAGACGAAGACGGCGAGCGTCCGCGCGAGCCGGGCGAGGGGAGTGACGCATGAATGTTTCGCCTCCGGTGTGGCCGGATCGGTTGTTTGACACCTTGAAGCGCGCCGATATCCGCCAGGTCGGCTACGTGCCCGACGCCGGGCATGCGCGGCTGATCGAGCGCTGCAAGGCCGACGCCGACATCCGCGATGTCGCGCTGACGACCGAGGAGGAGGGCATCGCGCTGGCGGCCGGCGCGTGGCTCGGTGGCGAGCGCGCCGCGCTCCTGATGCAATCGAGCGGCGTCGGCAACTGCGTCAACATGCTCTCTCTAATGCGCGCCTGCCGCTTTCCGTTGGTGACCTTCATCACCATGCGCGGCGAGTGGGAAGAGTTCAATCCGTGGCAGGTGCCGATGGGCTCGATCGTCGAGCCAGTGATGAAACTGTGCGACGCGGCGGTGCTGCGCGCGACAAAGCCGGAGGACGTCGCGCCGCTCGCCGAGCGCGCGGTGCAGCAGGCCTTCGGCGAGGAGCGGGTGGTGGCGGTGCTGCTGTCGCAGGAACTGATCGGCAAGAAGGTGTGGGTGAAATGACCGGGACGCTGGAACGCCGCGCCGCGATGGCGGCGCTGATGCAAGGCCGCGGCGACGACCTGCTCGTCGTGCCGGGGCTCGGCTCGACCACTTACGATCTTGCCGCCGCCGGCGACAACGACCGCAACTTCTATCTCTGGGGCGCGATGGGCGGCGCCGCGATGATCGGCCTCGGCCTGGCGCTGGCGCAGCCGGCGAAGCGGGTTGCCGTCATCACCGGCGACGGCGAGATGCTGATGGGCATGGGCGCGCTCGCCACGATCGGCATCCAGCAGCCGGACAATCTCGCCATCGTCGTGTTCGACAACGGCATGTACGGCGAGACCGGCGGTCAGCAGAGCCATACCGGCGCCGGCGTCGACATGGGCGCGGTGGCGCGCGGCTGCGGTTTCAAGGTGTGCCTCGAGGTGAGCGACGAGGCGGGGCTTGCCGATCTCGCAGGAAGGCTGAAGCACGGCGGCCTTCTGTTCGCGCGGGTGGCGATCCGTCCGGACGAGCCGCCGCGGGTGCTGCCGGAGAAGGACGGAGCGATCTTGAAGCGCCGGTTCCGCGTGGCGCTGGGTCTGACGGCTTAAAGCTTTTGAGCGGTGGCGGCTCTTGCCGGCGCGGCCACTCCCCCTTGTGCCGTAAGGGGTTAACGGGCGCGCCGCCGTTCTGGACAGGCCGGGTCCGCCCCATTATAACGCCCGCTCTCTGCCGGCCGGCCCTTTTGGGGACGGCCTCCCGGGCGCCCAGGTAGCTCAGTTGGTAGAGCATGCGATTGAAAATCGCAGTGTCGGTGGTTCGATTCCGCCCCTGGGCACCATCCGTTGTTCGCCTCTGTTCTCCGACGTCCGCCGACGTCTGAAAAGCTAAAACACCTCAACAACTTAAGGCGACTCGTGCTCGGGTCTGCCCGCGGGCGTCCGTTGGCACTCGGAGTTCCTGCTGGTATCGCTGCTGGTACGGATTGGGGAATCAGTCCCCGATACCAGCAGAGTACCAGCAATGCTGACTGACACTCACATCCGGAATGCCAAGGCTCGAGACCGCGATTACAAGCTCACCGATTACGACGGGATGTTCCTCCTTGTTCGGCCCAATGAGGCGAAGCTCTGGCGTCTCGGATACCGCTTCGGAGGCAAGCAGAAGTCGCTTGCGCTCGGCGCCTATCCTGAA
>DATNBL010000060.1:0-16405 GCA_035571935.1 Pseudolabrys sp.
CCGACCCCGATGGCCGAAACCGCGGCCCTTCCCTACGCCACCGAGAAGGCAGCGGCCGCGACGGCGCCGCTCGCGCCGGTACGCTCGAGCCCGGCCACCGCCGGCCACATCCTGTCGACGCCGCTGGTGCGGCCGGCCAGCGGCCCGTTCGCCGTCGCGTCGAGTCGCGAGACGCCGGCCGCCGACATCGCCGCGCTCAGGCGGCTGATCGAGGCGATCCACGCCGACCGCACCGCCGACGCCGACACGATCGAGCGGACCTTGAGCGACCCGGTCGCGCGCAAGCTCGCCGAGTGGATCATCCTGCGCTCCGACGCCACCGACGCCGGCTACGCGCGCTATGCCGCCTTCGTCGAGGCGAACCCGGCCTGGCCGCACGTCGCGCTGTTCCGCCGCCGCGCCGAGAACGCGCTGTGGAACGACAAGGCCGACGACGCCACCGTGCGCGCCTTCTTCGCGCATCACCAGCCGACGACGGCCAAGGGCCGTTACGCGCTGGCGAAGGCCCTGCTCGCCGCCGGCGACCGCAACGGCGCCGCGGCGCTGGTGCGCTACGCCTGGCGCAACGAGGATTGCAGCGCCGACGTCGAGCACCGCGTCATCGAGCTGTTCGGCGACATGATCACGCCGGCCGACAACAAAATGCGGATGAACGCCCGGCTTTATGCCGACGACAGCGAGGCCGGCATTCGCGCCGCCGAACGCGTCGGCGGCAACGAGCCGGCGCTGGCGCGCGCCTGGGCGGCCGTCATCAAGCGCACGCGCAACGCCAAGGCGCTGCTCGACGCCGTGCCGATGGCGGCGCGCTCGGAGCCCGGCTACCTCTTCGCGCGCGCGCAATTCCTGCGCCGCGAGAACAAGCCGGAGGAAGCCGGCCGCGTCATCCTGTCCGCGTCGCACGACGCCGACACCTTCATCGACACGAACCATTGGTGGATCGAGCGGCGCCTCGTCATCCGCAAGCTGCTCGACGACCACGACGCGCAGACCGCCTATCGCATCGCGCGCGACGCCGCGCCGCCGAAGCAGGGCAACTACCGCGTCGACCAGCATTTCACCGCCGGCTGGATCGCGCTGCGCTTCCTGCACGACCCGAAGACGGCGATGGCGCATTTCGCGCATATCCTCGAGGGCACGCACAATCCGCACGCGCTGGCCCGCGGCGGCTACTGGCTCGGCCGCGCCGCCGACGCGCTCGGCGAGCGGGCGCAGGCGCGCGCCTATTACGAGAAGGCGGCGCAGTATTCCGCGACCTATTACGGCCAGCTCGCCCGCGCCCGCGCCGGCCTGCCCGACCTCGGCCTGCACGGTCCGCCGGCCTTTACGCCGAAGGAGCGCGAGACGCTCGGCAATCTCGAGGTCGTTCGCGCCGCCGAGATGCTCTACGCGCTCAACGAGCGCGACATGATCGCCTCGATGTATGCCGAGCTCGGCGAGAGCGCACACGATGTCGCCGGCATGGCCATGCTGGGCGAGCTCGCCGCCAAGCACAACGACGCGCGGGCGATGGTGCTGCTCGGCGGCGGCGGTTACAGCCGCGGCCTGCCGCTCGACTATTACGCCTATCCCGTCGCTGGCCTGCCGCATTATTCGCCGATCGCGCCGCCGATCGAGGATGCGATCGCCTATTCGATCGCGCGGCAGGAGAGCCACTTCAACCAGAAGGTCGTCTCGATCGCGCACGCGATGGGCCTGATGCAGGTCACGCCGGAGGCGGCGCAGGACACCGCGAAGAAGTTCAAGGCGGCCTATAACCGCGCCCGCCTGCTCAGCGACCCGGTCTACAACATGCAGATGGGCGCGGCGGAATTGTCGAACCTGCTGACCGGCTACAACGGCTCTTATCTGTTGACCTTCGCCGGCTACAACGCCGGGCGCGGCCGCGTGCGGCAGTGGATCGCCGCCTTCGGCGACCCGCGCGACCCGAAGGTCGACCCGGTCGACTGGGTCGAGCGCATCCCGATCTCGGAGACGCGCAACTACGTGCAGCGGATCATGGAGAATTTGCAGGTCTACCGCGCCCGCTTCAACGGCTCGAACCGGCTGGTGATCGAGGCCGACCTGCGCCGCGGCGCGGCGAATTGAGGGCCGCGTAGTCCACGCCTCCGATCCGCGCTAGCATCGCCTCATGGACACGTCCGTCACCGCCGCAGGCGGCCTCAGCACCTTCATCACCGCGCCCGACGGCTTGAGGCTGCACGCACGCAGCTACGGCCCGCGCAGCGCCGAGCGCACGGTCGTCTGCCTGCCGGGGCTCGCCCGCAGCGCCGCCGACTTCGAGGCGCTGGCCGGCGCGCTCGCGGCGCCCGGCGAAGCGCGGCGCGTCATCGCGCTCGACTATCGCGGCCGCGGGCTCTCCGACTACGACCGCGATCCGGCGAATTACAATCTGCATGTCGAGCTCGCCGACGTGCTCGCGGTCATGACCGCGCTCGACGCTTTACCGGCCGTGGTCGTCGGCACCTCGCGCGGCGGGATTCTCACAATGCTGATGGCGGCCGTGCGGCCGACCGCGCTCCTCGGCGCGGTGCTCAACGACATCGGCCCGGTGATCGAGCCGAAGGGCCTGATGCGCATCAAGGGCTATGTCGGCAAATTGCCCGAGCCACGCTCGTTCGACGACGGCGCCGAGATTCTGCGCCGGCTGTTCGACGCGCAATTCCCGGCCGTCACGCATGACGGCTGGCTCGAGGCGGCGCACCGCACCTTCAAGGAGGTCAAGGGACGCTACGTCACGACCTACGACCCGGCGCTGGCCAAGACCATGGAGGGCGTCAATTTCGAGAAGCCGATGCCGCCGCTGTGGAAAGAGTTCGAGGCGCTGCGCCACGTGCCGGTGATGACGATCCGCGGCGCCAATTCCGACCTGCTGACCGAGACGACGGTGGCGGCGATGGCCGCGCGCCATCCCGACTTCGAGACTTTCGACGTGCCCGACCAGGGCCACGCGCCGCTGCTGGCCGAAGTCGATACGCTCGAACGCATCGCCTCATTCGTGCGGCGGTGCGAGGGGCGGAAGGCGGGCTGAGGCACTCTCCCGGGAGCCGCGGCGGACGCGGAACCGCCTGTATTTTCAACTACTTGCCCGCAAGCCTCCGATGCAAGTATACTTTCGACGGCGCTGCCTCGTGCGGCGCCTGCTTCCACTGGACATGGCATAGCCCGGCTTTCCGGTTGACCGAATGGTGATCGCCTCTTTCGACCGCGAGCTAAGCCGGGCTTTTGGATTCTTTCAGCGCAACGATCTTGCGAGCGCGGAAAAAATACTGCTCGGGATTCTGAAGGAGGACCCGGATAATTTCAACGCGCTGCATCTATTGAGCATCTTGAATCTTTCGGGCAACGACTACGTCGGCGCCGAAAGATACCTAAGGCGCGCGTTGAAGGTAAACCCGAACAACGACGCGGTGTTGAGCAACTACGGTCTCCTTTTAAGAAATACGAACCGGCCGCGCGACGCGCTTGCATATTTCGATAAGGCGATTGCCGCCAACCCGGCCAACCCGCTCAGCTACCAGAACGCCGGCGCGGTTCTCTTTGATCCTCTTCGTGAGTACGAACGAGCGATCGAGTATTTCAATAAGGCAATAGCGCGGAACCGGGATTTTCCCGACGCGTATTGCAGCAAGGCGAACGCTCTTGCTTCTCTCAAGCGATACGACGAGGCCTTCGCCGCTTATGACAAGGCGCTGTCGATCAAGCCTGATCTGGCAGGGGCGTGGCTCGGCCGCGGCAACGCTCTCTACGATTGCAGGCGTTACGACGAGTCGTTTGCCGCTTATGACAAGGTAATTTCGATCGATCCTCATTCCGGGGGAGCGTGGCTCGGCCGCGGCAATGTTCACGGCAAGCTGGGGCGCCACGGCGAAGCCCTGTCGGCCTATGACAAAGCGCTCTCGATCAAGCCGGCCTTGGTCGACGCGTGGCTCGGGCGGGGAAATGTCTACAACGACCTCGAGCGCCATGACGACGCACTTGCCGCTTACGACAGCGCGCTGTCGATCAGCCCTGGCCTCGCGGAGGCGTGGCTCGGACGCGGCAATGTCTTCTATGGCCTCGATCGGCATCAGGAGGCTCTGTCGGCTTATGACAGGGCGCTGTCGCTCGATGCGGGCCTCGAAGGCGCATGGCTTGGCCGGGGGAATGTCTGCAACTTCCTCAAGCGCAATGACGAAGCGTTCGCCGCGTTCGATAAGGCGCTGGCGATCAAACCGGACCTCGAGGGGGCCTGGCTTGGCCGGGGCAACGTCTTTTACGATCTCAGGCGCTACGACGAGGCAAGCGCCGCCTATGACAAGGCATTGACGATCGATCCCGAACTGGAGGGCGCGTGGCTCGGCCGAGGCAGGATTTACAACGACCTGCATCAATACAGGGAAGCATTCCACGCCTTCGACCGAGCCCTTTCGATCAACCCGAAGTCCGCGGAAGCGAGACTGGGCCGGGGGAACGCGTATTTCGAACAGAACGAGTATGCGGACGCCCTCTCTTGTTATGAGAGCGCGCTGGAATTGAAGCCCGGTTTTCCGGATGCGTACTGGAATCTTGCGCTTCTGAAATTGTCGCGCGGTGAATTCGATGAGGGATGGAAGCTCTATGAGTGGCGCTGGAAAACGAGAAGCGTCACCACTCCAGATCGAGGCTTTGCGCAGCCGCTTTGGCTGAATGATTTCGACGTCGCCGGAAAGACGCTCCTTGTCCATGCCGAGCAGGGCTTCGGCGACACCATCCAGTTTTCTCGATACATCGAGCTTCTGAAAATCACGGGCGCGAAAATTGTCTTCGAAGTTCAAGAGCCTCTTGTTTCCCTGTTCGAGGCCCAGGATTGGGGCTGTGAGATCGTCCCCCAAGGCAGGCCGTTGCCGCCCTTTGACGCGCATTGCCCGCTGCTGAGCCTGCCGTTGGCATTTCGCACAACGGTCGAAACGATTCCGGCTCAACGGCCCTATATCGACTCACGGAAGATCGAGATTCCCGCCGCCATCAGGATTTCCAGCGGCGACGCGCGGCCAAAGATCGGCGTGGCATGGTCAGGGAATCCGAATTTTGCAAAAGGAAACGACACACGGCGCCCGATACCGCTGGATAGGATCGGCACGCTCATGTCCGACAGATTCAGCTGGTATCGCCTGCAAAAGGATCTGCGCGACAGCGATAAACTTGCGGCGGCGGCGCTCACGACGCTGAACGACTATTCGAGGGAGTTCAAATCCTTCTCGGACACGGCGGCGTTAATGGGCCAGCTGGATCTGGTCGTCACCATCGATACGTCGATCGCCCATCTGGCGGGCGCGATGGGTAAGCCCGTCTGGATCATGCTGCCGTTCCACGCCGATTTTCGCTGGCTGCATGATCGGCCGGATTGTCCATGGTACCCAACCGCCCGGCTTTATCGTCAACGGCGGGACGGCGATTGGACCGATGTGCTCGAACAGGTGTCGCACGACCTGAAGGCGCTGCGGCGTCCTGTTTAGGACGGCAATTCTGCTGGCGGCACTGCCGCTCTTTGTGAGGGCTGGAAGCCCGCCCGCGATTTTTCCGAGACCCGGAATCGAAAACCCCCGGCGGTTGCCCGCCGGGGGTTCCAATCTGCGATCAGCTCAGCCGATCACGGATAGAAGTTGCGCTGGACGCGGAAGATGCCCGAGACCCAGTCCTTGTCGGCGTACACGCCGCCGGCGCTCTGGAACGCGGAGTCGAGCTTGTTGTACATCACCTCGAGGCTCAGATCGAGGTTGGTGACCGGCGTCCAAACCGTGCGCGAGCCGACCTGCCAGTAGTCCCAGTTGCACGACGTCGCCGCCGCCGCCGTCGCCGGACGGAGGACGTTGCAAGCCGTGTCGCTGTACTCGACCTTGCCGTACGCGCCGTACAGCGAGGTCTTCCACTGGGTGTTCCAGAAGTGCTCGTAGCCACCCGTGACGCTCCAGACCTGGGTCCGGTCGATGCCGTTGTTGGCGATGACGGCGTCGGTCAGGATGCCCGAGTGGAGGGTCGTGCCGTGGTTGCTGGTGAGCGCGAAGCCACCGGCCGCACCCGAAGCACCGTAGAGCGACGCGCCCTTGGCGTAGGTGAACTGCGCCTGGACGTAGTCACCCTTGCCGAGCATCGGCGCGTTGAGCTTCAGACCCGCACCGAAGGCCCAGCCCGAGTCGTCCATCTCGTTGCCGGCGGCAGCGCCGGTCGAGTTGGCGATCAGCTGGTGGTAGGCGCCCATGATCTGCGCCGAACCCCAAGCCTGGTCGATGCGCAGGTTGCCGACGAGATCCGGAACCTGCTGGTTGGCGTACACCCAGCTGGTGACGGCGTTGGTGCCGGTGTTGCCCGAGGCAGCCGCCGCACCGTTCGGGGTGCTGAGGATGCTGATGCGGTGACCGTTCGGGTTTTCGGCCGCGATCGAGGCCGACAGCCCGTTGCCGAACTGCGCGGTGTAGGCGAACACTTCGATGCCGCCGCCAGCCAGGTTCGAGCCCCAGAAGTTGGTCTGGTTCGAATAGGGCTGGAGGTCGAAGTCGAAGAACGACCCGGTCTTACCGGCCGTGAAGCCGGCGAACTGGATGAACGCCGCGTTCGACCACAGGCGGGTATACGGGTCGGAACCCGAACCGCCCGGGTTGCCGGCGCCGAGGCCGTTGGTGGCGCCGTTGCCGCCCGACTGCGAGTTCGTCGACGTCGTCGCAACGATGAAGTACGACCGCAGCGTGCCGTATTCGGTCTGCGAACGGGTGTCGAAGGTCACGCCGGCGCGCGAACGCCAGGTGGTCAGCGACGCGTTCGAGTTGCTGTTGAAGTCGCCCGACGTCATGACGGCGAACGAGCCGCCGGCCAGGACGTTCACCTCGGCGCGCACGAAGCCGCCGATCTTGATGCAGGTATCGGTGCCGGGCATGTAGTAGAAGCCGGCGCCGTAGAGCGAGCAAATCTTCACGTACTGGACCGGTTTGGCCTTAACGGGAAGATCGGCCGCCTGAGCCCCGGCAACGCCCACCATACCGGCGGCCGCTCCGAGGAGAAGGCTTTTCACCATCTTCATCTTGAACCTCCAAAACATTGTTTCTTGTGAGAGGGTTCCGTATCCGTCCAGTGCGACAGCACCGATTGGAACTTCCCCTGGCTCCCCGCTCTCCGGCGGCCGTTTCACACCGACTTGATGACCCTACGCACAAACGAAACTGGGTACTGGGTATCTCGAGGTGCGATCCGACTTCCGGACAGCGCGACATGGGGATGCCCCCCTCCGTCGCAGGTGCCAGATTAGCGATTACCCCCCTCCAGGCAACGAAGAAGCACCCTTCCCACAGGCTCCTGGAACGGTTTCCGACCGACTGTTGCGCAAAAAACACGCAATTTGGCCGCACCCCTGTGACGCTTCTGCGGCATCTGATCCCGGCGCGCTTATATCATTAATTTCAATATGTTAAAGGTTGACATCAGGGCGGCTGCGGCGGCCTTCCGGGACCTGTTTTGGCCCCCGGTGAGGCCGACATCAACCGATGCAGGTAGATGATACCGGCCGCAACCGTCTCCCCGGGCTACCGCGCGCGGCACCTCGCTACCCATTTCGGCCGTCCGGAGCCGCGCCGGGCCGAATCGGACCCTTGCGGCGGCACTGGCCGTCAGCGCGACACCCGCCGCCGGGCGCCGGCCGCTCGAACGGCCGCGTCATGCGCGCGCCGCGGCGCCGAGCCAAGACGACTCGCTGACGCGCATCCGCTCTCACGCGCAACGCGTCATACGCATCACGCGGGCGGCAGCGCTCGCGAATGCAATCGACACGCGCGGATCACAACAGTGTGTTCACGCGGCCGGCGATCGCCGCGCAGCGCGCAATTCCGTCTCGAACGCGCCGCGCGCGCTCGCGCGGAAGACGCATCGCGCGATTCTTTTGTCCGTTGACTCGGGAATAAAAAATACCTTGGATCGATCTTGATCGCGGGACATGTCGTCGTGAGCCGCAATGTCCATTTTTATATACTACGAACTGAAAAAGAGACTTTCGCAGTGCCCGTCGTCGACCTGACAACCACCTTCGTGCGCCGGGCGGAATGCCCGGAAGGCCTGCAAAAGGTGGATTTTTTCGATTCCCGGCAAAAAGGTTTCCTTGTCGAGGTGCGCGCCTCGGGACGCAAGACATACTATCAGCGCTTTCGCGACGAGCGCGGCCGCGAGCGGCAATTTAAAATCGGCCGCACCGACATCGTCACGATGGAGCAAGCCCGGCGCAAGGGCCGCGCGGTGTTCGCGCGCGCGATCCTCGGCGAGGACGCGCAGCAGCGACGCGAGGAGCTGCGCGCGATCCCGACGCTCGAGACGTTCGTGCGCGAGCGCTATCTCCCCTTCGCCGCGACCTACAAGCGCAGCTGGCGCACCGATGACGCAATCCTGCGGCACCACGCGCTGCCGCTTCTCGGCCGCATGGCGCTCGACGAGATCAAGGCCGAGCACATCATCGAGGCGCTCTCGCGCATGAAGGCGAAAGGGCTTGCCGCCAGCACCTCGAACCGCGTCCTCGTCATCATCCGCTATATCTACAATCTCGCCCTGAAATGGCGCGTTCCGGGCGTGACCGCCAATCCCACCGCCGGCATCGAATTGGGCGCGGAAATCCAGCGAAACCGCTTCCTCACCAAGGAGGAAGCGCAGGTCCTGTCCGCAGCCATCGCCAGCGACGAGAACCGGACCGCCGCCGACGCCATTATGCTGCTGCTGTTGACCGGCGCGCGGCGTAACGAGATCACGCATGCGCGCTGGGGCGACGTGCTGTGGGACGAGCGCAAGCTGCACGTGCCGATGTCGAAGTCCGGCAAGCCGCGCTGGATCTCGCTCAGCGTCTCGGCGATCGGCCTGCTGCGGTCGATCCCCCGGCGCGGCGACAACGACTACATCTTTCCGGCGCCGACGACCGGCCGCCCCTCTCCCTCGCTCTGGTTCCCGTGGAAGCGCATCCGCGACCGCGCGGGCTTGAGCGACGTGCGCCTGCACGACCTGCGGCACTCGTTCGCGAGCTTCCTGGTCAACGAAGGCGTGTCGCTCTACGTCGTGCAGGGCCTGCTCGGCCACGCCAACGCCCGCACGACGCAGCGCTACGCCCACCTTCACCCCGACACCCTGACGCACGCGACCGACATGGTGGACGCCATCGTCTTGCCCCGCGGCGGATGATCGCCGCGCCGCGTTAATTTGCAATTCCGTTGATCACGCACAACGCGTGTGCGCAGGCTCGTGCCTGCGCGCACGCGTTTGTGCTGCGCGATTCGCACGCGCATTTTATCAATTTAAAAAGCGCCTAGCGCATGCCTAGCGCGCGGCGCGCGCGCAACGGACGCGAACGCTCGCCGCGGCGGATGCGCGGCGCTCGCGCGAGCGTCCGCGCCCAGCCTATACCGACGCGCAAACGCAGCATGCGCCGCCTGTCGGCGGCGACCGCGGCGCATCGGCATTGGCCCGCCGCGCGTATTCGCCGCGCGCCGCCCATGCGGCGACAGTACGTGAAGATCTGCTCGCTCTACGGCGCCGGCTTCTACTATATCCCCGGCACCGATACCTGCCTGAAGCTCGGCGGCTACCTGCGCGCCGAAGTCGACGTCAATGCCGGCGGCTCGTTCACGCCGCTGTTCGCGAACCACGACTCTCGCAGCTACTCCAACAACAACTGGCGTACGCGCGCGACGGTCACGCTCGATGTCCGCAGCCAGACGGACTACGGCGCGCTGCGCGGCTACATGTTCATTGCCGCCACCGACGACAACAGCCAGGGCGCCAGCTATGCCGCCAACGGCCTTGGCGACCCCAGCAACGGTGTCGGCTCGACGCCCTATAACCGTCTCTACAATCAGTGGGCGTTCATCCAGTTCGCCGGCTTCACCGCCGGCAAGACCGGGTCGTTCTTCGATTTCGACACGCAGCCCTACTCCAACCAGACGAACTTCTGGGGCTCCACCCTGGTCGGCAGCGGCGTCGAGGTGTTCGGTTACACCGCACAGCTCGGCAATGGCCTGTCGGCCTCGGTCGCCGCGGAGAACAACAACGGCCACCGTCTCGGCGTGTCGAACGCGGCCGGTGTGGCGGATGCCGTCGGCGGTCAGGCGGCACCTGACTTCGTCGGCAACCTGCGCATCGACCAGGCCTGGGGCAGCGCCCAGGTCGCGGCCGCGGCGCACCAGGTCAATCTCGGCCTGCCGACCGAGCCGTCCGACAAATGGGGCTACGCCTTCGGCGCCGGCGTGAAGGTCAACCTGCCGATGCTCGGCAAGGGCGACTACGTCATCGCCGGCTTCCAGTACGGCGAGGGCGCCAGCGACTACATCGCCAGCAACGCCGCGCAGGCGCAGACCACCGTCCAGGGCGGCACGACCTCCTTCGGTCCGGCCTGGGATGCCGTTGTGACGTCGAACACCAACGTCGATCTGACCAAGGCGTGGAGCGTCACCGGCGGCTACGAGCACTTCTGGAACGGCCTGTGGAAATCGTCGGTCTACGGCTCCTACGGAAGGTTCGAGTACAGCGCGGCCGCCAGCGCCGTGCTGCAAGGCGCCGCGGCCGGAACGACCGCCGGCTCGTCCGCCAACTGGGCGTACTGGCAGGTCGGCTCGCGCACGGTGTGGACGCCGGTCGCCAATCTCGATCTGAGCGTCGACGTCATGTACAACAATCAGGACAGCGCGTTCACCGGTGCCGCCATCGGCGACAATCACTGGTGGTCCGGCATCTTCCGGGTCCAGCGCAACTTCTATCCCTGAGCACGAACCTGGAGCCTCGGCGGCGCACTGCCGCCGGGGCGCCATCCCGAATTTTTGTCCGGAGTGTGCAGCTATGCATGGGATGTTCGATCGGCCCGACGGTCCGGAGGCCGCCGCGAAAGGGCACAGGCTGCAGTTCGCCGCCTGCGTCCGCATGGGACGCGCGGCGCTCGGCTGGAGCCAGTGCGATCTCGCGCGCGAGCTCGGCATGACGCAGCGCGCGGTCAATCGCATCGAGCTCGGCCATACCGAGCCGCGGCGCCGGACCACGCTCGCCATCGAGGCGATCATGCGTCATGCGGGCGTTGAGCTCGCTTACGGTGACGACACGATTTCTGTGACCGTGACGGCCGAGCAGAACGCCTGACCGGCGCAAGGCCGGCCTTTACGCCCGCTGTGCCCGCCCTTCGCGCGGGCCACCGGGATTTTTGGCGTTTGCGCCACGCCCACGGCTGTGCGCGTCGACATGGGCGCGAATACCGCCCTGCCCCGGCATGAGCGGTTCCAGGCCGTCCGAGCAATCAGGTTTTCAGGGGTTGGCTGGCGGAGACGGAGGGATTCGAACCCTCGATACGCCTTTACAAGCGTATAACGGTTTAGCAAACCGCCGCCTTCAGCCACTCGGCCACGTCTCCGCGTGCGGCGGATATGCCCGACGCGTAGGGCAATGGCAAGGCGCGCAGGCGAGACCTGGCCGCGATAATTCGCGGGGGCGGCGAACGTCGTGGCAAGCCGCGGCGATTGTGCGACGGTGTAACAATCCTTCAGGAGATTGAGACGATGCGGACCGGCCTTTTCGCCCTCTCCGCGCTCGCGGCGGCGAGCGCCTTGACCAGCGCGCCCACGCCGGCCCATGCGCGTGAATATCCCTGGTGCGCGCAGTACAGCGAGCGCGTCGGCGGCGGCCGCAATTGCGGCTTTGTCACGTTCCAGCAATGCCTGGCGACGGTCAGCGGCGCCGGCGGCACCTGCGAGCCGAACCCGCGCTACACCGACGGCCGCGAGCGCCGCCACAGGCGTGAGGAACGGCGCTATTACCGCGACTGAGCCTGACGATCAGGCCGCGATCCGCGTCTCGCGCACCGGCGCTGCCGGCTGCGGATGCGCGCGCAGCCAGTCGCGCGCGGCGCGCTGCGCCAGGCCGATCTCGCCGTCGCTCATCTGCTCGGCGATCTCGCGCCGCAGCCGCGCGGCGTCGGCATGACCGCGCATCGCGGCGATGTTGAACCACTTGTGCGCCTGAACGAGATCGATCGCCACGCCCGCGCCGGCGGAGTGGATCATGCCGAGCGCGAAGCACTCCTGCGCGTTCGACGGATCGGCGCCAGCGGCGCAAGCAAGTCCCACGTCAGCCATTTCGGCCTCCCGGTTTTTTTAAAGCCGCGGCGCGCCGATCCCCATCGGCGGCCCGGCCGCATCCCTGTCATCCGTGTCACCGGACAGACGCGATCTTCGGGCTAAAATTTGAATGGCAGTTTAAATGTCGCAATGAATCGAACGTGAACGCGCCGGCGCCCTGCCCGCCGCCGGTTGCAAAAATGCGCGATTGGCGCACCCTTTCGCGCCTTTTCGCTGTGTGGTGAGAAATCGCTAACCCATCCCGTTCAACCCGGGCTAACCACCGCGGCAGTCCACCATCGCCGGCGTTTCGGTCAGGCGGTGCGGGCCCGCTGCCCGAACAGCACCGCGTGCACCTTCGGGTCCTTCATGTCGACGCCCTGGCGCAGCGCCATGCCGAGCGCCATCCCCCTCTGCACAGCGGGCCGCGCCTTGACCGTCTCCAGCCAGCGCTTGAGGTGCGGGAAGTCGTCGATGAGCTGTCCCTGTCGCTTCCACAGGTTCACCCAGCCGACGCAGGCCATGTCGGCGATCGAATAGCGGCCGGCGAGGTAGTCGCGATCGGCAAGCCGCGTGTTCATGACGCCGTAAAGCCGGTTGACCTCGTCCTCGTAGCGCTTGATCGCGTAAGGCAAAGGTTCCCGCGCGTAGTGCTTGAAGTGGTTGAGTTGGCCGGCCATCGGGCCCAGGCCCCCCATCTGCCAGAACAGCCACTGGTCGACCTCGGCGCGGCCGCGCTCGTCGGCGGGATAGAACCTGCCGGTCTTGCGGCCGAGATATTGAAGTATGGCGCCGGACTCGAAGATCGCGATCGGACGCCGGCCCGGCCCGTGCGGATCGACGATCGCCGGCATGCGGTTGTTCGGCGATATCCTGAGGAAGTCCGGATTGAACTGCTCGCCCCTGGAGATGTTCACCGGGATCATCGTGTAGGGCAGCCGGCACTCTTCCAGCATGATCGAGATCTTGAAGCCGTTCGGCGTCGGCCAGTAGTAGAGCGCGATCGGCTGCTGCGCCTTCGCCGCCTTCTTCCCTGCCGCCCGCTTTGCTGCCTCGCGCGCCATGACTTCCTCCCGCAGCCCCGATCATACCGGGCGCGCGGCCTGGCCGGGCACTTTACCGATACAATCACAGGTGGTTATTGTGAGGAACGGGTTGTGGCGGCGCGGACCGCCGTTGCAGGCCGGGACTGGGCAAAAGGGGAGGAAACCATGAGACGAGCGATCCTTGCCGTGGCCGTCGCCGTGGCGCTGATCGGCGCACCGGCGCTCATGACGCCGGCGCAGGCGCAAACAACGGCGCCTGCGGCGACGACGACGGCGAAGCCGAAAAAGCCGCTCTCGGCCGGCCAGCAGGCCATGCGCGAGCGCCAGAGGAAGTGTGGCGGTGAATGGAAGGCGGCGAAGGCCGCCGGCAAGGTCGAGAAGGGAATGACCTGGCCGAAATTCTGGAGCGCCTGCAACAAGCGCCTGAAGGCCGGCGGCTGATCTCAGCGCCTCACGGCCGGCCGCGAACGCGGCCTCCTGAAAATCCGAGGGCGTCGGCGAGAGCCTCTGTCTCGCCGACGCCCTGAAGTGTCATCCGGAACCGGGGCGCCGCGCAGTGCCGCGTCACGCTGGCAACCCCGTGGCCGCCACCGGCCCGTATGACGCAATCTTCAACACCAAGTAGTGCGAAGATCGAGACGTGGCGTCAGACTAGAGCCTCTTCTTCCGGCCCTTCTTCTTCGCCGTCTTCTTCGCCGCTGCCTTCTTTCTACGTTTCGCCATTGCTGCCCTCCTAGCCATGAGATCATGGCGGTGTCGCTTCAGTGCGCATCGCGAATCGAAGCGCACTGCATTTCGTTTACTACAGCACAACGAAAAAAGCAGCGTTCCACTTAAGGAAGCGTGTACGCGGCGCGCCGTCGGCGCATCGAAACGCGCGCGCCGCGCGGTGACGCGCAGCGAACGCGATCGGCGATGCGGCAATGCGCGCGCGATTTGCACCGCTTGCGCGTGATTGCAAAAAACATCGATCAAATAAGGCGTTCTCGCGCGCCGCCGATTTCAATAGTGAGACGCGCGCGGCCGTAAAGCTTGCGCCGCCGCCGCCGGATTTCACCGGCAAAACTCATTGCCGATGCATCACGCCGCGCATCGAAAATTTTTTGCACAGGCAGGCTTGTTTGCGGGGGTCGCAGACCCGGAATCGATCAAAAACGAGCGAATCGGTCGTCACTGATTCGCGACGCGCGCGGCGATGCGCGTCAGAGCCCGAGCTTGCTCTTGAGCAGTTCGTTGACCGCTTGCGGGCTCGCTTTGCCGCCCGACGCCTTCATCACCTGGCCGACGAACCAGCCGATCGCCTTCGGATTGGTCTTCGCGTCGGCGACCTTGTCCGGATTTTTCGCGATGATGTCGTCGATCGTCTTGCCGATGGCGCCGACATCTGTGACCTGCTTCATGCCCCGCGCCTCGACGATCGCGCGCGGGTCGCCGCCTTCGCTCCAGACGATGTCGAACAGGTCCTTGGCGATCTTGCCGGAGATGGTGCCGTCGCCGATCAGGTCGAGCACGGCGCCGAGCTGCGCCGCCGACACCGGCGACGCGCCGATGTCCTTGCCTTCCTTGTTGAGACGGCCGGTCAGGTCGTTGATCACCCAGTTCGCCGCCGCCTTGGCGTCGCGGCCTCTGGCGACAGCCTCGAAATACTCCGCCGTCTCGCGCTCGGCGACGAGCACCCGCGCGTCGTAGGCCGACAGCCCGAACTCGCGCACGAAGCGCGCCTGTTTTGCGTCCGGCAGCTCCGGCAGCTGCTTCTCGAGCGCGGCGACATAATCCGCCGTCACCTCGAGCGGCAGCAGGTCCGGGTCGGGGAAGTAACGATAGTCGTGCGCCTCTTCCTTCGAGCGCATCGAGCGCGTCTCGCCGCGGCCGGGATCGAACAGCCGCGTCTCCTGCTCGATCGCGCCGCCCTCCTCGATGATCTCGATCTGGCGCCGCGCCTCGTGCTCGATCGCCTGGCCGACGAAACGGATCGAGTTGACGTTCTTGATCTCGCAGCGCGTGCCGAGCGGCTCGCCCGGCCGCCGCACCGACACGTTGACGTCGGCGCGCAGCGAGCCCTCGTCCATGTTGCCGTCGCAGGTGCCGAGATAGCGCAGGATCGAGCGCAGCTTGGCGAGGTACGCCATCGCCTCGGCGGACGAGCGCAGGTCGGGCTTCGACACGATCTCCATCAGCGCCACACCGGAGCGGTTGAGATCGACATAGGAGAGGTTCGGATGGCGGTCGTGCAGACTCTTGCCGGCGTCCTGTTCCAGATGCAGGCGCTCGATGCCGACCTCGACGGTGTCGCCGCCGTCGGCGTCGACCGAGACCACGCCCTCGCCCACGATCGGCGACTTGTACTGGCTGATCTGATAGCCCTGCGGCAGGTCGGGATAGAAATAGTTCTTGCGGTCGAACACCGACTTCAGATTGATCTTCGCCTTCAGCCCGAGCCCGGTGCGGATAGCCTGCGCGACGCACGCCTCGTTGATGACCGGCAGCATGCCCGGCATGGCGGCATCCACGAGCGAGACGTGGCTGTTCGGCGCGCCGCCGAACGCGGTCGAGGCGCCGGAAAAGAGCTTCGACTGCGAGGTGATCTGCGCGTGCACCTCCATGCCGATGACGACTTCCCAGTCGCCGGTCGCGCCGCGGATCAGCTTGCCGGAAGCGGTGGATTTAGCCTGTGCGCTCATGCCGGTACAGGTAGCCGCCGGAGCGATGCCGGGCAAGTTCCGCTGAACCGGCGTGTCCGGCGCCCGCGCTCCCGGCAGAGCGGGGTTGCGGTATCGGCGCAGGAACCGCTCCCGGCGGCGGACGTTGGCCGGGAATGGATCACGATACGCGCAGTCTCGGCCTGTTCGTCGGCATTATCGTCGCGCTCGGCGCGGCGGTCTTCATCCTCACGGGAGGCGATCTCGGCGGCAAGACGACGGTGACGAGCGATCACGACCTGCCGCCGGTGGCCAGCCTCGACCACGCGGACTAGGCCCACCACGTCTGCGGTGTGAAGCGTCCGGCGGCCTGCTCGATCACCTCGCCGAGCGAGAACAGCGTCTCCTCGTCGAACGGCCGGCCGATGAGCTGCAAGCCGAGCGGCAGCCCCTGTGCGTCGAGACCGGCCGGCACGGAGATGCCGGGCAGGCCGGCCATGTTCACCGTCACCGTGAAGACGTCGTTCAAATACATCTCGACCGGATCGGCGCCGCCCTTCTCGCCGAGGCCGAAGGCCGCCGACGGCGTCGCCGGCGTCAGCATCGCGTGGATGCCGGCGTCGAAGGCCTCCTCGAAGTCGCG